>DGTF01000008.1 GCA_002394235.1 Eubacterium sp. UBA4343 | reverse complement strand
GATTGTTGATATTGGCATCCGGATGGTACCTGCGGCTCAGCCTGCGGTACGCTTTTTTTACCTCTTCATCACTGGCATCCCTTGAGACACCCAGTACTTTATATGGGTCCTGCATGTATTCCTCTTTCTGTCTTCCGCCCGGATCCTGTCCGGCGGATCATTTTATTATAAATCATCCTTTGCTTCTTGCAAAGTCCTTTGCGCTTCGGCCATCTTTGCCCGCTTCGCGCGGTACTTCACCCAGATGCCCGAGTAGATGATATTCCGCAGCAGCTCCTCGTCCAGAAGGATCGGCAGCTTCTCAAAATATTTCGCAATTCCTGCCGCCTGCATTGTCAGGATATCGCCGGCGCGCATCTCATAATCCGCCTCTCCGCATATCGACAGGAACGGATTATAGCTGCTGTTTCTGCGGTCCTTTTCCAGATCATCCCAGGCATCCATCAGATAGATGAACTTCCCGAGATAAAAACCGATCTGCCCCAGATCTTCGGACCAGATATCCTCCCGATACCGGAAAATCTCTGCCATAAGCTTTCCCGTGAGGCCCGCCGCTGTATCCAGCGAACGGTCATTCTTCTCCTCAACTGCGTGCAGTTCCTTCACGTAGCGAAGGATTGCTCTCGTCTGCCTCGGATATTTCCGGGACGTTTTCAGGTAGGCCGGACGCAGGAGACGATACGCCGCAAGGCTCGTCCCCTTCTTCTCATCAATCCAGTCATCCTCGAGATTATGAAATACCAGCATCAGATTCATGTCGGCAGCATACGCCGTATATTCATTCCGGATCACCCGCCGTTTTCTTGCGGGATGAAGGATACACCTCTCCTCGGTGATCCTCGAAGGCCCCTCGTACAGAGCATTCAGAAGAATTGCCAGAAAGGTCATGTCATAGGTCAGTGTGGCCCGCGCGGCCTCTCCGCAGGAATCCTTGAGATCCCGACAGATACCGCAGTAAAACTCACGGTAACGGTCCAGATCCTTTCCCTTGAGTTCCTCCCGGTCAATCGTGATATATCCAAACATACATCCCTCCATCATCCGCTCTTCAGGTATTTACGTATTTTTGATAAACTGTGTGTGACACCTCGGGCAGGTGATCTGAATATGGCCCTTGCCCTTTGGTACACGAACCCTCTGCCCGCAGTTCGGACACCGGAAATACGCGTGATCCCTGTCCTTTGCCGCCCGCATACCGCCTGTGAAAAAAGACTTCACCCGGTTCCACGCGGACAGAAATCTCCGGTTCTCCTCCGCCCGTCTGCTGATATTTCTCGACATCATCCGAAAAAAAATCCAGACAAGCAACAGGGCTGTCACAATATTCAGAAAAATATTCGGCACAAAGACAGCCACAAAAAGCAGGGCGATCTCAACATACAGAAGCACCCGCCCCAGCTGATCCACTCCGTATCGCCCGTACATCACACGGCTCACCCAGTCTCGAAATCGATTCATATTCATACCTCCCAAAGTCACGGCCCGATTCCGCCGCTTCCCGCTTCTCAATGTCAATACTTTATCGCGTTTACCCATTGATTGCAATTTTACAATATATAAAATTTTCCGAAAGACGCAATCTCCGTTACGTACCAAACCTGACACTTACAAGAGCTCAACGCTCAAGAGTAAGGCCGTAAACCACACTCTGTCTCCGAACACTTTCCCGGCTTTCCTCACTCTTCCCTGACTCTTCCTTGGCTCTTCCTTGGCTCTTCCTTGACTTCCCCGACTCCTCCCTGACTCTTCCTTGGCTCTTCCTTGATCTTACTTGACTTCCCTGACTCTTCCTTGACATTTCCACTGCATGAAGATATCTTATAAAAGGTATCCTGATCAGTATACAAAACAACTGTGAAAAATTGGTGATTACGCACATCCGCCCTGATTATCAGGCTTTACACCATTCGCAGAATATGCATTGTCGCAGTTGATATATTGCCGCAGATGATATATTTTCGCAGATGTTATATTCTTGTTGCACAATATACATCGTCGCAGATCATACATTATACCAGGAAGGGATCACATAATGAACAAATCAGAAAACGGCCTCCCGGATGACCGGAAAAATATCACCGGGAACAGCAGCCACAGAAAATACCCCTGGACCATGCGCAGAATTACCGCCCTTTTGGGCATTGTTCTTCTGCTCGTGATGTACGCCCTCACCATGGTGTTCGCACTGGTGAAAAGCCCATACTCGAAGGGACTTCTGATGGGATCGATTTTCTGCACTATAGCTGTCCCTGTACTCCTCTATGCCATGACAATGGTCGCCAGACTCGTCCGCGGGAAAGGAATTCCTGAAGCACACATATCCGACCCGGAAACACATCCAACCGGAACAGCTCAGGCTCCTGCCTCAGAAGCACACGCAGCTAAGGCTCCGGACACGGACAAATGTACACCGAAGAGTGACGCTCACGAAAAATAACCGGCTCTTATCCGGCACATCAGATTTCTTCTATATACTACACAATACTACACAGAGAGACCCGCAGGTGAACTCCATCACCTGCGGGTCTCTGCATCTTTAAATAATCATGCGGCCAATCATGCGGCCGGTACAGATCGCATGACTTCCGGCATCACTGTCAATTCTTATCCCAAAGTGCGTCTGTTCCGTCCTCGTCCCAGAGGTCGCGCCAGTCGGTTGCGCCCGGCCACAAGAATACCTGTCCCTTTACCAGCCGGTTCCCGCATTCCATGCCCCGGATCTCTCCCATTTCCTCATCGGTCAGCGGATCCTCCGTCACACATTTCAGATTCGCCGTATAATTTTTCTCCTTGATCGAGAATGGAATCGGGGTGTGCCCCTTCTGAACCGCCCATTTGATCGCGATCAGAACCGGATGCACGCCGTGAGCCTCCGCAATCTTGCGGATTACAGGCTGCTGAAGATCCGCCACATCTTCCGGTGTGCGGTCTCTCTCCGGGCGGTCAGGCGAACCGAGCGGACAGAATCCCACGATTTCAATTCCCTGGGAACGAATATAATCATACAGCTCCTGCTGCTGGAAACACGGATGAAGCTCCATCTCGATGCAGGCCGGTTTGATCCGACACAGCGGCAGGACTGCCTTCAGCTTCGGCAGCGTCATATTTGACATACCAATGTGCTTTGTAAGGCCCATATCCACCAGACGTTCCATCTGTCTCCAGGTCGCCATGAACCTCTTGACCGAAAACGGTTTGGAATTTGGATTCCGCTCCGTCACATCGCATTTCGGCGGATGATAATTCGGGAATGGCCAGTGAACATAGTACATATCCAGATAGTCAAGCTGGAGATCACGCAGTGTGCGGGCACAGGCCAGAAGAACATCTCCCTTGCCATGCATGTCATTCCATACCTTGGAGACGATAAACATGTCCTCCCTCTTTACCTCTCCGCTTTGGAACGCATCTGCGAAGACTTCTCCGATCTGATCTTCGTTTCCGTAGCAAGCCGCGCAGTCAAAATGGCGGTATCCTACCCGGATAGCACCGCGAACCGCGTCACGCACCTGCTCCGGTGTCGCATGATCGGACCCGAAGGTTCCCATTCCGACCGCCGGCATTTTTGCTCCTGTGTAGAGCGTTCTCTGAGGGATTTTCGCAGGATCAATAAATTCCATTTCTCATTCCTCCTCTTCTAAAAAATATACATACATCTTTGATCAGGTTTATCCTTCTTTATCGTACTCTGATGATCTCCACGCGATCCCGGATAGCAGTCATGTCCTCCATCCGGAAAAATCCGGTTCTGTCGGTCATCGCGCTCGCTGCCGATATTGCGCTGGCAAGTCTCAGGCAATCCTTCATGTCCAGTCCCCGCGCGATCCCGACGGCAAAGCCTCCGATCATGGAATCTCCGCAGCCGACTGTATTGACCGCATTGATTTTCGGGACATGAGCCTCGTATACCCCTTCTTCACAGGACATCAGCGACCCTGCACTTCCCAAAGAAATCACAACGGTCGGAATTCCCTTTCCGTGAAGCTCACCTGCCGCCTCCAGAAGCTCGTCCCGGTTTCCCTCCGTCAGCGTTCTTCCAACCAGCATCTGAATCTCATCGATGTTCGGCTTGATCATAAACGGCCTGTAAGCGATGCACTCCTTCAGCGTGCTGCCGCTGGTATCCAGAATCACTTTTTTTCCTGCCGCACGCCCTGCGTCGATCAGCCTCTTGTACAGACTGCTGTCGCAGCCGGAAGGCATCGACCCCGAGATCGTCGCCACCGCAGCATCCGAGATATGCTCTCTGAATGTCCGAACCAGTGCGTCCTGATTTGTTTCCGTTGCCTCAAATCCCGGCTCCAGAAATTCCGTCTGCGTTTTATTCACCTCGTCCCAGATATTGATGCAGGAACGCGTCTCTCCGCTGCACCACACAAAATCCTCGCGGATTCCCTCCCGATGCAGATGTTCCTGTACAAACTCACCGGAATGACCTCCGAGGAACCCGGTCGCCAGGATTTCCTCCCCGGCGATATGCGCAGCTCTGGAGACGTTCAGCCCTTTCCCACCGGCCGAGCGCTCGCAGATTTTTACACGGTTCACCTCGTTCACCCCGAAGCCGTCCACGACGTATCTGGTGTCCACTGCCGCATTTGCGGTTACTGTCAGTATCATACCGTATCCTCTCTGTCTTTTTCCTGATTCAATTGCTCTCCATTCTGTTCTCAGCCAGAACTTATCCTTTTTACTTCTCGGAGTCGATCAGAATCTTTCCCTTTACCTTGCCGCGTTCCTTATACCACTGGAACGCATCCGCAATCTGAGAAAGCGGTACAATCTTCCAGATCATTCTCGGATCATATTTCAGCTGGCCTGTGGCAAAATAATGCGCCACATCGGTCCACTCATGACCCGGGAACGGAGCCGAATAGGACATCCAGGACCCGGTAAGCGTAAACTCCTTCCGGTTCAGATTCTCCCACTCGCTCACCGTAAATGTCAGTTCCTTCTTCGGTGTTCCGATGAAGCAGACGCCGGCCTTATTCGCCGCAAGCTGGAATGCCATCTTCATCGTGATGGTGTTGCCCGCCGTCTCATAGACATAGTCATAGCCGACGCCATCAGTCTGAGCCATCGCCTGATCCATAAAGTCATCGTCCAGGGTATTAATCCCGGCGTCCGCACCAAGCTCTTCGGCAAGAGCCAGTTTTTCCGGAACGATATCAAAAACCACAACCTTCTTCGCGCCGAAGATCTTCGCCCACTGCGCCGTCAGCATACCGATCGGGCCGGTACCGAGAATCGCCACGGTGTGGCCGCCCTTGTATCCCGTTCTTTCCAGTCCGTGAAGAGCGATCGTTGCCGGCTCAAAAAGCGCCGCCTGCTCAAAGGAGATGGATTTATCAAATTTTACCGCATTGATTTCCGGAACGCAGACATACTCAGCGAAGGATCCGAACTGACGGGAACCGATAAAGCTGTAATGCTTGCACAGAGAATAGTCGCCTCTCGCACAGTCCGGACACTTCATGCACGGAACCAGCGGAACGCCTGCCACATAATCTCCCGGCGCCACCCTTGTCACGCCCTCACCGACCTCTTCGACGATTCCCGAAAATTCATGTCCCAGAACGTTCGGGAAAAAGTGACACGCGTCACCGTTAACCCTCGGCACATCCGAGCCGCAGATTCCGGTATATTTAACCTTGATCAGCACCTCTCCCGCCTTCGGCTGCGGCTTTTCAATATCCTCGTAACGAAGATCATCTCTTGCATGTACCACGCCTGCTTTCATCATGATTGCCATCTTTTCTTCCTCCTGAAGAATTTCTTACGAACACTGCATATTGCACAACATTTAACAAAGATATTTATTCAAATTGACAGCGGCCATCTGTCGCTGACAGTCTGTTGTCTCAAAAACTGCCCCCATTTCGTCTCATAAGTTCCTCGAGATCCCGGTACAGTTCCAGATATGTCTCATAATTTTTCTGATAAACAGCCGCATTTCCGGGATCCGGCTCATGTCGTCTCGTGTCATGAACCGTGAGCGAAACCGCTTCTTCATAATCACGGTAGAATCCGCAGCCGACTCCGGCGAGCATAACCGCTCCGAGCGTCGTTGCCGTGTCAGAGGACGGAACGACAATCGGCTTTCCCGTGATATCCGACTTGATCTGCGTCCACAGAAGCGAATTTGCCGAGCCTCCCATCGCGCGGAGCAGCTCGACATGCGCCCCCGCTTTCTCAGCCACATCCAGATTATGCTTCAGGGCGTAGGCAACACCCTCCATGCAGGCACGCACCATATGCCCCTTCGTTTTCGAAAAATCAAGCCCGTAGAACACGCCCTTCGCGTCCGGATTCCAGATCGGCGAGCGCTCTCCGCTCATATACGGGAGAAAAACAAGTCCGTCCGATCCGGCCGCAACCTTTTCCGCCTCATGATTCAGCTGCACTAGAGACGACTCTCCGGTCTTCTCCGCCAGGAGACGCTCCTCTCCGGCGAACTCCCGCTCAAACCACCGCATCACTCCGCCGCCTCCGGTCGTACCGCCCTGCAGCAGCCATTTGCCCGGAATGACATGAAACGACAGAATCAGCCTGGGATCCGCCTTATATTCATCCAGACAGACGCTCATGCCGCCGGCCTGTCCTCCCTGCTCCTGTGTATCCCCGTCGTGAATCACGCCGGCGCCAAGCGTTCCGCACGCGGCATCAAGACCTCCCGCAACTACCGGCGTTCCCTCCAGAAGTCCCGTTTCCTTCGCCGCTGCCTCTGTCACCTTACCGATCACCTGATCACAGTTCACGATCTCCGGCAGGAACTCCTTCGGGATTCCGATCTCGGATGCCATATCATAATCCCAGACACCCCTTCTCATATCAAAGCAATGCCAGCCGTACGCGTCACAGATATCTTCCGTTATCTTTCCGGTCAGACGATATCCGATGTATCCGTTCGCGTGCAGAATCTTGTCCGTGTGCGCATAGACCTCCGGAAGGTTTTCTCTGTACCAGAGAACCTTCGGCGTGGTGTAGGAAGGCTGCAGCGCGTTTCCTGCAAGATCAAAAATTCTGTCCTGTCCGATCCGTTCATTGATCCGGTCACACACAGACTGCGCGCGGGTATCCATCCAGATCGGCGTATTCGTCAGATTCTTTCCGTCCTTATCCAGAGCGATGGCGGACCAGCCCTGCCCGTCGATTCCGATTCCACAGATATCCGCAGGCTTCACCTTCCCCTCAGCCCAGATCTTTGCCAATGCCTCACAGACGCCCCGGTACCAGTCCTCCGCATTCTGCTCCGCCCAGCCCGGGTGAGGATAATAAACCGGATAATCACCCGTCGCAGATGCCTCCACCCTGCCGTACCGGTCAAAGGCCGCCACCTTGCAGGCGCTCGTTCCGATATCTATTCCCAGTAAAAACTCTCCCATAGTTTCCTAACTTCCTCTCCGGCATCCCAATGCTCCAACGCTGCGTTAGATAAAGCAGGGAACCTGTTCATTCTGCGTTATTCCGGCCAGGCGCCGGCCTGCCTACGGCATCATTTCGCGTTATTCCGGTCAAGCACCGACCTGCCCTCCAGTATCGTTGTGCCGAGCCAGATATGCCTGCGCGCTGATGCATCAGACTCTCCATTTTCCGCATCTCCGATCTCACCGAGCCGCTGCAGCATAATCTCCGCCGCCTTCTCGCCGATTTCATCGACCGGCTGATTGATGATCGTAAGTTTCGGGTGCACCGCCCTCGCGAACTGGGGGTTATCGAATCCCACGACGGAGAGCTCCCCTGGAATCTCGATTCCGGACTCGTTGGCGCCAATCATGGCACCTATCGTCATCCGATAATTCGAAATCACAACCGCCGTCATCTCCGGATGCATCTGCCGAAGCGTCTCAATTCCACAGGTGCCGCTTTCGATCGAATCATCTCCGTGAAAGATATAATCCTCGGCGCAGACAATTCCGTTTTTCTCACACGCCTCACGGTAGCCCCGCATTCTCTGCCTGGCAGCGTTGATCTCCTCCGGTCCGGCAATCATCCCGATATGCGTGTGCCCCTTCTTCACCAGAAGATCCACCGCCGAACGAATCGCCGCACGGTTGTCTACACAGACCGAATCCACATCCAGTCCCTCAATCTGCCGGTCAATCAAAACGACGGGTTTTTCCGTCCGGATAAACTTCCGGAGATTATTCCCGGTAGCGTCAACCGGAAGCACCACGAGTCCGTCTACCCTGCGTTTCAGAAGAAAATCGACAGCCTCTCTCTCCCTGGCGCTGTCTGTCCGGCAATCGCAGACCAGCATGGCATAACCATGCTGACGGAGAATATCCTCGATTTCGCTTAACACTCTCGCGCAGAACGTGCTGTTCAGCTCGGGAATTACCGCGCCGATCATCTTCGTCCGATTCGTCTTCAGCTGCCGCGCCGTCTCGTTTACTTCATAGTGAAGCTCCCCGATCGCCGCCTCGATCTTCGCCCGGTTCTTCGGCCGTACATTTCCTCCATTCAGATAGGAGGAAACCGTCGCTACGCCGCACCCTGCTCTCGTCGCAATGTCCTTTACCGTAGCCGCCATACTTCCTCCCTCCCGTCTTCCGGCGTTGTTCAGTCGTTCTTTCGAAGCCCTCCTGCAGCTGCCTGACGATCAATCGTCCGGATCAATTTCTCTGCGTTTTCAGCGCTCCTGTCTCATTTCGGATCCGTCCGGCCTCAGCTCTTTGCCTTGCCGTCTCAGTTCTCTGCTTTACCGTCGCAGCCGCAGACCGTCATGCGGTACTTCACCTGCTCAACAACCGCCGCTCTTCCTGCTGCCTGATACTTCTTCGGATCGAATACGTCCGGATCCTCAGCGATGTATTTCTTGACAGCGTCTGTGTATGCCTTACGCAGCTCGGTCGCGAAGTTCACCTTGCAGATACCTCTCTCCACGCAGCTTCTCACCTGTTCATCCGTAAGCCCGGATGCTCCGTGCAGCACAAGCGGAACGTCAACCACCTCACGGATCTCTGCAAGCCGGTTCACATCCAGAACCGGTGTCCCCTTGTAGAAGCCGTGAGCAGTGCCGATGCCGACCGCCAGTGAGGAAATGCCCGTGCGCTCCGCGAATTCCTTCGCCTCCTGCGGATCCGTGTAGATGTCGTCACCGGAAGATACCGTGTCATCCTCCTTGCCGCCTACCTTTCCAAGCTCAGCCTCTGTCGGGATACCGACCGCTGCCGCCATATCTGCTACCCTCTTGCTGATTGCGATGTTCTCCTCAAAAGGAAGCTTTGATCCGTCGATCATGACAGAGGTGTACCCCGCGACAATGCACTTCACAGCCATATCAAAGCTCGGGCCATGATCCAGATGAATGCATACCGGCACACTGGCTGTCTCTGCGACCGCCTTCACCATATTCGCGAACATCTTCGGAGTGGCGTATTTCAGCGTGCCGCCGGTGGTCTGGATCATAACCGGTGCCTTCAGTTCCTCGGCTGCCTGAACAATTGCCTGCACCATCTCCATATTCTCAGCATTAAATGCGCCGACTGCGTAATGTCCCTTCTGTGCATCCAGAAGCATCTGTTTTGAAGTAACGAGTGCCATGTAAGTTCCCTCCTTGTAATCATGCCCATTCGGAGGCCGTGAGATATGCTCCGGCAGACCGAATCGTTTCGGTTTTGGTTTCATTATAGGATGTCCCCACACCTCTGTCAATCACTTTTTCCGAATCGATTCGGTTTTAAGCGAAACGTTTCATTTTTCTATTGAATTGTGACATAAAAAAAGATAAAATAAGTGTCAGCAGACTATATATGTGTGGTGTAAGGCACCACGGAGAAAGGAGTTTTTATCATGTTAAAAAATGTACCGGCAATCCTGCCGCCCGAGCTTCTGAAGGTTATCTGTGAGATGGGCCATTCTGACCGTCTGGTAATCAGTGACGGAAACTTCCCGGTTCCGACCAAGGGGAAGAACGCGGTCATCGTCCGCATGGACGGTCACGGCGTACCTGAAATTCTTGACGCGATTCTGCAGCTCTTTCCGCTGGATCCCTATGTTGAGCATCCGGTAAATCTGATGGAAGTTATGCCCGGCGACAACGTCGAGACACCGATCTGGGATACCTACAAGGAAATCGTTGCGAAGTATGACAAGCGCGGAGCCGACGCCATCGGCACAATCGAGAGATTCAAGTTCTATGAGGAGACCGAGAAGACCGCTTACTGTGTCATCTCCACAGGCGAAACCGCTCTCTATGCAAACATCATGCTTCAAAAGGGCGTTGTGACACCGGATATGCAGCCGGCACCTTATCAGAAGTAAAATCCTGCCGGCTATACGTGACAGACGATATCGGGCAGTCATGCAGAACCTCTTTGGAGCAGACTGCATATAATTAGAGCAAACGTTACCGACAGCATGTCAGTAGAACAAACATAACCGACTGCATGTCAGTCATTAGAAAGGAGACCGCCGCACAGATTCAAATCTCTGTGCGGCGGTCTCCTTTTTCTCTGATGTCGGATGCTTTGATGCCGGATGCCTTTCTGCTGCCTGATTTTTCGAACGAAACAAGCATAGACTGCGTTTCCGCTGTCACTTTCCCTTCCCGCAGCAGTCCTTATACTTCTTTCCGGAACCGCAGGGGCAGGGCTCATTTCTTCCGATCTTTCTGGAAGTGCGCCGATAGGTTCCTCCGTTTCCAACCTCCGGCGACTGCTTTTTCATCATTTCATGGTAGGAATCCGCAAGCCGCCCGCGCAGGTCATCCAGTCCAATATCATCCATGTCTGCGTATTTCTGTATATCTTGAAGGAGTTCCTTCTCAAAGGCGGCCGCATCATTACGGGCACGGCCGATCAGCTCCGCCACAATCAGATAGCTCTGCGGATAATGTGTCTGGAAATAGGAAATCTCATTCTCGTGCTGCGGCAGATACTGAATCATCTGCCAGCAGGCAATCCTCGCGTTAATCCGGATGCCGTTCGCCACATATTCATCCGAGGAATTCTCCATCTCACCGATGTGCTGCTCCGAATAAATGTTGTTCACAAAATCTTCCAGCAGAGGGGAAATCTCCCTGTCGTCACGCAGGCTATAGGACTCTGCGGCTAAATAGGCGCTCGTGATGGTTTCCTGGTATTTCCCCTGCATCACCCCGAGCCTGGATACGAAAGTGACAAATTCCACAAACGGATTCCGGAGCCATTTTTTCTCCAGCTCCATACTCATGACCACGATCAGATCCGCGAGATATTGCTGATAATCCGCCACATGCTCCGCATGTCTCAGAAAATCCTTGTAATCCTCGAGGTCCTTCAGGAACAGATCCTGATTCATGGACACTTCGAGTTCCAGCGCTCTCTGGAAGACACCATCCATCCACCTCTCGCTGGGCACAAATTTCTCCTTATCGTACTGGATAATGTCCTCCCGGAATGCCTCCAGTGCTTTTTTCTTCAGCCCCAGATTTTCCAGGCAGTCCCCATACGCGGAATAAACCATCGGTTCGTACTCTTTTAATGGGAGAATTTTACCGAACTCGGCAGCAGCCTCCCGGTATTTCTTCTGCGCATGGTATGATTTTGCCAGCTGGACGGCCGCCTTCTCAAAATCCGGATGTGCCTCGATCACCTCCCGGAAGATCCGCTCCGCATCCTCAAATCTGCTTTTTTCAAAAAGGCACACTCCATAAACCGTCTGCACATACGGATAATCCGGCTTCTTCTCCAGAATTTCCCGGCACATCTCCTCTGCCTTTTCGGAATCGCCGCCTCCGAAAACATCCAGCATCGCACGGACCTGTGGCCGCATCTCCTCCGGTGCCTCTCTCACGTACTGCTCAAGTGTTTCCGCCACATTTTCATTTTTCACAGCTTTTACAATCTCTGCCATTGAACCATCCTCATTCTGATCAAATTTCCGATATCATACAGTATATGGCACGACTTATATCGTATAGTCGTTACTGTCTGACAACATTTTAACGCAAAACCGGGTGTGTTGCCACCTGAAAAACCTGCTCTGCCGCCTGAAAACCCGAAAGCACTTTTTCCCCCGTTCAGCTTACGTATCTGCCTCCTGATCCGGATACATAAGAAACGACACCATAATTGCCGTTCTCTCCTGCGTATCATTAAGGTCTACCTTGTATTTGTCTTCAATTCTTCTAATCCGGTACAGCAGGGTATTCTTGTGAATATGAAGGCGCTCCGAAGCCCTGACAAGGCTTCTCTCCTCCTGCAGGTATACCTGCAGTGTATGAAAATACTCCGTATGATTTCTCCGGTCTGCAGAACGGAGCTGTTTCAGAACCGGATGTTCCAGATCAATGGATACATTTTTTCGCAAAATATTCTGCAGATAGTAAACGACACACTCCCGGCAAAACATGACGCGCCGCCCGTTCCGCTCCCCGTAATGCATCGCAATATCTGCCTGTTCGAAATACTGTCGAAGCTTCATCACATCCTGAAACGGATAACTAATTCCCATATACAGGTCAACCGGTTTCAGATACCGGGTCAGGTCCTGCAGAAAGCGGGAGAACTGCAGATGCGTCGCATTTACGACCATCATCAGGCCTTTATCGACCTGGAGCACATAGCAATCGGAATAAAGCTGTGAAATCTGATGAATCAGCCTCTCATACACCAGTTCACTTCCAGCACTCACCTGAAACCGGAGGACCCGTTTACTGTCCTCATCCTTCCAGCCGATTCTCCGGAAGAACTGATACACCGTATCGCTTTTCATCACCGGATCCTGCCGCAGCAGCCTCAGAAAGACCGCATTCTGCTCCGGAGCCTCCAGGACGATTCCATTTCGATCCCACCAACGCAGAATCTGAGCATTAAATACATGGAAAACCTGCCGTGCCGCCTCTCCGCCTTCCGTCCGGCCAAGTGTCACAAAGCTGAAGCCCCAGAAAAAGCCGTTGATAAAAATATTCTGAACAAGAGAATTCTTTTTCAGTATTGGTTCCTGAAAATAATACGAGTTTCGATTCGTGAGATTGGACTGCAGGCTTTTTACCACAGGGACTACATGATCCAGAGGCATTCCTTCCTCTATCCGCAGCTGGTCAGCATACTCAGCCGGAACTGTTTTTTCGATGTACTGCCTTCCCGCAATACTTTTCAGGATAAATCCGCTGTTCATCACAACTACCATTTCCTGAAAAATATTCGCCGCCTCCTGCGTAATATCCTGCAGCGAACAGTGAGCATCAATCAGATCCCGCACATGAAGATCCCACTCCAGATACCTGTCGATGGTGTTCTGAACCTTTTCGTAGATTTCCTCCATACTCCCGCAATCTACAACCAGATAATCATTTCTGTTGACACAGATCACCCTGTTCTTCATGGTCGGGATAAAATCCTCGGAAGGGCAGATATAGACCGTGTGCGGGCTGACATTGTCGCCCCTGAACAAAAGCGAAACATTACGGATACTCATCTCACCGCCTGAAATATGGCTGTCGATTGCATATTCCTTCAGATTGTCCCGAATGATCCACATGCTAAGATACATCTCGAATATTTCCTCCGTCCTCGGCCCTGACACCCGTCTCACCTGTCCAGAAAAACTGCCGCCTCTCTCGTCACCCCTCCCCCGCCTTTGGTCCTGACACCCGTCTCATCTGTCAGATATCTTGTGATCCTATAACAAGTATCTGTGCTTATTATAGCATATTTATGTGTTTACAGCCCATATTCAACTGTTCCATCAATGCATACAATAAAACCTATACGATGCATCACGCCACACACTGTATCAGTTGCCGATCGCTCCGTGCCCTGCACTCGCGCAATCCAACACCGTACAGATCTGCCATGATGCTGAAAGCAAGAACACTCCGGAAAATTCTGAGAACGTAAAAAAACAAGGAGGAACCCACACATGTTATCACCAAAAGAGAACTACAGACAGATTTTCCTGCACAAGCCGGTGGAATACACACCCTGCACCCTTACAGACGGGGCAATCTTCGGATTCGGAGCAAAAAACGGCCCCTGGTTTGAAAAAGGCCCAGAGGGCGGTGGCTACGACGGATTCGGTGTCCGCTGGGTCACCCCTGACTCGGGCAATAATGCAGCCATCCCCGCTCCCGGTGAATTCATTCTCGATGACATTACCGAATGGAAAAAGGTGAAATTCCCGGATCTGGACAATTACGACTGGGAAGATGAGGCTAGAAAAGACTTCTCCGGAATAAACCGTGACAATGTGCTCGTTGAGTTCGGCGTAGGAAACGGTGTATACGAGCGGCTCGCCGCTCTGATGGGTTTTGAAGAGGCACTGATCTCCCTTGCCATGGAGCCTGAAGCCTGTATGGAATTTTTTGACAAAGTCTCCGATTATCAGTGCGAATACATCGATTATATCGTCAAGTATTATCATCCGGACATCATCAATTACTATGACGACATCGCAACACAGCGAAACCTGTTTATGTCGCCTGCCACTTACCGGGAACTGATCAAACCCTTCCACAAGAAGGTAATGCAGCATATTCATGAAAAAGGATGCTACACCATGCAGCATACCTGCGGTCATGCTGAATCTGTTATCGAAGATATGATTGATATCGGCGTGGACTGCTGGGTATCCGTACAGCCCTGCAACGACATTCAGAATCTGATCCGGCAATATGGAGACCAAATCTCCTTTGCAGGCGGTATGGACACAAACGGCGCAGTCGCCGGTGAAGGCGCGACCCCGGAAATGATTCGCGCCGAGGCCAGACGTGTCGTTGACGAATACGGAAAATACCATAAAGCTTTCGCCCTGTTCGGTTTCTTCCTGAATCATGATCCGAAAGCTCTCGGCCAGAACTTCGGCATTCTGTTTGACGAATTCATGCCATACCGGATGACCAGATGCAACAGCCTGACATAAGCAAAATGCATCACGGCCGGAATTTCATTAGAAGTTCCCGATCAGCCAGGCCTTAAATCAAACGCAGGCAAAATATATCCATTCCGGCATTCCATAAGAATCCTTGAAATTCCTGATCAGACAGCAGTTACAGATGTCACTTACCCACAATCTAATCTAAGGGCAGTGGGTTTCTGCCCACAGCAAACGAAAGGCTTTTATAGATGAAAATCATAATCCTCGGCGGCTTTCTCGGGGCCGGGAAAACCACCGTCCTGCTTCAATATGCGCGCAGCTTGATCACACACAGCACGCAGAACGGCAATCCTGTCGTCATCCTTGAGAATGAGATCAGTGAAGCCGGCGTTGACAATCAGCTATTGTCACGCAATCATTTTCTCGTAAAAAATATCTTCTCAGGATGCATCTGCTGTACCAGCTCTGCGCAGCTGGAGCAATCCGTCCGGGAAATCGAACGAAACTACTCGCCGGAATATCTCCTGATCGAATCAACTGGGATGGCATATCCCGACAGCGTCCGCCGCACCCTCAGAGATGCCGGCAGCTGGGATACGGGAATCGTTGCGCTTGTCGACTGTAAAAGATGGCACAAAGTGAAATGTGCCATGCCTGACTTTGTCACCAGCCAGCTGAAGGATGCATCTGTCATACTCGCCAACAAGATCGATAAGGTCAATGAAAATGAGCAAAGAGAAGTCATTGCCGACGTCAGCCGCTATAACTCCAGTGCCCGCGTCTTCCCGATCAGTGCCATAAAAAAACAGCCCGATGAGCTGTGGACGAAGATCACAGCTCTGTGCCTGGGAAAGGGGTGATTTTATGCCGAAAAATGACAGAAACGTAAATACAGAAGATCCAGTGGTGGAAATCGATAACATTCCAGATAACGATCGCTCCCTGGCGGAAGTTGGGAACCAGCCGTACCGGCAGGAACAAAATCATCCGGATCTTCATCATCCGGATCTTCATCATTCGAATCAGCAAAATCCGAATCAGCACTGTACGGATCCTCACCATTGGGATCATCACCATCACGATCAAAAGAGTGCCCCTTCACTTCCCCTGGTCGATGTAGATGTTCTGGACCATGCTGTAATCGGCACGGTCAAGTGCAAAATCCCCGGAGAATATGAAGCGGCAAAGAAGAAGCTTGCAGAAGCCATGCAGAAAACCGCCAGGGATGTAGAATCCTCTGGCGGACTTATCGGGCACATCAAGGCATTTCTCAGACAAGAATGCAGAACCTGCACGATTTCGATCACCGAAGCCGGCGATATGCAGGAGAAAGAAGATGAGAACCCGTCACTCTACGTTGACAATGCAGCAATTGTCTTTGGCATCTCAGCCACAGAACTGGAGAAGATCCTGAGACGCTGCTTCGCCGCATGGCTCTGAAAAAAGAGTTGTTCTGAAGAAGCGCTGCTCGTTATGCGCTGCTTCACCGCATGGTTCTGAAAAAAGTTTTCCTGTTCTGAAGAAGCGCTTCTCTTACTTCCCGACGTCCACCCGGCTCACGCACTTCACGCCGAGCCTCACCACGTTGACGTCCGAGAAATTATACTCCGCGTACCGGTAAATACACGGAATCTTGTATTCTTCACCGGTCTGCGCACTATAGGCGACCAGCGTCGTACGGATCTGATCCATATCGCAGAGGTTCTTCAGCATGCCATACTGACACTTCAGAAGAGCCATGCCTTCCGGCATCAGCTCTGCCTCCACATACCGCCCGGAACCGAGATCGCCAATTCTCCGGGAGAGATAATACAAACTGTAGCGGTACTTCTGACACTGGCCGTCAATCTCACGGATCTCCTCCGCCGTAATATCCGCATTGTTGAGAGGAACCGTGAAACTGATCTCCGTTTTCCTGTTCTTTGGATACGTGCGTATCGCCTCCGCACGAAGAGCGTCTGTCTTCATCTTGATATCATGGTACTGCGTCTCCGTGGCGTTTTTCACGAGATCCGCAAGGAAAAGCTCCAGTCTCAGGCGATCCTGATCCTCGTCCCTCTCCTGCTCCAGCATCTTCCGGTACTCCGTCTCATAACCGGGGTGAATCCGCTCCATGACCTCCTCATCGAAGCAGATTTTACCCTCCTGCGAAACGGGAGATGTCCTTAGAAGCCCGTTCCTGTCTTCCCTTTCTCTCTCCTGGTCCGCCGTCATCTCCGAAGATACGGCTCTCTCTTCCGTTCTTTCGGGAAACGTCTCCTGGTGATACCGGCGCAGATATTCCTTCACATTTCTGAAATTCATACCGCTGTAGTCACAGCAGTTGATCCGGTCCAGATCGTTTTCCATCGCGCCATTCATCTGTTCCGCAATACACTTCTCTGTTCTTCGCTCCCGAAGAGACTCCAGAAAGGAATTCCGTTTTCTTCTTTTTTCTTCAGCCATAAAAGCAACCTTTACCCATAATATGATTGTAAATGATTCTCCAATTGCGAGGTCCTCCAATTCCCGGGCTCTCCACCATTCGGACTCTCCGATATCCAGAATTCCAATGCGTGACCTTCCCACGGTCCAGGAACCCTGCAGCCTGGCCTGTACACATTATACCATCAGAGCGAGCTTCCTTCCGCAATAAATGCCGAACAGGCAGCAGGCAACACTCAGCACGATATAAGTTCCTCCTGCAAAGTACGCCCTTTTCTCCAGCAACCGGAACGCCTCCAGCGAAAAAGTTGAGAAAGTGGTGAATCCCCCGCACACTCCTGTCTTCCAGAACAGTACCGCATTTTGCGATACGCCCTCTTTTCCGGAAGCTGCACCGACCACAAAGCCGATCAGAACGGCGCCGGCGATATTCGTAAGAAGCGTCAATACCGGAAAATCCGTCTTCACCGGAATCAGACTGATCGCATACCTTCCGACAGCACCAAGCGCGCCTCCCAGTGCGACAAACAAAAAGCCCATTTTTCAGATCCTCCTGCCCACATAATTAAGAAGTGCTCACAGAAGAGTCCGCCGCGGAAACAGCGTTCTCTGTATCCTCCTCTGTATTCTCATCCTGAAAATCAATTTTAACCTTATAAGCAGGCGATATTTCTTCCACAACTGGTTCATATGTTTCATATGCCTGCATTTTTGCAAAGGAATCCGCCTGTTTCATGGCATCCTCTGTACTCAGACTATCTCTGAGTTTTTCAACTGCCTCTGTCTCAAAGCTCTTGCTTTCCTCTGCATTCATTTTGATGTCGCCGAATGCCAGCCAGCCTCTGCTGGTATCGCCGACCTCTGTCTTCTCCGGGTCAAAGACAACCGAATGTAATTCAGCTCTTGGAATCTTAATTGTGATCTGATATTTTTCCTCATCAAGCGAGATGTCCTTCGCCGTGATATCGGTCAGGTCAATGGTATACTCTCCGGTTCCATGAATCGTCAGAATCTGCGACTTATTGAAAATAGCCCAGTTCATGAATCCAGTATTCGTAATCGTTGTATTCACGGAAGCGTCCCTCTCTTCCACAATCAGGAGCTGCTTCTTCTTTGCAAGGCCGAGAATCGGTTTTTCGAAATCAACAGCCTTAAACCCGAAAATACCATGGTTTTCCAGCGTAAGATCGTGATCCTCTACAGGCTTCACCTGTTCATGGTTTACCCGCCAGGATGAATACACCTTCACCCCAAAGACACATGCCAGGACCAGGACGATCAGAAACAGAACTCCCCTGACCCCGATTCCCCTTCTTCTGCCTGGGCCGCCGTATCTCTTAAAGGCACGCGCAACTGACTCATCCACCGCGTCGGAAACGACCGTTTTCAATTCTTCATCGTTTGTATGAATCTCACTCATCTGCAAATCCTTTCACAGCAAGTACTTTGTAACTTTCCGTACGTCATCATCTCAAGCGGAAAAATACCACCTGTGCGCTCTTATGATTGCGGTGCAGAATAGTCACATCCATTTTATAACAAATCCCTTTTATCGCAAATCTCTTTCTCAAAAGATTATAAAGGAAAAAGCCGCAAACCCCCATTCTTTAAGGATTTGCGGCTTTTCCACCAAATATCGAGGTTACTGGATTCGAACCAGCGGCCTCTACGTCCCGAAGAGCTCCAGAAAACAAAAATATTGGTTCGAAAAGAGCCAGAAATGCAGTAATAGCAAGGGCTCGCGGGACATTGCATTTACTTCGATTTTCTTGCGTTTATTTTGCTAGATCACGGGTTCTGTCATACTTTTGTCGGATCATTTCAGGCAGGCTGATGAATCGTTATTATTTCTTGCAACGGAAAACATCCATACCATATGCTGTTCTTACACCAGCTCACTATGTTTAGTTCTTAACAGTCTTTATATCTGAATCCCACACATAGCAAATCGCAAAATTCATTTTTATGCCATTGACATGATTTCTTTCTTTAGCAAATTTACCTGCTCCTCTGTAAGACCAGTATAATCTACAATCTTTTGTTCAGGCTCACCACTTTTAATCATGCGTTCGGCCATATCCACCTGCGCCTTGTCATAACCTCTTTCAGCGCCCTTATTCTCAATCACATCACTATAATTACACATATCATTCACCTCCTGCACAATTTCTTCGGTGATCTCAATCTTAAAATCTTTTTCCATTCGCATGAGCTTTTCTTCAGGCTGTATTATAGTGGAAAGGATCGTAATCAGCATCTCATGTAGTTTCGTGGCTTTATTTCCGGCCTTTTCCAGCTCATCATCCTTTGGCAGCCGGATCATGACCACACGCATTAGGTCTATTCTCGGATCTCCATCATAACTGCCATATAGATTTTCACCAGTAACCCCATACTGTGTAATTGTATTCGCCCACTTCTGAGGACAGTTCATTACAATCCAGATAGAATAAACTTTCTGTAAATTCTCACCAAAAATGAAATTTTAAATTCCA
>DGTF01000050.1 GCA_002394235.1 Eubacterium sp. UBA4343 | reverse complement strand
GGAACTGACAGCAGATGGTGTCCGGTGATTTGCAGTTCATGCAGGATCCGGTTTTGGCGCACGGGGTGGCCAGATTGAATCGCTGCGCGTTGATGGGTGCCGCCACATTGCGGGCACGTTTCATAGCGCCGTCGACATCACTACAGACCTTGTTCATGCCCACTATGAATAACACCTTTTTCGGTCCCTGTGCGATGGCAGAAACACGATTGGAATTGCCGTCGATGTTGACGAGGACGCCGTCCTCGGTAATCGCGTTCGCGCTGGCAAGAAATACGTCCGCATCGTATGCCATCAGCATGGCTGCCCGTTTGTCTTCAAAATCATCCCGGTCGATAAAGTTGTAGTTACCGTTTTTCAGAGAATCGACCAGACCGATTTCGTGCACGCTTACGCCTCCGCCCATCGTCACCGCGCTTCCCTCCGGAATCAGGGAGAGTGCCAGCTTCAATGCTTCTTCGCGGGATGCGGCATAATACCCGCTCATGTTCCGGGACTCCAATCCCTTCATGACTTTCTGTGCAAGCAGTTCATTTCTTTTGGTAATGTTCGTATCCATCCCTACATCTCCTTTCTGCTATTGTCGGTTTCTTTTAATATCTTCATGGTAATTGTCTTGTCAAAAAACTGAACAAACGGGCCAAGTCCGAAGGTCGATACCAGTGTTCCCAGTCCTATGATCCCGCCGAAAAGGAAACAGACCACCGCGCAGCAGGCATCCGTGATGATCCGGCACCAGAAATAGGAAATTTTCGTAAACTTCCGGTCCATGATCAGCGCAAGCGCATCATAAGGCGCCACCCCCGCATTGGATCTCTGATAAAAAGAGAGCCCGAGGCTGCAGACGACCACACCGGCAAGCACCGTCACGACACGTGCCGGAATCGTATGCGGCTGTCCGATTCCCAACATCAGGTGATAGAAAAAGGATACCAGATACCCCAGAAAAACAGCGTTTACAATCGTTCCGGCCCCAATCAGTTTTCTTCCGGCAAATATCTGAAAAATAAAAAGCGCAATGTTTACAAGCACCTGATAAAGCGGGTAAGAAATTCCAATATACGCAGAGACCGCCATATTCATACCGTTAAAAGGGTCATTCCCCATGGTGGACAGTCTGAAAATAGCCACACCCATGCCCAGTATGATATTTCCGATAATCATGAGCAGGAATCTTTTCCTGCCCACGGTTTCAAAATAGTTTACAATTTTACTCATGTGCTTTAATGAAATTCATATTTTGTCTGGCTACATCATTTAAGATGGTGTCAATGTTTGCGTCAAAATAATCCGGCTCGATAGACGGCTGATACCAGCTTTTCTGGTTAAAATACTGCTGCAGGCTCTGATCCTTGAATTTCCGGCCTACACGTGCGGCGATTTCGTTTCTGGCAAGCCGCAGCTGTTCTTTGGATTTCCCGGCCAGATCCGCTTCGGTCAGGAGCACTGTATTGCTGTTCGGGAAAATGTAATCCCCGCTGGTCCCCGCAGCCGGGTCCGCTGCGGCGGTGCCTGCTGCATTAGGATCCGTAACGGGTGTACCGGCCGGATTTGCATCCACAGAAGGCATGCCGGGCGCATTCGGATCTGTTGTGACTGTACCGGCCGCATTCGGATCCGTGACAGATGTGCCTGCCGCATTCGGATCTGCCGCGGCGGTACCGGCATCCGGTCCGGACGCCTTCGCGTACCTGAAGTCCACGAAATTCCCCCATTTATCACATCCCGCGGCGTCTACCTTGGAAATGCTGTAGGTTTCCAGCGTCACAATATGATCCGGGTGGTCTTCATAAATCCGTATATCACAGGTTTCATCTGTTTCCGCTTCAATGGCATAGTGCAGTGTGGGATCCGTATTTCGCACGCTGTAATAATTGGTGACCATTTGCAGCAGCTGATCGCCGGTATAACGCACGACATAACCGGATTCGCCATTGATTCCGGCCCTCAGTTTGTCCAGGGTGTCCCCCAGTGCCGCGTTCGCACCGGATACATCCGTTTCAAAATCCATTTCCGAAACAATCGGAATGATTTCCGACTGCGCCTGGCATTCTTCGATTTTGTTCAGCACATCCTGCTCCGGCGCCTCCTGCCCGTCAATGGAAATGTCGCGGTATCCGATATAATTATCTGTTTCCTGATCATAGCTGTCATAGTCCGATACATAGCGGTGTGCCTCCACGAACATACCGTTTTCCAGCTTGTTTTCAATCCAGTTATTTGCGGGAGCCTCGTGCAGACCATACCCGGAAACAAAATAGATATCGTCATTGTCATAATGGTATACAATATTCAGCGCCACATAATTATCGAACGGATTCCCCTCGTATAATTTCACGACAGATCCATTCTGCCAGCCCCAGATCTGCACACGCCATGGCAGGGTATCCGTGACCGGATCATATTCCTGCCCGTTGTCAAATGCGACCACAAATTCATCTTTCCCGTCTTTGTCAAAATCAATCAGGTTCGCATACAGCACACTTTTTGCGTTCTCATCAATAAACTCTGAAGAATAGTACAGGTATCCTGCATCCCCGTATGCGCCCTGTATCTCCATCAATTTTTCATAATATCCGGCATACAGCTGCTCCTGCGTCACGGCCATGGCATCCATGTCCGCCTCCTCAGGTCCTGAAAGATCCGCGGAAAGTTCCTCTTCCGGCATTGTGCCCGACTCCTGCTCCGCACTGTCCGAAACAGAATACTCCGCGTCCTGCGCCGGCTTCTGCTTTGCCTGGCCGCAGCCGGCCAGTGACGCAGCAAGAAATATACTAAAGATCAAACATATTCTTTTCTTCATCGTTTCCGACCTCATTTTCTTCAAAATTTGTATAGGGACATTGTAATACAAATGCCGCAAATCAGTCAACAGCCAGACGCATCCTCATTTTTTCCATATTTTTCATCTTGCATTTCTTTCTGACCCATGTTATAGTGTCTCTATCAGGAACGAACGTTCCAGTTAAACAAGAATATGACCTCATTCAGAAAGGAGCACCCCATGCGCAGCAAAAGCGAGGAACTGATGAACCGGATACAGGATATCGTGAATGAATTCTTTTTCAGCGGGCACCGGATGCCGTCGGTGAAGGAGGTGGCCGACCGGGCGGGCATTTCCAAAAGTTCCGCCCACAGATATCTTCTGGAGATGGATCAGCGCGGAATCATCTCCTACCGTGCCGGCGAGATTCTGACAGATATGATTCACGGACTCGGATTTTCCACGCGCAACGCTCCTCTGGTGGGCGGCATCGCCTGCGGTGAACCGGTCGAGGAGGAAGAGCAGACAGAAGCCTTCATTCCTCTGCCCACTGCCATTTTCGGAGATAAAGATATGTTCATTCTCCGCGCCAGGGGCGACAGTATGATGGGCGCCGGCATCGAGTCAGGAGACTACGTTGTCATCCGCCGGCAGCAGACCGCCAAAGCCGGCGATATCGTGGTCGCGCTTGTCGACCATCATGAGAATACGCTGAAGAGACTGCTTTATGACGAAGAAAGAGGACGTAATTATCTGCATCCGGAGAACGAAGCCTTTGAGGATATGTATTTCACCGATATCGAGATTCAGGGCGTGCTTGCCAACATTATCAAATCGGGCCCGTTCTGAAGCGCTCCGGATGCAGCAATCATCCGGAGGAACAAAAGATGCAGAAGGAACTACCGTATGCCGGCATAAACACAGATACAAAATCTTCGCTTAAAGAAAAGGCCTGTCCGAAAAGACTCCTTTTGCCGGAAGACTGCTATATTGCCATAGACATGAAGTCCTATTATGCGTCGGTGGAATGCGTCCATCGCGGAATCGACCCGCTGAAGGCCAATCTGCTGGTGGCTGATCCTTCACGTTCTGACCAGACCATCTGCCTTGCTGTCTCTCCGGCGCTGAAGGCGATCGGTGTGCCCTCCCGGCCCCGCCTCTTTGAGGCCAGGCAGGCGATCCGGCGGTACGAGGCTGCGCATCACACCAGAGTTTATTATTATATCGCTGTCCCCCGGATGGCAGAGTATGAGCGGATCTCCGCTCTTATTTACTCCGTTGTCCTGCGCTACGCCGCGCCGGAGGACGTTCATGTATACAGTATAGATGAAAGCTTTATCTACGCCACGCCGTATCTGCACCTGTACACCGCCGAGGCCCTGAAGACCGGGCGCCACCCGGCACATGTTATGGCGATGACGATCATACGGGACATTCTGTCAACGACCGGCATCACAGCCACAGTCGGAATCGGCACCAACCTGTACCTTGCCAAGGTCGCCATGGATATCGTTGCCAAAAAAGCCAGACCGGACCGGGACGGTGTACGTATCGCGGAATTGAATGAAGACTCCTACTGCTACCTGCTGTGGGACCACCGTCCGCTCACGGACTTCTGGCAGATTGGTCCCGGGAAGGCGAGACGTCTGCAGAAACGCTCCCTGTTCACAATGGGAGAAGTCGCGTTGAAGTCCGTCCTCGACGAAGACTGGTTCTATAAAGAGTTCGGCATCGACGGAGAAATTCTGATTGACCATGCCTGGGGAATCGAGCCTGTGCGGATGACAGATATCAAAAACTATCATGCGGATTCCCACAGTCTCAGCAACGGTCAGGTACTGCCCCGGCCATACAAATATCCGGAAGCAAGAGTTGTTTTTCTGGAAATGATTGACGTTCTCTGCCATGACATGTTTCAGAAAAATCTGATTGCCGGAACCTTCACCTGGTGGGTAAGTTATGACTGGAGAAGCCTCGAGGAAGTCCCGGAGTATGACGGGCCGGTCAGCATTGATTTTTACGGCCGTCCGCACCCGAAACACACCGGCGGAACCGTGAGACTTGCTGTGCGGACCAACTCCGTCTCCGTCATTTCCGAGGCCCTCGCTGCTCAGTTTGACAAAAAGTCGGATCCCCGTCTCCTGTTCCGCCGCATCGATGTCACCGCCGATAAAATCGAGAAAGATGACGGAATATTCCAATTGGATCTATTTACAGACTACTCTTCTCTCGACCGTGAAAGGCGGATTCAGGGGGCCATGCTGGAAATACGGCGAAAATACGGCTGCAACGCTATTGTGAAAGGGCTCAACCTGCGTGACGGAGCAACCGCAATGGAACGCAACGAACAGATCGGGGGACACAAAGCATAAACGATACGGAGGTAAAGACCATGACCGCTCCGGCAGCAAATACAGCCAACACAGCTACCCGTTCACCATCCGCCCCCGGCTATATGCCCATGCCCGCATCCTTCAGGCATCGCTCGCTTTTCCTTCACGGAAGGCCGCGCCACCAGAAATTTGATGACTTCTGGCTGCGCCACCCTCCCATGGATCCCGGAAGACGCGCCAAGATCTTTGCGCCATTCGATGCGCTGAAAGGCTTCCGTGAGGCGATCGATGAACAAAGTAACCCGCTGACAGACAATAATGACATTGATATAAGGAGCATCTCATGATTATACAGACCGGAAACCGGACAGACATACCCGCATTTTACTCCGCCTGGTTCGCGAAACGGCTGCAGGAAGGCTATGTCCTTGTGCGCAATCCGTTCAACCCGGCATCCATTACCCGCTACCGGCTGGATCCGTCTGTCGTTGATCTGATTGTTTTCTGCTCAAAAAACCCTGCGCCGATGCTGAAACACAGGACACTGCTGCAGCCCTACTGCCAATACTGGTTCGTGACCATCACTCCCTATGGAAAAGATCTGGAACCGAATGTGCCGGACAAAACTACTGTCATCGAAACCTTTCAAAAGCTTTCAGAAGTGGTCGGAGCTGACAATATGTGCTGGCGGTATGACCCGATTCTGATAGACACTATCTGGACTGCAGACCGCCATATCGAAGAATTCTCCGCCATGTGTGAGAAACTTGACGGTTATACGCACACTGCTGTGATCAGTTTCATCGATCTGTACGAAAAGGTGAAGCGGAACTTTCCGGAGGTACGCGCTGTTCCCTTCGATATACAATTATCCCTGACAGAAAAACTGGTAAAAATCGCTGCAGCTCATCACATGACCATCAAACCCTGCGGGGAAGATCCGCGCCTGGCATCTGTCGGGGCCGATTGTTCCGGCTGCATGACACAAAGCGTATTCGAAACGGCCATCGGTCAGAATCTGAACCTGCCGCCCAATCCCAATAACCGGAAGGAATGCGCCTGCTATATCGCCGGCGACATCGGAGCCTACAATACATGCGGCCACTTCTGCCGGTATTGCTATGCCAACGCCGATCAGGAGGCAGTCAGACAGGCCATGAAAGAGCATGATCCGGACTCTCCGCTTCTGATCGGACACGTCAATCAATGGGACACGATTCATGAAGCCAGACAGATCAGCTGGATCGATCCGCAGCTGCGGCTCTTTTGAAACTTTTATACCCGCAGATATTTTGAAATATTTTCCCTTGACAAAGCCTCTTTCTTGTTTTATATTTCATATCATACTATTTCTATATGCTTAATATGTTATCTATTTTCAAAAGGGAGGCAAATGATGACGCAAATAGCAAAAAAAGCAAAGGCACCGAACCGAAACAACGCGAAACGGAATCTGTCCATTCTGATTTCTATCCTGGTTTTCATGATCGCCCAGACCGGATGTGCTTCCGGGCAATCCGGAACAACGGCTGACGCAGATACCGTAAAAATTGCTTATCTGCCAATCACACATGCCCTGCCTGTTCTGGAAGAAGCAAAGCAGCTGCAGGAGCAAAGCGGCCTGCAGGTAGAACTGGTCAAATACGGTTCCTGGCCGGAACTGATGGATGCGCTGAACACAAACCGGGTAGACGGTGCTTCCGTCCTGATCGAACTTGCGATGAAGTCAAAGGAAGAAGGGATCGGCATCAAGGCTGTGGCGCTCGGCCATCATGACGGAAATGTCCTGATAACTTCACAGGACATTGCAGCCGCTGAGGATCTCCGCGGCAAAACAATCGCGATTCCGCACCGGCAGTCTTCTCATTATATCCTTCTGAATGAGGCGCTGAATAAAGGCGGCCTCACCATAGAGGATGTTCATGTGACAGAACTTGCGCCGACTGAAATGCCCGCCTCTTTAATGAGCGGTCAGATTGACGGTTACTGTGTCGCAGAACCCTTTGGTGCCATGGGCGTATCTATTGGCGCCGGAAAAGTTTTGTATACTTCTGATGAACTGTGGGAAGACTCTTTCTGCTGCGCTCTCGTTCTGACGGATCAGTTTCTGGAGAATCGTCCGGAGGATGCAAAAACGGTTACCGAATATTATAAAACAGCGGGTGACTCACTTTCCCCGGAGTCAGAGATGGAAATTGCACAGCAATATCTGGGACAATCTGAAGAGGTACTGAAAGAATCTCTGCAGTGGATTTCTTATCATGATCTGGATATCACCCGGGAAGATTATGAAACTCTGACAGAAAAAGTCAGGGAATATGGATTATCCGACAATCCGCCTTCCTACGAAGACTTTGTAAAGAATGATTTCTGATCAATCCCGTTTTTTACAACCAGACCCTTAGAGGAGACACAAAGAGTATGAAAAAATGGATTTCCCTCAAAAATATTGTTGTATCGATCGCGATTTTAATCCTGATCTGGCAGGTTTTATATTCTGTCAGCAATTACAGTTCCGCATTGTTTCCTTCTCCGCGGATGGCCTTTGCGGCGCTTATCGAGATGGCACAAAAAGGTATTCTGTTTGAGAACATCAGAACCAGCATGGTACGGTTTGCGGCAGGCTATATCAGCTCCGTTGTGATTGCCGTCCTTCTCGGACTTCTGCTTGGAAGAATGCCCCGGGTATTTCAATATGTCAATCCGGCGCTGCAGCTTCTGCGCCCGATCTCTCCAACAGCCTGGATGCCTTTTATTGTTCTTTTGTTTGGCATCGGTGACGTGCCTGCGATTGTCATCATCTTCATTGCCGCATTCTTCCCGGTACTTCTGTCAACCGTCTCTGCTGTAGGCGGAATTGACCCTTTGTACCTGAAAGTCTCTCAAAACTACGGAATAACACAGCCAGCACTGACATGGAAAGTCATTTTCCCGGCAGCCTTCCCCCAGATTGCGAACGGAATCCATCTGGCGCTCGGAACTGCATGGATTTTTCTCGTGGCAGGAGAAATGGTAGGCGCGCAGTCGGGGCTCGGCTATCAGATCATTGACGCAAGAAACAATATCCGGGCAGATGTGCTGCTGGCAACCATTTTTGTCATCGGACTGATCGGGATTCTGCTGGACGGACTGCTCCGGCTGCTTGAAAAACGGATTCTGAAAGCATGGGGAGGTGCCGCGTGATGTACATAGAAGTCAAAGATGCATGCAAACAATTTATACAGGACAAAAAAGAATTCCTTGCTCTGGATCATGTTTCTCTGGGCATTGAAAAAGGAGAATTCGTCTGTCTGCTCGGCCCGTCCGGTTGTGGGAAAAGCACACTTTTAAATGTTCTGGCCGGGTTTGAAAAGCTGGACAGCGGCACAGTAACGATCGATGGAGAGGAAATCACGGCGCCCTCCCCCTCACGAGTTACCATTTTTCAAAATTACGGTCTTTTCCCATGGAGAAGCATACAAAAAAACATTGAACTGGGTCTGGAAGCGAAGGGAATTCCGAAGAACGAGCGCAGAAGTATTGCAGACAAATATATGAAAATGGTTGGTTTGGAAGGTTTGGAAAACCGCTATCCCCGTCAGCTTTCCGGCGGCCAGCAGCAAAGAGTCGCCATCGCAAGAGGTCTGGCCGTCGATCCTGAAATCCTTTTCATGGACGAGCCCTTCGGCGCACTGGATGCAATTACGCGAATGAAACTTCAGGAAGACCTGCTGCAGCTTTCGCGGGAAACGAAAAAAACCATTCTTTTTGTTACGCACGATATTGAGGAGGCGGTTTTCCTTGCCGACCGGATCGTTGTCATGATGGCAGATCCCGGACGAATTAAAAGCATCGTCAAAGTTCCGCTCGGTGCACACAGAGACAGAACACAGGATAATTTTCTTCACATTCGTGACCGGATTTTTGAATTGTTCCATATGAAGACCGATTCTTATATTGAGTACTACATCTAAATCTATCAAAGGAGTTGACATCATGAGCAGACACACACATGCACAGGAGAATGATTCCGCTGCAAATACACAGACACAGACGCCGGAGCACTCTCCGGCGCACATCCACTCTCACCGCAATATCATCGGATTTGATGAGCACGGTGTACCGACGGTCATTGTCAAGTCCGACCATCAGGATGACAGCGATGATCCGCAGGCTTTTATCAGCGACTACATGAATGCCGTTTCAGAGTACCGCAAGACGTTCCCGTCAAAGCAGGATGTGCTTGAGCAAACACCGGATCCGGCCGTGAGGGAGATGCTCCTTCGTATGGAACAGCTGGGCATCGACACCGCTTTTGACCGTTTTGACCGGCAAAAACCGCAGTGCAATTTCGGCCTTGCCGGAATCTGCTGCAAAAACTGCAACATGGGCCCCTGCCGGATTACTGCGAAGGCCTCCCGTGGCGTATGCGGCGCTGACGCGGATCTGATCGTCGCCCGCAATCTACTGCGCTCTGCCGCTGCAGGCGCGGCGCAGCACGGAATGCATGCCAGAGAGGTAATGCTGGCACTCAAATGGGCCGCTGAAGGAAAGCTGGATGTTCCGATCCTCGGCGAGCAGAAGATTCGTCAGACCGCGGAAGCCTTCGGAATCAAACAGAAAAACAGACAACTGAGGCACGTAGCCCGGGATCTGGCTGACGCGCTTCTGGAAGATCTTTCGCGTACCGTACCGGCAGAATATAAGACCATCTCCGCCTGTGCAGTTCCGGAGCGGCAGAAAGTCTGGGAGGAACTGGATATCCTTCCAGTCAGCGCCTACCACGAAGTGTTTGAAGCCTATCACAAGAGCGGATGCGGAACTGACGGGGACTGGCGTTCCGTGATGCAGCAATTTCTCCGCTGCGGACTTGCTTTTACCTTTTCCGGCGTTGTGGGCGCATCCATCGCCACAGACAGCCTGTTCGGCGTAGGCGACAGAGTAACGTCCAAAGTCAACCTCGGTGCTCTCCAAAAAGGATATGTAAATATCGCGGTACATGGTCATCTCCCGCTTCTGGTAAGCCAGATCGTCGCAGCCGGGAAACGCGAGGATCTCGTATCCCTCGCAAAATCCAAAGGTGCCAAAGGGATTCGCTTTTACGGCATCTGCTGTTCCGGTCTCTCCGCGATGTACCGTTATGAAGGTGTAATTCCTCTTTCAAATGCCGTCTCCGCGGAGCTGGTCCTTGGTACCGGCGCGCTGGATCTGTGGGTCGCAGATGTTCAGGATGTGTTCCCGTCCATCATGGAAGTTGCCCGGTGTTTCCGGACAACTGTCGTTACCACCAGCGAATCCGCCCGTCTTCCCGGCGCCGAGCGCTATGAATACGACCATCACCATTCCAACATTGCAGAAACAAAGGCTTTGGCAGAGAAAATTGTCCGGCGCGCAATTGATAGTTTTGAAGAAAGAAAAGGCATTCCCGTATATATACCGCCCTACGAAGCGGAAGCAGAAGTCGGATTTTCCGTAGAATACATCCACCGCCGTTTCGGAAGCATGCAGCCGCTGGCAGATGCCATCAAAGACGGCCGCATCCTCGGAATCGTCAATATGGTCGGATGCAACAATCCGAAGGTGCTGTATGAAAAGTGCATCGTTGACCTGGCAGATGTCCTCCTGAAAAACAATATTCTGATCCTGTCAAACGGATGTGCTTCTTTCCCCCTTATGAAACTGGGGTACTGTGCTGTATCCGGAAAGGAAAAAGCCGGAAGCAGTCTCAAAGATTTTCTGGAACCGGACCTTCCGCCGGTATGGCATGTCGGAGAATGCATTGACAATACCCGGTCATCCGGAATCTTTGCCGGAATCGCAGAAGTTTTGGGGAAAAAGATGTACGAGCTTCCCTTCGCTTTCTCATCTCCGGAATGGAGCAATGAAAAAGGCATCGATGCCGCGCTCGGGTTCAGGCTGAACGGCATCAGCTCCTACCATTGTGTCGAAGCACAGATTTACGGTTCCAAAAATGTGATTGAATATTTAAAACTGGGAACGCTTGAGACACTCGGCTCCGCGATGAACGTGGATACGGATCCTGTGCGTCTCGGCGAGAAAATAGTACATGATATGAAAGAAAAAAGAAAGCAGCTCGGCTGGGATACCCATTGACCGGCCGGCATGGCCAGGTGTTCAATCCTCCTGAACCCCGGCCACATCCTCTGCCGGAATCCGGAGTCCGTTCTCCAGAACGATTTCTCCGGATTCCGTTTTTTTAATTCTGCCGCTCACCGTCTCGTAAGAACCGCCGGACTTTTTTTCATCCGGCACAAAATACCGGATCGTAATCCGGCGCTTTTCTGAAATGGCATCTCTGATTCTGCGGTTCAATTCATCGATCTCTGTTTCCGAAAGCATGATTTTCTCATCCGTCAGCCTCGCCGTTTCCTCGACCGCATCCTCATATCCCGTCAGAGCCGCAAACGGCGCGAACTGTGCGGCACGCTTTTCCATGGGCATCGGCGCGTGTGTATCTGACACATGATGCGGCAGATTTACGATATCTTCATAAGGCCATTTCTTTCCCCTGCTCATGCTTTATGTCCTCCGACCTGACGATTGCGGTCCCTTCCTGTCGCGCCTTCCTCAAAATTGACACCCTTCAGAATCGCATTCTTCCCGTATTTGTTCTTGATTTTCAGCATCGCTTCCTGCATGGAACGCTCCTTTTTCCGGTTCTCCTGCGTTTTTTCTTCCTCAGAAAAATCAGTAAACAGATTCATCTGCTCATATGCAGACGCCTCCGCTTTTTCCTCCGAAGTCACGTGATTGATCCCGAGATAGATCCGGCGGATGAGCAGTTCGGGATTTACTGTGCGCGCATATATCTTCCGCGCAGCATCCACAATCATTTCCCCTGAAGAAGTCGGATGGGACAGATTTTCCGTCCCATGCGCATGCTTCGGCACTTTCTTGCCGTAACGGTCTGTCGTTATTTCCCCTTTATAACCGGCGGGCTGTCCCTCCAGGTTCTCGTATCCGATGGTCAGCACAACCTGATCCGTGACCATCCGTTTCTGCACCAGATCCAGCGCCGCGGCATCCGCCATCTCATGCACGACCACACGGGCTTTTTCATAGGTATAAGGGCACATCAGCACCTGCCCCGAGGAAAAACTGCGGTCTTCCGGTTCATAAGCTTTAATCAGATCCAGCGTACACGGTTCCCACCCCCAGGCATGATCAATAAGCAGCTGTGCATTGACCCCGAACATGCGGTAAAGGATTTCTTCATTTTCCACGGAACAGCGGGCCACATCTCCCATTGTATACATGCCGGCAGCCTCCAGTTTCTTTGCATATCCTCTGCCAACCCGCCAGAAATCCGTGAGTGGCCGGTGATCCCACAGGTTTCTTCGATAACTGATCTCGTCCAGCTCGGCAATCCGCACGCCGTCCGCATCCGGCGTAGCCTTTTTTGCCATGATGTCCATCGCTATTTTCGCCAGATAGAGATTCGTTCCAATCCCTGCAGTCGCTGTGATCCCGGTCTCCCGAAGCACCTCGCGCATCATTTTCATGGCAAGCTCATGTGCGGTAAGGTGATACGTTTTCAGATATCCGGTCGCATCAATCAGAACCTCATCAATCGAATATACATGGATATCCTCCGGCGCAATGTAACGCAGGTAAATCTGGTAAATCCTGGTACTGTATTCCATGTAAAGAGACATGCGCGGAGTGGCCGCGATATAGGAAACCTTCAGAGACGGATCCCGGTTCAATTCTGTAAGATTACTCGATTCTCCGGTAAACTCCTTCACACGTCCCTGTCTCTGGCGGTTGACCTCCTTCACCTTTTGCACCACCTCAAAAAGCCTTGCGCGGCCGGAAATCCCAAAGGATTTCAGTGACGGCGAAACCGCAAGGCAGATCGTTTTCTCCGTTCTGGATACATCCGCCACCACCAGATTCGTCGTCAGCGGATCCAGGCCAAGTTCCCTGGCCTCAACAGAGGCATAAAAAGACTTCAGATCTATTGCAATATATTGCTTCATGGTTCGATGCTCTCTCAACGATATTCACAATCTGCCAGATGATCATTCACGATCCCGATCGACTGCAGGAAAGAGTGTGTGATCACCGGCCCGACAAAGCTGATGCCTCTTTTCTTCATATCCGCACTCACCTTTGCTGACAATTCCGAGACCGCGGGCACCTCCTCAACAGTCTCCCAGTGACCATCCACCTGCTGCCCGTCCGTAAAATTCCAAAGGTAGGCATCCAAGCTGCCGAATTCTTCCTGAATCTTCTGTACAGCTCTGGCATTCTTCCGTACACTGAAAATCTTATTCCGGTTCCGGATCAGCCCCGGATCCGATAACAGCGTCTCCAGTTCCTCATCTGTCATGGCCGCACAGGCATCAATCTCAAATCCATGAAAAGCGGCCCGGTAACTCTCCCTCTTATGCATGATCGTCTTCCAGGAAAGACCGACACTGGCCCCCTCCAGGCAAAGCATTTCGAACTGAAAACGGTCATCATGATTGACCTTGCACCACTCATGATCGTGATATTCTTCTAAAATCGGATCGCCTTCTGACCAGGCGCGGCAATGATTACTCATCTTCCACTCCTCTGCTGACAGAGTCCTTTAATTCCTGATACTCCGTTTCCTTATAGCCGACAAGCACTCTGTCTCCAGCCACAAGAATCGGCCGCTTCACAAGCATTCCGTCTGTGGACAGCAGCGACTGCATCTCCTCATCGTTCATATCCTTCAGCTTATCCTTCAGCCCCAGCGACCTGTACAACTGACCGGATGAATTGAAAAATTTCTTCATCGGCAGACCGCTTTTTTCTTTCCACAGAGCAAGTTCCTCCGCCGTGGGATTCTGCTCTTTGATATCACGGAAATCATACGGAATACCGTGATCATCAAGCCATTTCTGGGCCTTCCTGCATGTAGAACATTTCGGATAACATACAAATAACACCATCCATTCCTCCTTATCTTCTTCTCCTCTGATTGGACACGTACTGCTTCCTGCTCTGTACATGGCTTCTGTTGGATTTGTCTTTTTTGACATGTATGGAAGCCGGCACCGTACGTGGCAATTCTTCTCCTCATCTGATTGGGCACGTACTGCTTCCTGCTCTGTACATGGCTTCTGTTGGATTTGTCTTTTTTGACATGTATGGAAGCCGGCACCGTACGTGGCAATTCTTCTTCTCCTCTGATTGGACACGTACTGCTTCCTGCTCTGTACATGGCTTCTGTTGGATTTGTCTTTTTTGACATGTATGGAAGCCGGCACCGTACGTGGCAATTCTTCTCCTCATCTGATTTAACACGTACTGCTTCCTGCTCTGTACATGGCTTCTATTGGATTTGTCTTTTTTGACATGTATGGAAGCCGGCACCGTACGTGGCAATTCTTCTCCTCATCTGATTGGGCACGTACTGCTTCCTGCTCTGTACATGGCTTCTATTGGATTTGTCTTTTTTGACATGTACGGAAGCCGATGTCGTACGCAGATACTTTTCTATTCCCATAAATACGAGTAATCGCTGAAATATTCGTCCCGGACAGCTTCATATATTTTTCGATCCTTTTCTGAGAACATTACAAATACAACCCGGTCAAACGAATCCTTGTCACTGCACAGAACATGTACTACGGCCTGTATCGCTGTCTTCGCTGCATCTTCCAGCGGATAACCATATACACCAGTGGAAATAGCTGGAAAAGCAATACTTCGAATTCCGTTTTCCTTTGCTGTCTGAAGAGAATTGTAATAGCAGTTAGAAAGCAGCTCAGGCTCATCATTTTTTCCTCCATGCCATACCGGGCCGACCGTGTGTATGACATATTTACAGGGCAGGTTGTAAGCTTTTGTAATCTTTGCTTCCCCTGTCTCACAACCATGCAAAGTCCTGCATTCAGCCAGAAGTTCTTTTCCCGCTGCACGATGGATTGCACCGTCCACTCCGCCACCGCCAAGAAGCGACTTGTTCGCTGCATTAACAATAGCCTGAACGTTATGATCTTTTGTAATATCTCCCGTTATGATTTCAAATTTTGGCATATTTCTCTCCCCTTCCTGTTAGAGGTAGTGTCAACTTTACTACCTGTTTTATTGTTACAAAACCTTGATTTTGGGGAAGTTTGCAATAAAAAGAGCAATGACCTCCCTTTTTTGGTATAATATCAGTGACCAAACATCTATCATACCGCGCTATTGCGCAAGGAGACATTGCTCATGGATATTATACTTTATTTACTTCAATTAATCCAGCAACTTTATCAGCAAAACTGCTGGTTGATCAATTTTATCTGCAGATATATCCCGCTCAAGCAGTGGGCCTTTGATGACTCCCACTCTCCGAAATATCAGAAATTCAAAGTGGATCAGCTCCCGAAGATCGTATATCACCATCATGACTGGGACTGGAAAGGTCTCATCAGTTATTTCGAGTGGAAATACGGCAAACCTGTCAAGCCTGTCAGGCGTCACTCTGAATGTGATATCCCCGAAGATTGCACCTGTCCTTTCTGCAAGGCGCCCCAGATTTATCTGTACCGTAATAACGGTAAAGCCGGCCAGCTCAAGTGCAAAATATGCGAAACATTATTCTCTCCAGGCGAGAACCGTTTTTCAAAATCTGTCACTCTTAAATGCCCTTACTGCAGCTATTCCCTTGTTCACAGGAAAGACCGCAAGCATTTCGTTGTCCATAAGTGCGTCAATCCCAAGTGCTCCTATTATCTTCACAACCTGAAGAAAGTCGACAAAGAGGATCTCAAGGAAACGTACGGAAAGAATAAGTATAAGCTGCATTACATCTACCGTGAGTTCACAATAGATTTCTTCAAGATGGATATCACTACCCTTCCGAAGAACGCTTCCTCACTAAAATTTTCCAAACACAATGCTTATATCATGTCCCTGTGTCTTTCCTACCGCATCAACCTCGGTCTTTCTCTGCGCAAAACTGCGCAGGCCCTAAAGGATATCCACGGCATCTCCATCTCGCATCAGCAGATTGCTAATTACTGCAAGACCGCTGCTATCTGTGTCAAACCCTTTGTCGATACATACCCATACGAAAAAGGGAGCACTTTTGCTGCCGATGAGACCTATATCAAAGTCCGCGGAATCAAAGGCTATATCTGGTTCATCATCGATGTCGTTTCCCGTGCTGTAGTCGGTTACCAGATATCAGACAATCGCGGTGTGGGGCCGTGCATCATGGCCATGCGGATGGCCTTTCAGCATTTGAAAAAACTGCCGGAGAATTTCCGTTTCATTGCGGATGGCTATAGTGCTTATCCACTCGCAGCTCAACAGTTCTACCATGAAGCAGATGATGCATTTAAGTTCGAGATCACTCAGGTAATCGGCCTTACAAACGAAGATGCGGTTTCCAAAGAATTCCGGCCTTATAAGCAGATCATCGAGCGTCTAAACCGTACCTATAAGGCATCCTATCGACCAACCAATGGATTCGACAACTATGACGGTGCCAACTACGATCTGGCCCTATGGGTCGCGTATTACAACTTCCTGCGGCCACATAAGCTGCACAGATACAAGCGGCCATTAGTCGAGAACGACGTCATCAAAAACGGTGAAAACATGCCGGGCAAGTGGCAACTGCTGATCTACCTGGGACAACAGACTATCCTGAACATGCAACAATCGGCATCAGCCTAAGTGGAGCGGAGCCGTTGTCAAGAGGACCGTGGAATAATGGGGCAAGGGCCCCGTTATGCCGCGAAAGCCTCTTGACAAAAGGCTCACGGATTATCCTCTTGATTGGGAAAGGGGCAAGTGCGCCTTTCCCTGCTTCCGGCGAGGACGGGTCTGGGCAGAGCCCAGTGCACGGGTCAAGGGACGAGTCCCTTGCGGGTTCTTAGGGCAGCGCCCTAAGCCCTCGGAGAGCTTTTAGATATCAATATCTGCATTTTTCAAGGTTCATTTGAGCCTAATTTTTTGACTCGACTTTTTCATAATTCATTTGACACTAC
>DGTF01000017.1 GCA_002394235.1 Eubacterium sp. UBA4343 | reverse complement strand
CCTAAATCCGTTCCACATACAAGGCAGTTCACTATTCAGTTTTCAAAAAATTTTTGAACTATTACAAGGCAATAGTTTTATTGTGGTTCTGTATTAAGTTGATATTTATTCGATGTTATTTGGCCCACATTGGGGACAGTCCTTCCCGGCACGTTTTGAAAATCAAAAATGTGCCGGGAAGGACCGTCCCCTTTGTCTCTTAACTCAATCTGTTATGCATCCCCTCCATTTGCTTCTTTACGAAATCAGCGCCTTTATTTACAATATTTGTATCTGTTCAGCCCCCGCAGGAATGGGCATCATGCAGGACAAAAATGCGAGCATTTTGGACAAATGAGACACATTCCTGTTGGTGCGACAACAGGGAGACCGTAAAACGGTCTGTTGTCAGCCCGGGATTGCAGGTGCAAAGCACCTGCAATCCCGGGGGTGCTGAACAATTACCAACCTTTTTGTATGATGCACTTAACCAAACCACATTCAATAATAAACGGAGGTCCGTATGGCCGGCATAAAGATCCGAAAACTCACCGCTGCTCAGTTTCGAAAAGAGCTGCGTGGTTACAGCAGAGAAGATCTGGCAGCTCTGCTCGAGGGGCTCTACAAAGACTGCCCCGACGCCGCGTCCTATCTGAATATCCGGATGGGCGGCGAGGCCTATGAAAAGGCTCTTCTCTCAGAGGCGAAGGAAAAGATCCGCAAGGGATTTTACACAAATTCCGGAAATGCGCGGCTCAATCTCGACGCGGCCAGAACGGCCATCAATAATTTTGAAAAAATCGGTCCCTCTGCGGAGAGCCTGATCGACCTGCGCCTGAGCTTCATAGAATACGGAGCGGAGATCATCTCCGATTACAGACGTCTGCCGGATTCCCTCTTCAGCAGTGTTGAGCACATGATCCAGGCAATGATCAGAGCTTTTAATCAGATCAAGGATCCGACAGAAGGAAGACGCCTGGCTGCTCACTTCCGGGATCGTCTGGACAAGCTCGCGAACATGACCTCCTGGGACAACGAGTGGTTTTTTGATAATCTGGACTCGGAGCTGCAGGAAATCAAATGGCTGCAGGCTGAGACTGAAACTGTTGCTGCGGATATACAGACGGGCGATGCACTGCTGGGCGAAGCTGCATCTAAGGAGACTCAGGAAGGAATACCGCAATCCGTGACTGCTGCTGAGAATGCGCATACAGAAGCGCAGGATCCTGCTCCAGCTGTGGAGCTTCCCCCGATCACAGATGCCTCCGCCATTCTCCCTGAGGAGGACGGGAAGCTTTTTTACAAACTCTGGCTCCCGCTCCTGGATTATGTCAACATGAAGCTCCACATCAACGACCTGCGCGACCTTCGCTCTCCGGAGGATCTGGACCCGGAAGCTGTAAAAGAAATATCCTGTGCCCTGACGCAAAACCTATCCCTCATTGATGACTATCTGAAGGAAAAAGGCGGCGGTCTGGCTCAGGAACACCGGTCTATTGTCGCCGGATGGAAAAAACTCGTCGATGGCCGTTTCGTCCTCGAACGCAATCTGAAAAAAGGATCGATCCTGATCTCCATCGACAACAATGCTGTCTATCAGGTGCGCGGCATACAATCAAGCCTGGAGGAAATGTTTTCCTACTACCCGGTGCCGCTCCTCATCGACACGACCATCCTCCCCTACAGGGGGATTCTGATCATCGACGGAATCGTCGCCCCCATGAATATTATGCTGGGCGGCGGCATCAAAAAAACTTTCAAGGACGCCTACACTTCCGCCAAACGAAGAAAGCAGATTATTACCACCCTGTGAGCCTGCATGGATATATCACCCTCGTCCGCTTCCAGTATTAAGACCGCTATCTCAATTACAGAATAAGCAGAACGGTATCCGGGGATGACACCATCGTCATCGAATGAGCACCTCCGGGAGAATGATTACTGTTTGTAGGATGCCTGTTGGTATACTTTGGAGAAATACACGTAAGATTTGATGCTTACGAATGACTCTCACAGCCCGCTTCACTCTGCACCCTGATTACGGAACGACAGGAAACCTTCACAGGCAAATGCCTGAAAAATACACAGCCGCGGCATCTGGATCAGATGCCGCGGCTGTGTTTCATTGCAATATGGTTTGCCCGTTTCTGTAATCATGTTTATTCTTTTTCTTTACGTTCCTGCGCTTTTTTCTCTTCCAGTATTGCGACCATTTCCGCCGGAGTCACGATGAAATCCCGTACGGGATAGTGCTTCATGTTTCCCGTGACAAGATAGGCGTTGTCTTCACGCTTCTCCATGGCGACTTCATAAAAGATGATATCATCTTCATCGATGAAAATTTCACCGGTTGGTTTCGGGAATACCTCGATTCCAAACTGGCGGATTGCATTCAGCACTGTCTGTATCGCACTTTCGGAGAGATCATACTTTTTCTTTCTGTGCAGCACATCTTCATATTCCGCCAGAATATCTTCATGGTACAGAGGGATGAACTCCCCGGAGATCATGCCCCGAATTACCCGGACAGTCGCTGAATCATCCCTTTTGGAAAGAAGTGCTGCAACGAGTACGTTTGTATCGACAACAGCACAACATTTCATAGTACAGCCGCCTTTCCGTCCTTTCTCTCCGCCCGGGCCGCCGCAATCTCTTCATTGATCTCATCAAGGCTCATCTCAGGGGCCCCTGCCGCTTCCTGACGCAGCTGGTCGAAAGCATTCAGTGCCTCAGATCTGGTTACCACCGTTTCCGGCAGCTTTGTGGAAAACGGGATTCCCCTGACGATCTTGATCTGTTTCATACACATACGGAAGACGGTCGGCATATCCGTTCCCAGAGCGTCACAGATATCCGCAACTTCCTGCTTTAAGTCCTTATCCACACGAAATTGGATCAACGCCTGTTCTGCCATGATTCCCCCTCCTAATTTTATTCATTTCACATACAAATATATGTCTTTTGCATGCTTATTATAACTTGAATCTTGAAATCCGTCAATAAGCTGCGATTAGAAGACGTCGAAATCATGCTGGTCTGTTACAATCACGGTAAGCGGTAAATAATCGGCGTCTTATGACCAGCCTCCTGTTTTGAACCAAATCGCGCTCCTGCGCGATTTGGTTCAAAAGAATTAGGGAGATCCAGATTATGTGTATATTTTACGGAATACATGCTCCCCGGGATGCGCAGGACATATGGATCTGATGCCGAAAAGATCTATATCGCCGCCATACTCTTCTATATATACGGCGTATGGTCTTACAGCCTGTACACATCCAGCTGGCTCTGTCTGCGTTATCCGGATGTTCTTTCAGAAACGGATGAATGCCGTCTGCAGGCTGCAGGGGTACAGAGAACCGCCTCCATGATCAGCTATGCCATGGAGAAAAACCTGGGGCAGAAGCTGCCTGAAGCCATGGCCTATTGCTCGATGATCTGTCTGATCGAAACGAAGGGAGACCGTTCATGCATCTTTGTGCCTGAACCAGTATTAGAGATATCAGACAGATTTAGGATCACCTGGAAGGAGGAATTATGGGAAGTCAAAAGATAAAGAAGGTCCTGGAAGATTATTCGAATAAAAGGGGGCCGATCCGGATTCCGGACAAACTTGAAGAGCAGCTGACGGATAAGGCAGCCCGGCAGATCCGGCTGCTTTTCTGCGACGTAACAGACTACAGGCTCAGCGCGCGGACGAAGTATCCGATCAGGGAAATTCTGCTTGTTGTATTTACAGCTGTGCTGTGCGGGTATACGGATTATGAAGAGATCGAGGCATTCGGAAAGGCAAAGCTTCGATTTTTCAGGAATTTTTATGCGTTTTCCAACGGGATATGCTCGCATGACACGTTCAAGAGGTCCCTTGCCCTGGTCAACACATATACACTGCAGGCATCAACTGTGGAGATCCTGGAGGAATTCATGGGCATCATAGAGGAGGCCCTGAGTGAAAACAGCGCGCAGCCTTGCGTGGAGGAGGAAGGGTACCGTCAGATCTGTGTGGACGGCAAGTCCAACACCGGGACCGGGCGATGCTACGGGACGGAGAAAGAAAAAAGGAACCTGCAGACTCTGAACATTTATGACCGGTCGAGCGGCATCTGCATATCATCCACCGCAATTCCTTCAAAGACAAATGAGATACCTGAGAGCCAGAAGCTGCTGAGTCTGATGGACCTGAAGAACAGCATCGTCAGTTTTGACGCCCTGAACACACAGAAAAAGACCTGCCGGATCATAAAAGACAAAAAAGGCCACTACATAGGAGGCCTCAAGGAGAACCAGGCGGTTCTGTACAGGGATGCGGTGGATAGTTTTACTGAGGAGAACATAAAGAAGTGTGAGGAGAAAGCGGGCAAAGATTATATAATGACAACGGAAAAGATGCACAGCCAGATCGAGACCCGGCGCTAATACCGTGCCAAAGCATGGCATGAACCCACGGGGAAGGACGATGAGTGGGCAGGGCTCAAAAGCTTTATCATGGTGAAAAAAGAGTGCGAAAACCTGATCACCTCGAAAAAGACCACAGAGACAAGGTATTACATATCTGACCTGACGGATATCGAAGTGCTGGCGGACGGAATACGGGGCCACTGGAGTATAGAAAACTGCCTGCATTTCAATCTCGACTATACAATGAAGCAGGACAAGGACACCACAACAGACAAAAGGGCAGATCTGCACATGGGGATGATCAAGAAAATGGCATTATCCATGATCAAGCTTTCGAAACCACTTTTAGGAAACAAAAGCCTGAGACTTACCGGGAAAATGATAGGGATGGATGTCGAACGTGTACTACCGGCAATAATCATGAGCCTTTCCAGAGAAAGCATCCTTGAAGCGTTATCATCAGTGAAGTAACCCCAGTATTCTTCAACAAAAGAGCAACACAGGCGTGACCGGGCGGGGGCGGGAACCACAACCATGACTCCGAACCAAAGCCAACGGGGGTGGGAGCACGGTCACGCCGACAATAAAAGCCACTAATAGTTTAGAAACGCTTTTTGCCCAAGACATCAATAATGCCACACCCCATTGGATGTGGCAAAACGTGTTTCTTTTGAACCGAGTCGCGCAAATTGTGTGACAATTCTCCCTATAATGGATTTTCTTTTTTACAGGAACAATTCCAAGAATTGTCACACAATTTTTAGCCGTACCTATTTGCCATATTGTATCCAAAAAAGGAAAGCTGGGCAAGCATCGCGAAGCGATTTGGTTCAAAAGATATAGAATACCCCGGAGGATTGAAAGAATAATCCTCCGGGGTTACTATGCATTTATTTTGATGCGTATGTCCTGGGTGTGGGAAACCTCCGCTGAAAATCCGTTTGCATCTATTGCCGCAGGGATGGATGATCCCGATCCGGAGAAGATCCTTGAAGTATACAACGACCGGAAAATGAAGGATTGATACTATCGCCATTGGATTATTGAATACGGATTATTGAATGCACCTGTCTTATTAAATACCGGCTCTGGGGACTGTTCTGTCCATAGAGCCGGTGTTATTTATTGGTAGATCTGCTGTTTTGATGAAATGAGGAACTATCCCCGCAGTCCCTACAGACTGCCCTGATTCCGCGACACCGGTTCATGAGGCCAGACACCGGATTTCGGTTCCAGCGTCCTTTGTGCATCACCTGTGTATCAGCGGCCCCGGGCGAGGCCGGGGAGTAGAGGCCGAACCACCAGGGTGATCCTGCCTCTCTTGTGGTTCTTGTTATCCTGTGTTTCTTGTTATCCTGCGTTTCTTGTTATACTGCGTTTCTCCGTTTCCGCTTCATCACGAGCCCTGCGCCCGCAAGGCCTGCGAGCATAATGCCGAGGAGGTAGATGAAGCGGGTGCCGGGACCGCCGGAATTCGGAAGGGCTGCGCCGGGAGTGTTGCCGACGGAGACAACTGATTGCCCTGCAGCATTACTGATTTTGATCACTTCAGAAGTCTCGTTTGTAAGATCATTACCCTCTCCGTCAACGGGCACAACTATAAGGTTGCCACGCTCTTTCTTTACCCTGAATCTCGGGTTCGCATCTGTCTTTACATAACCTGCGGGAAATTGAGTTTCAACAAGCAGATAGTATCCTTCTGTCAGACCCTCGAATGAGAACAGACCCGTATTTTCCGTGTCCTGTTTCTCTTGTTCTGTCCACGCCATATCTTTGGCACGATAAGTCGAATCCTGGTATTTTTCCAGGCGGAATGCAGCGCCCTTCAGTGTTTCTGCAGAGGCATCGTCCAGATCATCCATTGCAAGCTTCTTAACCGTTATATCAATTCCCGGCTTTTTCCGGTTCGTTATCTTCCATCCATCCGAACCAGCCGCTTCCCATTTGACCAGATACTTCGATGTTTCACCGTTAAATCCCGCTTCTGTCGTTGGCCGTACTTCATCCGTTCCAATCTTTACTTCCGTGACTTCATAAGTATAGAAATAATAGTTTGATCCGTCCTTAATGAACATCGGAAGATTTGAGACCTTGCCACTCCAGACACCTGTTCCGCTTCCGCTTCCCTGCGCTCCCGGAAGGGGCGTAACGACTGTGTTATCGTGATCAGTGTTCAGCGCCATTGCGTACTCAAAGGTGTTTGTCTCTGACGGATTGCCGCTCAGAACCAGATTATTGATCAAATCATCTTCTTCAATAAATGGTCTGTCACTGCTTCCAGAAGCCAATTGGATTCTCCAGACAGTACTACTTTGTGTTGTCCCCCACTTATCTCCTGTTTTCTTTAATCTGAGAGATAACTCCCGCTCTGCTCCGATCGTTTTCTGATAAGTATATCCGGAGCCTCTTTCTTCACCGTTTGCATACTCAAAACCGGTGCCTACAACTTTTCCATTACTGCCGGATTGAGGTGTTACCTTTAAAGTGCCGCCTGTGGGAACATATAATGTCCTTGACAGAGCATTCAGTGTTCCATCTGCGTCATAAAGATTCAGTTTTACAGGCAGGACATTAGAAGTGTTGCCTCCGGAAGCATATATCGCTCTGTACTTCTTCTGTGCCACCCGGAAAGTAATCGTGTCATCCTCATGGCCCGATGTCTCTCTGTTTCCTTCAGAATCCTGCCACTCTTTTTCGATGGCTATTTCCTCGTACTTATCGAAAGATCCGTAAGGTGTATTAGTGACAATAGCAGTATACGTATCGCCGTCCTCTGATACCGTTGTTTCCGGTACTGATCTGTACCCTTCAAATTCACATTCTGAAACATAGTATCTGAACTCCGCCGTTACAGGATCGCCGCCCGCAGGTGTATATAATCCGGATTTCGGCAGATACGTAACCGTTTCCGTCCACGAATTCGATGCGTCCAAAATACCGGTAAAGCCGGTCGCACCGGTCACTTCCTCGGGATCATATTCCAGCATTCCCACTTTCGCGACTCTGAAGATCTTGTAGGTCACCTGATCCTGCGTATGCTTGTCTGCTCCGTCGCTCCAGACTTTGTTTACCGTCAGCTGCGTTGTCTCCAGGTTATTTGTGAAGGCTGCTGTATTTTGTGAAGCCGTCGAACCTGGTGCCACCGTAATTGTTTTTTCTCCGTCCAGAGTAATCCCGTTCGGATTTGTACTCCCGGTCTCAGCAATAGTATATGTACCTGCAATCAGATTAGTAAGCGAAATACTGCTCTCTGCCTCGCCATCCGTTACCGTAATTGTTTCTTCATGCCCGCCCGGATAAGAAGGCCCGGTAATCGTGAATGTATATGTGCCGTCCGCAATTGTAACATTGTTCGCTGGCACTGCGCCACTATTCACAGTGACTGTCTTTGTTATGTTTAGTCCACCTCGATTTTGTTCGTTATTGATCGTAATCGTACCGGTATCGGTAAGATTGTCATTACTGTAAGACGCCAGATGATAGGTGCCCGGTACACATTCCGTCTCCACAACGTAATAGTAGTAGGGATTCTCCTCCTGATCATACCTGTCGAGGTTCAAGAACACGTGCTTCCAGTTATCATCCGCCTTTGTGATCGTGTAGGTCTCCATAAAGGTACTGTCTACGATATAATCATCGCTCGGCGGGCCGGAAGGACTGACAGTCGCCGGGATATCCCTTGTGGCGGAACCGTTGCCGGAGTCTGTGCTGTCCGTTGCAGTGTCACTGTCCGAGGTTAACGTGCTGTTCCCGTCAGCCTTAAGCATACCGGCAGAGGACTTCACAGTACTTGCCTTACGGGTTCCCGGCATTTGAGACTGCACAGCCTGACGAGACAGGGCGCGAACAGGCGCAGACGCTGCGGCCTGTCGACTCGATTCGTCCATGGTCATACTCTCAATGTTTGTCATACCCCAACCCGAGACCAGTACATAGGAATACAGCTTATTATCTTCTGCCGGTGTGATCGTAAAATGATAAGAATTGGTACTGCTGTCCCATCCGTCAGAGTTCAGGGAACTCAGCTGATTCGCCGACAGAGAATCATAATTATTGTGATCGGATTCGTCCTGATAGGACCATACATTATTGGGATAAAGCCCCTGGCTCAGCATAGCGGTAAACGAATAGGTCGTACCGGGTTTCAGGTTCTGGTAAACTGCGACCTGATCCCAGTTCCACTGTCCCGTCCCGCCTTTTCGCCACAATTTGATCGTCACGTTCCCGGCATTTTCCTCATTCTGCAAAGTCCAGGACTTCGTCTGATCCGGATCGCCGTTCTCCAGGATCGCGAACGGCCAGCTGTTCACAACAACATCCAGCCCTGCCTCTGTAGATATCTGTTTAATAGAATAGTTGCCCACCGACAGCTTATCCGGAGAACCGAAGGTCAGCTGACCGTTGGAATCCGTCCCCTTTGTCTCGACCAAGGAGCCGTCCTTATACAGCTCAAACTGCGCACCACTAATAGGCGCTCCCGTATCCTTTCTCGTCAGCGTCACGGTGGCAGTTCCCCTGCCTCTGTATGCGTTTGTAAACGACAGCTCCTTCTTCTGGTTCGGATTGCCGTTCTCAAGGATAGTGAACTCCTTCGGCGCCGCTGCCGGAAGCAGATCAGCGTCGCTCGTCACCTGCCTGACCGTATAGGTATCCGGAGACAGTCTCACTGGGTCTCCGAACGTCAGATTACCATCGCTTTCAGTGGCAGCTTCTGCCAGCTTTTCGCTTTCCCTGTACAGTTCGAACATGGCGTTGCTGACCGGCTGTCCGTCAGGCCCGGTCAAGGTGACCTCGACATAACCTTTTCCCTTCAGGTCATTGGTCATGCTTAGGTTGAAATACTGCACAATCCCTGGACGTTCCAGCACGGTAAAGTCCGTATCCTGCCAATAATCCGGAAGCTTATACTCTTCAGGCGGCTCTGTCTCAAAGAAATAGTAGGTTCCCGCACTGAGCTGGGAGACCGTGATCTTGCCTTCTGTATTTGTCACAAGGCCTTCCCTGATCACTGTTTCCTGGGTGCCTTCTCTACTGATCAGATTGTATTTTGCGCCCTGAATCGGGTCCCCGTTATTGTCAAGCAGGGTGATCGTGGCGACGCCGTTCGTCTCCAGCGCCTGGTTCTGCAGCTCACAATGCATCACCTGCGGAGCTGTTTTGTCATCTTCGACCACAAAATTATCCGTGCGCGGCGCGGAATCGGACATGCTGTAGCCTTCCGGTGTACGGATCTGTTGGAAGTAATACGTTCCGGGCCCCAGGTTGTTTGCGGAGACTTTGCCGTTGACATCCGTGACATAGTCCTGCTCCTGCGCCACGCCGTCTTTATACAGCTTGAATACAGCACCTTTAATAGGAGCTCCGTAGTTATCCTTTAACACGACATCCAGAAGACCCTTGGTTTTCTTCGCGTAGCGATGCAGCTCAACCTTAATGTACGCATTGGTCTCCTCCTCGCTTGTCAGCTTAGGTTCCCAATTCTTCTGAATGGTGATGTTGATCGGCTCGCGATACTTGTTCGCGACCGCGATAATAAGGTTGCCGCCCGCGTCCGTGGTGATCGTCGGTTCTCCAATAAAGGTGTACTGATGCGTATAGCTCTCTAAACCAGTCTCTTCGACATTCATCAGGAAGTAGGTATACCCCTGCTCCATCGGGACCTGCTGCAGCCAGCCGTTGCCGTTGTTCAGAGTAATATCCGCGACTTTTTCCTCGACAGGCGTCTCCGAAGAACCCGGTTCCTCCATCGAAGCAATATAGAGCCCGACAAAATCGTCTCCGACCTTCTCCGCATCAAAAGTGGCGTAGACAATCGTATTTTCGGTGAGCCCGCTGATCGTGTACTTGCTCCACTTCTCCTTCTGCCGCCCGTTGGAGTAGGTGATCTTAGGGTTGGAGGATACACTGCTGCGGGAAATCGTATGTTCCGGATCAGAATGGATCTCCTGGGCCTGGCTCGTTCCCCTGGCGCCCAGGGAGAACTCGATTGCAGAGCCGTTCTTCACCGTGACCGGTTCAGATACCTGAAGATACTCATCATTCTCTTCAGACGTTTTGACCATGAAAGTAACAGTGACCGGCGTCCCGGGATCCTCGCCCTGCTCCTCGACGATCTTCTTTCTCCACAGCTGCGCTGTGATCACGGCGTTTGTACTGCCGGGGAGCTTACGGGCCTCCTCGAGCGTATAGGGCTGTCCGTTCATTTTCAGCCACTGCTTCTGCACACTGGCAGTGACCTTTCTGTTGAATACCTCGGATTTTGCGTCTTTCCCCTTCTTGATCTTGCCGATGGTTTCGTGATCAAATGCCTGATGATCCTTCTCATCGCGCGCGAGAATACGGCTGATGATATCCTCATCACTGCCCAGGGTCTGGTCGTCATAATCATATTGATCATCCCGGACAAGATCCTCATGATCAAATACATAGCCGGCGGGAATGTTGTCCCGGCGCTCTTCGATATAGAAGTGCGTCCCCACCGCCAGGTTGGGAACCACAACAGTATACTCAGGCGGAATGCTGTTGATGGAGCCGCTTCGGCCGGTGGTAGAGCAGACCACCGGAGTTGTCCCCTTATCCTGTGGGGCGTTGTTTGTACCGGTCAGCGTGAAGTAGTGCGTCGCACCTTCAACGACTTTGGTGACATAGTACGGCCCGTAGGAATATGGCACGAGCTGATGCACGGTCTCCCCTTCCACCTCTGTGGTCGTCTCCAGATAGACGCGGAACTCGAACACGTCACCGGCTCCGGCCCGGGTGCCAACGGGCAGAAGGTGCTTGACAATGTTCAGATTCTGAAGGTAAGGGTGGTTCTTATAATTGAGCTGACTGCGGTCGCCCACCCGGGCATAGGCAGCATCCGCTGTCCCATCGCTCACAGTGACGACCTGGCCGTTGATCTCGACCTGCTGCGTCTTCTGCTCTGTGTCGATCTCCACTTCCTTAATGGTATATTCGATTTTCTTATCCGCCATGGTGAATACGGCTGCCTCGCCGGCTTTCAGCGTAAAGTAACCGTCTGTATCCACCGGAACCGGAACAGGATTGCCCTCTTCGTCCTTGCGGTCCTTATAGTAAACGCCTGTGCAGGCAGTCATTTCCTGCTCGGTGCCATACGTCTGCCCCGCAAATAACGGCTTTACCTCGTCATTATTTGTATAGTCCTTAAACGTCGCCTGGAACCTGTACTCCTGATTGACGAACCGGGGATCGACGCCATCCGGAAGCTGCTTTTGGACAACCACTTCACCGGGACGCAGGACTTTCAGATTGAACTGAATGTCCAGGTTAGACGCGCCTGCGCCGCGCTCCATATAGAACGCCTTGAAATCGTGGTTTGTGTAGTCGGCGAATGTGTCCGGTGTTCCGTTACCGTCCACATCCTTCCAGGTAATGGCATTGATCCTGTCTTTCGTGGCCTGCGGCGTACTGCTGTCATTCAGTACGGCCATGAAGATCTCATAGAGCGTCTTCTTTCCGGCAAGACTGGAACCGGTAGGATTAATGACCTCGCCGGTAGCGAAATCGATAGTGCCGCTGAGTGGCTCGTGAATGCCGCCGATATCCAGCACGAGCACGCCGTCGATGTAGACCCACATGTCGTCGTCGCCGGTGAACTTGAAGACCATAGGGTCTCCGTTTTCCAGCCTGCCGTCCTTGAGCTGGGTGAAGTCCGCCTCCATCTTCATGCCTGTGAAGAAGTTGGGAATACCCTGTGTACCGTAGATATTCTCATAGGTCCGGCCGTCATCGACCGGCAGCTCGCCAACGATCTCGCCATTCGTGTACGCATTTCCGTACTGATTCATCAGACGGGGGACACTCTGGGTCATGTCAATATCATTAAAGGGCATGTAGTGGCCATGCGAGTAATAGGTATGACCCGGCGACATATCATCCGGATACGGCGTGGCCGCCTGACGATAGACAGTGAAACTGGTGCTGCCACCCTTTCCGAGATAGGCATAGTTATCCTCCGAGCGATATCGGAACATTCCGTTTTCGTCATAGTAGCTCTTGAGGAAAAGATTTGTCACGCCGGACTGCGAGTATGTGACCGCGCTGCCGTTTGCAGTGAACAATCCGGACATGGCACCCTGCGTCTTACTGGAAGGAAGGTCGTTTTCCAAATACGGCTTTACCAAGGAATTCGCCTGATGCGGATTATAGCTATTCGCAACATCGCGGTTGTCTGCGACCACATCCGCCATCGCGTCCAGTTTGTCGCCGGCATTGTATTCATACTCATCACTTCCGTAGTCAAATACGGTGATATGGATGCCGAGTGCTTCGCTGTCTACGGTCTGAACCGTTTCTGCTGCCGAGCCTGGCATCGTGCTTGCGACCGCGAACAGGAACGTGTCGGAAGTGCCCGCCACGCGTGTGCCAGTCGACAGGACCGGAACGCCCTGATCATTGAGCGCAACATGCAGACCGGCATAGTCGTATGCAGTCTGATCCCAATTCTCGAGCGCAGTGCCGTATTCACCGTTGTCCTTGCCGATGAGCGTCAGCCTGGAAGGCTCGGTCGTAATTGTCCGGGAAGGCTGTGAATCCATCGGATTGATGTAAACAGTATTACCTGTTGTCGGATCCGTGGAATATACACAATAATACCCGCCTTCCAGCCGGTAGTTCCAGTACACGTTCTTATCGGTCTCGCGCCAGTACACGGTGTCACCGCCATCATAGACACGCACAAATGTCCCGTCGCTCGCCAGTGCGTACAGCTGCTCATTTCCCTGACTGTCCTCGAACTTGCGGTAGATCAGGAATCTGTCATTGACGGTAAGATCCTGCACGGAAACCTTGCGCGCGGCAAAGCTGTCAAACCGATCGGATTCCTCACAGACCCTGAAGCGATATGCCGCAGAGTTTGTGTTAACGCCCTGATTCGTGAACTTAAATACGCGTGTAGCCCACTCGCCGTTGCCGTCGTTATGCAGGTAATATTTTTGATCATCTCCGCCATCATCACAGATCAGAATCGTTCCGTCACTGTTGACTTCAATACTGAGCTGCGTCGCGTCGTTTATGCTGTCAACAAGCCGCGCTTCCCATCCCCATTGATGGTTATAGCCCTCCTTGTTGAATCTCTGCAGATACTTCCCGTTGGCGCTCAGATAGTATTTCCCGTTCCCCGCGCTCATGAACTGCCACTGCACCGGATCACCTCCGACGTAGGAAATAGTGCCGTCCTCATAGGTGTGGACAGGACTGATCTGAAGGCCGTCGATCCTGTTCTGATTATCATAGAAGTACTGGTCGGACATTGCATGGGCGTTGACTATAATGGTGAAATAATCCTGTCCCCATGTTTCGTGATATCCCGTGGTCGATCCGGGATCGTTGGCGATGCCGGTGACCAGGGCAAACTTCTTATCGCTCCCTGTTATATTACCAAGATCCGTGACATTCACGACAGAATAAACAGAGAAGGACTCTGTCTCAAAGTTCACTTCTGTCACAGAAGTCTTATTCTCTGCAGTCCCATCTGTATGCGGAGCTTCCGATTCTGCCTCCGCGTTTTCAGCAGCCTCCGGGATTTCCGATGCCGATTCCGCGTTTTCAACGGGTTCCGTGCTTTCCGAATCCGCCCCTTCAGATGCCGTATCTTCCGCCGTTTCAGCAACGCGGCCCTGTGTTCTGAGCGTATCGACTTTTGTTGTCTTTGCGTTTAAAACTTCTGTCCCGCCTTCTCCAAAATGCACCACGGCTGTATGATCTGCCGCAGCCGGGCCAACGAGGCGAATGCTCACCTGTACAGGTGCCGAAAGCTCAATTTTGCCGTCTTCACCCCGAATCTCAATATCAAACAAACGGGCACCGGAAAGTACAGGCATCGCTATGCCCTGTTCCTGCGCATTACTACAAGCCTCTACAGCCGCATCAGTACAGAGGCCAGCATACTCTTCGTCCGTCGAGAGGATTTCTCTGACACTCAGTTCTGCCCCCTTCGGAATCTCTGCATCTTCTCCGGATGTTACCGTAATCTCATAAGTCTCACCGGATGCACTGATCACCTTCGCATATAAGTCCACCGTATAAACAACACCATAGATCGAGAAGCTCTCTGCCTCAAAGCGAATCTCCGCGGCGGACGCAGTGTTGTCTTCCGAGTCTGTATTCTCCTGTTCCTGCGGGGTGTTCACTGTCGCTTCCAGCTGTTCAACGCCATCCTCCGCAAAGTGCAGGACGGTGGGGTCAGCAGGCTGACCGGAACCACTGCCATCCCCACTGCCATCCCCGGATGCAGATACTGCTTCTGCAGGAAGCGGGGCCTCTGTAAGCTGTATATTTACATTCACCGGTGCGGCAGGTTCAATCTTTTCCTGCACAGTTTCGCCGTCTTTTCCTGTCTTTTCAGCAAGGATCTCAATGTCAAAGAATCTGGATGCCGCGTCATCCACTTTCTGATTTGCTGTCTGTCCAGAGGCTTTCATCTGCTGTCTCGCCGTCTCAAGGCATGACTGATAAGCCTCCGGATCTGTCTCGGCGGTGATCTCACGGACAGCAAGGAAAGCATTTTCAGGAATTCCCGCATCCTCTGAGTATTCTAATGTGATTTTGTAGCCTTCGCCTTCAGCCGTCAAAGCACCTGCCCTGTCATTATCCTTCTCCTTTTTCTCAGGCAGGGTCTCTTCAGATTCCGCCGAAGTATTCGCAGCATTCGCCTCTTCTTCACCTTCAGAAGCAGGACCAGTAGTCTCTTCGGCGGCCTCGGCAGGTTTTTCCTCTTCTTTATCTGCAGGTTCTGAAGCAGGTTCGTCGGCGCTCTTCTCAACCAGTTTCAGGGTCTCGCTGATCTCTTTGATCCCCTGCTCCTCATCCTCTGCGGCAAAGACGATCTCCGCGCTCTTCTCGATCGCGCTGTTGCCGAGGTCCGTCTCTTCCTCCGCCCGGTCAATCTCCGTCCGGTCAATCTCCTCCCGGTCAATCTCCGTCCTGTCGATCTCCACCCAGTCGACCTGTTCCATGTTGAAGTCCATGGCAAACCAGCCCCTGACGGCTTCGCCTTTGGTCACGGGCTTTCCTTTTTTGTCATAGGTGATCTGGTTTTTCTCGATGGTGTAAGGGCTGAAGATGAAGATCAGGTCCTGACCGATGCAGGCGCCCTGGTCGGGGGCGATGGTGCCGTCGGGAGTTACATAGTTTCCGTTTTCGTCAAGGGTGTTCTCGTAGATGTTTTCCGCCTTGACGGCCGCGGAGATGTATTCCTGGGTGCCCTCGATGAGGTCCTGGTCGGGAGTCCTGGTGCCCTCGATGGCCTCGGCTCCGAGGTATTTGAGATATTCGTTTTCGCCGTCTTCGGTGGTGCGATCCGCCTGGAGGGCGATGCCGTTCTCGGCACTGTTGATGGCAAGGATCTGCTCGTCAGTCAGGTGGATGTTGGCCGGGAGCCGGTAGCGGGCGATCTGGTTGGTCTCGTTGAGGGCTCCGGCAGGAATGGTGTACGACAACCAGGCCTTGACCAGGTCGGTCGGGGCCAGCTGAGTGTCATCATTCACTTTCTTCCACTCGGTGATGTCGGCGGATGTACCGGGGGCATCGTCCTCTTCTCCGATATGGTAGTAATAGAATCCCGTCTCCTCTGTCAGGAGGGCAGGGAAGTAGAGTTCTTCAAGCTGAGGGACATAGCCGTCCGAGAGGCTCTCCTCCGCGTTGGCGAGTTCCTCAGGCAGGACGTCGGTCGTCCCAGCGGCAGCGGACTCTTCCTGAGCCGCAGGGGTGGTCTGTGAAGGATCTGCCGCAGTATCCTGAGCCGGGTCCTGTGCGCCGGCCGCTGAGGAGTCATCGGCGGGGGCTCCGGCATTGTCCACGTCGGTCCCATCGGATGTATCTTCCGCGAAGTCTGCCCCGGCTTCTTCGGAACTGCTTACCGCAAAGTCTGCCCCGGCTTCGTCGGAACTGCTTGCCGCGAAGTCTGCCCCGGCTTCGTCGGAACTATCTTCCGCGAAGTCTGCCCCGGCTTCTTCGGAACTGCCTTCCGCAAAGTCTTCTTCCGCAAAGTCCGTCTCAGCCCCTTCGGCTGTGTCTTCCGCGAATTCTGTTCCAGGCTCGCTGCCGGGGTTTTCCGCGATATCCGTCTCGGAGCCGCCGGCCGGACCTTCTGCAAAGTCTGTCCCGGATCCGTCAGTCGTATCTTTTGAAAAATCCGATTCGGAAGAACCGGATGCATCTTCCGCGAAATCCGCTCCGGAGCCGCCGGCCGGGTCCTCTCCGTTTTCAGAGACCACGGCATCGTCCATGCTCTCAGGCTCGACTCCAGCAGGGTCGGCAGCTGCAGCATCCGATGCCCCCGCGGATTCCGCCGCAGAGTCATAGGCATCCTCGCTAAGCCGGCTCTCCGCGCCGGCAGTCTCCAGGATCCTGGCTCCGGCCGAGGTCTGTCCGGTCGCCGCGACTGCGGAGCTGTCCTTTTTATAACACTCCGGACTGTGGATGTGTGGTTCCATTCCGCAGACGAGGACCTTTTCATAGCAGGCATCTGTGTGGTGGTGGCTGTCAGATTCCTGCAGCTGACAGATCAGCTGTTTTTCGTAGCAGCTGTCCGTGTGTTGATGCGCCTGCTTTCCGCATGCCGCCTCGCTCTCCATCGTGATCGCCGGGAGCACCAGGGCGTAAGTGGTGATAAATACGACGATCGCGGCGACTGTGCTTACACATCGTGTCCAAAACCTTCTGAGTTTCCGATCTCTGAGCAGCATTCTGATTCGGGCAAGTAGTTTTTTCATAATACATGTCCTTCCGTGATGACTGATTAAGGGTTCATACCTCTGGTATTAGGATGGATTATCCGATATCAAGGCTGTTTCATGTAGTATCACATATAAATTGATGCTTATTATCTTTTTTATGGATCATTTTTTGTGGAAGATTCTAAAAACCCAATAATATTATAGTCAAAATATGTCACATCAAACGTCAAATCAACCAACAAATAAGTATCTTCATGCAATTATTTCTACATAATCTTCAAATATATGTGCATTTTTCGTCTTAATTTCGATAATCAATGGATTGGAACACGGTCATGAGAAATACCTATAATAATGCCCTCTCCCCGGTTCAGGCAGCAGGCAAGCCGGAGAGGCTTTGATGCTGGAATCGAAGACAGAGCAGAGACCAATGCTCAGCCTGCGATCAAGCCGGAGGAGGCTGTGGTGCCAAGATCGTAGACAGCGCAGAGACCAATGCTCAGCCTGCGATCAAGCCGGAGGAGGCTGTGGTGCCGGGATCGTAGACAGCGCAGAGCCCCCGGTCCGACCTGCAGTCGAACCGGGGGCTCTTATTTCTATGGATTACTATGGATTACTGTAGATTTCGTTTTTTGTACTGTAAATTTCGTTCTCCTGCAAATTTAGTTTTTCCGGAAATCCCGTTTTCTGTTGATTCGCTCAATAGGAAATCAGTCCGGCAACTGCTTTCTCACTCTTTCCGACCATGCCGCTCGTCAGAGCGGCAACGCGAGGAGAAAACCCGGGACGGGTTTCTCCGACGCGA
>DGTF01000048.1 GCA_002394235.1 Eubacterium sp. UBA4343 | reverse complement strand
ACGCGATGGAGAATATCATTTTCAACGAACTGAAAGTCAGAGGATATAACGTCGATGTAGGCGTCGTTGTGATGAATGAAACAGATCAGACAGGTAAAAAAATAAGAAAGCAACTAGAGATTGATTTTGTCTGCAATAAAGGTTCCAAACGTTACTATATTCAGTCGGCATTTGCTATGCATGATGAAAAGAAAATGCAGCAGGAACAACGCTCTCTGGTCAATACAGGCGATGGGTTCAAGAAAATCATAATCACAAAAGATGCCATAGCACCGCTTTACAATGAAGAAGGTGTGTTGGTGATGAGTGTTTTTGACTTCCTGTTGAATCCTGACAGCATGGATTTATAATCAGGCGAAACAAAGCGAGAGTAATAGTCCCGGATTGGTCAACAAAAACCTTCATGTCAGAAATTCTGACACGAAAGTGTTCGGCATTTCCCGCTCGGCCTCTTATAATCAGATATGAAGGTGTTTCGCATAATTGGGTTCATATTTCTGTTGATACTCCGAATCATCCTTCTTCCAGTTCGCGCTCTGATTGGTCTGCTCAGATGGCAGACGATCATGTGGATGCTTCAATTCATGACAGAACTACCGGAATTACGGTGGAGTGTAATTTGACAGATATGCAGAAAGAGATGAGCGATGTTGTGCGGAAGATGATCCGGGCAACAAAGGATGGCGGCTACATGTATACTTCATTTACGTACGGAGAATTCCATGGATATAGAAACGAAAGATATTTTACAGATTTTACAAGTGAAGGTTTTGTGAAATTCATGATACAATAAGATCCATGAGAAATGGACATTGTTATGGGGAGAATTCACATGATTGATAAGATCGCATATCTATATTTGTCGGATGGAAAAATTTTAAGCTCAAGGTCGAAGGGCAAGGACACATGGTATATTCCGGGAGGAAAACGTGAGGGCACCGAGACGGATATAGAAACGTTGGTTAGAGAAATCAAGGAAGAGTTGTCGGTGAACATCAAACCTGAAACAGCAAAACTCTACGGAGTATTTGAAGCACAGGCCGATGGACATGCCGAGGGAGTAGTTGTTCGCATGACTTGTTACACGGCAGAATTCAAGGGAGAATTAAAAGCAGCTTCAGAAATAGAAGAACTGCGATGGTTGACCAGTTCTGATCAAGATATAATTTCTCCGGTTGATAAGTTGATTTTTTCAGATTTGAAATCAAAAGGATTACTTATGTAACCATCGAGATGTGCAGGCGGTCAATGACTGCGAACTCGGGTAATGGAAAATCCCTCCGCCAAGAATCAGAACGGAGGGATTTTCAGCGGCAAATATAGTGGTGAACAGGCGACAGATAACTTGAAATTTCGCTTTAATGCCGGATCATTTTTCCTTTCATGTGGATTCCTGGCTGGCCAGGGCAGATAGGCAGTTTCAGGAGCAGTAGGCTGACTTTATTATAGGAGGAGGAATGTAAGATGTTGAATATTGGAACAGAAGCACCGGATTTTACTCTGCCGGATCAGAATGGAGAGATGCACAGACTTTCGGACTATCGTGGAGAGAAGGTAATTCTGTATTTTTACCCGAAAGACATGACGGCAGGCTGTACCAGGCAGGCCTGCGGGTTTGGCGAGCTGTATCCGCAGTTTCGGGAGAAGGGCGCCGTCGTTCTCGGCGTCAGCAAGGACAGTGTTGCTTCGCATAAGAAATTTGAGGAGAAGTACGGCCTGCCGTTCACTCTGCTTTCGGACCCCGAAAAAGAAGTGATCCAGGCGTACGATGTCTGGAAAGAGAAGAAGAACTACGGCAAGGTCTCGATGGGTGTTGTCCGGACGACCTACCTGATCGATGAGAATGGCATCATTGTGAAAGCCTTCGGTAAGGTGAAGGCTGCCGACAATCCTGCACAGATGCTGGACGAATTGTCATGAGGATTATCATCTCTCCGGCGAAGCAGATGCGGGTGGACACGGATTCCTTTGCGTGTACAGAACTTCCGCCGTTTCTTGAGAAAACAGGAAGATTAAAGGACTGGATCAGCGGCCTTTCCTATGAGCAGCAGAAGATACTCTGGGCCTGTAACGATAAGATCGCCCTTCAGAATTCCGAGCGGTTTCATCATATGGATCTGCGGCAGAATCTTACGCCTGCGATTCTTGCTTATGACGGGATTCAGTACACTTATATGGCACCTGCTGTATTCGAAGATGGTCAGTATGCGTATGTACAGGAGCATCTGCGCATCCTGTCCGGCTTTTATGGTGTCATAAAGCCTCTGGACGGTGTGGTACCGTACCGTTTGGAAATGAAGGCAAAGGTATCATTTGACCAATATAAGAATCTGTATGACTTCTGGGGTGACAGTCTTTATCGGGAAGTGCGGGACGAGAGCGGGATCATCATTAATCTGGCTTCGAAGGAATATTCCAGGTGTCTGGAAAAATATCTGAAGCCTGAGGACCGGTTTATCACCTGTGTTTTCGGTGAGCCGGAGGGAGGCAAGATTGTCCAGAAGGGCGTATATGCTAAAATGGCCAGGGGCGAAATGGTTCGATTTATGGCAGGCATCCATGCCGAAGCCCCGGAGCAGATGAAAGCATTTAACTGGAGCGGCTATCATTTTGATCCTGACCGCTCGTCGGATACAGAATTTGTTTTCGTGCGCACAGAAATTCCCGGAAAGAAAGCAGCTAAGAATCATGCAGCTGACAGGGGACACTAGAAATATATCGAAGAGATGTAAACTCCAGCATTACAATCCGGTTATTGATGATGCTGTGCGTGAGATGTTCCATCTGCCGGACAGCTATAAGCTGGTTGCGCAGATGCCTTTCGGTGGTATTGCGGAACTTCCGGGGCCCAAGGATCCGGAAGATATTTCAAAGAGAGTATTTTTTGAAGAATAAAAATCCGGTGAAGATGCGGAGAATCGGTCACCCTGTACTTTGCTGACATTTAATCTTTAATGAAAAAGCGGGCTGTTTTCGAAAGAGGTCAAAAGATCTTTCGAAAACAGCCCGCCATTTTGGTGCGCCCGGCGGCGCACGTTTCTAACCGGTGAAATTCCGGAATCCACCCGGTAGCGGGAAGGATATGGCCGAAGGCATGGTAAAGGCTGATTTCCGTGCCGTCCTGTATCAGCCCCACAACGAGGTTCAGTTTATCGGTCAGTTCCGTCGGCTCGTAAAATTTCATCCCCCGAGGGGGCTTCTGTAAAAGGAAAATTTTTGTTACACCAATAATACCGGCCGTTAATTCATCAGGCATGAAAAGGGGAAGCCAATGATTGCTTATGGTGAATTGTCGGAGGAAGGATGGAAATATGGATGTGAAAATGGAAGAACGTGTGAAGAAATACTGGACACAGCGTTCCCACGATTTTGGAACCGTGCGTAAGAACGAGCTGGGAAATGAAATGGGGCAAAGGTGGCTCCATGAGATCGAACGGTTCCTGCCGGAGCGGAGAAAGCTGGACATTCTGGACGTGGGCACCGGCGTTGGTTTTTTCGCCGTGCTTCTGGCGGAGCAGGGGCATCGTGTGGAGGGAATTGATCTTACCCCTGCCATGCTGGAGGAAGCCCGGATTCTGGCAAAACAGCGGAATCTCGATATCACTTTCCGGGAAATGGACGCTCAGAATTTGGATTATCCCAATGATTCTTTTGATGTGGTCATCAGCCGGAATCTTACATGGACGCTTCCTGATCCGGACAGCGCCTATGCCGAGTGGTTTAGAGTGTTGAAACCCGACGGGGTGCTTTTGAATTTTGATGCGGACTACGCTTCTCATGTGCGCAGCCACAGCATCCAGAACCGAAAGGTTGCCCCGGACAGCCCGTACGGACATGTGGGCATGACGGATGTCTTACAGAAGGAAAATGACGACATTACGCTTTCGATGGACATTGGGAAATCCCGACCGGCGTGGGATGCGCAGCTTTTGACAAGAACAGGCTTTGTGAAATGTCAGACGGACACACAGGTTGGTCAGCGTCTGTTGGGAGAACTGGATCTGACTGCTGCCCCCATGTTTGGGATTGTAGCTCAGAAATAAGAAATCGGAGGCACTTTTGCCATGAAACAGTTTGCAACCTATGAAGAAGAAAATATCCACTATTGGACAAACAGGGCTTCCGGTTACTCCGGGGTCAATCAGGAGGAGCTGGCAACCAGCCAGAAAACGGTATGGCGAGGGCTGATCTCCCGGCGCATTGCCGCCCGGTTTCCCAATACCAACCCGAAGCGGATCCGCGTGTTGGATGTAGGCACCGGACCGGGTTTCTTCGCCATTATTCTGGCGGAGCTGGGCTATCAGGTGACAGCGGTGGACTATACCGCCTCCATGCTGGAGGAAGCGAAGCGCAACGCAGGGACGTTGGCTGAGAAGATCGATTTCCGGCAGATGAATGCCGAGGAACTGTCCTTCCGGGCGGCTTCCTTTGATGTGCTGGTGACCCGGAACGTCACATGGAATTTGCCAAACCCGGAGAAAGCCTATGCCCATTGGATGCGGGTGCTGAAACCCGGCGGGCTGCTCCTGAATTTTGACGCTAACTGGTACCGCTACCTCTGGGACGAGAATGACCAGGCAGCACACGCACTGGACAGGAAGAACCTTCAGGATTCAGATGTCCGGGACGAAACTGCCGGAACGGATGTGGATGCCATGGAAGCCATCGCCCGTCAGACCCCGCTTTCCAGGATTCATCGCCCTGCGTGGGATCTGGATGTGCTTCGGGGGATGGGAATGCAGGCAAATGCCGATACGGAAATCTGGAAGCAGGTCTGGACGAGAGAAGAACGGATCAACAATGCCTCCACACCTATGTTCCTGGTGGAGGGCTGTAAAGTGGGGGCTGCAATTTGAAGAAATACGTTTTACGCAGATTCTTACAATTGATACCTGTCCTAATTGGCATCACTTTTCTGTCTTTTGCTATGATGCGCGCGGCGGGCAGCGATGCTATTACCGAGCTTTATGGCGATAAGGGTGCGGTGTCACAGGAGATCATTGACGCGAAGCGGGCGGAGCTTGGTCTGGATAAGCCCTTTCTCGTCCAGTACCTTGCCTGGGTGGGCGGTATGATGCGGGGCGATATGGGCGTGAGCTATATATCCGGGAAGGATGTATTTCAGACGTTTATTTCAAAGCTCCCGGCGACGCTGCTGCTTACCGCGCTGTCTATAGCCATGACGGTGGTCATTTCCATTCCGCTGGGGGTTCTGACGGCGGTGCGCCATGATAAGCTAACAGACTACGTTCTGCGTTTTTTCAGCTTCGTGGGAAATTCCCTTCCCAACTTCTTCGTGGCGCTGCTTCTCATGCAGATTTTCTCTATCAAACTGAGAAAACTTCCCGTTATTTCAAAGGGACTGAGTATCCAGAGCGCCATGCTGCCTACCCTGACTCTTGCCATTGCCATGTCTGCCAAGTACATGCGGCAGGTGCGGGCTGCGGTGCTGGAGGAGCTGAACAAGGATTACGTCATCGGCGCAAAGGCGAGAGGTGTCCGCAGTTCCGTTATCCTCTGGAAAAGCGTGCTGAAATCCTCCATGCTCACCATCATCACGCTGCTGGCTCTGTCCATCGGAAGTCTTCTGGGCGGTACGGCGATTATTGAGAGTATTTTTATGTGGGATGGCGTGGGGAAGCTGGCGGTGGATGCCATCACCATGCGTGACTATCCCATGATTCAGGCTTATGTGGTCTGGATGGCAATCATCTACGTATTGGTCAATCTGATCACAGACCTGCTTTACCATGCCCTTGATCCGAGAATTCGACTGGGGGTGCGTGCGGATGCGTGAAGTTACCATACGGAAGCAGAAAATCAAAAAAGGCAGCGTAAAAATACGTCTTATCGTCTTCGGCACACTCGCTGCGCTGTTAATTGTCTGCTCCCTTTTCTCGGAGTATCTCGCTCCCTATGACCCTTATTTGCAGAATTTGAGCATCGCCAAACAGCCACCCTGTGCGGAGCATCTTCTGGGCACGGACCGCTACGGACGGGATATGCTGTCCCGGGTTATAGTGGGCAGCCGAACCAGTATTTTTTCCACCCTTTTGCTGGTTGCGATCATCACCGCTTTCGGAACCGCCGTGGGCGTGGTCTGCGGCTGGTACGGCAAAGCATTGGATACGGTGCTTATGCGGATTTCCGATCTGTTCCTTGCTTTCCCCGGACTGGTGTTCGCACTGGCGGTAGCGGGTGTGCTGGGAGGTGGATTACAAAATGCCATTATCGCTCTGGCGGTGATTTCCTGGCCCAAATATGCCCGGATCGCCCGGAGTCAGACCCTTGCCCGGAAGGAAACAGTCTGGATGAAGGCGGCAAAGCTCTCCGGTAGCAGCACGGGCAAGATCATTTTCAAGCACATCCTACCCAACATCATCGGTCCGATTCTGGTGACGTCCGTGCTGGATATTGGCACCATGATGATGGAGCTGGCGGCACTGAGTTTCTTAGGGCTGGGTGCGAAACCGCCCATTGCGGAGTGGGGAAGCATGATGAGCGACACCCGGAGCCTGATGACCACCTCTCCCTGGATTACCTTTTCTCCCGGCATCGCGATCTTCCTTTCTGTTATGATCTTCAACCTGCTGGGCGACACAATCCGGGACTACGCAGATCCCAAGGGGAGGTAACGGTATGGCAGAATTGTTGCGATATGACCATGTAGGTATCTCCTATAACGGCTTTCTGGCTGTAAAGGATGTGAGCTTCACCCTGGAGCCCGGTGAAATCCTTGGCATTGCAGGCGAAAGCGGCTGCGGAAAATCCACCCTGATTAAAGCCGCCATGGGTCTGTTGGGCGATGCCGGAATGGTGACCCGGGGCGACATCTGGTACAAGGGAAAGAATCTTCCTGATCTGCCCGCTAAAGAACTTCGCAAACTCAACGGACCGGAATTGGGCATGATCTTCCAGAGCGCGGGCAGCTCCTTCTGCCCCATTCGCACCATCGGCGCACAGCTCTACGAGACGATGACCGAGCATGGAAAGATTTCAAAACAAGAATTTCACCGGCGTGCCATAGAGCTGATGGGCAAGCTGGGTTTTGAAGACGGAGACGGAGAACGGGTGCTGGAGAGCTTCCCCTTTGAGCTGTCCGGCGGAATGCAGCAGCGGGTGGGCATTGCGGCGGCAATGCTCTTAAATCCCGGCATATTGTTCGCGGACGAGCCGACTTCCGCGTTGGATGTGACGGTGCAAAAACAGGTATTGGACGAGATGCTGCTGGTGAGAAAGACTTACGGTACGGCCATGATTTTGGTGACCCACAACATAGGGGTTATCGGGGCCATGGCAGATAAGATACTGGTGATGAAGAACGGGGAAGCCGTAGAGTATGGCGACACCCGTCAGGTACTTGGGAGCCCACAGGCAGAGTATACCCGACAGCTTCTTTCCGCAGTGCCGAGACTACGGAGGAAAGGAGATGGAACCGATTTTAAAAGTTGAAAATCTCACAAAGATCTTTTCCCGCAGCGGGCAGGAGAATTTCACCGCGGTCAGCGGCATTTGCTTTGACCTCCGTCCTGGTGAGTGCTTAGGTATTATCGGTGAAAGCGGAAGCGGCAAGACGACTGCAGTGAATTTGATCACCAGGCTGCTGGATGTCACAGAAGGGAGTATTCTGCTGGAGGGTGCGGAGATTACCCATCTGAAAGGCAAGGAACTTCGTAAGGTCTACCGGAAAATGCAGATGGTGTTCCAGACTCCCACAGATTCCTTTGACCCTCGCCGGACTCTGGGCGACGGCATTGGGGAGAGTCTGCGGAATATCGGAATGTCCCGTAAGGAAACACGCAAGGAAGTGGAGCGGCTTCTGGGGAAGTGCGGGCTTTCTGCTGACTTTGCGGATCGCTATCCCCATCAGGTCAGCGGAGGACAATGCCAGAGAGCGGCCATCGCCCGGGCTCTTGCTGTGAAGCCGGGGATTCTCATCTGTGATGAAGCCACCTCCGCGCTGGATGTGACTGTTCAGAAGGAAATATTGGAACTGCTGAATGAGCTTCGTTCCCAACAGGGAAACAGCTTGTCCATCCTGTTCATCTGCCACGACATCTCTCTTGTGCAGCAGTTCTGTGACCGGGTGCTGGTGATGTATCACGGCGGCATTGTGGAGGAGGGTACTCCCGACGAAGTCATTCAACATCCCAGGAATGCGTACACTCAGCGCTTGATCGACAGCGTTCTGTAATACTCATTGGTGCCGGGCCAGGTGACTGGCTTCCACATATTACATTTGAAGAAAGGAAATATAAAATGAAAAAGCCGTTTTCCCTGATTATGGCTGCCTGTCTTGTCGTTTCTCTGCTGACTGGCTGCGGCAGCAACACCCCGGCGCAGGCACCTGATGCTGACAGTGGCAGCAATGCTTCCTGGCAGAAAGCCTCCGCAGACAGGAAAGTTATGACCATCGGCGACACCACCTTCAACTCTGAAAACTGGGAGGAAACCGTCGATCCTCATCGCACCTACAACGGCTGGGCCTGCATCCGCTATGGTATCGGTGAGACGCTGGTGCATTACACCGACACCATGGAGCTGGAACCCTGGCTGGCAAAGTCCTGGGAAAATGACGGTAACTGCACCTGGACCATAACCTTGCAGGATAACGTTACCTTCTCCAACGGACGGAAAATGGACGGTGAAGCGGTGAAGCAGTGTCTTGAACATTTGCTTGCGAACCATGACCGAGCCCCCAGTGACACAAAGATCACTGATATCAAGGCGGACGGTCAGGTATTGACCATTACCACCAGCGAGCCTAACCCCGCGCTCATGAACTATCTTGGCGATCCTTACGGCTGCATCATCGATGTGGATGCCAGCGACTTTGATAAAGGGATCGTTGTCGGCACCGGACCCTATGTGGTGGAGGATATGGTCACGGACGATCACCTGACACTGACCAAGAACGAAAACTACTGGAACGGCACTCCCAAGATCGACGAGCTGACCATTCGCACTCTGTCCGACGGCGATACATTGTCCGCCGCTTTACAGGCTGGAGACATTGACGCCGCCTACGGCATGGCATACGAGGCTTACCCCAATTTTGAAAACGACGACTATCAGTTCTCCTCCATTCAGACCTCACGGGCGTTTTTCGTCTCCATGAACATGACCAGCCCCATCATTCAGGACGCGGCTGTTCGGAAAGCCATTGCCATGGGCATCAACAAGGAAGGCTTTGTGAAGACCATGCTGGATGGCCACGGCGTTCCCGCCAATGGCGCATTCCCCAACGGCTTCTCAAATTTTGGCGGGGAGAAGGTTACTACAGAAAACTACGATCCTGAAGGAGCAAAGGAAGTTCTGGAAAAATCCGGCTGGGTGGACACCGACGGCGACGGCATCCGGGAGAAGGACGGCGTGAAGCTGTCCATTCGATGGCTGACCTATCCCAGCCGTCAGGAGCTGCCTCTGCTTGCCGAATCTGTGCAGGCTACCCTGAAGGAGATCGGCATGGATGTGGACATCAACTGTACCGCCAACCGTCGGGATTTCCTTGCTGATATGAACAGCTGGGACATTTATGCCTCCGCTCTGGTCACCGCCCCGTCCGGTGATCCTCAGTATTTCTTTACCACCAGCTGCATGCCCGGTATGAGCTACAACTTTGGCGCCTATGAGAACAAGGAAGTCAGTGCTATGATTGAAGAATTGTCAACCGAGTTCGACACCGCCAAACGGGGTGAGCTGGCCGTACGCCTGCAGCAGGCGATTCTCGATGACAACGCATTTGTCTTCTGCTCCTTTCTGCAAATGAACATGATCTCCAAGAGCAATGTGACGGGTTATACCGCTCACGCCAGCGATTACTATCAGGTCACTGCGGATCTGGATATCAACTAATCTAAGCAAATCTAAGCAAAACATACTTAAGCAAACCATACGCCCCGGTTCAAAGCGAATCGGGGCGTATGGTTATCACTTGGGGATTTATTCTGTTACATAAACACTGTTTTTAAATCCTGCCTCGTGTCATTAACTGGTAAAGCCGGACTGGTATTTCCTGGGTGATACACCCACGGTACGTTTGAACACAGTAATGAAATAGTTATAATCTTTGTATCCACACTGAGAGGCGATTTCAGCCAGAGGAAGACTTCTGTCTTCCAGAAGCTGTTTCGCCTTTTCTATTCTTAAGATCCGGATATGTTCTGCAATCCCTGTACCATAATTCTGTTTTGCGATCTCATATAATTGCGTTCTGCCAATTCCAAATTTTTCAGCGATATCCTTAGCCGTCAGGTCTTCCAGAAAATGAGCCTGAATATATTCGTCAATCTGTACGGGAAGCTCCTGCTTGCGCAGGCTCGCCATGCGCTCCAGACAGAGGTAACTTGCAACTGCCTCCAGAATGTGGGAGGCAGAGGTAATATAAGCCTCTGAGTGAAGCGGCATGGAAAAACACTCTTTTTTCAGAAGTTCTTTATCCACCTTGTAATTCCTGCACTGTTCTTCGATTATTTTCCATCCCGTTTCATGGGAGGGATAAGCAAATACATGACCAAACAGAAGGTAGCCGATGATAATGTTTCCAAGATATAGCGGTGTGATGCTCTCCGTGAGGCCCGCATGGCAGCGGTAGGTGTATGGGGACCGCTGCTTCGCGGCGCGCAGGCAGGCTTCTCTGTCACATTTTTTACAGTTCTCATATCCTTCTTTATCCGTGCGGATGATCTGGCAGAACGGCGCGATGTGTTCCGGATAGGAAGCCAGCTCTGTAAACTGATCATCGAAGACAGTGATACGGATTGGCGTGAGCCGGTAAAAATCCTGGAGAAGGGAATTCAGCTTTGTCCGATTGAAAGTAGAAATCATGGTTTCCTTAACCTCGCTTTTAATAACAGATATCATTTATCAATTGGATATTTTGGATATCGGCGAACTTATTTTATTATATCAGCGAACAAATTCAAAGTAAAATGAACAGACTTCTATATAAAACCGGCGCCGGAAAAGCTATGATGAGGATAATAAACCACAGAAAAAAGTTTACAGGAGGAGGTTCTCATGTTAGCAACATTAAATGATGTAATGAAAATAGCAGAAGAAAAAGAAATTGCCGTCGGTTCTTTTAATACACCGAATCTTGAGGCGTTACAGGCAGTGACGGAAGCAGCAGAGGAGCTGGAGCTCCCGGTCATCATTCAGTTCGCACAGTGCCACGAACCGTGGATCCCATTAGACCTGATCGGGCCGATTATGATAGAAGTGGCGAAGAAATCCAAAGTTCCGGTGTGTGTGCATCTGGATCATGGTGAGACTCTGGAATATCTGCAGCAGGCGCTTGATCTGGGCTTTTCTTCGATCATGTACGACGGCTCAACCCTTCCATATGAGGAAAATCTGAAAAATACGAAAAAGGCAGTCGCCATGGCAGCCAGGACAGGCGCGTCCGTGGAAGCCGAGCTGGGTTCCATGGGAAGAAGAGAGTCCGGAGCAGGAGATGATACGGGAGAAGCGGATGAAACCAAGATTTATACCGACCCGGAACAGGCGAAGATATTTGTGGAGGAAAGCGGAATTGATGCGCTGGCATGTTCTTTCGGCACCACACACGGCATTTATCTGACAGAGCCGAAGCTGGACTTTGATGTTGTGAAAAATGTCAGAGCTCTTACGAACAACATTCCGGTAGTCATGCACGGCGGCTCCGGGGTGAGCAGGGAAGATTACGGAAAGGCAGTAAAAGCCGGCGTAAGAAAAGTGAATTATTTCACGTACATGGATAAATCCGGCGGAAGCGCGGCTGCTGCCTATCTGAAAACACTGAAGTCCGATGAGCCGATTTTCTTCTCATCGATCAGTATGGCAGGACGGGATGCCATGAAAGAAAACGTAAAGGCAGCAATGAAAATGTTTGCGTTGATGGATTAAAGGATTCATGTATTGAAATTTAATGGATTTAATGGAGGACAGAGTGATGGGAAGAAAAATGACATTTGCGCTGGCGTTCTGTAACAGAGGTTTCATGCCGGGAGAGTTAATCTACGGCGCAAGAGAGGATATGATCAAGGCTGTCACAGACGCGGGCTATAATTATATTGCGATGGATGCGGGGCTTACCCGGTTCGGAGGAATCGAGACAAGGGACGAGGGAATGCTTTATGCAAAATGGTTAAAGGAGCATGAGGGAGAGTACGACGGAGTGATTTTCTCTATGCCGATCTTTGCAGATGAGAACGGGGCGATCACTGCGCTGCGGGATGCCGGAGTGCCGATTTTAATGCAGGCATATCCGGATGAGATCGGGAAAATGGACTTTGCCCACCGAAGAGACGCGTTTTGCGGGAAATTCTCAGTTACCGATGTATTCACGCAGTATCAGGTACCGTTTACCGTATTAAAGCCACATGTCGTTCATCCGCTTTCTGAAAAGTTTCAGGAGAATTTACGTGACTTTGCCGCGATCTGCCGCGTGGTGAATGGAATGAAAAGATTCACAATCGGGTGCATCGGGGCAAGAACCACGGCATTCAAGACAACCAGATTTGACGAGATCGGTTTGCAGAAAAACGGCATTACTGTAGAGTGCTTTGATCTTTCAGAACTGATATATAAAGTAAATAACAAATCCGATACGGATGCTGTCGTTCTGGCTAAGAAAGAAAGCCTGATGAAATATGCGGACTTCAGCAAAGTTCCGGAGAAAAACAAGAATACTCTGGCTAAGATATCGGTTGTCATTGACGAATACATCAAAGAGTATCATCTGGATGCGCTGGCGATTCGCTGCTGGAATGAGATGGAGACAATTCTTCGGGTATGTCCGTGTGTGCTCCTTTCGGAGCTGAATGACCGCGGCATCGTGACCTCCTGTGAGATTGATCTGACTTCCGCGATATCCATGCGGGCAATGGCTCTCGCAAGTGAGCAGCCTGCGGCAGTCCTTGACTGGAACAATAACTACGGAGATGATGAGAACAAGGTAATTCTGTTCCACTGCGGATCGACTGCCCAGAGCCTTATGGTAAAGAAAGGTACGGTTACCGAGCACAAGATGTTTGCGAAAGGGGATCCGGGATCCGGATGGGGAACAAACGAGGGCCGTATCCGTCCGATGAAAACAACGCTTTCCAACTGCTTAACCGTGGATGGAAAGGTGGTTATCTACGCCACAGAGGCAGAATTCACCGATGATCCGATCGAGGATGCATACTTCGGATGTGCGGGCGTCTGTGCCATAGATAATATGCAGGATAAAATGATTAAGCTTGCGAAGGGCGGCTTCAAGCATCATACCTGTGTAGGTGTCGGCCATATGAAGGAGATCTTAAAAGAGGCTTTCACTACATATCTCGGTTATGAGTGGGTTGACATTGATCAGTAAAAACTATGCCCTGCTGGGGGGACGCCACAATATGTATAAGTCCGCAGATCAAGATAGCCGCTTCGCAGCGGCCGTGCCGGTGATTTTCCCGCCCGCTGGCAGGCACTCTTCCCGTGTGCCGGGAACATTGCGGCAAAGATCAAAAGAAAGTCGTTGAGGATCTCAGGCAGTCCTCCCGTGCGCCGGGAACATTGCGGCAAAGATCAAAAGAAAGTCGTTGAGGGTCTCAGGCACTCTTCCTGTGCGCCGGGAACGCTGCGATTGGACGAATACAGGATTGGTTTGTATAATTGAGGAAATAGTATGAAGATAGCAGGATTAGACATCGGAACGACCGGATGCAAGTGTACGGTATTCGATGATCAGGGAAAATATCTGGCGAAAGCCTATCGCGATTATCCGGTGACGCGCGCGGTCACCGGTCATGAGATTGACGCTGCGGCCATTATGGACGCCGTGTATGCATCCATTCGGGAGATGGCTGAAAAGTACCCGGATATTGCGGGTATCGGTGTGACAAGCTTTGGAGAGACGTTCGTCTGCGTGGATGAGGCGGGAAATCCGCTTCATCCGGCAATGCTGTATACAGATCCGAGAGGGCAGGAAGAGTGCCGGGAACTGATCGAGAAGCTTGGCGGGCATAATATTGCGCATATTACAGGACTGAGACCCCATGAGATGTATAGCATTTCCAAGATAATGTGGATCAAAAAACACTGTCCGGAGATTTATGCTTCAACCAGGAGAATCCTCCTGATGGGAGACTATGTGGTTTATCATCTGACCGGAAAGGCGCAGATTGACTATTCTCTTGCTACCCGCACGATGGCCTTCGATATAAAAAATCTTTGCTGGAGCAGGGATATATTTGAGGCGGCAGACATTGACAGCAATCTGATGTCTGAACCGGTACCTTCGGGCACCATAGCGGGAGTGATTACACAGAAATCCGCACAGATGACGGGCTTGTCGACGGATACGAAAATCGTATCCGTCAGCCATGATCAGGTGGCTGCGGCAGTCGGAGCAGGAGCATTTGACGGGACGGTTGCGGTTGACGGAGCCGGAACGGTAGAGTGTCTGACTCCGATTTACGATGAACTGCCGGACATTGATGTGATGTATGAGGGATATTTTTCCGTTGTACCGTATGTCATACCGGGAAAATACGTGGCTTATGCATTTTCCTATACCGGTGGTGCGCTGATGCAGTGGTGTGTAGAGACCATTGCGAAAGAGGAGAAGAAACTGGCAGGGGAACAGAGAATTTCGGTAAATGAATACCTGGAAAAAATGTATGACGACGTTCACCATGGGGCACCGAGCGGACTGCTGGTTCTGCCGCATTTTGCGGGAGCCGCGACACCATATATGGACACGGGTTCAAAGGGCGCGGTATTGGGGCTCACAACGGCCACTACCGCAGCAGACATCTACCGCGGCTGTATGGAGGGTGTAGTTTATGAAATGTACCTGAACCTGCAGGCATTGAAGCATTCCGGAATTCATTTTCAGAAATTACATGCAACAGGCGGCGGCGCGCATTCTGCTGTCTGGATGCAGATGAAGGCGGATATGCTGAACCTTCCGATGACGGCATTGAAAACTGCAGATGCGGGAACGGTTGGAAGCGCCATGCTGACAGGAGTGGCGATCGGCCTGTTTTCTGATCTTGCGGATGCGGCTGCTCACATGGTAGAAGAAACCGTGACTTATGTGCCGAGAAAAGAGATGCATGAGAGATATCAGAAGATATATGAGAGATATCGACAGGTATATCATGCAGTCAGACCATTGATGTAGGAGTGGATAAGAATGAATCCATATATCGGACATGATTCCCAGCTCTATGGGATCGAAGAACACCGTCTGTCAGGCGGAAAGGGCGATGGAATGCGCCTGTTTGAGGTGAATAACGGAAAGGGACTGGAGCTTGTCATTTCTCCTGACCGAAATGGGGATATTACAAGACTCCGGTTCAAAGGAATCAATATGAGTTATATGTCTCCGTGCGGTTATGTGGCACCGGCCTACTATGACCGTACAGGCAGTAACTGGCTGTCCTCCTTTACTGCCGGATTTCTTACCACCTGCGGGCTGCAGGCAGTAGGGAGTCCGTGTACGGACGAGGGAGAAGAACTGCCTCTGCACGGGTCCATTGCGAATTCCCCCTGTGAGCAGGCATATTTTTTTGAAAAGGGCGGAGAGTTGATCGTTCATACGGTGACAAAGGATGAGCAGATTTTCGGCAGAAAACTGAGACTGGAACGGGAGATCCACGTGTCCACGGAAACGAATGAGTTTGAGATCTGCGATAGTATCACAAATACCGGTGACAGGGTGGAGCCGATGGAAGTTCTGTATCATATGAACATGGGTTATCCGCTTCTGGACGAGGATAGTGTGATTACGATTCCATCTGTGGAAGTGAAGCCGAGGGACGCTCATGCAGCGGATGATATTGCAAACTGGATGCATATGGAGAAGCCGACAGCAGGGTATCAGGAGCGCTGTTATTATCACAAATTTTCAGATGAGAACGGAATCGCGGAAATCTACCAGCCAAAATTGCATGCGGGACTCCGCATCAGCTTTGACGCATCGAAGCTTGACGGCTTTGTAGAGTGGAAGATGATGGGCGTCAGAGATTACGTGCTGGGCCTGGAATGCGGAAACTGCTATCCGGATGGCAGAGATGTCATGAGAAAAAATGGGATGCTGAAATTCCTGCAGCCGGGCGAGAAGAAAATCTACCATGTGAAGGTTCGCATGATTGAAGATTAAAAGATGAAAAGGCAAAAAGCTGTTGTGAAGGATTATTGTGAATGCCATATTGTATATTGCGACGAACTATGTGAGGGTGCTGAACATAGAAGGAAAAGCTGAAGGAAAAATAGAAGGTATCGAATGACAGGAAACGAGGTCCCGGAAAGCAGAAAACTACTTTCCGGGACTTTTTCTGTATTCCTTAGGTGGGGAGATAATATAAAAAATTTTGGTTGACAAGTAAGCTTCTTTCCTGTATTTTAAATTTAGAATAATTCTAATTCAGAATGATTTCTGATTCAGGAAAATTCTAATTCAGAATAATTCTGATTTGGAATAATTCTAGGGTTCTGATTCAGGAGGGTGTTTTGGCCAGATATATGAAGAGTATCCTGGAAATTGTGTGTTCCGCCGGGAAACACATGACAGCGGAGCAGATTTTCTTCTTGCTGAGGGAAAAATATCCATCCGTGGTCATTGCAACGGTCTACAATAACCTGAACGCCCTTACGGCGAAGGGCCTGATCCGGAAGATCAGTGTGGAGGGATTCCCGGACCGCTATGATACGAGTGCAAGACATGACCATCTGGTCTGCATGAATTGCGGAAGGCTTACTGACCTGACACTGCCGGACATGACGGGATGGCTCTCGGAAAAGGCAGGGATCCCGGTCTCCGCTTACGACCTGAAACTTTATCATCTGTGCGATGCGTGCAGGAGCAGACAGGAGACGCCGCAGAAAGCACAGGATCCGCAACACTTATAATTTGTATTGAATCAGGCAGGTGTCTGAGACATCTGCCTTTCAATAAAAACGATAGTTAGACAAAACTAATAATTTTTAGATCGATATTACAAAGGAGGAAACACACATGTCATTAATCAACAAGGAAGTAGCCGATTTCTCTGTACAGGCGTATGTGAATGGAGAATTCAAAACCGTCACGAAAAAAGATATTATGGGAAAATGGAGCGTATTCTTCTTTTATCCGGCAGATTTTACATTTGTCTGCCCGACGGAACTTGAGGACCTTGAAAACAGATATGCGGATTTTAAGGCGGCTGGCTGCGAAATCTATTCTGTTTCCTGCGATACCCATTTTGTACATAAGGCATGGCACGATCATTCTGATCGGATCGGAAAAATCACCTATCCGATGCTGGCGGATCCGACGCATGCTCTTGCGAAGGATTTTGATGTATTGATTGAAGCGGATGGAATGGCAGAGCGTGGCAGTTTTATCGTTAATCCGGAGGGAAAAATCGTTGTCTATGAGGTAAATGCCGGGAATGTCGGACGTAATGCGGATGAACTTCTCCGCCGTCTGCAGGCGAGCCAGTTTGTTGCGGAGCACGGAGATCAGGTATGCCCCGCAAAATGGCAGCCGGGAGCGAAGACTCTCAAACCGACCCTTGACCTGGTTGGAGCATTGTAAAGGAGGCGGATGCCTGTGGAAAAGAATAACTTTTATGATGCGGTTGTAATCGGCGGAGGGCCTGCGGGCCTGACCGCCGGCCTTTATCTGGCACGTGCCTGTTATCGGGTTCTTGTAGTGGAAAAAGAGACCTTCGGCGGACAGATCACGATAACGTCAGAGGTCGTTAATTTTCCGGGAAGCGGACCGGTAAGCGGAAGGGAACTGACAGAGCGCATGCGAAAACAGGCGGAGGCCTTTGGATGTGAGTTCATGAGCGCGGAAGTGACATCCCTTGATTTTTCAAGCGAGATCCGCAAGGTGGAGACGGATAAGGGAACGCTGGAATGTCTTGGTGTAATTCTGGCCACGGGTGCGCACCCGAGAATGATCGGCTTCCGTGGTGAAGCTGAGTACAAGGGACATGGTGTCGCATACTGTGCGACATGCGATGGTGAATTCTTCAGCGGGAAGGAGATCTTCGTGATTGGAGGCGGCTTTGCTGCCGCAGAAGAATCTGTATTCCTGACTAAATACGCTTCGCATGTAACAATATTGATCCGTGAGGATGATTTTACCTGCGCAAAATCTGCAGCGGATACGGCACGCAGCAACAACAAGATCACCGTCCTCACAAATACGGAAGTGGAAAGCGTGACGGGAGATTCGGTTCTGCGAACCATTAGCTGGAAGAATATAAAAAACGGTAAGAGAACTGTCTATACGCCGGAAAACGGGGATACTTTCGGTGTGTTTGTGTTTGCCGGATACCTGCCGTCCACAGAATTAATCCGGAATCTTGCCGAGCTCAATGAACAGGGATATGCCGTAACCGACAGAAACCAGAAAACGAGTGTAGAAGGTCTGTATGCGGCGGGAGATGTCTGCATCAAACCCCTGCGGCAGGTTGTGACGGCTACCGGAGATGGTGCTCTGGCAGCAACCGAGCTTGAGAAGTATATCTCAGTCATGCAGCAGAAAACCGGAAGAAAGGCAGAACGCCCGGCGGCAAGAGCCTCCGTGCATAAGGTTGTCGATTCCGGCACAGATTCCGGGGAAGGCGGCGGGGTTTCAAGGCAGACTGGACTTTTATCCGATGAGATCAGACAGCAGCTTTCAAGTGTCTTTGCCAAAATGGAGAAACCACTGATTCTGGAGATCCATTCAGACAATCGTCCGGTTTCTGAAGAGCTGAAATCCTATATGGACGAGCTTGCAGGTCAGACGGATAAGCTGTCGGTGATCGTATCGGATGAAAAATCAGAAGACACCCCGTTTGTCCGGATTCTGCAGGAGGATCATTCCCCGACCGGTCTTGCATTCCATGGCGTGCCGGGCGGACATGAGTTCACCTCTTTTGTTCTCGGGCTCTACAATGCATCCGGGCCGGGACAGGCAATCGATCCGGAGCTTCGGGAAAAAATCGCCGGGATAAAACGTGACATACACATGCAGATCCTGGTGTCTCTCTCCTGCACCATGTGCCCGGAACTGGTAACTGCTGCGCAGCGGATCGCGTCGCTTAACCCGCTTGTCAGTGCCGAAGTGTATGATCTCAATCACTTCGGAGAGTTAAAGCAAAAATATAATGTGATGAGCGTTCCCTGCCTTGTCATAAATGCTGGAGAGAAGATTCTCTTCGGTAAGAAAAACATTCCGCAGCTGCTGAATGAGCTGTAGAAATCGTTCTTTGACAGTGCTTTGTCGGGCAGCTGCTGTGCCCCCGGTTCCAGCGGTGCACAGGCTGTCCGGGCCCTATTCCATGTCCGGACTCTATTCTATAGGAAATAACTCCTTTACACTCCGCTGATAATAGTCCGAGAGACGCATCGCAGTATAAACATTCGGGCATTGAGTTCCGTTTTCATACCGGTAGAGCGTTTTCGGGTCAAGCTGGAGATCCTCAGCGGCCCTGGTTCGGGAAAGACCGGTGGATTTTCGGGCTTCCAACAGGTTATTCGGTTTTTTGAGCATAATGCAACACCTCATTCTTGAAATTCTGACGGATTTATCATCATACTTGAAATTCTGAAGGATTTATCCTTTTGGCAGAGTGACGCGTCCATAGCATGTGAAGCGGCACATGCATGCGGATGAATGCTGAAACGGACCCGGCTTTTCCCTTTCGGTGTGTCATGTTACCGGATGGCACGGCAGACCCTTCCGAAGATGCGGAAGGAATCACGGTCAAGATGAACCGGAATCGGCTCGTACTTCTGGTTCAGGGAAATCAGGAAGGTCCCCTCATCGTCGTTCTTCAGCTTCTTGATATAGGCATTGTCGTTCAGCGAGAAGATCCCGATTTCCCCGTCCGTCAGCGTTTCCTGCCGGTGCACGTAAACCATGTCGTGATCATGGAAAACCGGTTCCATACTATCCCCGTGGATCGTAACGGCAAAGTCGGCATCCCCCACTTCCGTGGCGGGTACCTCGATGGTCGTGTAATAATCGGAATCGAGAAAATCTCCGCGACCGGCGGAAACCCTTGCATCGTAGAGGCGCATCCGGATCATGGAAGGGCTGTCGGAAGGAGCCGGTGGGTACGGTATTACATTTGATTTCCTGGCATAGCTGACCGGATGAGTCAGAAAATCAATGTAGGAGAGCGCCTTCTGCTTTCCCTCGTCGTTCAGCATAGCCAGCGGGTTATTCGGGTTGCTGCCGAAGTATTCCTCGAGACAGTCCGGAATCTTCAGGATCCGGCACACATGCAGGAAAATCCGCGCGGAGATCTCATTCCGTCCGGTTTCCCAGGCGGAAACACTTTTGGAGCTGACATCGATGCCTTCTTCCTGAAGCCTGTCCGCAAGTTCAATCTGTGACATGTGCGCTTTCTTCCGGTAGGAAGTGATGATTGCGCCGATATTCTCCATTTTACACCTCTTTCTTTTGCTTTCCCGGTTCTGAAATATGTCAGTTTATCGCGGAGACTGCCGACAGACAGTCTGTTTCTTATGTCTACATAGTATCACCATTCCTCACAAATAGCAAGCAAAAATCTATTCACAAAAGAAAAACGGGCCGAAACGACCATTTATTTCCACTCAAAATAGTGCTATATTGGCTGTGCAGAGAAAAAGCGATGTCATTATACGGATCGGTTCGTTTTATTCCCGGTAACAGGACCGGGAAAAGACAGGGGGGGGAGTGAGAAAAGGTGTCAGATCGGATTATTCTGCATGTGGACTGCAATTGTTTTTACGCATCAGTGGAGATGCTGTATCATCCGGAGCTTGCCGGAAAGCCGCTGGCCGTCGGAGGGGATCCGGAGGAGCGGCACGGCATTGTCCTTACCGCAAACTACATCGCGAAGCGGCAGGGAGTGAAGACCGGCATGGCGCTCTGGCAGGCGAGGCAGTGCTGCCCGAATCTTGTCTTTGTTCCGCCGAGAATGTATCTCTATCTTCGTTTTTCCCGGATGGCGAGGTCTATTTATCAGGAATACTCTGACAAGGTGGAGAGTTTTGGACTGGATGAATGCTGGATCGATCTGACAGAGAGCTGTGCGATTCTGGGAGATCACACGAGGACGATTGAAAACGGATACCGGATTGCTCAGGAGATAAGCGGAAGGATTCGCAGGGAACTCGGCATCACGGTCAGCATCGGCGTCTCCTGGAACAAGATTTACGCGAAGCTCGGCAGCGACTACAAGAAGCCGGATGCCATTACGGTTTTTGACCGTGATAATTACAGGAAGCTGATCGATCCTCTCCCGGTGTCGGATCTCCTGTATGTCGGGAGAAGGACCGGTCAGAAGCTCGCAAAGTATGGCATACGCACGATCGGACAGCTTGCAGAAGCGGATCCGTATTATCTTCAGAACTGGTTTGGAAAGATCGGCGCAATGCTTTCCATATTTGCCCGGGGGCAGGATCAGACGCCAGTGAACAATGTCGGGATCGAGGCACCGGTCAAGAGCGTCGGGAACAGCACAACCACGCCCCGGGATCTCGTGAATAATGAGGATGTCCGGCTGGTGCTGTATCTGTTATCGGAGAGCGTATCGGAGCGGCTCCGGAAGAATCATTTTGAGGGACAGGTGGTCTCGGTTTACGTTCGGGATAAGGATCTCTGGGGATACCATCAGCAGAAAAAGCTTGCGGTGCCCACCAATATCTCCGGCGAGATAGAGGAGGCGGCTTTTTTGGTTTTCCAGCGCCTGTACCGCTGGGAGAAGCCGATCCGGAGTATCGGAATCAGCGTCGGTGATCTGAAACCGGAGAACGGGCCGCGTCAGCTCTCCTTGTTTGTGAACGAGAAATCCCGCGAGCGGCAGATGCGGGCGGACCGCATGGTCTCCGATATCCGCAGCCGTTATGGATATGCCGCAGTGCAGCGGGGAATCATGCACGAGGACCGGTATTTGTCTTCACTGGATGCGACTGCAGAGGACCACATGATTCATCCGCATTCGTATTTTGAGAACGGGAACCGGACCGGATATGAGGCCGTTCTTGTCGCGGAAGGCAGGTGATCAGAGTGGGTGTTTATGATTATCATCATGATTCGGGGCGCTCGGACCGTCCGGAGGCGCGCTGTGACGTGCCGCTTGCGGAAAATGTGCAGGAAACGTCCGACGTCAGCCCATACAAAGCATACGTTGAGGTTATCGCGGATTTTTCCTCTGACGGGAGAATGAAGCCGCTCCGCATCATATGGGAGGACGGTCACAGATACGATATTGACAGTATTCTCCGTGTGGATCGGTGTGCCAGTCTCAAGGCGGGAGGCGCGGGGATCCGGTATGTCTGCCGGATTCTCGGACAGAGAGTTGAATTGTACTACGAGGAGAACGGCTTCTGGTTTGTGAATCGGAAGACTCCGGGGGTATAGGAAGGTTTTCCGGACTGAGGAAGAGTTCTCTGTCTCTGAATTGGCCCGAATGTCAGGGGGAAATGATATTGGGCTTATAGGGGAAAATGATATTGGGCTATTTTAGGTTGTCTTTTTCTGCTGCTTTCCATTATAATCAGAAGGTAAGCGTATATAATTAAAGACGGCAGAAAACTACAGGACAGATGTGAAAATAAAATACGGGAGGAAATTGCATGATTGCCTGGATTGTCATTGGTGTGCTTGTATTGATTGTATTAATTATCGTAATCTTTCTGATTGGCACGTATAACGGGCTGGTGAAGAGCAGAAACCAGGTGGAGGAAGCGTTTTCCACCATGGATGTATATCTGAAGAAGAGATATGACCTGATTCCAAATCTCGTTGAGACGGTCAAGGGCTATGCGGCGCATGAGAAAGCAACGCTGGAAAAGGTGATCCAGGCCAGAAACACAGCCGCACGGGCGAAAGATGCGGCAGATGTCATTCGAAGCAATGAAGCATTGGGCCAGAGTCTGCGCGGTATTTTCGCTATCGCGGAGAATTATCCGGATCTTAAGGCCAATGCGAATTTTATGGAGCTGCAGCAGCAGCTCCGGCAGGTGGAGGAGGATATCGCCAACGCCCGCAAGTATTATAACGGATGTGTAAAGCTTTATAATGATAAGACGATGATGTTCCCGTCCAACCTTGTAGCGGGAATGTTCGGTTTCCGGAAGGCCTCTATGTACGAGGTAGGAGATACCGCGGAGCGTGAGAATGTGAAGGTTTCTTTCTGAGGCGCTGATTGATATGGCATTGCGACAGTGCGGCAGTCTGCTTACTGTGGCATCGCGACAGTGCGGCAGCCTGCTTACTGTGGCAGGACGACAGTGCGGAAACCTGCTTACTGTGGCATGTCAGGTTTGCCGGGATGGCGGTTCGGCTGTTTTGTCCGGCTGCATGACAGCCCGATGGATATTCGACAGTCAGATGAGATGACGGGAGGGTCAGATTTATGCGTATACTGCCTGCAATCAGAAAATGGGTACATATCTGGGCTGTGGTGCTGGCGGTCTTGGCTTTGCTGTTTGTCCCGGCGGTTCCGGTTCATGCAGAGGAGGGAACAGCGGCAGGTACCTCCGCGTCATCGGATCATGCCGCGGAGACGTCCGGGGCGTCTGCCGATGCGTCGGAAGATATCATCGCGCAGGAGACGGACTATTATATCAAATCTCTGTTTGTGGATATTACGGTGCGGGAGGACAACGTTTTTGACGTCACAGAGACTTGTGTCTACGATTTTATACAGCCGCATCACGGCCCGGTGAGGGAGATTCCGGAAAATCATTACCGGTATTATGCGGATGGAACGAACTGTTATGTGATTGCGCGCGTTTCGGATTTTCAGGTGACAAGTCCGGACGCGAATACCGACGTCAGCAAAGAGAACGGCGCATATTATATCGGTTCGTCCGATGAGACCTACACGGGAGAGCACACCTATGTGATGAGCTATACCTACAGCATCACGAGTCCGGACCCGCTGGAGGATGCCGATGAGCTGTACTACAATATTGTCGGTACGGGATGGGCATGTCCGATCAAATCGGTTTCCTGGAAGATCACGATGCCGTCTTCTTTTGATGCCGGAAAAATCGGCTATTCTGTCGGAACTTCCGGAAATGCAGGATATAATCCGGATCAGCTGACCTCGTCTGTCAACGGGCTTGTGATCAGCGGTTCCTATAATACGGCACTGTATCCCTACGAGGGAATTACGATCCGCTGTGAGCTCCCGGAGGGATATTTTGTGTTTCATTCGCACAGAACGGCGGCGTGGACCGCAATCGTGATTCTGCTGCTGATTCCACTGATTGCTGTTCTGCGGAACTGGAAGCGCAGCGGACGGCGCGCGGTGCCAGTTGTGAATTTTTATCCGCCGAAGGGTATGAATCCACTGGATGTCGAAGAAATATGGAACGGCACAACGGAACATAAGGTGGCTCTGATTCCGTATCTGGCTGACCAGGGCTATTTCACGATCGAGGAGCCGAAAAAAGGTAAGGTCCGCTTCAGGCTTCAGAATAATGATTTCACGGCATTGAAAAAAGACGAGAGGGCGTTTCTCGAGGGAATGTTCCCGAGCAAGAGAGAAATCGGGACGGTTTCCTCTGTCAGTGATCTGGAATACAAGTTCAACAGGACGCTGGACAGGGTCGGTGAAATGCACAAAGAAAGTGCTGCAAGGCAGATCCGCGGCAGGAACTTGAGAGGATTGATGTATCTTCTCGCATTCGTCGAGATGACGCTCTGCCCGGCTGTTTACACGGCCTATGTGGTCTATATGGATGATATGGGCAGCGCCGTATGGTTCGGCATGATCGCTGTGGCTGTTATGGTATTCGGCATGATTATTGTGTACCAGAAGGGAAAATACCAGGAGCACCGGAAGAAGAGCGTGGCGATGATGGCTGTCAGTACAGCGTTTCTGGCCGGCCTTTTCTTCTTTACCCGCCGGCTGTATTCGGTACCTGCCGCACTAATTATGCTGTGTGCAGGATTTCTGAACTTTCTTGCGGCGGACCGCGCGGTGTACCGGACAGACGAAAACCTGAAGTACTATGGCGACGTGCTCGGCTACCGGAATTTCATTGAGAAAGCGGAGCTCTCGCAGCTGAAGATGCTGAGTCAGGAAAATCCTTCGTATTTTTATTTCACGCTGGCTTACGCATATGTGTTCGGCCTGGAGAATAAGTGGATCTCGCAGTTTGAGAAATACAATATTCCGGTTCCGGAGCCGACGTGGTATTACGGATATCATCCTTTCGTTTTTACAACGTTCCGGGAAGATTTTGGTCATGTGATGCAGGCATCATCGACAGCGCTGAGCGCAGCCCCTCCTTCCGAGAGCAGTGGCGGTTCGGGTGGCTTCTCCGGCGGCGGTTTCGGCGGAGGCGGCTTTTCCGGAGGAGGATCCGGAGGCGGAGGCGGCGGAGCGTGGTAAGAGCAGGATCCTGAGAAACGTGGATAATGAACGCGGTCTGTACGGACGCACAGGAAAGGAATATTTGTATTATGCAAACGAAAAACGAACTGCTTCGCGCACTGCGGAGCATTGATCACCGGGGATATCCGGCGTATAAGTCACTGAGAGGGAGCTACGATTTCGGCAATTATGTGCTGCATATCGTCCATGTGCAGGGAGATCCTTTTGCCAGTCCGTCTGAACTGGCTGTTACGGTGAAGGCGCGGGATGCGCAGTGGCCGGCGGCATTCTGCAGCAGATATGAGACGAGGGTCGCTCTTCAGGATATGATTCTGCGGCGCTTCAGTTCCAGGCTGCGCGAGGTGTCGGGAAAGGCAGGAGGATCGGGAAAAAGCGGAAACATGAGTGCCAGCCGTCCTGGCCAGGAGATTCTGGACAGAAGCGCATGCCAGCTTGGCGGAGATGGCGATGTAACGCTCCGTTTTTATGCGGGATTTCCGGCCGCCGGGCGGACGGTGCTGGCAGGTGAGCTTGAGAAGATGCTTTTTCACTTTCTTCCGGATATTGTCCGGGATACTGCCGTTGCGGACGCATGGCAGGAGAAGATAATCAGAGATATCATAAATCTTGCGGAAGATCAGGCTTTTCTCAGAAGCGAGCTTGAGAGACTGTCACTGTGTGCCTTTGTCGCAGACGGTGCCGTTCTTCCCAGAGAGAGCGGAATCTCGCAGAAGCCGCTGAAGAATGCACTTCCCTTTCGTTCTCCGGAGGAGGACAGGATCACTTTGAATCTTCCCCATCATGGAACAATCAGCGGTATGGCAGTAAAGAGAGGGATCACGCTTATCATTGGCGGGGGCTACCACGGAAAATCCACGCTGTTAAAGGCATTGGAGCGGGGCGTTTACAATCATATCGCGGGAGACGGCCGGGAATATGTTGTGACGGATGAAACAGCGGTTAAGATCCGGGCGGAGGACGGGCGCTGTGTGAACGGCGATGACATCTCGCTGTTTATTAACCGGCTGCCGAATGAAAAGGACACGACTGCATTTTTTACCGAGAATGCCAGCGGAAGCACTTCTCAGGCGGCTTCCGTTGTAGAGGCTATGGAGTGCGGATCGAGAACGCTGCTGATGGATGAGGATACCTGTGCGACGAATTTTATGGTGCGGGATGCTTTGATGCAGAAAATTGTTTCAGCAGACGAGGAGCCGATCACACCGTTCTCTGACAGGATGCGTGCGCTGTATGAGAATGCCGGCATCAGCACGGTTCTGGTGGCGGGCAGCTCCGGCGCGTTTTTCAGTCGCGCAGACACGATCATTCAGATGGACCGCTACGAGCCGAAGGACGTGACAGAAAAGGTTCGGAGAATTGTTCCATGCTTCTCCGGTTCTTCTCGTGAAGAAAAGGATCGTGGATCTGGCGCCGCTTTTCGTCCGGATCAGAGCAGACGTTTTCCGCGTCCGGGCAGTGATTTCCAGGAGCAGAGAGGCCGTGTAAAACATAAAAATCTCGGGACGGAAGGCTTTGTGATCGGACGTGGGGAGACGGACCTGAGGCTGGTGGAGCAGCTGGCGGACCGGGAACAGAGCGAGTGCCTTGCCCGGACATTTCTGCTGATGGCAAAAGGAGAAATGAACGGACGTGTGAATGTTCGTTCGCTTGTAAATGACTGGGAAGAAAACTTCCGGAAAGAAGGCTTCGGGATGTATGGAGAACACGGTCAGGTTTCCGGAGACATGGCGAAGCCCAGGAAGGAAGAACTGGCGGAGGCAATCAGTCGCTGCAGAGGGCTGGTGTGGAGGTAATCCGGCCGGGCGGATGGACTGGTATGGAGAAATTCCGGCCGGGCGGATGGACCGGAACGGAGATAATTTGCCCGGGCAGATGGACTGGTATGGAGATAATGTGTCCGGGCGGATTGAGCCGCCCGGATCGAGCATGAAGTTTTCACGCTTCTTCAGCCGCCCAGCTCGATCATGCGATCGATGCATTTCCGTGCATTGCGGATGGTCTGAGCAGTGAGAGTAATTTCGTCACCGCCGATTCCTTCGACGGCATGGAGCACATCCGGAAGAGTGGTCATCTTCATGTTGTGGCAGACACATTGCTTCGAGAGCAGATAGAAACGCTTTTCGGGACAGGAAAACTGCAGGTGCGAGACTATGCTGCTCTCTGTACCGATGATGAATTCATTGGCATCGGAGGATTCGGCATATTTCATGATGCCGGTAGTGCTGCCGACGTAGTCGGCGAGATCCACGACCTCCTTCCGGCATTCGGGATGAACCAGAAGCAGAGCCTTCGGGTGTGCGGCGCGCGTGGCCAGCACATCCTGTCTGGTCATTCGCATGTGAGTCGGGCAGCCGCCCTGAATCATATGTAGTTTTTTGTCCGGGAGCTGTTCGGCAATCCATCCGCCCAGGTTGCAGTCCGGAATGAAAAGCATTTCCTTTTCAGGCATGCGCCCGATGATCTTCACAGCGGATGACGAGGTGACGACGACATCACAGACTGTTTTCAGACTGGCTGTGGTGTTTATATAGGCTACGAGAGGGAGTCCGGGATTCGCCGCTTTCAGCTGGAGAGCCTGGTCGCGGTTCATCTGCATCGCCATGGGGCAGCCTGCCATCGGATTCGCCAGCAGGACTTTTTTGTCTGGAGAAAGAATCTTACAGGTCTCTGCCATAAAACGGACTCCGCACATCAGAAGAGTGCTTTGCGGCGCTTTTGCTGCCTGCACACTCAGACCATAGGAGTCGCCGATGAAATCTGCTACCTCCCAGATATCATGACTCTGGTACGCGTGTGCCAGAATACAGACATCCTTTTCGCGCTTCAATTCTATAATCCTGTCCTGCATTTCTCTCGTTGTCATGATAACTATCCTTTCTTATTTTCTGTATAAGTCCAGTCGCAATGTTCTTGGCCCACGGGGAGCCTGCTCACCACAGTCCTTCTTGAAGCTTTAAGCTTTATAGTTTTCTGAAGTTACAAGTCAGGGAAGTTTCCTGCCCGCAAGTATAACACGATCTGAAAATGTGTCAAGACATATGTAAATATATGACTTGTCATGTGTAAAATCAAGTGCTATACTCCTCTGCGAATAGTTTGACAGAGAATCGCGGCTGACTGCCGCAGAAAGAAGAGACTATGAAGAAGACAGACATACTGATCGTCGGCAGTGGCTGCGCAGCCCTGTATTTTGCACTGCAGGTTCCGGAGAACCGGAAGGTAATGCTCATAACAAAGGCGGATTTTGAAAGCAGCGATTCCTATCTGGCGCAGGGCGGAATCTGCATGCTGCGCGATGAGGCAGATTATCAGTCGTATTTTGAGGATACGATGCGGGCGGGACATAACGAGAACGATCCGGTATCAGTGGATATCATGATCCGTTCATCTCAGGATGTGATTCGTGATCTGATCGGATACGGCGTCCGTTTTGCCAGGGACGAGAATGGAGCTCTGGCGTTCACGAGAGAGGGCGCTCACAGCCGGAAGCGTATCCTGTTCCATGAGGATATCACGGGAAAGGAAATTACGAGCCATCTCATGGAGGCAGTGCGCCGCCTGCCCAATGTGACGATGATGGAGTATACAACCATGGTGGATATTGTAACAGACGACGATCCCCATGGTGCATCAGGGCATCAGAAGGAAGACGCGGCGGGCAGATGCCGGGGCGCGGTCGTTCGCTATCCGGAGGGAAAACTGGGGATCATTGAGGCAGATTACACAATCTTTGCGACGGGCGGCATCGGCGGACTCTACAGTCATTCGACGAATTTCCGTCAGCTGACCGGCGATGCGGTTGCGATTGCACTGAAGCACGGTATTGAGACGGAACATGTGAACTACATCCAGGTGCATCCGACAACGTTCTACTCAGGACACGATGAGGACCGGAGCTTCCTGATTTCTGAGTCTGTCCGCGGCGAGGGAGCGAAGCTCTATGGGAAGAATATGCAGCGCTTTACGAATGAGCTTCTTCCGCGGGATCTTCTGACACAGGAGATTCTGAAGCAGATGAAAAAAGACGGGACGAAGTTTGTCTGGGAGGATCTCAGGACGATTCCCCATGAAGAACTCCTCCGTCATTTTCCGAATATTGTTCAGCATTGCGCGGAGAACGGGTATGACGTGACGAAGGAATGCATACCGGTGGTTCCGGCACAGCATTATTTCATGGGCGGGGTAAAGGTAAACCATGAATCCGGGACGAGTATGCCGCATCTCTATGCGGTCGGAGAATGTGCCTGCAACGGAGTTCACGGAAAAAACAGACTGGCATCCAATTCTCTTCTGGAGTCCCTTGTCTTTGCAAAGCGGGCCGCGCGGGACATGATGAATGGCTACGAGGGAATCCGTGACCGTATGCCTGATGTATCCCTTGCAGAATACAGGGATCCGTTGTCTGTTGAGAGGCGTTACGCAGCCATGATCCGGAAGGAGATCGAGGCGGAGGGAGGACCGTCTTCCGTCAGGATCGCTTATCGTGACAAGTTCGCAGCGGAACCTGGAGCGGAAGCCGTATAATTGCCGTACCAGGTGATGCGTCGCATACCGTTGCAGAAATTGCCGCGCGAGTCGATGAGGCGCATGGCGGTGCAGAAATTGCCACGCGAGTCGATGCGGCGCGTGCAGGTGCAGATGCTGCGTTGTACGGGTGAACCCGGTTAATATGAATGAACCCGGTTATGCGAATGAATATAGTTATACGGATGAAGCCAATCCTACGAAGAATTGCGTAAGTGAAAAGCACATACATATCCCGTGGATGAAATTGCAAAAGCATTGAGCATGGAGTAAAATTCTATAATACGGCAGTGAAAACGGTGCGACACGGGGATATGACATTATTGTGCGACAGTCAATAGTGGAGGAAAAGGGAATGTTGGATCCGATTACAATGAAACTGCAGGTCGATCCGCTGATCGAGAGCGCGCTCAGAGAGGATATCACAAGCGAGGATGTCAGCACCAACTGTGTGATGCCGGAGGCAAAGATCGGAGAGGTGGATCTGATTGCGAAGGAGAAGGGAATCATCTGCGGACTTCCCGTTTTTGAGCGGGTGTTCACGCTTCTGGACCCGAAGACTGAGGTGGAATTCTTCGTTCGGGACGGGGACGAGGTGAGAGAGGGAATGCAGATGGCGAAGGTGCGGGGAGATATCCGCGTGCTGCTTTCCGGCGAACGGACGGCCCTGAATTATCTTCAGAGAATGAGTGGTATCGCGACCTGTACCCGTCAGACCGCTGCACTTCTTGAGGGCACGGATATCTGGCTTCTCGACACACGGAAAACCACGCCGAACAACCGTATCTTCGAAAAATACGCGGTTCGCGTGGGAGGAGGGCACAATCACCGGTATAACCTGTCGGACGGCGTTCTTCTGAAGGATAATCATATCGGTGCAGCGGGCGGTGTCAGACAGGCTGTTGAGATGGCCCGCGCCTATGCGCCTTTTGTGCGGAAGATCGAGATTGAGGTGGAGAATCTGGATCAGGTCCGGGAGGCTGTCGATGCCGGCGCTGATATTATTATGCTTGATAATATGAGCCATGATCTCATGGCTGAGGCAATGCGGATCATTGCCGGAAGAGCAGAGGTTGAGGTTTCAGGCAATGTGACCCGGGAGAAAATCGCTTCGCTGACGGATCTCGGAGTCAATTACATATCGAGCGGCGCACTGACACACTCCGCTCCGATTCTGGACATTTCCATGAAGCACCTGCATGCAGTCTGAAGCTCTGACGTACAGAAATACAAAGATGATGGAATTTTTCATGCTGAAGGCATCTGCATGCAGTCTGAAGCTCTGACGTACAGAAACGGCGATCCGATAGTTGTATTTCAGAATGGATCAGAAGCAATTTATATTTGGAGAAGCGAAAAAATTTTTTCAGAAGCAATGGAACAGGATATATATTTTTCCAGATGCGATGGAACAGGATATTTTTTCAGATACGATGTAAGAGGATATATACTCTCTCATATGCAATGAGCAGGTAAGGCAGGTGAAACATGTTGACGGGTACAGAGCGCCGTGAGGCTATTCTGGATATTTTGAAAAAAAACGAAGGGCAGGTTTCCGGAGGTGCGCTTGCAAGACGATTTTCTGTGAGCAGGCAGGTGATCGTGCAGGACATAGCTCTGCTCAGAGCAGAGGGACAGCCAATTCTTTCTGCCGCGCGGGGCTATGTCCTTGACCGGAAGGAAAAGTCGAAGCTGAGTCGTGTCTTCAAGGTTTATCACACGCCGGAGCAGGCGTGCGAGGAGATGAATCTGATCGTTGACTGTGGTGGAAGAATCGAGGATGTCTTCGTTTATCACAGGGTGTACGGGATCATTCGTGCCGCCATGCATATCTGTTCGCGTCTGGATGTGAAAAAGTATGAGGAGGAACTTTCCGGAGGAAAAAGTTCACCGCTGTCCGGCATCACATCCGGGTACCATTATCATACCGTGACTGCGGACAGCGAGGAGACCCTGGATATTATCCAGAAGGAGCTCGCGGACCACGGATTTCTGGCAAAGCTGCAGGACTACGAGCCGGTGGATTTCTGGTCTAAAAGGAGTTAGAATACTCTCCGACACAGAAAAAATTATCCGGGAGGTACGATATGGCAGAGAGACGGCCGAAGATCAGGATCACAGTGATTGACCGACGGGGAAAGATGGGATGCCATCGCGGACATCATGTGGGCGAGGTGTTTGATTTTGATGAGGACAGAGGGAGGATCTGTCCGATGGCTATGCACTGTGCCTTCCCATATATCGACATCCTTCGCTACGGCGGAAGCATTCCCGGACAGCCTGCGGGGACCGCGGAATTCTGCTGCTCTGACGCAGATACCATCATGGTCTTCCGGGCAGAGATTGCAGAGACGGGTGAAGAGGAGAATTGAATGAATGAGAAGAAACAGAGACGGCAGCTGATTGTGACCGGTGTACTGATTCTGCTGGCAGGGTTGGGAATACTCATCAACGAAACGGATTTCATGGGCAACACTCACACGAAGGTGCTTCAGTATCTGGAGGTATACAGCGCATTTCTTCCGCTTCTGATCTATATTGTACCCTTTGGGATTTTTGTGAAACAGATCGGTGCAAAGGGCGAGATGAGCAGCCGGGAACTGCTGATGGCGGTTTTCTGTGGAGCATTCATTACAAGTCCGTTTGCCGGAGAAGTGAACGACAGCTTTGATAATCTGATGAAATCCATGATGGGACATTCCTATTCCGAGGCGTGGATGGGCTCACTCGAAGCGGGAATTGCAGAGGAGCTTCTGAAACTGGGCACAACAGCACTGCTGGTGTATGTGTGGAACAGAAAAACGTTCAGACAGTACCTTCTTATTGGAATGTGCGTGGGCATGGGCTTTCAGATCGAGGAAGATATCTCGTACATTACAGAAAGCGGATTCAAAAATGTAAACGACGCGTTTCCAACGGCACTGGATCGGATCTCGGGCGCGCTTGGGTCGCACTGGTGCTATGCCGCAGTGACCGCAGCCGGACTCTATCTGATTGTCAGAGCCAGCGGAAGAAACCACAGAAGAAAGGGTATCGGCTGGATTCTCCTCGTTATGGCAGACCACTTTCTGTATGATTCTCCGATCGGAAATATAAATTTGTTCAATGCGGTTTTGACAGCGGCGGTCGTACTGCCTGTGGTCATTTTTTTCAGAAGTCCGGAAGTGTATGCAGCCGGAACATCAGAGACTGGAGGCACCAGGAAGATGAACAGTTATACAAGGGTGAAGATCAGAAGAGCTGAGGATAAGGACATACCGGCATTGCTGGGGCTGCTGAACCAGGTGCTGGAGATCCATGCCGGTATCCGGCCGGATATTTTTATTCCGGGAACGACGAAGTACACGGTGGATGAACTGAGAGAGATGCTGCAGGATGACAAAAAGCCGGTTTACGTGGCGGCTGACGGACAGGATCATTGCGTTGGCTATGCATTCTGCCAGATGAGGGAGCAGCCGTTCTCCAACAATATGGTTCCATTTACCTCACTGTTCATCGATGATCTGTGCGTGGATCAGAGCGCGCGGGGCAGACACGTGGGCGAGGCGCTTTTTGAGCATGTGAAGCAGGAAGCGAAAAAAATGGGCTGCTACGAGGTGACCCTGAATGTATGGGCAGGCAACACTTCCGCGGAGAAGTTCTATGAAAAAATGGGAATGAAGACCAAGGAAAGTCAGCTGGAGTATATCCTGTAATGTGAAGCAGGAAGAAGGGCGGCTGCAAGAAGAGGATTTCCGGCTGAAGGCCAGGCCAGAAGATTCTGCCGGCTGCAGGAAGTACAGCCGAAAGATTTTGCCGGGCAGGAAGCACAGCCGGGAGACTCTACCGGTTACAGGAGGCAAAATTCAGATGATGAGACCGGTGCAGTGCTGCTCTTCTCCGCTTTTTCCAGTCAGATAGGGCATACAGAATCAGTGCGCACAGGGATATAAGACTGACCGTCGCTCCGGCGGAAAGCCCCGGGGTCGTGTAACGGAAGGAGATCCTGTGTGTGCCGGCAGGGACGCGGATCAGCATCATGCCGCCGGAATTGATGATCTCTGTCTGCTGTCCATCTATGAATGATTTCCATCCTCTGTCGTTCGGGACAGAGAAATAGACGAGACTGTCACTGGAATATTCGCTGTTACAGACAAATCCGTCAGAGGTCCTGCGGAAATTTTTCACGGTGCGGCTGGAATCACTGGCGACACGCTCCGCAGCGACTTCCTGAAGCTCGTCGTCGGTCAGATCAACCTTCTTTCCCGGACTGCTCTTTGAGAGACTATCCGCCTCACGTCCGGAAGGACTGTAGCCCTCCTGATCGCTGTCAAAGACAAGCCCCGCATTATCGGAGGGATCTAAACGACTGTTTCCGGCGGAAGCGGTCCGGGATGTTTCCAAATCTGTTTGAATGGCGTTCAGCGCATCGCGATAGGAAACACAGGGGGCCAGATCGCTTACACTCTTGCGGTCATCGGGCTGAATCACAGCTGCCCGCAGGAGAACAAGGCCTCTTTCACTCACATCAATTTTCTTCAGATCACGCTCTGTGATCACCTGATCGACCGCAAAACCGATCGGGCAGGCATTCCTTTCCACAACATAATAATTTTTTCCATTTACCTGATACGTCCGGAGCGGTGTTCTCCCCTTCGGGTCCGTTGTCACATCGTATTTGCCGCCGAACAGCTCGGCCAGGCCGGCGTAGGAGGTCTTGTCCAGTCTGCGCGCCTGCTTGTAAAAGTCAAACAGACTGTCAAAATGCACGATGGAATCCGAAACCGTAGAACTGAAAATGCGCAGACCGGATGCTCCCTCTGAATAAAGCATCATGTTCTCATCGATGTAACGGTACTGGTCGTCAATCGGCTCAAGCTGACTGTAGAGACGTATCTTCTGCGTGCAGGTCTCGCGGATTCCGTCTGCGAACCGGTAATAGCCAAGCACATATGCAGTGGTGAGAAGGGCAAAAACAGCGGTCCAAGCGGTGATGGACAGACAGAAATGGCGTGCGCCGGACGAAAGCCTGCGGAGGATGAGCAGGCCGGCCAGAGACACGGCAAAAATCAGGAAAAAGAATCCTCTGTGGCAGACCAGGCTCTTTTCGGAGTCGCTCCACTTCAAGAGATTCAACGCGAGATAATAGACGACAAGAACGGCCATATTGACGAAAACAGCCGTTTTCAGCACGTCGTTGTTTTTTTCTCCGGCCCGCTGTTCCAGCACAACTGCAGATGCAGACGCCATCAGCAGGATCAGCATATACCACCAGCGCTGGTTGGCCTCTGTGAACAGAAGAAACGCAGAGGTCAGAAGGGGAGAAAAGGCAGCCGCTATGAGAACGAGCAGCATTCTGGAGAGCCAGTCTCTGCGCTTTTGGTGCAGGTATGCAAGGACGCCGCCCATGCCGATCAGAGGCAGGTAAGCGGAGGTGGATGTCCACCTCTGGTTGTACACGGCACTGCTGTCATACATTGCCTCGCCCGGGAACAAAAATCCCTTGAGCAGATACAGGAGCATTTTCGGCTCGGGGAAGAGCTGTGACAGCAGGAGCTGAATACTGCTTCGCTTGTTTCCGGAAATGAACAGGATGTTCGGGAGGAACAGGACTCCGGCGATCATCACGCCCCAGAGGCCGGCAATACCGCAGAGGAGGAGATTCCTGAGGGTAAGCCTCAGATTTCTTTCTCCGTATCGCAGAAAGAAGTAGAGAAGCAGAAAAACGACCTGTCCGACAAAGAAGAAATAGCTGTTGAGGCAGGAAAGTGCCGTCACAAGGATGAAAGGCTTTCCGTCACGAAGACGGCATTTTCCCGATTTCATCATCCGGTCAAATTCCAGAAGGAGCAGAGGAAAGAGGATTGTGACGTCGTGGAAGGTGTAAAATTCGAGATTTACGGCCTGATAGCCGGAAAACGCGTAAAGCGTCGATCCGATCACGGCGTAATTGTCATCGCGGGTGAACTGACGGATGTAGAGGAATGATGTTATTCCCGCGGCAATATATTTCAGAATATAGAGCCATCCCATCACACACGGCGTGGCGCTTACCGGGAACAGCATCGTGATCCAGAAGGAAATGCTGCCGAGGCCGTAAAAACTGTACGCACCGACGGTCTGAGTTCCGAGATCGATTCCCCATGACCACGACTGACCGTTCAGAATGACCTTGTGCATCCCGACACTGAAAGGAATTGCCTGCGCATTGTAATCTCCGCACAGCGTAAATACTCCTTTATTCATCAGAATCAGCCAGAGGAAGGACAGAAGTGCGACAAGGGAGTTAACGGCAATACATCGCCCGAGTGCTCTGTCTTTTTTCTCCAGACATAAGGATAATGATTTTTTGAGGTCAATTTTTCTGAACATAAGCCATCCCGAAATTGTAAAGCACCATGTTCCGCAGACGGGTGTCAGAATATTTATAACTCGCCGCGGCACTTCGCTGATCATACCGGTTGTCTTCGAAATCGCATCCAGTCTCTGATGCGCGTTTCGGGCGCGCCGAGCCCTGTCCGCGTTTTCGAAAAGTTGATATGCAATGCCTATATTATAGACAGGATGGAGACTGAATACAATTAATGCGGCGTTAAATGATCGGAGATGATGGCTTGACTTTTTTCGATTTTTCCAGGATTCATGAGAATAAGCCATGTGATGAAAGAATCACTGACGGCACGGAATGGTATAGAGCTTTACAGATGACAAGGATTTTGTGAATATTGCCCATTAATACGCTGCGGTTTGGCACAATTAATGTAGACTGGTTGCTGGGCAAATGAAATCAGGTCATGCTGATGTCTAAGACTCGAAAGGTGGAGCAGGTTCGATTACGCGTTCGATATGCATGGCGAGATAACCGATTTCCGCGTCCGGCACCGGGCGTTTCATCATGCGTCCGAGTTCGCTGCACACGTTGGCAGCTATGGTATAGGAGGATGGATAGGTATGTTTCATGTAATCGTTCAGATTCATTGGAATGGATTCTTTCGTCAAAATCCGGGTCACCATGTAGCGGATATGATTCATCATCCGGTTGTATCCGAGAGACATTATTTCGATGCTCTGTCCGGTTTCCTGCTCGATCGTAGAGATGCAAAAACGGACCAGCTGTGCTGTCTGCAGTGCTTCTGAGACCTTTTCGTCTTCGATTGCCGTATGAACATGGAGTGCGAGAAAACTGATCTCATCTTCTGAAATTTCAATCTGAAAGGCACGCCGGAGCATAGGAACTGCACAGAGCGCCACCTTGTATTCGGAGTGAAACATGATCTGAATATCCTGATTGAGCGGATTTCGGATTTCTTCTCCGTTTTGCAGCCGGCGGACGGCAAAGTCCAGATGGTCGGCCATGGGAAACAGAATCTTGCGGTCAATTTTCCCGAAGACTTTGGCGGCGTTATCAAGAACGGCTCCGGCAATTTCCAGACATTCCGGGTTCACCGAACGGACGATTTGCGTGGCATTGCCCCGTTCGGAGGTTTGCTGCAGGGAGTAGACCGTATCCTCCGGGCGGGCGTCCACCCGTTCGGCGGTTTTTCTTCCGAAGCCGACGCCTTTTCCCAGAATCAGATATTCTCTTTTCTCTTCCGGCGCTAGGACGATGATGGCATTGTGATTTAATACTTTTCGAATTCTGAACATGAGATCCCTCAATCAATGGCACTGCAATGAAAATGTAACCTGAATTTATTTTACCATACCACCCAGAGGTTGCGCATCATTAACAGATGCCCGGTTGGCTGCTGTGGGGGAGTAAGGCAAGGCTTTTATTCGCGGAATCATGACCGGATTGTATGCAAAAAGCCATACCCTTGTCAGAAGAATCACGAAGTGTTGTAAGCTTAAAAAAGTGGACAGGGATTTCCTGTCCACATAGTTTGCGTTAGCTTCGTAATAGCGGGACAAGCATGCGAGATGTGTTGTATCCGGCTAATGAAACAAGAGGTCAGTTTTCTTTGAAACAGTCGACGGCCAGGATGGAATCACCCGCATGGACATCTCCGGTTTTCAGAAGGCGCACGCGCTGGTTGTCTTCCAGGTCTGTGCAAAGAACCGGAGATACGATTGACGGAGCGTGGGACTTCAGGAAGTCAAGATCGAGCTTCATCATCGGATCTCCCTTCTTTACATGTTGTCCGTTCTGAACCATTACTTCAAAGCCCTGTCCTCCGAGCTTGACAGTGTCGATTCCCACATGAATGAGCATTTCAATGCCGGAGTCTGTGGTAAAGCCGATGGCATGTTTCGTATCAAAGACGAAGGCAATGGTTCCGTCTTCCGGTGCCCGGACGATCGGGTCTGTCGGGGTGACGGCTGCTCCTTCGCCCATCATTCCTCCGGCGAAAGCGTCATCCGGTGTGGTGGAGAGGTCTGCGCAGATTCCGGTGATCGGGCTGCCTATGATGACGGTGCGTACCGGGGTTCTATTGGTATCCGCATCTGACAGATTGTTTTCGTCCGGAGTGTGCGCGCCTGTCGGATTCTTTCCATCGGTAGGATTTGTGCCGGATGCGGTCTGGCTTCCCGACCTGCCCGGGCTCTTCACGGCGGCTTTTTCATCGGAAGCTTCGTCGGAATTTCCGGCCTCCGGCATATAGTATGTCTCCGGCATTTTTTCGAGATAATCCTCAAGGTTCGATTTGATAACCGTTACGCGTGGACCATAGATTACCTGTACGCCGGTTCCCTTGTGCACGACACCGGAAGCACCGGTCGATTTCAAAATGCCGTCGATGACTCTGGAGGAATCCTTCACTGTCACACGAAGCCTGGTAGCGCAGCAGTCTACATCCGCGATGTTTGCCTTGCCGCCGAGACCGTTCATGATGGTTTCGCTGAGGGCATCTTCCGGTGAAGCTGAAGTCTGCGCGGCGGCTGCCGTTCCGGATTTTTTTGCCAGATAATCGGATTTCTTGTAGAGCTTTGTCTCGGTATCGTCATCCTCACGGCCCGGCGTCTTCAGGTCAAACTTGCGGATCAGGAAGGTGAAGATGAAGTAATAAAGGAAGAAATAAATAATTCCACAGGGGATGACAAGCATCCAGCTCGTTTTTGCGTTTCCCTGAAGAATACCGAACAGCAGGAAGTCAATGAATCCGCCGGAGAAGGTAAGCCCCACCGCAATATTCAATATATGGGCGACCATGTAGCAGGAACCGGCAAGGATCACCTGAACGCCGAACAGCATGGGAGCGGCGAAGAGGAAGGAAAACTCCAAGGGTTCTGTGATTCCTGTGAACATGCAGGCAAGCGCAGCCGAGAGGAGAAGACCGCCGGCCTGTTTCTTCTTCTCCGGTTTCGCGCAGCGATACATGGCGAGAGCCGCGCCGGGAAGACCAAACATCATGAAGATGAATTCTCCGGAGAAATAACGGCAGGCATCCGCGCTGAAGTGTGCGATATGAGCCGAATCGGCAAGCTGTGCGAAGAAAATGTTCTGTCCGCCTTCGACGGTCTGGCCGGCAACTTGCATGGTTCCTCCGAGTGCTGTCTGCCAGAAAGGCATATAAAACACATGATGAAGGCCGAATGGAATCAGAGCTCTTTTGATGAGCCCGAAGATCAGGGTACCGATATACCCGGATCCGGTGACAAGACCGCCGAGTGCGTAAATTCCGGTCTGTACAAAGGGCCATACGAAGTACATCAGGATGCCGACGAAGAGATATACAATCGTAGAAATGATCGGGACAAAGCGGGAACCGCTGAAAAAGGAGATCGCGGTGGGCAGTTCAATTTTGTAGAAGCGGTTATGCAGGGCCGCGACGCCGAGTCCGACAATAATGCCTCCGAAAACACCCATTTGAAGGGTCTTGATTCCTACAATAGAGGTAATGGTGCCGTTGAGAACGCCGGAGGCGATGTTTCCGTCCGCATCAATTTTGCCAGAGAGTGTAAGCATCGCCTGAATGGAGATGTTCATGACAAAATAGGCGATCATAGCAGAGAGCGCAGCAACCTCTTTTTCTTTTTTTGCCATGCCGATCGCCACGCCTACGGCAAAAAGCAGCGGCAGATTGTCGAAAATAGCGCTGCCGACAGCGTTCATGATAGTCAGAAGTGCGTGAAGTATGGTTCCATCTCCAAGGATGCGTTCCATGTGGTAGGTTGCGATGGTAGTCGGGTTTGTGAAGGTACTTCCAAGCCCGAGAAGCAGTCCGGCTACAGGCAGGATTGCAATCGGCAGCATAAAGCTTCGGCCGACACGCTGAAGTACGCCAAATACCTTGTCTTTCATAAAATCCTCCTCATTTTGAAACAATTGTGGTATTCCGCCTGCAAAAAAGTAACTAGAACAGTAAACATGCATAGGACATGTTGCACTGCAAACGGTATAAGGCTCGAATTGCTCCGTGCTGCACTGCAAACGGTATAAGGCGCGGATTGCTCCGTGCTGCACGCTCCCGCAATCCTTATACAATAAAGCAGGCATTCACAAGTATGTACAAAAATCCTGAGGAATGATCTCTTATCAGAAGGCTTTTGAAAATCCACTTCGTCCGGAATCGGACCGGGACACGGGATGCAAAAGGCTTCCTGTCAAAATCATTCGGAAATTCTGTATATACCAGTGAATGCCTGCTTAGAGTAACATACTGTCCTTTTGGTGCAACATTAACATCCTGCCAGGGAAAAGTCAAGGCAGAAATTTGGTTTTAGGAGAGAAAACTTTCACAGAGAAAGTTTGGCATTTGAATTGTTTACAGTATGATCGAAGGTCAGCTGTGCCGAATTACTTTTCCTGACCTAAACCGAACGCGTAGCCGGTCATTGCGATTGCGCCGAGTTCACAGTGGTTGTTGAAGACCAGTGGTTTTTCGCCTTCGGATGCACCGAGCATGTAGAGGAGCGGAAGAAAATGTTCCGGTGTAGGAGCGGCATATCCGGCGTTCGGTAAGGATTCGTATGCGATCACGCGGTCATCCTGGCGATTCCGGACATATTCCGTGATTGCCTCATTAAATGCAAGACATTCCGGGGATCCGTCCGGGTTGTCCCAATCTACCAGGCGCAGATTGTGTACAACGTTACCGCTTGCAAGGATCAGATAGCCTTCATCACGAAGGGGCGCGAGCGCTTTTCCCAGATTGTAGATTTCGTCCGGGGAGAGCGTGCCGTCAACGGAAAGCTGAACGACCGGGATATCCGCCTCCGGGAACATATGGCAGAGCACGGTCCAGGCACCGTGATCAATGCCCCAGTCATCGTTGACGGAGACCCGGTTACCGAGAAGCGCGGACACGCGTTCGGACAGGTCAGGATATCCTTTGGCCGGATATTTGAAGTCATACAGCGCTTTCGGGAACCCGTACATGTCGTAGACCTGTTTTGGATTTTCTGTGCTCTGCACAAAAGTTCCCTTTGTATACCAGTGTGCGGATACGGCGAGGATTGCCTTCGGCTGTCCGAATTGTTCTCTGATTTGAGAGCCGATGCTGTGCAGGCCTCTCGTCACAGATGTGTCCTCCAACGCCAGCATTGGACTTCCGTGGCCGGAAAAAATAACCGGCATTCTTTTTTTATTCATAGTACACCTCCGTAAATGTCATTTAAGATCATCAAATGCTGCCAGGGCCAAATGTTTTTTGCCCCGAGATGAGGCCGGGAACTGCTTCGTTATTTTGAAGCTTATTTTGAAACTGTCCGACCTCATCGAAGATGGATATTGTCAGGAACGTGAATAATTCATTCCCATAAGTTTAATTATCCGACTTGCAGAAATAATACGACCATAGTAGAATGCAGTCAAGCAGGATTTTTTCCTTGAGCAGGTATGTTTTGCTTGAGTATTCGATCCGCCGCATGAAGCAGGATCGGGAATAATGAACGAAGGAATTGCTTCCATGAGACGGAGCAGCAGGTCGGTATTGGTATATAAGAGCAGGTGGTATCATGAAAAAAGAAACATGTGAAAGAGCAAATCAATTCGGTATGTGTCCGTATGCGACAGCGCAGCAGCTGTTGTCGGGGAAGTGGGCGATTCTGATTCTGCATGCTCTCGCGGGCGGGCCGAAAAGGTTTAATCAGCTGCAGAAGGAAATTGACATTACGCAGGCTACTCTTGCAACACATCTCAGGAATCTGGAAAAAGAGGGGCTGCTGACCAGGACGGTTTATCCGGAAGTGCCTCCGCGGGTGGAATATGAGCTTACGGAGATCGGGTACGAGTTCAAACCCGTTCTCGACAGCATTGAATTGTGGGGAAGAAAGTATATCAGGCATCTTGAACAGACGAACTCGTCTTCTGATCGGCTCTGATCCATGCAATAGTCATCTCTGTTGAGTATGGGAAAACGGTCTGAACTACCCGGGTGTCCGTTGACAGTGCCGGGTAGTTGGAAATGGCCTATCAAGTGGAAATCACTTGTCTGACCACAAACGGATCAGTGTTATCATTGCGTTTATATCGATATTCAATTCCCATTATTTATCGAAACTGCTCAATGATTTTTTGAACCCTCTGTTTTCCCTCACTGAAAGGCATGTAGATCCTGTCATCCAGATTCGAAAAATAATCCCAGAAGCAGGAGGTAGTCGAGGGCTCCTTGGAAAAGAAAATATGATATCTGTTCTCGCGAACGAGCGATATGATGAAGAATGTTGGCGATGAAGTGAGAGTGAGCCCGGAGTTCACCAGACAACTGTCTTCTTTCAAAAAATGTACATTGTCCGGGGAGAGGCTTGCCAGCCAGCTCCGGACAATCTGCAGGCGATCTTCCTTTGAGAAAGGTGTGTAATACGCCTCCGGAATCTCATGGATTCTACCGGTAGCCAGGAATTGGCGGACACCGTCGATTGACACGATGTCTTTTGTAAGGTTGCGTATGTGTTTTCTCCACCAAGTCAAATAGGTGAGATACTGCTCGACAAAGGGGCGGATTTCTGTATGATCACGGCACATGTAGCGTTCGCAGATATCGTTGGTCAGAAAGGGTGTCAGACAAGGCTGAGTGCCGATCACAATCTCTCTGCTATGCGGTACTGTTTTTTCAGCAATACTGTAGTATGACTGGAAATCTTCAATGATCCTGGATGGTGAGTCCGGGCGAATGACCATTGGTCGCGACTCTTTCATTAGAGAATCAAAGTGCATATTGAGATCGGCGATAAATCTCGGATCTTTTGTGAAGATACCGGTCATTGCTGTGTCACCGTTACCGAAAAGAAACGCACTGCTGTCTGTTACGATATAACTTGACGTGAGTGGCCATTTTTCCTGCTCGACATGGTCCGTGTAATAATAGTAGGAGGTATATCTGTCTGATCCAAGTGCCAGTTGCAGAGTGTTCTGCAGAATGGACAGATTTTTCCGCATGATGTCTGCATAATGGTCACCTCGCTGTCTCATTCGGATGATATTCTGGATTTTCGATTGATTTGCCGATTTTTCCGCAATAGAGAGACACTCCAGAATATGAGGGTCATCCGGCTGAACGACAGCATGGATGGTCCCTTCGTCAGCGGTTGTCAGGATGGCGAGCAGAATCTGCTGAACATTCAAGTCGCCGCGTATGTAGCTTATGGAATGGTCAAGCAAGCTGTCCGGGAGTCTCTGCTCGAACATATAGGATTCTGTTGCGTCCGGCGTGATACGGAAATGCTGCAGTATACTGTACCCATAACAGTGG
>DGTF01000054.1 GCA_002394235.1 Eubacterium sp. UBA4343 | reverse complement strand
TTACTGTTTTAAAGGATCGTAATCACTTCATATATCGTTCACTTGAACGTTACATTCATGAATACTCATCGATCGTTCAAACAAAAATTTAATAAAACTTCATTTGAATTTTCGAGGATGTGTTTTACTGTTCAGTTGTCAATGTTCACTGCCTGCCGTAGATAAAATCATTTCTCTTGCGACAGCTCACTTAGAATACCACGGGTTCCAGGGAAAAGTCAACAGCCTTTTTAAATTTTTTCTCTTTTTTTAAAAACTTGTGTTTTTACCCAGAATTTAGCCCAATATATAGTAACTTTTATAAGAGCATCATGCAAATACGGAATTCCTAATGCAGCAAACCGCCATACCCCGCAAGCAGGCGTCTCAAACTGTATAACGCGTGCGTGTCAATGGTTACTTTTAGAAAAAGCAGTTTTCGGAAAACGGTCGCTTTCGAAATTAAGTGCGTCATGGATGTCGCTATATAAGCGTTTCCCTCAGCAGCTCTCGTATCTCGTCACCCGTATCCACTTCGTTAATCCGCCTGCGAAGGAATGCAGAGTTCGGGAATCCTGCCGTGTACCAGGAAATATGCTTCCGCATTTCCCGGATGCCAGTGTATTCCCCTTTATATTGAACCATCAGATCCATCTGGCGAAGAATTATGTCATATACTTCTTTCGGCGCTGCCTTTGAAATAATCTCACCCGTCTCCAAATAATGAATAACCTGATGAAAAATCCACGGATTTCCCCGGGCAGCCCTCGCGATCATAACGCCATCCACGCCGGTCTCCCGCATCATTTTTTCTGCCTTGCGGGGAGAATCCACATCACCGTTTCCAATTACAGGGATCGAAACCGCATTCTTTACCTGGCGAATGATCTCCCAGTCCGCCTCCCCGGAATAATACTGTTCCCGTGTTCTTCCATGTACCGCAATTGCGGAAACGCCGGCATCCTCCATCCGTTTCGCCACCTCTACCGCATTCACCGAGTCCAGATTAAATCCCTTTCGGATCTTTACGGTTACGGGTTTCCGGATTTTCCTCACAACAGCGGATATAATTGCCGCTCCACGCATCGGATCCTTCATCAGCGCGGAGCCTTCCATATTGTTAACGACCTTCGGTACCGGACAGCCCATATTAAAATCCAGGATTTCAAAAGGAAGATCCTCAATCATTGCTGCCGCCTCTGACACAGAGTCCGGATCACTTCCAAAAAGCTGGAGCGAGACAGGATGCTCCGTTGGATCCGTTCTCATCAGCGCCTGGGTATTCCGGTTTTTATATAGTATAGCCTTTGCGCTCACCATTTCCGTGCAGACAAGGCCTGCTCCCTGTTCATGACATAAAACACGAAATGGCAGGTCTGTGACACCTGCCATCGGTCCAAGTATTACGGGATGATCAATTATGACATTGCCGATTTTCAATGGCCGAATCTTCATCAGTTACCACCGCCCGCAAATATTTTATAAAACAGTTCCATAGATTCAAAGAGCTCCTGTTTCTCCTCGCGAAGCTTCTTCACTGCAAGACCTGCCCCTATGTCATCATACATAGCATCAGCCGGCTCCGCCTCAGTGCGAATTTCAAGATTGCCCTCCGGATCAAACTCCAGGACGATAATTCCTCCACACTGTTCAGTAAAGGTGACACAAGTGATCTGCAGTTCGTCACGGATCTTCTGGGGAAGAATGGAAAAACTGTCATTAAAATAGTATTTCTTATCGTAATAATTTGCTCCGCAGAGCACAATATTCTTGTTCTTATCTTTATCGTTCATTCTCTGTTTTGTTATGAAATTATTCCGATTTGACCGGTGTGACCGGATCTTTTTATCGGATTATATCCTCTGATTTCTGCTCTCAATTATATGTTCTGTACCATATGTTCTGTACCGGCTGTTTCGAATGGATGGATTCTATCTTATCCATCCATTCATCTGGTGTCCGTTATCCCGAACCTGATAGTTGCCATTCTCTGTCCGCTTTTCTACAGACTTCATGTGCCAGTCCTCAGACATAACCGTAAATTCCACGAACCGATACCTCGCCGGCAAAAACCTTCTCTGTCGTTCCGGTATCTTCTCTCTTCACCAACAGTTCACCAAACCGGTCGATTCCCAATGCGGTGCCGCTGTACGGATTGCTCTGATTCATGACCCTGACCTTCCTGCCCCGGTTTGCAAGGATCGCCTGGTAACGGTCCATCAGGCCTGTCAGATCACCGGTCTCAAGAAAAACATCGTAATATCTGCCAAATGATTCCAGTATCCCGGCCGCGATGCGATCGCGGTCACATTTTCTCCCCGTCTCGAGGAATACGGAAGTCGCTTTATCTCTCAGATCCTGTGAAAAACGGTCCATGTTCACATTTATGCCGATTCCGGGAACCAGATAATCCCCGTTTGGTCCCATTTCCGTGAGAATGCCGCAGAGCTTCTTTCCTCTGCACACGACATCGTTCGGCCATTTGATCCCGGTATCAATTCCGGTCACATCGCGGATTCCGTCCGCCGCTCCGAGCCCCATTACAAGAGTGATCATCGAAATCCTACTCATTTCAATTTCCGGACGCAGAACGAGGCTCATTGATATGGAAGTGCCCTCAGGAGATCCCCATGATCTGCCGCGGCTTCCCTTACCTGCCGTCTGCGTATCCGCAAGGTACACGCTCCCGCCGGGAGCACCTCCTTCCGCCTCCTGTCTGGCCCAGTTATTGGTAGAATCTACAGATTCCATATAGTGAATGATCCAGCGGTCCGTGCGTAGCATGCTTTGTATCCGGTCTGCACTCAGATGACTGTTTATTTCTTCCTCCAAGATCCGCACCTCTGTTTTTTCTTCAGTTGTCATACATCTGACTGTTACTGCTGCCACTTCTGTACGTTACGTTTCCAAGTCAGAGCAGTCCGCGGTCCGCGCCGAGAGTTGCAGCCATGACTGCTTTAATCGTGTGCATTCTGTTCTCCGCCTCGTCAAATACAAGAGACTGATCCGATTCAAAAACCTCATCGGTAACTTCCATGTCATTCAGACCATATTTATCATGAATCTGCTTCCCGATTTTTGTGCCGAGATCATGGAAGGACGGAAGACAATGCAGGAAAATCGCATCCGGTCCGGCTGTCTGCATTACTTCCTTTGTAACTTTATAAGGAGTCAGATCCCGGATTCTTTCTTCCCAGACAGCGTCCGGTTCTCCCATAGATACCCATACATCGGTGCAAACAATATCCGCGTCCCGTACGCCTACACTGACATTTTCCGTCAGCGTAATGGAACCGCCGCTTTCCTCTGCCCACTCTTCACACTGGGACACCAGCGCGGCATCCGGGAAATACTTCTCCGGCGCACATGCAACATACTTTAGTCCGAGCTTCGCGCAGACTACCATATAAGAATTGCCCATGTTGTAGCGCGCGTCACCAAGATAGACCAGCTTCAGCCCTTTCAGTTTTCCGAAATGTTCACGGATCGTCAACATATCCGCGAGCATCTGTGTCGGATGATATTCATTTGTCAGTCCATTCCAGACAGGAACCCCGGCATATTTTGCAAGCTCCTCTACGATATTCTGACCAAAACCCCGGTATTCAATACCTTCGAACATTCGTCCGAGCACGCGCGCGGTATCAGCGATGCTTTCCTTCTTACCGATCTGCGATCCAGACGGATCCAGATAGGTACTGCCCATTCCGAGGTCATGCGCGGCCACCTCGAAGGAACAACGGGTTCGTGTACTCGTCTTTTCAAAAATAAGCGCAACATTCTTTCCGCGAAGAGAATCTACCTGAATTCCTTTTTTCTTCTTCTCTTTATATTTCGCCGAGAGGTCAAGTAAATAGGTGATTTCCTCAGGTGTGAAATCTTTAAGTGTCAGAAAATTACGTCCCTTTAAATTCATCTCATTTTCCTCCTCCGGATAGATGCTGTGCGGTTTCGGCTCTACTTCCGAGTCATATGGTTTGATTTTAACTCATATCCATTAAAAAAACAAGAAAGAGGCTGACTGTGCAGCCTCCTTCTGGTCCTTCTGTCCTTATATCTGATTGGTTAATTTGGAAAATTGTTATGTGATTAATAGAATGTCTGATTTCCGATGGTAAGTCCGCTTCCGCCGCCCGCATGGAAGTAGAGACAGCTGCCCACGGGATTCGCACCGTTGATCGCATCCTGTGCCGCGGCATAACAGTCTGCATCGACTCCGGACGCAAGAGTGGCTGCGAGGGCTCCGCTCGATGCCGGGGTGAACTGCCCGCTCTGGTAAATAACCCCGGAGATGGTGTTCGGAAAAGAGGCACTGTTAACACGGTTAAGAACGACCGCTCCTACTGCAACCTTTCCGGTATAGCTCTCCCCTCCCGCCTCGCAGTGAATCAGTGCAGCGAGAAGATTGATATCATCCTGTGAATAGGAGCTGTCCACGGTATTCGTCGTGGTGTCCGGCACAATTCCGGTCTCCGCTTCAAATTCTGCAAGCGTAACCGCGTCATGCGTATCCGCATTGATGGAAACGGCATTGGCAGAGATGTAACCGGTCTGGCCGTTTACCTTCACCTTGAACCAGCCGTTGTCTGCGCTGATCAGTGTCACGCCCGCCTTGTCCTCCAGCGTCATGAGAACAGGGCTTCCCGTGCTCTCACCGGAATAAACCGGTGTACCTGCTATGTTCACAGTACCATAGACCGTATTTTCCTCCAGGTATTCTGCCTCTGCTTCCGCGCCAGTTACCAGAAGATCGGAACTTACGTATCCTTCAATATTTCCGGAGGAGATCTTCGTCCAGCCATTCTCCTCACCCTCGACAGTTACCAGGGCTCCTGGGGTAAGAACCCCCACACAGTCGCTGGAAGAATCCTCTCCGCTGCGAATCAGTGTATAACCATTCGAACTGGTAAGATCCGCGACCGCCTTGTCCGCCCAGTTCTCTACAAAATACGGGTTGTTGTATACCGACGCATTCGTATCTGCGTACACCGGTGCTGTCATCGCCGTAGTCATTGCAAAAATACAGCCACATACTGCAATCGTTTTCGTTTTGTTTTTCATAAAATCCTCCTGTGGAATGAGATAATCTCCGGAAAAAATCCCGGCTTGGCCGGCCCCGACAGACGCATCCCCCTCGTCTTTCGCCACAGCTCCGGCTCACGGAAATCCGTTCATAATATTGAAATCAGATTTAAGATTATTTCATATTTGTTAATATTTGTTACAAAATAGAAACCAACTACAAGTTCGGCATTATAGCATTGCGGTTTTTGCTTGTCAAGCCGTCCAAAAAACGGCCGGGTTTTGATATGATTAATTCAGAATACGCCGGTTTTATGTAGACATATTGGATATAACATCAGATATATTTGCGTGTTTGTCCTTTTTGTCAGACATATCATCTGCTTATATCTGCCGGTATTGATGGGAGTAATTATTACGGCAAAATATTATCTGGAGTTAAAAGGGATCTGCGGATTACAGCATTTTCGGTATTGAAAAGAGATCTGCGGATTGCAGCATTTTCGGAA
>DGTF01000063.1:51960-59920 GCA_002394235.1 Eubacterium sp. UBA4343 | reverse complement strand
GGCTCACTGTTCGCGTAAATAAATGTCAGCATGGATTCACCCGGCTGCGCCCGGAACACTCCCTGTATTCTGTGATGAAGAAGCACTGACGGTATTTTCAGAACCGGAATTGTCTCCCTCGCTGGAAGAAGTACTGGTCAGCAAACGATCCGCGGAAGAGCTGCCGACTGTCTCAGAGGAGGATGTAGACACGGAAGAACTGTTCACACTCTCCGTTCCACTGCCCCCGTTTTCCGCTCCACTGTCAGATACAGAAGAAGCATTTAAGGTGTCCGCAAGATTTGTGTCCGCCAGCAGAGTGTCTGCGCTGTAGAGGAACAGCACATCTGTGATTCCGTAAGAGGTAATGGCAGTCTCGATATCGTCGTAATAATATCTCGGGTCCACCATGATAATGCTCTGAAAATACGGATACAGAAACTGCATGAAGCTGTTCGCATAGGAGTCCTTGAATACCAGCAGATTTCTTCCATTGTTGGCGGTCGTCCGAATCTCCACCACAGGATGATTTCCGCCGAAGAACACCTGATACTGATCCTTTTCCTTCAGCTTGTCACTCATAAACATGGATGTGCTCTTCTCGCCCGTGTCAGGATAGGTCACGTAATACTCCACATCTGTTCCGTCGGGCTGATAGATTTCAATTGAATCCCGCGAAATGTGACGCCCGCTTCTCGACGCCAGAGTGCCCTGGAAGGAATCCGACACCGTGTAAATCGTGTTATCTGTGATCGGTGTGTCAATCCCGAGCTGATTTGCGGCGCCCAGAAAGACTTCATAAGCACCCAGGCTGGTCCAGTGATGGTCTGTCTTGTAGTAGATCTTCTGATCCTTGTTCTTCTGCATCACACCGATGGCGTCAATGCTCTGTACTTTGCTGTCCAGGCTATTCTCAAATCCGCGGATATCTGAGATCTGATCCTCTGCCGGAGCATTCCGGGGAAGCTTGTCCGTGAGTATGCTTGCCGCATCCGGAATCATCAGAAGGTTCATGTTCAGATCACTGTGTCTTCCGGAAAAATCATTGATGGCAGTTTCTGTCGCGTTAACTGTTTTCTGGTCCGGCACGACCGGCTTCGACAGAAGATATCCGTCTTTTCCGAAATACACATTCTCAGATTCCCGGTTTCCCAGAAGCATCGTACCCAGAGAACGGATATTCATCCATATATCCCGGCCGACAAACTGATCCGATTCATAGCTGTTGAAGTCACGGAAGAAATCGCCGTTAGCGAGGGATGCCGCCGAAATTTTCGGCAGCTGAGCAAGGTTTCTGTTCTCGTCCGGTGAAAACTCTCTGCTCGGCACGATCAGATTCACGACAAAAATAACCGCGACGGCTCCGAGAAAAATCCGGGTGAGCAGATCGTAGAAATATGCTTTTTTCTTCCCTTTCCGCAATTTTGGTTTCTTCGGCACAAGACCGGGAATTTTCCTGAACGCCTCGCGATATCTGTTTTTCCTGCCGACAGCCGCGTTTCCGCACCTCTCCGCCGCTCCCGCTGACATCCTGCTTCTTCCGCCGCCAGCCGCGTTTCCGTGCCTCTCCGCCGCTCCGGCTGACATCCTGCTTCTTCCGCCGCCAGCCGCGTTTCCGCGCCTCTCCGCCGCTCCGGCTGACGTCCTGCTTCTTCCGCCGCCTGCCGCGTTTCCGCGCCTCTCCGCCGCTCCGGCTGACGTCCTGCTTCTTTCCTCCTCCGCTCTTCCGGAAGTTCGTTTCGAACTGTCCGGCCTGGTCTTCATACGCAGTGGCAGATCATCCGGATAGATCGGCGACGAGTTACCTTTCTTATTGTTATTATCACTGTTATCCGTCATTATCTTCACCTTTCAGAACCTGAAATACAGGAATGTAGAATATGTGGACCCGACCATATTTGCCACGCAAAAAATCAGCAGCACCACATGAAGCGCAGCCGACAGATAGATCATGTTTTTTCTGCCCCTGTATACCAGAGTGTCATGAAGCCTTGTCAGAAGCGGGCCGCAGCAGATCAACGCAAGGATCAGCAGAACCAGATTGCTCGTCAGGTAATAGGCACTGGCTCCATTTGCAAAACCGAGCCCGTCCGCTCCGAACATCTGTCCGAGATAGTGGAACGCCCCTCCGATCGACGGAGTGAAGAAAAAAATCCACCCAACGAAGGCAATCAGATCGGTCAGAAGAATTCGAAGCCACTTCGGGATCAGAAGCCGTTTCTGGCCGATCGCAAATTTTTCCAGAATGACAAAGAAGCCGTGGTAAATACCCCAGAAGAGGAAATTCAGAGTATTTCCATGCCAGAGTCCGGTCAGAATCCAGACAACCGCGAGATTGCGGAACTGTTTCTCACGGGAACAGCGGTTTCCTCCCATCGGAATATAGACGTAATTGCGAAACCAGGCGCCAAGCGATATATGCCATCTTCTCCAGAAATCCGTCACTCCGTCTGACAAATATGGATAATTGAAGTTCTTCTCTATCCGAAAGCCGAACATCCCTGCAAGGCCGATCGCCATATCGGAATATCCGCTGAAGTCAAAGTAAAGCTCCAGAGAATAGAAAATCATGCCCAGCCATGCCGTCAGGCCAGCCATCTGACTCAGACTGCTGATCTGATGAAAAGCGGTGCTCAGATTGTCCGCAATCAGCACCTTCTTAAACAGGCCGATGATAAACAGATGCATACCGGATGTAAAATATCTGTTTTTTGCCGTCTTCTGCACAAGCTGTTCCCGGAAATCCTTGTACTGCATAATCGGACCAGAGATGAGCTTAGGGAAGAACAGGATATAAAGCATCTCATTCAGGACGTTCCCGTCATCCTCTACCCTTCCGTAATAAATGTCGAAAACATACGAGAGCGCAGAAAAAGTATAGAAAGACATTCCCACGGGAAGAGCAAGCCTGCTGTACTTGAAAATGCCCAGTACCGCGACATCCACAACTACCGCGACAATGACAGTCACCTTACGCCGCAGCCCGTTCCCTGCATCCGCGGACAGCATTCGAATCTGCTGTCCAGAGATATAATTGAACAGCACCGATATCACGAGAACCAAAACGCTCGGAGCATCTCCCCACACATAAAACAGAACGCTGAAAATCAGAAGCGCTGCCTTGCGCCAGATACTTTTCTCTGCCGGTATCAGATGATATACAAGAAGCGAAACCGGCAGGAATAAGAAAATAAAACTTAGTGTGCTGAATGTCATATCACGGTCTCCCCCTTACAGAGCGTTCTCAAATTCCTGCCCGATCTCTCCCGCCTTATCCGCAGAAACAAACAGTGCGTAATTTCCCCGGATAGAAATGATGCTTTTCTCAAGCATGGCATATTGATACGTTCCGTAGCCGTTAAAATTGTTCATCTGTGTCTTTTTTCTGGACTCCATAGCGCTCCGCACCATTTCCTGATCGCCCGTATCCTTCAGCCTGACCAGGAGAATTTCCTCCGCTCCCATGTTTGTCTTTGGATAATAAAGCCGTATGCCGTCAAACCGGGCCGGATCCAGTCCGTACAGCCGGCGGATCATCTGGTTGGATCCCTCCTGCATCTTAGACATATCCGCATCCGCTGTCACCGCATCCCACACCGTATCAAAATCAGCCTTGCTGATCCGGTTTCCCGTAAAGCTGTGAACCAGAAATACAACGATCAATACCACAAGAATCCATTTGACAATTTCCAGAGCTGTCAGCCTTATACTTTTTGTCTTCATACCTATACTGAATCCCTTATCTTCTATACTGAATCCCTTATATGAATCCCATATCGGAATTTCCTGTCTGAATGCATTTTGTAAAGTCAGCTGAGCCGAGATCAGGGCTGTAAGAACCAGAACTACCTGCACCACAACCGTCTACGTTCCGCCAGGCTGTTTTTCCGGCTTCACGAAGAAGTACTGCTGCTTTTCCCCGAAGAAGAAGCTACATTCTCTGAAGACGCAGAGACGATACTCTCTGACGAAACCGCTGCATCGTCATCCGAGGAAGATACCACATCCTCCGATCCGTCTCCCTGCGCCTGCTGCTCATCATAGACACTCAGCATCATCTGTGTCGCCCACAGCGGATAAAAATCCCGCTGGACATGAATCGAATCCGGATCATACAAATCCTGATGCTCACTCACCAGACCATCGACATCAACCCAGCCGAATCCTTTTTCCTTTACCATCTGGTGGACTGCGTCACTCCATTCCGGAATATTACCCCACGCTGGGGTAGAATCAATTGCGGGCTGTTGTGCCGGAATGATGGAATTGACAAAAATGGACGTATTCGGCAGCTTCTTATGCAGCTCATCCAGTATCGAAGCGTAATCCTTTACATAGTCTTCCTTTGTGCTCCAGAGTCCGATAGAAATATCATTCAGGCCATAGCAGAGGAACAGATTCGCCGGGTTCAGCTGCACCAGCTCATCCTCATGATCTTTAATATTGGCAATGGTATTTCCGGCATCCGCCAGAACGCGGGACTGGGGAAGAAACTCAAAGGTGTAGAAGCCGACCGCTCTGGAATCCCCCATAATCACGGAATCTCCGAACAGACTCCACACATCGATGGTTCCATCCTCCAGCTTCTTCTGCATCTCGGCACGTTCCGCCTGCATTTTCGCCTTCTTCTGCTCGGTCAGAATCTGCTCCACCGTTTTCGGGTCCTTGCTTTCCTGCGCTTTCAGAAACGCCACTCCCTCTTTGATCTCTGCGGTTTTCTTACTGCGTCCACCGCCGGCTGCTGCCGCAATAATCGCAGCCACAATGCCGATGGCAATGACTGCCACAATCACAAAACGTCTGGAACGGAATCTCCCGTTTCCGCGTAAATTCATAACCTCTTCGTTCTCCTTCCCCTTCACGTTTACCCAAACAATAATTATATCGGAAATACTATCTAAAAATCGGATGAATATGTTTCAAATTCGTTAAGTTTTCGTAATATTTCGTATCTCAAGTTTCTGATACACAGATGTTTTTTATTATACCATATCCCCTGACATCTGCGGATTCTGATTTCCCCATCCTTCATAATTTCTAGCGTCATCGGTCCTTATTGATAAATTGCACAAGAAAGTGCATGTATTCTCGTCACTCTGACGAAGGTTCCGTCAATTCAATACCCAATACGACGAAACCTGCCCCAAATAATTGTTGACAATACCGTAGCCAAAAAAAAGCCTTTCACGTATACTACTGATCGTAAATAAAAACCGTTCACATTTTGTTGTCTCTCCGGACAGCGACAGACGTCTCGCAGAGTTTTCTCTGAACAGCAGCCGCGCACCGCAGAACAGCAATCCTTATTATCAGAAATTCAGAGATTCATTTTATTTAAGGAGGACAGGACAATGTCTAGTTTGAGTCTGGAGCACATCGGAAAAAAGTATCCCAACGGCTTTGAAGCTGTTAAGGATTTCAATCTTGATATCGCAGATAAGGAATTCATCATTTTTGTAGGACCTTCTGGATGCGGAAAATCCACTACCCTTCGTATGATCGCCGGCCTTGAGGACATCACCTCCGGCACATTGAAAATCGGCGACAAGGTCATGAACGATGTAGATCCGAAGGACCGCGATATCGCCATGGTTTTCCAGAACTATGCTCTGTATCCGCATATGACCGTTTACGACAACATGGCTTTCGGACTTAAGCTTCGTAAGGTTCCGAAGGATGAGATCGACAAGAAGGTCAGAGACGCAGCCAAGATCCTTGATCTGGAGCATCTGCTGGACCGTAAGCCGAAGGCTCTGTCCGGTGGTCAGAGACAGCGTGTAGCCATGGGACGTGCTATCGTTCGTAATCCCCGTGTCTTCCTGATGGATGAGCCGCTCTCCAACCTGGATGCAAAGCTCCGTGTTCAGATGAGAACCGAGATTGCAAAGCTGCACGACAGACTGGGCGCAACCATCATCTATGTAACTCATGACCAGACCGAGGCTATGACCCTTGGTACCAGAATCGTTGTTATGAAGGAAGGCGTCGTTCAGCAGGTTGATACTCCTCAGGTTCTCTACGATGAGCCTTGCAATCTCTTTGTCGCCGGATTCATCGGTTCTCCGCAGATGAACTTCCTTGATGCAGTTGTCGAGGAGAAGGCCGGAACTATCCAGCTGAATTTCGCAGGTCAGAGATTTACTCTTCCGGAGAAGAAGGGCAAAGTCCTCAAGGAGAAAGGCTACGTAGGAAAGACCGTTGTTGCAGGTATCCGTCCTGAGCATCTGTCTGACGATCCGGAAGTCATCGCAAAGAATCCGGGTGAAGTATTCTCCGCAAAGATCAACGTATATGAGCTTCTCGGCGCGGAAGTATTCCTGTACTTCGATTATGACAACACAGCCATGACGGCTCGTGTGAATCCGAAGACACCTGCGAGAACAGGTTCTGAGGTTAAATTTGCGATCGACATGGAAAAGCTTCATGTATTCGACAAAGAGACCGAACTTGCCATCGTTCATTGATTTCATATTACTGATCAGAATATCTGACACAAGAGCACTCCGCAGATTCACCTCTGCGGAGTGCTTTCTTTTGCAGCTGCAGGGATTTTTTCTGTCTGACATACCGTTCATCTACTTGATTCGAAAAAGTTATTATTCTAAAATAAACAGTATACAGAAGTCTTCCGGTCTCTGAAGCTCTGTGCGAAACCGGAGGCAATGAACAGGATTTGATAAATCGTCATAATAAAATCCAAGCGAATCTGAGAATAGAACGGATAATAGAATCTTCAATAAAATTTTAAATAGAATCACTTAAATAGAATCTCAAAGGATTGCATTTCACGAGAAGGGGTCTTTATGATTAACAGTAGAATTTTAAGCAAAGCCATACAGCAGCTTCAAGATATTACCGGAACCGAACTCACACTTTATGGCAAAAACGGAAGCAGAATCACCGGAGATACAGCTGCAGGTGAAGAGGAGGACACTTCCGTCCGTGAACTGATCCGTTCAGCCGCAGACAGCATGACAATCGGCGGCACCACCTACCTGAAGGTCTATGACGATGATATGCCCGTGTACTATCTTGCTGCGGCGGGAGGGCAGAGCCCGGAAATCACCGGCAGAATCGCGGTCAGCGAATTACAGAATCTTCTTTCTTTTTCGCATGAGCGGATGGATAGAAATCACTTCATACAGAATGTTCTTCTTGATAATCTGCTTGCCCCTGATATTCATTCCGAGGCAAAAAAGCTGAAAATCCGCGAAGATGTGAACCGGATTGTATATCTGACTGAGACAAGCGAGAAGGACACGGATCTTGCCCTCCAGACGCTGAAGGCCATGTACGCCTCCACCGGCAACGAATTCCTGACCATTGTCGATGCCACCCATATAGCAGTCGTTTCCGAAATCACAGGTCCGGATGACGCCGCAAAGACCGCACATACGCTTTCTGACATGCTGAACGCCGAGGCGATGATTCAGGTAAGGGTTGCCTACGGCCTTCCCACCAACCTCCTCGATCACCTGTCGCAGTCCTATAAGGAGGCACAGCTTGCTATCGATGTGGGACGAATCTTCTACCCGGATCTTCATGTGATCTCCTACGGCAATCTCGGCATCGGACGGCTGATCTTCCAGCTTCCTCACTCCCTCTGCGAGCTGTTTCTTCGCGAAACCTTTGATCATGATGTTTTTGCAGAGCTTGATGAAGAAACCCTGACAACAATCCGGCAGTTCTTTGACAATAACCTTAACATCTCGGAGACTGCGCGTCAGCTCTATATCCACCGCAACACTCTTGTGTACCGCATTGAAAAGCTCCAGAAAACGACCGGCCTCGATATCCGTCGTTTTGATGAGGCGATGACCTTTAAAATTGCCATGATGGTCAATAACTATCTGAAGAATACGCAGAAATAACCCGAAGAAAAAGCCAATAACCCGATCGGACACGAGGGGGTGATTTTCCCCCTCGTCATAGCGATATAAAACACGCTGCGCGAGTTTTATCTCGCTATCGCGACGCTCGC
>DGTF01000063.1:45750-51897 GCA_002394235.1 Eubacterium sp. UBA4343 | reverse complement strand
ACGAATACTTCGCATTCGGCTGCGGCTCACTGTTCGCGTAAAAAAACCGCCGCACTTTCGTTTACGCGAAACGTGCGGCGGCATTTTTCATTTATATCATCCCGTTATTCAGATTCCGGTGGGCAGGATTACATCATGCCCATTCCCGGATTTCCGCCTGCCGGAGCAACCGGAGCCGGCTCTTTAATTGTAGATACAGCAGCCTCAGTAGTAAGCAGAGACGATGCAACGGATGTAGCGTTCTGCAGAGCGCTTCTGGTAACCTTAGCCGGATCCAGGATACCTGCCTCGATCATATCTACATACTCTTCATTGTAAGCATCAAATCCAACGCCTACCTTGGACTCTCTTACCTTGTCGATGATCACTGCTCCCTCAAGTCCTGCGTTTGCAGCAATTGTTGCCAGAGGTGCTTCAAGTGCCTTCATGACAATCTTTGCGCCTGTCTTCTCATCGCCCTCAAGGGTATCAACAAACTTTGCCAGTTCCTTGGATGCGTGTACATAAGCGGAACCGCCTCCGGCGATAACGCCCTCTTCCACAGCTGCTCTTGTAGCGTTCAGAGCATCCTCCATGCGGAGCTTTGCTTCCTTCATCTCAGTCTCAGTAGCAGCACCGACACGAATAACCGCTACGCCGCCAGCCAGCTTTGCAAGCCTCTCCTGAAGCTTCTCGCGGTCGAAATCAGATTTTGTCTCGGCAATCTGAGCCTTAATCTGAGCAATACGGTTCTTGATTGCTTCCTTGTCGCCGGCGCCGTCGACGATGGTTGTGGTTTCCTTCTTAACCTGAACAGTTTTTGCCTTGCCGAGCATATCCATGGTAGCATCCTTGAGCTCGATGCCGAGGTCAGAGGAGATAACCTGTCCGCCGGTCAGGATTGCGATATCCTGAAGCATCTCTTTTCTTCTGTCGCCATAGCCCGGTGCCTTCACCGCACATACCTTGAAGGTTCCGCGGAGCTTGTTGACAATCAATGTGGACAGTGCCTCGCCCTCAACATCCTCAGCGATGATCAGAAGGCTTGCGCTGGACTGAACGATTTTCTCAAGAAGCGGAAGGATATCCTGAATGTTGCCGATCTTCTTGTCTGTGATCAGGATATACGGGCTGTCCAGATCTGCCTCCATTTTCTCCATGTCCGTTGCAAGATATGCGGAAACATATCCTCTGTCGAACTGCATACCTTTTACAAGGTCAAGCTCTGTCTGCATTGTCTTGGATTCCTCGATGGTGATAACGCCGTCATTTGTTACGGACTCCATCGCATCTGCAACCATATTGCCAACGGCTTCATCTCCGGATGAAACAGCGGCTACTCTCGCAATCTGCTTTTTGCTGGTAACCTTCTCGCTCATCTCCTTGATCAGGTCTACCGTCTTGTCTGTAGCCTTCTTCATGCCTTTTCTGAGAACGATCGGGTTAGCACCTGCAGCCAGGTTCTTCATTCCCTCATTTACCATTGCCTGCGCAAGTACGGTAGCGGTTGTGGTACCATCTCCGGCGACATCATTTGTCTTGGATGCAACCTCACGGATGAGCTGAGCGCCCATGTTTTCAAAACCATCCTCAAGCTCGATTTCCTTAGCGATGGTAACGCCATCATTTGTAATGGTCGGTGCGCCATAGGACTTATCCAGAACAACATTACGTCCCTTCGGTCCCAGAGTCACCTTAACTGTATTTGCAAGCTTATCTACGCCAGCCTGAAGAGCGGTTCTGGCATCTGCGCCGTATTTAATTTCCTTAGCCATTGTACATTCCTCCTGTATATTCCTGTTCTCTATCTGTCTGTCCGGGATTTTTTAATTACCCGTTTCCGGCAGACACTGATTCAAGTATAATTCCACATCATTATCTGTTTCACAGCCGATTTTCGTATCCGTCGTCAGTCATCCGATAACCGGCTGTCGTCTCAGACTTCAGTATTCCTGATAACCGGCTGTCGTCTCAGACTTCGGTATTCCTGATAACCGACTGTCGTCTCAGACTTCAGTATTCCTGATAATCGGTTTCCGTATTAATCCTCAATAATCGCGAGAATATCTTCCTGCTTTGATACGATATATTCCTCGCCGTCAGCCTTAAAATGAGTTCCTGCATACTGAGCAAAAATAACTTTATCGCCCGGTTTCACTTCCATCTTGACTTTATCGGTTCCCGGTCCTACCGCAATTACAGTTGCCTCCTGCGGCTTCTCCTGCGCTGCGGATGTGAGGATAATACCGGATTTTGTCTTCTCCTCTGCTTCAACCTGTTTCAGTACAACTCTGTCTCCAAGTGGAACTAACTTCATAATCTTCAGCCTCCTTATATGGATTTCAATCTTTCACCAATTCTTATGTTTATTAGCACTCATTAACTTTGAGTGCTACTCAACGATATTTATAATAGTTTCAAAAGCTCTATTTCGCAAATCGGTTTTCTAGTGGCATATCTCATTATTGCTCTCTATTTCTTTTTATTTCTCTGTTTATCTCACTTATTTACTGTTTTTATTCCAAATATGATTTCAACAATGCAGGATACGGTCTGCTTTCTCATTTCAATAAAACAGAATCCGTTCTGCTTCCGGTCCATAAATCTTTTTGCGCCCAAAAGAATACCGCGGCACAGTGAGCCGCGGTATTCTTTGTGTATTCTTTCATTATTCAATATTCAATCAGCGTCTCCGATACGCCAATCCTGTCAGCCCCATCTTGCCAGGCTCAGTCAGGCCCTCTGCCTTCCTGATTAATCAGGTCTCAGCTTGCCTGACCCGATCAGGCTTTAGCCTTCTTGGCGTTTTCCTGCGTTCTCTTCTCCTTAATCTCCGCAAGCTCGTCGAAAATGTAATCGTTCAGCACCTTGATGTAGGTACCCTTCATGCCGCTTGATCTGGATTCAATGACGCCTGCGCTCTCAAATTTGCGAAGTGCGTTGACAATAACAGATCTTGTAATTCCGACGCGGTCCGCGATCTTGCTCGCGACAAGGATTCCCTCCGTGCCGTCGAGTTCATCAAAGATGTGGATAATCGCCTCCAGTTCTGAGAACGACAGTGTGCTGAACGCAGATTTCACCACCTGAATCTTGCGATTTTCCTCAACGTTTTCCTCATTTACGGAGCGCATCATCTCGAGCCCGACGACCGTAGTTCCATACTCGCTGACAATGATGTCGTCGATATCATACTGCGGTTTGTAGCGATACATGAAGACCGTCCCGAGTCTCTCTCCGGCAATCTCAATCGGATTGATGATTGCAGTATAGCCCTCGTACTTCTCTCCCTCAAAGCCGAGCGTATTCAGATTGACATTTTCCTGCGTAGAAAGGACATTCAGGAAACGATCATTTAATAACGGATCTACGTGCGTTCCGACCTCATCTGTGATCAGCTCGCTGATCTCATCAACACCGCTGCAGGTTGACACTCCAAGAACCTTTCCCTTCCGGCTGATGACAAGAATATTTGACTGGAGACAGTCCACCAGCACATCGCAGATGTCATTGAAGACAACCTTCGTTGAATTGTTGTTGTGAAGCAGTTTGTTGATTTTTCTTGTTTTGTCAAGCAGCTGTACGCTCATTACGATCTCCTTTCGTCCGCTGGGAATTTTCTACACCAATATCGACAACATATATAATGCGGACACAAATAATTCAGCTGATGTTGTTTCGTCGGGATTAAGTTAAAAAAGAATTGAACATATAAATAGAATCTACTATTCAACTAGAAGAATAGTAACACAGCTTTTTTCTGAAATCAATAATAGCTTATATATTTTGTCGAAATGTTCGACCATTTTTGTATGGATTCACAAGAATGCTTTTCGGAAAATTACGAAACATGTACTAAAACACCAAGACATTCCCTTGAAATATATGTGTTTGTCCATCGAAACTCCAATCCCTCATCTTGTGTCAGCAATAATTCCCACGAAAAAGATTACGAAAACAGGCAAAAAAATCTGCCCTCTCCGCAAAGATATCTGACAATCCACGTCAAAATCCAGTCACAGGAGGACAGAATCAGTTATACAGTTTGTGCCGCCCGCCTGCGGGGCATAACAGTTTGCTAAAGTTGGTGTTTCACCGCTATATCCTTCGTTTGCTACCCATCCGACTCATTCATTTCAGATCCGTTATTCTGACTCAGTCATTTCAAAGGCTTGCCGCTGCAGAAACAGGCTCCTCACGCTTTCCCGACGCTGCCTTCGCGGTATCCGGATCCTCTTGCTTTGGCTTCGGCATGACATATCCGCATTCCTTGTCCGCGCACACAAGCCGGCTTCCCTTTTCAAGCATATAGCCTCCGCATTTCGGACAGCGGATGTTCGACGGCTTCTGCCAAGTCATGAAATCACAGTCCGGATTATGCTCACAGCCGTAATAGATCCGGCCCTTTCTGGTCTTCTTCAGAAGCACCTCACCTCCGCACTTCGGGCACTTCACGCCAATCTTCTCCAGATACGGTTTTGTATTGCGGCATTCCGGAAAACCGGGGCAGGCAAGGAACTTTCCGTGCGGGCCATATTTGATCACCATGTGCCGTCCGCAGTTCTCGCAGATGACATCGGTTACTTCATCCTCAATCTTCACCTTTTCCAGCTCTTTATCTGCCTTCTGCACAGCGGCATCCAGATCCGGCCAGAAGTTCCGCACAACGGTTTTCCACTCGATGGTGCCGTCTCCGATTGCGTCCAGAAGCTGTTCCATATTGGCAGTAAAATCCACATTCACAATGCCCGGAAACGCCTCCTTCATCAGATCGTTCACTGCTGTTCCAAGCTCTGTGATGTACAGATTCTTCTTTTCACGGGTCACATAATGGCGTGTAATGATCGTTGTGATGGTAGGAGCGTAGGTACTCGGCCGTCCGATTCCAAGCTCCTCCAGCGTCTTGACAAGCGAAGCCTCTGTATAATGAGCCGGGGGCTGCGTAAAATGCTGTTCCCTGTCGAAATTGATCAGAGAAAGCGTACTCTCCTTCGTAATCCCGCTCAGATGATCATTCTCAAGCTTTTTGTCATCGTCCTGTGTGTATACTGTCATGAAGCCGGCGAATTTAATCCGGGATGAGGACGCGTGGAACACATACTTTCCGCCGGTTATTTTCACCGTGTTTGTCTCATAGCGGGCTGAAGCCATTCGGCTTGCCGCAAATCTCCGCCAAATCAGCTGATAGAGACGGAACTGATCCCTGGAAAGAAACTCCTTCACAGACGATGGCGTTCTCGTGATATCCGTCGGTCGTATCGCCTCGTGTGCATCCTGCGCGTGCTTGTTTTTGTTCTCCGTTGTGCTCCCGTCTGACAGGAACTGTTCCCCGTACTGCTCCCGGATATATTCTCTCGCCGCCTGATCCGCTTCCGTTGAGATACGTGTGGAATCGGTACGCAGATAAGAGATCAGGCCCACTGTACCGCCCTTTTTCAGATCGATTCCCTCATACAGCTGCTGCGCAATCTGCATGGTCTTGTAAGTGGACATGTTCAGGGTCTTTGAAGCCTCCTGCTGGAGCGTACTCGTCGTAAAAGGCAGCGGTGCCTTCCGGCTTCTCTCAGAAGTCTTCAGCTCGCTGACATGATAATCTGCGTCCTTCAGACTGTCCAGAATTCCCTGCAGCTGTTCCTCAGAAGATATCTCTATCTTTCCCTGATGATCTCCATAAAAATGGGCAGTCAGAGGTTTCTTCTCTCCGCTGACCTTGAAATCCGCATCCAGCGTCCAATACTCCTTCGGAATAAATGCGTTGATCTCCTCCTCACGGTCTGCTATGATCCGCAGCGCGACAGACTGCACACGGCCGGCAGACAGTCCCCGCTTGATTTTCTTCCAGAGCAGCGGACTGATCTCATATCCTACCATACGGTCAAGGCACCGCCTCGCCTGCTGCTCATCCACAAGATTCATGTCGATATCTCTTGCATTCTTCAAAGAGGATTTGACCGCTGTTTTCGTTATTTCATTAAAGGTAATCCGGCGCATCTTCTTCGGATCCAGGCGAAGCGCCTTTGACAGATGCCATGAGATCGCTTCTCCCTCACGGTCGGGGTCTGTCGCAAGATAGACTTTATCCGCCTTGTCTGCCGCCTTGCGAAGGGAGGCAACCAGCTCTCCCTTGCCCCGGATCGTAATATATTTCGGTTCAAAGTCATGCTCCAC
>DGTF01000063.1:45372-45700 GCA_002394235.1 Eubacterium sp. UBA4343 | reverse complement strand
AGTCATGCTCCACGTCAATGCCAAGGCTGCTTTTCGGCAAATCTCTGACATGACCGTTCGATGCCAGGACATTATAATTCTTCCCGAGAAATTTTTTGACAGTCTTAACCTTCGTCGGTGACTCTACAATCACAAGATAATTTGGCACGTAAACACCTCCATAAGCATTACCGGCGCTTTATGAGCGCTACGATTAGCACTATAACTCAAATAATTTGGCCGTGCAAGCCCGAGTTGTCTTTCAGGTGTCTTTCATGCCTTGTAAATCGCTGTCAGAACGAACGGAATATGCCAGCCACAGGCTGAACGAGATAAAACACGCTGCGCG
>DGTF01000063.1:33931-45305 GCA_002394235.1 Eubacterium sp. UBA4343 | reverse complement strand
CTCGCTATCGCGACGCTCGCCGCACACGAATACTTCGCATTCGGCTGCGGCTCACTGTTCGCGTAAATATGCTGCGGACAGCCCCTTGCAGCCTGCTGAAAATTCAACTTCTGCTATAATAACCGGCAGGAGCCTCACGCACATATCCGGAAAAGGTCAGCTGCACCAGTACTCTTGTCAGGTGCGCGGGCTCCATGCCGGTTCGCTCCTGCAGCGTATCCAGGCTCTGAGGATCATAGGAAAGCTTGCCGAATACCTTTTGAAAATCCTCTGCGTCCTCGTACTTCTTTGACAGCCTGCGCGGTGCTTTTTCTTCTGCTGTTCTTCCATCTCTCCGCCCGACACCATTTTCCGATTTTTTCTTCTCTTCCGCCTTCTTCCCCGCTGTCATCTCCTCTTTCTTTCCATCTTCCTGTCCGTTTTCCCTTCCATCTTCCTCTCCGCCTTTCTTTTCATCTCTCTCTTCTTCATTTCTGCCTGTATTCTTCTCTTCACGTGACCTTCTGCCGCCGCCCGCAATCCCCAGTTCCTCCAGTATAACCTCCGGATCCCAGGCAATGCCGGCGCCTTGGGCGATCAGGCGGTTACAGCCACGGCTCAGCTCATCCAGGTTTCTCCCCGGAACCGCGTATATGGTTTTCCCCTGAGAAAGCGCATAATCCGCGGTAATCAGCGAGCCACTGCGAAGCTTTGCTTCTACGACAAGAACCACATCGGCGAGCGCACTGATGATCCGGTTGCGAATCGGGAAATGCCAGGCTGCAGGACCATCACCCGGCTCAAACTCGGACATAATGCCCCCGCCCTCACGGATAATCCTTCTATATATATGGTAGCTTTCCTTCGGATAACACACATCTACACCGCAGCCCAGCACCGCAAACCCTTGTCCTCCCGCCTGCAGAGCGCCATGCAGCGCCCACGAATCCACGCCATATGCCATGCCACTGATAATCTGCACACCTTCGGCTGCAAGCTCTTCACCAAAGCGGATTGCCTCCGCCCTGCCGTACGGGCTGCACATCCTCGCTCCCACGATCGCGACCGTCTTCTTCCCGGGATCTGGAAAATTTCCGACAAGATACAGCCCCGACGGCATCCTCGGATAATTGCGCAGCTGCTCCGGATACTCCGGATCCTCACGCGGCACATATCTGATTTGTTCCAGGATCTCCGGATTCTGCTCCCTGCGGAATCTGGCGTTCATATTCTTCTGATCTGACTGCATTTACACGTTCCTCCGACTTGACTGTGTCTCCATTTTCTCGTGATTCGGCTGTCTCATTTTTTCTCACGATCCGGCTGCCTCATTTTTTTCTCACGATCCGGCTGCCTCACCATCCTCACCCTCCCTTCTTCCGTTTCGACATCATCCTCATACCCGGCATCTGATACGCTGAATCGGAAGAAAAGCTATCGCTGCACCGCAGACAGATTGCCTCGCTGATATGAGCGTCATTGATCCGGTCGCTTCCCTCCAGATCCGCAATTGTCCGCGCCACCTTGATGACATGATGATACCCTCTTGCAGATAGTCCCAGTTTGTCAAAGGCCAGCCGCACTGTCAGCTCCGCCTCATCAGTCATCTCGCAGTGTTTTGCGATGGAGGACGCCGTCAGTTCACTGTTAAATGTCACCCCCGTCCCCCGATAACGTTCCTTCTGAATCTCGATCGCGCGCATCACCTTTTTCCTCATACTGGAAGAGGAAACCTCGAAATCTCCCTTTTCCGTAAGCGACTCGTAACTGACAGCCTGCACATCACATTTCAAATCGATGCGGTCCATGAACGCCTTGCTAAGTTTTTTCTGATAATCCAGGACATCTCTGTGGGTGCAGATACAGCGGTTCATATCCGGAAAGTAACCGCATGGGCACGGATTCGCCGCGGCAACGAGCAGAAAGGATGCCGGATATACACAGGTGCCTCCCAGCCTGGAGATCGTGATCTCGCGGCTCTCAAGCGGCTGCCGCAGCATCTCCAGTGTGGCAGGCATCATCTCCGGAATCTCATCCAGGAACAGGACTCCTCTGTGAGCAAGGGTTACCTCGCCGGGATGCGGATAAAATCCTCCGCCGCAAAGCGCAGTCGGCGTAATCGTGTGATGCGGTGCCCGGAACGGTCTTCTGCGAATCATCGAGACCCCGCGCGGCATCAGGCCAACCACGCTGTAGATCTTGGAAACCTCCAGACTTTCCTCCTCTGACAGCGGCGGTAAAATGGTAGGTATCCGCTCCGCCGTCATGGATTTTCCGGATCCGGGCGGCCCTGACAGAAACAGGTTATGAAAACCTGCCGCTGCGATCAGGGCAGCGCGCTTGACTGTCTTCTGTCCGTGAATATCACTGAAATCAATCGTGTATTCCTCGTCTTCCGGAACGGAATTTCGCGGAACCGACGCCGGGATTCTTCCATGGCTGAAGGCAATCAGTTCTGAAATATTTCTCACGCCGACAATCCGGATACCATCTACAGCACTACCCTCCGCGGCATTTTCTGTCGGAACGATACACAGCTCACATCCGTTTTCCTTTGCGGCGATCACACTGGGAAGCACCCCCGGTATTTTCTCAATTGTACCGTCCAGATGAAGTTCCCCGAGCACCATCGCCTTCCGGAACGCTCCCTTCTCGATGTATCCCAATGCCTCAAGGACCGCCGCGGCAATCGGCAGATCAAACCTGGTTCCATCTTTTCTGATGTCTCCCGGCGCCAGATTGATCGTTATCCTCTTCGGAGCAAGCACTATACCGATATTGCGGAAGGCAGTCCGAACCCGTTCCTGTGCCTCTCTGACTTGAGAAGAGACGCTGCCGACAATCGCGAAATAAGGCATCCCCTCGCTCACATCCGCCTCTACCGTCACGGGAACAGCCTCCACGCCGGAAATTGCCGATGATACTATGCTGCAAAACATACAAATTCCTCCTCTCCCAAGGCCCGGATCTGACAGGCAATGCCGGAACATACAGCAGCCGGATCAACCAGTCCCGCAAGATCTTATACACAGCGCGGCGAGAGCGATCCCGGCATGCGGCAAAAAACGGCATTACATATACCGGACAATTCTGTTTAAAGAAATAAAAACAAATGGAAAGAAATGAAATGGTTACTGAATATTACCAGACTTCAGATATGTCAGAATTTTGATGTGTATTTTATCTGTATGCTGATTTATATAGGATAATAAAGAAAGTCAAAGAAAAATTAAAGAACAATCAGGAAAAGCAACAGGAACAGGAAAGATTATAAAACAAAGAGATGACCGAACCAACGACGGAGAACAACGTCCGTCAGAAAGAATTGTTATATATAAAATAGCACAAAACCCGCCTGCTGTAAATCATTAACTCGAGAACAGACAATGAGAACAGCCTATGCTGTCTGCACCGGAGCTTGTGGTTCGCTGTCCTGTATCCATTTGCAGACCTTCGGCAGCAGGGTTTTGTCCTTATTCCGTGAACAGCAATGCCGGAGCACGGCATTTGCTGTCCACATGCAGCAGATCACTCTGCTTCTTTCTTCATGCGAAGGATATCGTTGACCTCCGCTTTCTCTCCGAGGTCGACATGCAGTTCCTGCTGCGGGTGCGGCGCGGAGTCCATAGGCTCGCCGCTTTCATTGTAAATTGCCCGCACAGTTACCTCCACATTCCGGCCGTCCGGCTTCATAATCTCAATCCTGTCTCCGGTCCGGAATTTGTTCTTCTGCCCGATTACAGCGTATCCATTTTCATCCGTCGCGGATACGACACCCAGATACGTGTAGTTTGTGATGTAGGTGTTGCTGTCATAAATCTGATCCTCTTCGGACGGCTTTCCGTAGAAGAAACCGGTCGTAAACCTGCGGAACGTGCAGTCCGCGATCTGCTCCCGATACCATGGGAGATTCTTCTTATAGAGTGCAGGATCCCTGGCATAGTCGTCGATTGCCTTGCGGTAGGTGCGCGCAACCGTCGCCACATAGAGGGCCGTTTTCATTCTTCCCTCGATCTTGAAGCTGTCAATGCCGGCAGCCATCAGATCCGGGATATGTTCAATCATACACAGGTCCTTTGAGTTGAAAATGTACGTGCCGCGCTCATTTTCCTCGACCGGAAGATACTCTCCCGGCCGGCTCTCCTCCATGACAGCATATTTCCACCGGCACGGATGTGTACATGCTCCCCTGTTCGCGTCTCTCCCCGTGAAATAATTCGAGAGAAGACATCTGCCCGAATAGGAAATGCACATTGCGCCGTGGACGAAGGTCTCAATCTCCATGTCTCCCGGAATCTGTCTGCGCATCTCACGGATCTCCTCCAGAGAAAGCTCCCGGGCAGTTACCACCCGTTTTGCTCCCTGCCGGTACCAGAACCTGGCAGAAGCCCAGTTGGTGTTGTTGGCCTGTGTGCTGATATGCCGCTCAATTCCGGGGCACTCCTCTCCGGCAATTTCGAAAATACCCGGATCAGCGATGATCAGCGCGTCCGGCTGAAGCTCGTTGAGCTCGCGCAGATACAGACGGACTCCCTCCAGATCATTATTGTGTGCCAGAATATTCACCGTCACATGTACGCGAACTCCGTGGCTGTGCGCGTAACGGATTCCCTCCGCCATATCCTCGTGATTGAAATTTTTGGCCTTGGCACGAAGCCCGTAGACATCTCCTCCGATATAAACCGCATCCGCGCCGAAGGCAACCGCTACCTTCAGCACCTCGAGACAGCTCGCCGGAATCAAAAGCTCCGGCTTTCCGTTTGCAAGCATAAATCCTCTCTCCTGTCTTTGATATATGAAACTGGTTCGGTCCGCAATGGCATAAGGTATTGTCCGCGCGGACTTTTCAACCAAACCCGTCCCTGTTTAAATTTCATCCGGCTGCTTCATGACTGAGATCGATATACCATCTCCGAGCGGAACGATACTCGTCTCCAGACGGCTGTCATCCTTCAGCGCCCGGAGGTAATCTCTCATCCGCTTATAGATCGTCCGCTTTCTTCGCTCCACAATATAGTGAGACTCGATGATATCTCCCTCCTGGAGAACGTTATCAGAAATCAGAACACTTCCCGGGCGCATCAGCCGGAGTACTTCCGGCAGAAAGTGAATATACTGCCCCTTCGCCGCATCCATGAAAATGAAATCATACGGCGCCGCAAGCGTCTTCAGAACCTCTGCCGCATCTCCCTCCAGAAGAGTAATCCGGTCCTCATATCCCGATTTGTGAAAATTCTCACGCGCGACGGGAATCCTCTTCTCATAATTCTCAATTGTTGTGATCCTGCCGGATTCCGGTCCGTAGGCGGCCATCAGGATCGTCGAGAAGCCGACCGCAGTCCCGACCTCGAGGATCCGCTGCGGCTGCTGAATCCGGAGCAGTACCTTCAGGAAACTCTGCATCTCCCGGCGGATAATCGGGACATTTTCCGCTGTTGCTGTCTGCCGGAGCTCTTCCAGAAAAGGGGTAAGTCCATGATCCAGCGAATTGATGAAGGTTATCATCCGTTCATCTACAATCATTCTGTCACCTTTCACAAAAGGGCCGCTGCACGAACCTTATCGCTGTTTCCGAGCGTTTTTTCGTGTAGCAGCCCTGCCTTATACTGATAGACCGCACGCCTGTCGGGCGCGAAACAGTCCTTCGTCTGTCTATATGTGTCATACGGCGGCCATCATGCCATCATAACAGCAATTCTCAGCTTCGGTATCCATATGCCGGACTACCGCATTATTGCGCCGATCCATACCCTGTGCCCCCGGCATCCATCAATAACCACCTCTGACGCAGCAATTCACCGTTATTGCGCTGATGTCGATTCCGTGCTGTCTGCCGAAACATTATCCGGCGTGTCAGAGTCCTCCTCCTGAGCGAGGATCGGGAACATATCGTCAGCCGTCATTGATGTCCGAAGGGTGTACGTTCCGGGCAGGATCTCTCCATGATATCCGGAAATCAGTTCCTGAACCACAAAAGCGTTTGCGCTCTCATTCAGAAGTCCATTGGAAATCAGGAGCTTGCCGATCTGCCGCACCGACATATCATCCGTGATGGTTACAGTGATCGCCCGTCCGTCTCCGGAATCCACAGCCTTCTCATCAAAGATTTCATAGCCGAGCGAATAAGCCTGTTTTCCCAGGTAGATCAGAATCATGATCAACGCGATGATGACAAGAATTCTGACAACGCCCTTTATTCCGCCAAGTGCAAGACGATATCCCAGGCTGTCATCCTTCTCTTCCCTTTTCCCTGCTGCCATAAAAACTCCTTACCTTCCTCAATCGCCCTCCGGTTTACATGGGGACTTCTACATGGACTTCCCGGTTGATCGCGCTGATGACACGCTGAACCATTCTGCAGACAGCGCTCTCTGCATCCAGATAGTCCGCTGCAATCTCGTTGCGCAGGAGCGGCGAATACTCGTTAAGTACATAATCTGTCTCATCATAGAGGTCTCTGCCTGAGGTCTGCATCTCGTAGACCTTACGCCTGTACTCGTTGATCTTCTGCCTGAGCTCCGGCATCTCCTTCAGCTGGTTCTCAAGATTACGGTACCGGATAAAGTCCTCGCTCTGCTCCAGTGCCTGAATGAGTTCCTCCGCCTTCTCCCTCACGCTGTCCATCTTATGCCTCCATAATGATCGGAAGTATCATCGGATTGCGCTGCGTGCGCTTCCAGACAAAGCTTCCCAGCGAATCCTTAATTGCCGACTTCAGCTTTCCCCAGTCGGTGATGTGATGTTCCAGGCAGTCATTCAGAGCGTCCTCAACGATCAGTCTTGCCTCATCCATCAGATCCTCAGACTCCCTTACATAGACAAAGCCTCTGGAGACGATGTCCGGACCGGCCAGAAGCTGTCTGCCATATTTCTCAAGGGTGAGAACGACGATCAGAATGCCGTCCTCCGACAGATGCTGTCTGTCCCGAAGGACAATGTTTCCGACATCACCGACCCCGAGTCCGTCAACCATGATCTCGCCCGTCTCAACCTTACCGGTCACCTTCGCTGACTTCTGATCCAGTTCAAGCACATCTCCGGTCTTCATGACAAAGATATTCTCCTTCGGGATGCCCAGCTGAAGCGCCAGATTCTTCTGCGCAATCAGATGACGGTATTCACCGTGAACCGGGATCGCGTACTTCGGCTTAACCAGGGAGTAAATCAGCTTGATGTCTTCCTGGCAGGCATGTCCCGATACATGAACATCCTGGAAAATAACCTCCGCGCCCTTCTCATACAATTCATTGATAACATTGGATACAGCCTTCTCATTTCCGGGAATCGGATGAGAGGAGAACACAATCAGATCGCCGGTCTTGATCGTTACCTTCTTGTGAATGTCCGCCGCCATTCTCGACAGGGCAGCCATAGACTCTCCCTGGCTGCCGGTGGTTACAAGCACCATCTGGCTGTCCGGATAATTTCTCATCTGATTGATATCGATGAGCGTATTCTGCGGCACATTCAGATATCCAAGTTCCTGTGCGATGGAGATGATGTTCACCATGCTTCTGCCTTCTACAACAACCTTGCGGCCGAATTTGCAGGCAGAGTTGATGATCTGCTGCACACGGTCGACATTCGAGGCGAAGGTGGCAATGATCAGGCGCTGATTCCGGTGTTCGGAAAAAATCTGATCAAAGGTTCTGCCGACTGTGCGCTCCGACATCGTATAACCGGGCCGCTCAGCGTTTGTGCTGTCACACATCAGCGCGAGAACGCCCTTCTTACCGATCTCGGCAAAACGCTGCAGATCAATCGCGTCACCAAACACCGGTGTATAATCCACCTTGAAATCTCCGGTATGCACGATCGTCCCGGCGGGTGAATAGATGGCAAGCGCTGCCGCGTCCTGAATACTGTGATTTGTCTTGATGAATTCAATCCGGAAATGTCCGAGATTGATCGACTGTCCGAAGCGAATCGTCTTCATCTTCGTACTCTTAAGCATGTTGTGCTCTTCAAGCTTGTGACTGATCAGCCCGATCGTCAGCTTGGTCGCGTAAATCGGAACGTTAATCTCCCGCAGCACATACGGGAGCGCGCCGATGTGATCCTCATGACCGTGGGTGATCACAAACCCCTTAACCTTGCGGATATTCTGCTTTAAATAAGTGATATCCGGAATAACCAGATCAATTCCGAGCATATCATCATCGGGGAAGGCCAGACCGCAGTCCACCACCACAATGCTGTCCTCGTACTCAAATGCAGTGATGTTCATACCGATTTCTTCCAGACCGCCCAGCGGAATGATCTTCAGCTTACTCGTATTTTCTTTTCCTTTCAAATTATACCTCCGTTCATTTTTTATTCACTCAAAAGACACGTCGTCCATCATCTGCTCGAAAATGCGCGCCACCGCCTCGTACTCCACGTCATCTTCGACCATCACATACCTTGCTTCCGCTTCGCCGTCTTCCGAGAGATCCTTCATAATATAGGCGTTTGCCTCCTCGCCGTCAGAATCGGTCACGAGAAGATAATCCACGCCGCCTACCCGCGTTTCTTCCTCAACGAAAAACTCCTGCTTTTCTCCGTCTTCCGTTTCAAATATAATTTTTTCCATAGAAATCCGATACTTATCCTTTATCTGTTTCCGTTGTTTCCTGTCCGCCGCAGTTGTCGAGCCATTCCTGCAGAATGATGCCTGCCGCGATCTGATCGATCACCGCCTTGCGGTTGTGCCTGCCCCGTACATTCATTTCGTCAAGAATCTCATCCGCCGCCACAGTCGTAAGCCGCTCATCCCACATGATAACCGGAAGTCCGGTTCTCCGGTGCACAAGCTCACCAAATTTCGTTGCCTTCTCAGCACGCTCTCCGGGTTCGCCATTCATATTCAGCGGAAGTCCGACCACAATCTTCTCCACCTGATATTCTGTGCAGATTTCTGTGATCCTGGCGAGCGTCTGCCGAAGCTTGCTCTCTCTATGACGGACAATCGTCTCCACCGCCTGGGCTGTCAGGCCAAGCGGGTCACTGACTGCCACGCCTACCGTTGCTGACCCGTAATCCAATCCCAGGATCCGCATTATCTGGTCTCTTTCCAGGATTCGTTCCGAATGTACTCCTTAAGGAGCTCCTCGACCAGCTCATCACGTTCCACCTTCATGATCATGCTTCTGGCACCATTATGACTGGTAATGTAGGTTGGATCTCCCGACATGATATAACCGACGATCTGATTCACAGGGTTGTATCCCTTCTCCTCCATCGCATGATACACAAGATCCAGAACCTTTTTCACGGATATCTCATTTTCTGTATTTACTCTGAAAAACTGTGTGTTGCCTAAATCTGTCATCCTTATTCACATCCTTACTTATTCTGCAAACCCCCATGCCCCGCAAGCGGGGCGCCACAATATGTATAAAGCAGGCTGCTCCGTTGCTTCGCAGCTCTCGCATCTGCCACATGTATTCGTGTTTTCACCGTGTTTCACACGGCTTTACACCTCCCGCACGCATCCGAACACTCGTAATGACTCATTATAAACCAGATGTCCCGGATTGGCAACCCGGCAGCAAATCTTTCCTCATTCCGGAAAGTCTGCAGCAAATCCTTCCTGGTTTGGAAGCCCTCAGCTGCTCTTGCCTGATTCCTGAAAGCCACATCTGATCCCGCTCAAACCGCAAGCAGATACTCCTCCGACACAAGCGTCTGCGGTGTAACCACCATCATCTGATTCGTAAGATCTCTGGTATCGGCGAGCAGTATCTTCTGATACTCTCTTCCATGGCCTGTCCAGTATTGTCTGCCATCCAGCTCGATCTGCTCTTCAAACAGAACCTCGACCGGTTTCCCGATGTAATAATTCAGGAATTCCTTTCTGCGCAGGATGTCTGTCTCCCGAAGAACAGCTCCCCTCCGTTTCTTGACCGCCTCTGTGTTCTGTTCTCGCATTGCGGCCGCCCTGGTACCCTCTCTGCGGGAGTATGGAAAAATATGCGTCTCAAAAAAATGTACCTCTGACACAAATCTGCTGGATTCCTCAAAATCCTCCTCTGTCTCCCCGGGAAAACCGGTAATGATATCTGTCGTAATCGCAGGATGCTCATAATACTTCCTCAGAAGCCGAACCACCTCCATGAACTGCTCCGGAGTATAATGGCGGTTCATGTCCCGAAGCGTCCTGGCACATCCACTCTGAAGGGAAAGGTGAAAATGCGGGCAAACCTTGCGCAGCCCGCTGAGGTTCCGGATTACATTCTCGCTCATCGAACCGGGTTCAAGGGATCCCAGCCGGATTCTTTCAATTCCGCTGACATCGTGAATTGCTCGCAGCAGCGCAACCAGATCCTCCCCTTCTCCCATGTCCCGTCCATAGGAGCACAGATGAATTCCCGTGACCACGATCTCCCGAACGCCGGAAGCCGCTAGCCTCATGACCTCTTCCCGCACATCCGGAATCTTACGGCTCCGCACACGGCCTCTGGCATAGGGGATGATGCAATAGCTGCAGAACTGATTGCAGCCGTCCTGCACCTTGATAAAGGCTCTGGTATGCTCCTCCGTACGGTCGATCTGAAGGTTCTCATACATCCTGTCCACGGACCAGTCGCTGGTATCCAGCTGTTTTTCGCCGCTGCTTCTGAACTGCTCCAGTTCATGAATCAAATCTTCCTTGCGGTTGCTTCCAATGACAAGGTCAATGGCAGGGTCTTTCTCAAGTTCCTCCCCTCTGACCTGCGCGTAACATCCCACGGCCACTACGATTGCGTCCGGATTCATTTTCTTCGCCTTATGCAGCATCTGCCTCGATTTCCGGTCCGCAATATTGGTTACGGTGCATGTATTGATCACATACACATCCGCGCCGGGTTCGAAAGGCACAATATCATATCCGGCCTTCTCCAGCATCTGCTGCATCGCCTCCAGCTCGTAGGCATTTACCTTGCACCCCAGATTATGAAGAGCCGCCTTTTTTCCTCTTGACACCTTGACTTTTCTCCTGTTTACCATTAAGATTATTTAAGCAAATACTTATGAAAACTACTGCAATTTCGATATAATAAGGGAGGATATTAAATGCAAACGGTACAGATTTCATTAAATTCAATCGATAAAGTAAAGAACTTTGTAAACGCCATTTCAAAGTTTGACTTTGACTTTGATCTTGTGTCCGGCAGATACGTCATCGACGCAAAGTCCATCATGGGTATCTTCAGCCTTGATCTTTCCAAACCGATTGATCTGAACATCCACACAGAAGGTTCCGAGCTTGAGTCTGTCATGGAGGTTCTCAAACCGTATCTAATCGAGCAGTAATCCTCTGCCCACTCCATCCGGCATATATCGGAAATGACGGGAACAACGGAAGATGCAGGAAGCGTAAATCGCGCTCCCCTGCATCTTTTTTAGTGTATAAGTCCAGTCGCAATGTTCTTGG
>DGTF01000063.1:26018-33852 GCA_002394235.1 Eubacterium sp. UBA4343 | reverse complement strand
ACGACAACAGGTATGAGCATGAAGCGGTGCGAAGCGCCGCGAGAATGCGAATGCCTGTTAGCGGCACGGAAGCTGCGAAGCAGCGAAGTGACGCGGGGACTTATACAGTATCATAGTTTAAACAGCTCTTCGAAAACGCAGGCAGGATCGTCGCACGCGAAGCGCGCGTAAGAGACTGTATGCGATTTCGAAGGCAACAGGTATGAGCACGAAGTGACGCGCAAGTGGCACAGAAGTGCGAATACCTGTAGGATTGCGAGAGTGCGAAGCACGGAGCAATCCGTAGCTTATACACTTTGTGATACAATATGTTCTTGGCCCACGGGGAGCTTGCTCACCAGTGGGCAAGAACATTAGCGACGACAACAGGTATGAGCATGGAGCGGTGCGAAGCGCCGCCTCTTATTCCTCTCCGTCCACCACAATCGTTTCCGTCGTCTCAATTGCTTCCTTCATCAGCGGCTCGATGACATCATCCAGCTTATGCTCTGAGCGCTCGATGACCTTCAAAATCGGATGTGTCACAGGATGCTTTGCGACAAAAATCGTGCAGCAATCCTCGAACGGCAGGATCGAAGTATCGAAGGTCCCGATCTGCTGCGCACGGTCCACGATCTCCTGCTTATCAAAACCGATCAGCGGACGATAAACGGGAAGCTTGCACACAGCATTGGTACACAGAAGGCTCTGTGCCGTCTGGCTGGCCACCTGACCAATACTCTCTCCGGTGATCAGTCCAAGCGCACCGTCCTGTCCAGCAAAAATCTCCGCGATTCGCATCATGTATCTTCTCATGATAATCGTGAGCTCCTCGTGCGGACATTTTTCGTAAATTGCCATCTGGATATCCGTAAAGTTCACAATGTGAAGCCGAATCTGTCCGGCATATCTCGCCACGAGCTTTGCCAGATCGACGACCTTCTGCTTTGCCCGCTCACTGGTGTACGGCGGCGCATGGAAATACACCGCATCGATCTTTACACCACGCTTTGCGATCATATACCCCGCAACCGGAGAATCGATTCCTCCTGATAGCAGAAGCTCCGCGCTTCCGTTCGACCCCACGGGCATTCCTCCCGGCCCGGGTATTGTCTCGGAATAGACATAAATGCTCTGACGTACCTCTACAGAAAGCACTACATCCGGATTATGCACATCAACCTTCATCCACGGACAGCCGAGAAGAACAGCCTCGCCCAGATCTGCATTGAGTTCCATGGAATCATGCGGATATTTCTTGTTTGGTCTTCTGGCAACGACCTTGAACGTTCTCGGAGTTCCCTCCGGATAAACAGTTCTCACAAACTCCGCGACCTGCGCCTTGACATTGTCATAATCCATATCCTCAATGATCAGAACCGGGCTGATCCCCGCGATCCCGAACACTGTCTTCAGCGCCTCTATCGTGCCCTCATAGTCGAAGTCACCATCAGCACGGACATAGATTCTTCCCATTTCCCTGGTGACCTCAAAGGTCCCGTCAACTCTCTTCAGCGCCCTGACAATATGATGCACAAGCGCGTCCTCAAAGAGATGCCTGTTCTTTCCTTTGATACCAATCTCCGCGTATTTGATTAAAAATGCCTGATACATAATTTTTCTTTCCTTCTTGCTTTCATGCACGCGCTGCTGCCCGCTCTCCCGAAACGTCCACCGCGCATCGCTTCCCGTTGAATCTTCAGATTTGCATCATCACACGCCGGTTTATGGTCAGTCCCCGGAGCTGTATCACCATACGGTTTTCCATGTGAATCCCCGGAGCTTCGTCACAGCGCAGCATTTCCTGCAAATCCTCAAGGCCTCATCGCCATGTCTTATTTTCTGGTGAATCTCCGAAGCTGCGGCACCACTTCATGCAGTACCCCAATGGTATAATCAATTTCCTCCATCGTCGTCAGCTCACAGAAGCTGAACCGCACCGAAGACTCCATGATTTCACGCGGCGCATGAATTGCCTCCATGGTTGCGCTCCCTCCCCGCCTGTGGCTGGAGCAGGCGCTTCCCGCAGAAACGCTGATTCCTCTGGACTCCAGGGTGTGCAGAAGCACCTCACTGCGAATTCCTTCGAATGAAATATTCAGAATATGCGGAGCACCCTTCCGGAGATCTGACGGCCCGTTGATATGGATCTTTCCGAGATCCGCAACACCCTCTGCCAGATGTTCCTTCAGACTGTACATATGCTCCGCGTTTTCCCTGAGCGATGCACAGATTTTCTCCGCGGCGGTACCCAGTCCCGCGATTCCCGGAACATTGTCCGTTCCGGAACGCATTCCATTCTGCTGCCCGCCTCCATAGATCAGAGGATTTATCTTCACCCGCTGATCTATGAACAGAAATCCGGATCCCTTGGGCCCATGGATTTTGTGTCCGCTGACGGAAAGCATATCTATCTTCATTCGCTTTGGAAAGATCGGATACTTTCCGAAGGACTGTATCGCGTCTACATGGAAAAAAGTACCCGGATACCGGCTGCGCAGCATTTCTCCGATTTCCGCCACAGGCTCCACAGATCCGATCTCATTATTCACCATCATGACGGACACCAGTATCGTATCCTCCGTCATTGCATTCTCCAGATCATGAAGATCCAGAACGCCGTCTCTGCCAACCGGAAGCTTGACAATCTCATAGCCCATAGCCTCCAATGCCGCGGCCGGAGCCGCGATCGCCGAATGCTCAATCGCTGTAGTGATAATCCGTCTGCCTCTGCGCCTGTTCGCGAGCGCCGTCCCGAACAGCGCCCAGTTATTGGACTCCGTTCCGCCGGATGTAAAATAAATCTCGCCCGGATTCACCTTCAGAATCCCGGACAGAATTTCCGCGCTTCTCCGGACATATTTTTCCGCATCGACACCCTTCTGATGCATGGAGGAAGGATTGCCGTAATCCTCCAGCATCGTTTTTCTCACGATATCCGCAACCTCCTCATAGCAGCGGGTTGTTGCTGAATTGTCAAGATATGCTTCCATTTTACCGTTCTTTCCATATAATTATCGATACTTCATAACACGCTGCGGAATCACCGTCAATCTCTTTCCAGAAGATACATCAGAATCGACAGCATGGTCATTCCTGCAGTCTCGGTTCTGAGGATTCTCTTGCCGAGAGTAATGGTCGTAAATCCGTTCTTTCTCGCATCCTCGGCTTCCTGCTCATCAAAACCGCCTTCCGGGCCGATCAGGACACCGACAGACTGTCCCGGCCGGATTCCGGACAGAACCGATCGCGTCTTCTCCATTCCGCCCTCCATTTCATAGGGCATCAGCCGGACATCAAGGCTTCGGGAAAATTCCAGAGCCTCCCCGAACGTCATGATATCGTGAACCCCGGGGATGATGAGACGTTTTGACTGCTTGGCAGCGCTCTCCGCAATCTTGTTCCACCGTGCCACCTTCTGTGCTGCTCTCTTCCCATCCAGCTTCATGATACACCGTCTGGACGAAACCGGAATCACCGAATATGCTCCCAGTTCGACCGCTTTCTGAACAACGGTCTCCATTTTATCACCTTTGGGAAGACATTGAAACAGGAAAATCCTCGACGGGAGTTCTTTTCCGGGCAGCTGCGCGTCCAGGATCCTGCAGACCACTTCTTTCTCCGACAGAGAAACCACCTCGCAGGTATACTCCCACTCATCCTGGCAGGAGATCAGAACCGTTTCACCCGGACGCATCCGCAGCACATTACGAATATGCTGTACATCCTCTCCCGTAATATGAACCAGACCGTCTTCAATCTGTGACCGGTCCGCAAAAAATCTGTACATATCTCCGCCCCTGTCTTAATCCGGCTTTCTCGCGGTAATCGATACCCACTCACCCTGCTGCGTCTGCTCCACAATTTCAAGCCCCGCCGCCCTGCAGGCATCCAGAACCTTGTACGCCTGATCCTCCAGAATACCGGAGGTAATATAAAGACCGCTCTTCTTCATCGCCGGCACAACCGCCGGAGTCATCGGAACCAGGATATCCGCCAGAATATTAGCCGTAACGATATCATACTTCTCATATCCCGCTCTGTCCCGTGTCTCCTGGTCATCGATCATATTGCCGATGATCATGTCAAAGGCGCCGTCCGGTATATCGTTCGCCTTCCTGTTATCCTCGACCGCAGGCACTGCGCAGGGATCCAGATCGGTTCCAAGCACATGTCCTGCGCCAAACTTGACCGCGACAATTCCGAGAATTCCACTTCCCGTTCCCACATCCAACACCTCCATCCCCGGCTTCACGTATTTCCGGAGCTGGCGGATGCACAGCTGCGTCGTCTCATGCATTCCGGTCCCGAAGGCTGTACCCGGATCGATATGCAGGATCATCTTGTCCCTGTCCTCTTCCTTCACCTGCTCCCAGGATGGAATGATCAGGATATCATCCACATAGAACTGTTTGAAATACTGCTTCCAGTTGTTGATCCAGTCCTTATCTTCCGTCTCGGACTCCTCGATCGTTCCCTCCCCGATATCGGTGTAGGAACGCAGTTCGTCCAGAGCTTCCCTTGCCTTCTGAAGGACAGCTTCCGTATCTGTCTCCTCCGGGTCCAGATAAAAATTCAGATATGCGATGCCGTCATCGTCGGGCAGATCAGGCAGAATATCCACAAACATCTGTTCCTTTTCTTCCCTCGTAAGCGGCTTCTTGTCCTCAATCTCAGCGCCTTCAATGCCACAGTCATAGAGCGTTGCAATGACTATATCCTCCGCGTCTTCGATTGTCTTTAAACGGTATTTCTTCCATTTCATCTCTGTAAATCCTCTCATTCATCGACATGCTTACCGGATTGCCCGGATGCGCAGTATAAAAACAATTCCCGATAGATCAGCCGTTTCCTCTCAGGACATACACCGTGTACGGGTCCATTGCAAACAAAAAGAAGCCGCCAAAGAAAAATGCTTTCTCACCGGCAATGCGGTTTGTATGGACCCGATGTCGGGGTATAGATACCGCACGGTCTTTTTCGTCTCTTGAAGTATAACCGTATTTTCACTTCTTGAAAAGGAATATTTCCTGAAAGAGCGATTTTCCTGAAAGAGCGGTTTTCCTGAAAGAGCGGTTTTGAAATGAGAATGAACAGAGAAATACCTCCTCCCGGACTGCAAGGAGGCTGCCGTACCGGCCCTGCTCAGACCAATGCGACAGCCTCCTGATCATCCGGCTGTATACACCGGAAATCCGCTCTTCACTATTACCGTTTGTGGCACGATTATCGTATGGGCGTTACTCTTTTTTCCGCCCGAATCTTACCTTTTTCTTCTTCGGCTCTTCTTCGCTTCCCAGAGAATTGCCGCTTTCGGCATCAAATTCTCTCAGAAGCTCCTTTGCCTCTTTTGAAAGATTTGTGGGTGTCTGCACAATCAATGTCACATATTGATCGCCCCGCACATTTTTGTTGTGGATCGATGGAACGCCCTTTCCTCTCAGTCGGATTCTCGTCCCCGTCTGAGTTCCCGGCTTCACCGTATACACCACATCGCCGTCCACCGTATTCAGCCGGATATCCCCGCCCAGTGCAGCCTGCGCAAAGCTGACCGGTGCTGATGAATAGATATCCACGCCGTCACGCTGAAAAATCGGATGTGGAGCAACCGCTACCTGCACAAGCAGATCCCCTCTCGGGCCTCCGTTTACGCCTGGTTCTCCCTTGTCGCGGATGCGGATGCTCTGTCCGTCGTCAATTCCGGCCGGAATATCGACCTGAATTTTCTTTCTGGAGGAAGTGAACCCACTTCCATGACAGTCGGGGCATTTATCACGGATGATCTTTCCGGTTCCTCCGCAATGCGGACAGGTCTGGATATTCTGAATCATACCGAACATGCTCTGCTGGGTCTGCCTGATCTGACCGGTTCCGTGACAATGGGGACAGGTCTCCGGTGAAGTTCCGGGTCTTGCCCCTGAACCGCCGCACGTCTTGCAGGTATCCTTCAGCGTCAGCTCAATTTCCTTCTTGCAGCCGAATACGGCCTCCTCGAATGAAATGTGCACAATGGCTCTCAGAGATGCGCCTCTTCTGGGGCCATTGTTTGTGCTGCTTCTTCCGCCGCCGCCGAAAATATCGCCGAAAATGTCGCCGAATCCACCGGATCCGAAAATGTCATTGAAGTCAAAGCCTCCGAAACCGCCAGCGCCACCGGCGCCGCCATTCTCAAAGGCAGCATGGCCGAACTGATCATACTGTCTTCTCTTGTCCGGATCACTCAGAACGGAATACGCTTCACTGGCTTCCGCAAATTTCTCGGCCGCATCCTTATCTCCGGGATTCATGTCCGGATGATATTTTTTTGCAAGCTTACGATACGCCCGCTTGATGGTCTCCTCATCCGCATTCCTGTCGACCCCCAGGACCTCGTAATAGTCTCTCTTTTCAGCCATTGATTTTCCTCACAATCTGCTTCTGTTTCTAAAAATCAGAGAACGAGTTCCGGCCGAACGGATCGAAACCCGTGACCGGAACATAGCTGTCTCCTGTAATCTGAATCAGACTTCCTTGTAGTCTGCGTCTACGACATCGTCGCCGCCGTTATTGCCTGCGCTGCTTCCGCCCTGAGCGCCGCCCTGCGGGCCTGCGCCTGCGCCCGGATTCGGGCCGCCCTGGTTCTGCTGCATATTCTCGTACATCTTCGTGAACAGAGCCTGTGAAGAATTCATCAGTTTCTCCTTCGCCGCCTTGATGTCCGTTACCTGCGCGTCGGTCAGACTTCCGTCTGCCGGAGCCTTCGCGAGCAGGTCCTTCAGTGCGTTCAGGTCTGCCTCAACGCCGCTCTTCTGATCCGCCGGTACCTTGTCGCCGACTTCCTTCAGAGCCTTCTCTACCTGGAATACCGTCGAATCCGCTTCATTCTTCGTGTCTACGGCTTCCTTTCTCTTCTTGTCCTCAGCCTCGTACTGCGCTGCCTCTTTGACTGCCTTGTCGATCTCCGCGTCGCTCATGCTCGATCCGGAAGTGATCGTGATGTGCTGCTCCTTGCCCGTTCCAAGATCCTTGGCGGATACGTTTACAATGCCATTCGCGTCGATATCGAAGGTTACCTCGATCTGCGGAACGCCGCGCATTGCCGGCGGGATTCCGTCCAGACGGAACTGTCCGAGAGACTTATTGTCTCTGGCGAACTTACGCTCACCCTGTACGACATTGATATCCACTGCGGTCTGATTGTCCGCTGCCGTGGAGAAGATCTGGCTCTTCTTCGTCGGAATTGTCGTGTTTCTCGGAATCAGCGGTGTCGCGATTCCTCCCATGGTCTCAATGGAAAGGGTCAGCGGTGTGACATCGAGCAGAAGCACGTCTCCGGCTCCTGCGTCTCCGGCCAGCTTGCCTCCCTGAATCGATGCGCCGATTGCCACGCACTCATCCGGGTTCAGGTTCTTGCTCGGCTCATGTCCGGTCAGCTGTCTTACCTTGTCCTGTACCGCCGGGATACGTGTGGAACCGCCGACCAGAAGAACCTTCGTAAGGTCAGATGCGGTAAGTCCCGCGTCGTTCAGAGCGGTTCTTACCGGCTCCGCGGTCGCCTCCACAAGATCTGCGGTCAGCTCGTCGAATTTTGCCTTTGTCAGGTTGAGATCCAGATGCTTTGCGCCGTCCGCCGTAGCGGTGATGAACGGAAGGTTGATGTTCGTGGTGGTCGCGCTGGAAAGCTCGATCTTTGCCTTCTCTGCCGCCTCACGGATTCTCTGCATCGCCATCTTGTCGCCGGAGAGGTCGATGCCTTCCTGCTTCTTGAATTCACTTACGATATAATCGGCAACTCTCTTATCAAAGTCGTCGCCTCCCAGATGGTTATTGCCGGCGGTAGCCAATACCTCGATGACGCCGTCGCCGATCTCGATGA
>DGTF01000063.1:0-25879 GCA_002394235.1 Eubacterium sp. UBA4343 | reverse complement strand
TGTCCAGGCCGTAAGCCAGCGCTGCCGCTGTCGGCTCGTTGATGATACGCTTTACATCAAGTCCGGCAATCTTGCCGGCGTCCTTTGTCGCCTGACGCTGTGCGTCATTGAAATATGCCGGGCAGGTGATGACAGCCTCTGTGACCTTTTCTCCCAGATAGCCTTCCGCGTCACTCTTCAGCTTCTGCAGAATCATCGCGGAGATCTCCTGCGGAGTATAGCTCTTGCCGTCAATGGTAACTCTGTAATCGGAGCCCATGTGACGCTTGATCGATGAAATTGTGTGATCCGCGTTTGTAACTGCCTGACGCTTTGCCGGCTCGCCTACCAGACGCTCTCCTGTCTTTGTGAACGCGACAACGGACGGGGTCGTACGGCTTCCTTCCGCGTTCGCGATAACGGTGGGTTTTCCACCTTCCATAACGGCTACACAGCTGTTTGTTGTACCAAGGTCAATACCGATAATTTTTCCCATTCTATTTTCCTCCTGATCGGATCTGCTTTTCTGTAATGTCAGTTGGCTACCTTCACCATACTGTGACGAACTACGACATCCTTGTACTTATATCCCTTCTGAAGTTCCTGTGTGATGATGTTTTCACCGACATCCGGGTTGTCCTCATGCATCACCGCGTTATGAAGATTCGGATCAAACTCGGCGCCCTCCGCCTCGATGGTCTCGACGCCCATATCTGTCAGGATCTTCGTCATCTGCTTGTAAATCTTGTTCATCCCCTGAACGAACGAATCCGACTCATCCGCTCCGGCGAGTCCTCTTTCAAAATTGTCGACAACCGGAAGGATCTTCTCTATAACATCTCTCGCGCCCATATCGAACATCTCGGATTTTTCTCTCTCCGTGCGCTTGCGGAAATTGTCGAACTCAGCCATCTGACGCTGCAGTCTGTCGGTGAGTTCTTCAATCTTCTCATCCTTCTTGTCCTTTTTTATCTTTTTCCCGGAACCGGATCCTTTCGCATTATCACCATTTTCCACAGAGCCGGCGCTTTTCGCCTCATCCTGCTTCTCTTTGGAATCAGATTTCCCGGCTTCATTCTGCCTTGCCTTCTCTTGGGTCTGATCCGCGGCTTTTCCGTTACGAACTCCGTCTTCCTTTTCTGTCTTCTCTTCCTTCATCGTATCTGCTTCTGCTGTACGTTTCTCTGTATCTTTTGCTTTTTCTTCGTTCATATGATTATCCTTCTTCATGGCTCTTTTTTCCTCTGCTTTCGGGTCTGCCCCGTCGGCGCCCCGCCTGCTGTTATTCACGTCTGCCATGTCTGTCCCGCCTTTCTGTTTTATTGCTTCTAATCCAATGTGAATCTCCGCATGGATTAATCACTTCTTCGTGTACTCCCGGATCCCGGTCTGCTAGGACTCTGTGCTGTCATCGATAATGTCATGATCGGAAGATGTCTCGAGCTTGGCGTCTCCGTTTCCGAAGAGAGCATTCATTTGTGATTTCAGCTGCTTCAGATTTTCTACTACTTTCTTATAATCCATTCTCCGAGGGCCTACAATAGCGACCGTTCCCTTCATCCCGTTTCCAAGATTGTAGTTTGCGGTGACAACGGAGCAGTCCTTCATACCCTGAATCGGGGATTCATTCCCGATATAGGCGGTGATCCCGTTCGAGGCTTCCTCGCCCGGAGCCGTCTCGCGAATCATCTCAGCCAGTTCCTTCTTATCTCCGAACGCGGTCATCAGCTCCTTGGCTTTTTTCGAATCCGCAAGTTCCGGATAATCGAAAATATTTGTCGCACCGCTCAGATAGATCGGCATGTCCTCCTCTCCCGGCTGTATGGTCTCTGCCACTGCATCGATCACACTGCTGATGACTTCGCTATGAATGCCTGCCTGCTGCTTCATCCGGGTGATCATGTCCAGATTGATCTCGCCGATTGTCTTTCCGTTCAGCTCGTTGTTCAGAAGCAGATTCAGTTTCAGAATATCGTCTTCATCAATAGATTCCTTGAGGTCAATCATCTGGTTTTTTACCAGATTCCCCTGTGCCACCACTACCGCGAGAAGCTGTTTCTCATTGATCCGGGACAGCTGAATGAACTTCAATGAGTTCTGATGATACGACGGTCCCGCAATCATTGTCGCATAATTGGTGTTCTGTGCCAGCACATCCACGACCTGCTTCAGTACCTTCTCCATACGATCCGTTTTCTGAATCATCAGCGTCTGTGCTTCGGCATCCTGATTTGTTTTCTGTATCAGCTCGTTTACATAAAGCCGATATCCCTTATCGGAGGGAATCCGTCCGGACGAAGTATGCGGCTGAATAATATACCCCATTTCCTCCAGATCCGACATCTCATTTCGGATGGTCGCGGAGCTTAGATTCAGGTCTGTGTATTTGGAAATTGTCCGTGATCCGACAGGCTCTCCCGTCTCCAGGTATGTCTGGATAATAGCCTTTAGAATCGTCTTTTTTCGTTCATCCAAATCTTCTCCCACTCCTTGGCTCCTTTCTTCCTTCTGAGGATTGATCTCCGGCAGGATCGTTCCCTTTGCCGGTTTGTCAGCACTCTGAATTGCAGAGTGCTAACGCCTATGTTTCATAAGATAGCACTGCATTATTTTTTTGTCAACTACTTTTGCTGCCGCGCGGCCAATTCCCGGCCGCCCTGTCACTGCAACAAAATGATTCGAGAAATATGATTCTGAAAAAAGCCCTGTCACCTTTCACGATCAACAAACGAGATAAAACACGCTGCGCGAGTTTTATCTCGCTATCGCGACGCTCGCCGCACACGAATACTTCGCATTCGGCTGCGGCTCACTGTTCGCGTAAAAAAAACAGGCCGTCACAGTTTCCTGTCTGCTCCAGCCTGCTGCCTGTCGGCATATAATACCGCGCAAGAGCGCAGCTTTATCCCTTGTAATGCTTCTGTTTGTAATGCTTCTGCTTGTAATGCTTCTGTTTGTAATGTTTCTGTTAAATCATTTACAATGCTTCTATTAAAATAAATGTCAGGGACTCGCCACTACTTAGTATGTCATGTGTTACTCGCCGCATTCCACGTGTCATATGTCCTTCGCCGCATTTACCACAAATCTGTTCCAGTCAGTCGTTCAGATACCCGGCTTCATTGTAGATTAATGCCATGAACTCGAGATCATCGTCCGAATTGTTCTCCATGCTGTGATACTGTCCGACCTCAATCACGCAGACGTCTCCGGCTGCCACATGATAAATCCTGTGGTCATTATCAATAAAGTCACCGTGGCCCTTCAAAATATAGTAAGGCTCTGTGTCATGTACATGCTGATGCCAGCCTACGCTTGCGCCTGGCGGAAGTGTAACCTTGGCATACATCCTTCCATGCCCCATAAGTTCCTCCCTGGACACGATATGGGAAACCTTTGCTCTTCCTCTTCCTCCTGCAAGGCCATCTACATAAGTAACGTTCTCTTTACGGACCATTTCCTGTCCCCTCCTGTCTGGTTTTTCAAGCCGATGCACTTGTCCTTATCCTGAATATTGAACCCTGACCTGAATGTGTTGACATTCTTTTTTTCTCAGACACGGATTGTGAGTATCCTGCCTGAGGCGTTATATTTTTCAAACTCCACTCCAGCTGCCTGAAACATCATTTTCGATGCAATGACGGAAGGTGTTTTGTCATACTTGTCATCATCATAGATGACCTTCCGGATTCCCGCCTGGATAATTGCCTTCGCACATTCATTACACGGAAAAAGCGAGACATACAGCTTAGCACCTTCGAGACTTCCGCCCCGGTAATTCAGGATCGCGTTCAGCTCGCTGTGCGTCACATAGACATACTTTGTCTGCAGCGGATCCTCGTTGCTTCTGGCCCACGGAAAGGCATCATCGGAGCAGCCTCTCGGAAATCCATTATAGCCGATGGAAAGAATCTTGTTGTCCTGGCTCACAATACAGCATCCTACCTGGGAATTCGGATCCTTGGAACGCATGCCTGCCAGCTTGGCAACTGCCATAAAATACTCATCCCAGGAAATATAGTCTTTTCGCTTATCTGACATCGTTCCTCCAGCATTCTGTGTATAAGTCCTTCGAAAACGCAGACAGATTGCCTGTAGGATCGCAAGTGTACGAAGCATGGGCAATCCGCAGCTTATACAATGTGTGCCCCTGTTCACAACATGTCTGTGGTTTACTTTGTTCCGAAAATCCTGTCTCCCGCGTCGCCGAGTCCGGGCACAATGTATCCTTGTTCATTCAGATGATCGTCCAGCGCGCCTACCACGATGGATACATCCGGATGTTCCTTCTTCAGGCGCTCCAGTCCCTGCGGCGCAGCAATGATACAGAGAAAATGAATTTTCTGGCATCCATGCTTTTTCAGCTGGCGAATCGCGTCACAGGCAGAGCCTCCGGTCGCCAGCATCGGATCTACCACAAAAACCTCACGTTCTTCAATGTCGGAAGGGAGCTTGCAGTAATACTCCACCGGCTGAAGGGATTCCGGATCTCTGTACATGCCGATGTGCCCGACCTTTGCGGCGGGGATCAGCGTCTGGATACCGGAAACCATTCCCAGACCCGCACGAAGAATCGGTACGATGGCCAGCTTCTTGCCGGCCAGTCTCTGAACGGTTGTTTTTGTGATCGGTGTCTGAATCTCGACGTCCTCAAGCGGAATACTGCGTGTTGACTCGTAGCACTCCAGCATGGCAATCTCGGAGATAATCTCGCGAAATTCCTTGGTTCCCGTACTTTCCTCGCGGATGATTCCGATTTTATGCTTGATCAGCGGATGATCCATAATAATTACTTTTCCCATTTTTCTTCCTTTCCACTCATATAAATGCAAGACACAGGTTCCTCACAGACGATCTGTCTCCGTCCGGACACAGGTGCCGCATTTCCCGTCGGATTACCCTCTTTCTCGCGGTACCCGGTTCTTCTCAGGGTTACGATTCGATAAAGTCGTGCCCCTGCCCCGTGTAACGGACTTTTTTCTGATATCCCGATCCCCGCCTCGTTACTGTTCCTCTTCAATCTTGCGGATCCTTCGGATATGTCTCTCCCCCTCGGAGAACGGTGTGTCGAGGAACGCGTCTACAATTCCGCATGCAACTCCGGGTCCCGTGACTCTTCCGCCCATCGCAAGGATATTGGCATCGTTATGCTCCCGCGTTGCCCTCGCCATATACTCGTTCGTACAGAGTGCGCAGCGGATCCCTTTCATCTTATTAGCAGTGATCGAGATGCCGATGCCGGTACCGCAGATCAGAATTCCCTTCTCGCAGCTTCCGTCCTGAACAGCATGTCCGACCTTGTGGGCATAATCCGGGTAATCAACAGATTCTTCACTGAAGCAGCCAAAATCCTTGTATGCGATTCCCTTTGCATCAAGATGAGTCTTGACCTCCTGCATCAGCCGATAACCGCCATGGTCACATCCAAGTGCTATCATATTGTCCTCCTTCTCAGCAGCATCCACGTGCTGATCTGTATCTGCTTTTCTCTAAAAAAACGGGGAGGCGCATCTCACGCCCGGATAACTTCATGACCGGCCGCCTTGATCAGACGGTTCATGATCGCCTGCCCCATCCTCGGTGTCTCAAAGGATTCTGTATAGATATAGTCAACCCCGTCAGCATCGAAGTCCCGCAGAATCTCATATAGATGGTGCGCAATAGTCCTGTCGTCTGCCCTGCTTCCAATACACCGGATATCTCCCTCTGTGTACCTGTTACGGCTCTCCTGTGTGCAGATGATACCGACACGAGAGCCCTCTGAAAGCCTCTTTTTGGTAAGCTCGCGGATTTTTGAAAAAACAGCCTCCGGTTCTCCCTCTACGATCGCAAGATCTGCCTTTGGCGCATAATGCTTATATCGCATGCCCGGTGCCTTCGGCCGTACATGAATATTCTCGGACATGATACCAGGATCAACCGTGACCTCTCCGATCACGTTCTCCAGCATCTCCTGATTCAGAAATCCCGGACGCAAAATGACCGGATGTCCCTCACTGAAATCCACAATCGTAGACTCCAGACCGATATTCACCTGACCTCCGTCAATGATCATATCGATCCTGCTGCCAAGATCCTCCTCCACGTGACAGGCGAGCGTCGGGCTCGGTCTTCCGGAGGTGTTTGCGCTCGGCGCGGCAACATATCCGCCTCCCTGACGGATCATCTCCCTTGCAATGGCATTGTCCGGAAAACGGACTGCCACCGTATCCAGCCCTCCCGTTGTCTCATAGGGAACCAGATCGGTCTTCTGAAAAATCATGGTCAGCGGTCCCGGCCAGTATCTCTCTGCCAGTCTCCTCGCCCCCTCCGGGAACTCACGGATCAGCGGAAATAGATGCTCCAGATCAGCGATATGTACAATCAGCGGATTGTCCGAAGGTCTTCCCTTCGCGGCATAGATCTTTCGGGAAGCCTCAGGATCCAAAGCATTTCCTCCAAGTCCGTAGACCGTCTCCGTCGGAAACGCGACAAGGCCTCCTGATCTCAGAATTCTTCCCGCCTCACGAAGGGCATCCATATCCAGGTTATCTTCCGTCATCTTGACAATTTTTGCTTTTCCAGTCTGCATGGATCGGTTCACTTCCATCCTTTAATAATCATCTTCGCGAAGCGGCAGGTCACAGTTCTCCCCTATCTCCGGGCTTTCGTTCACAATATCCTGAATCGTCTTGTAGGAATTCATGAACTGCTTCTGCACACGGTTGAAGATCTCGACAACATTTGCAAGCTCTTCCTGGACAGCTTCATACTTCTGTTTCCCCTCGCGGTTGATCTCATCAACCTCCTTCTGCACGCCCGCCAGAGTTTTCTGTGCCTCTACCTGCGCTTCGTCACGAATTTTCCTTGCTTCTGTCTCCGCCTCTGAGATTCTTCTCTGCTTCTCAGCCTCAGTCTCACGGTCAATCTGCTTTGCGCGGATCTTTGCCTCATAGATCAGGCTTCCGATTGTCTCATAATTATCGACATACGACTGATACTTCTCGCGGATGGTTTTCTCCATCTTGAGGATCTCCTGATCCCGCGCCTCCAGTGTCTCCTGAAGCTCCGCAATCTTTGCGTCCTTTTCGCTGATCTCGTTATCCTTCGCTGCAAGGGCTTTCTTCGCATCCGCGAGATCCCGGATTATTTTGCTCTTTTCCTGATAGGCATTATCCTTTAATCGCTGAAGCTCAGCCAGCACATCGTCCTTGTCGTACCCTCCAAATGCGGTAGTCTTGAACAATTCTTCATTTTCGGCCATAGCGGTTACCCCCTTTGCTTGTATACTCCCGTAATCGAAACGAGATAAAACGCGCTTCGCGGGTTTTATCTCGTTTTCGCAATGCCCGCCATAAAGCGATGAGCGCCCGGCTCACCGTAAGCGTAAATAAAGTATAGCACAGCATCCCCGGATTTTAAATCTCGGATTCCATTCCGGCTTTTCTCCCTGCCCGTCCGCGATGCCCTGCTCACTCGCTGTCTTTCAGATAACTGCTGAGGATTTTCCACACGTCAGATCGCTCGTAGCCGAGCCTCCATTCCGCAACACCGGCAAGACCCGCCTTTCGGATCAGTTTCATCTTCTCTTCGATGGATTTTTCATCCTCCAGCCAGATGCTGTAGGTCTCATCACCCACGGTGGCACTCCCCGTGTACTGGCCGCTTTCCGAATCCCATCTTGTCTGAATTCCGAGAGACTTCACCCACTCGTCCGCCTCGTCCATACCAAGAGCCTCACTCGAAGGCGCTTCCCCGGACACCGTCGTCCAGCCCCTCGTGTAAAACGGGATCGCGTTGATCACCTGGTCAGCGGAAACCTCCGCAAGCGTATCCTCAATGCCCTGCTTTACAAAGGAGAGCGAGGCAACCGACCCCGCCTCGTCGGATCCCGCCGTGTGCTCGTCGTATCCCATGATAACAAGATAATCCACGGTTTTCGCCTGTTCGGCACGATTCAGATATGCTGTATATACCGGAACATAATTATCCACGGAGACAATCAGATCTTTCGCATGAGCGGCAACGGAGAGTTCCCGCAGGAACTGCAGATACTGCGGTGTGTTCTCTGCAGTAACCGTTTCAATGTCGACATTGATTCCGTCCATTCCCGTGTCCTCCGCAGCCTGAATCAGCTGGCTGATCACGAGAGAACGGCTGTCACCGTCCATCAATATGGTGCCGATGTCGGCCTTGCTTCCGCCCACGTCCTGCAGACATCCCCATACCTCAAGCCCTGCGTTATGCGCCATGTTCACATATTCCGCATTGGCGTAGGAAGTCAGCTTCCCCTTATCATCGGAAAAACTGAACCACGTCGGAGAAATTGTATTCAATCCCTCCGCATCCTTTGTCAGCTCGGTGAACGAGCCCGTTCCATCATCATTCTCACTGCAATACTGCCAGGCGAGATTAATCTTCTGATCCGCGAACTTATGGTCAAACAGGAAACGGGAGTCCGTGGTATGCTGGATCGTCCCCTCAGGAGCTGTCTTCAGCTCCGACTTCAGAATATACCCGATAAATCCGTCACTCGTGGACACCTGACACCATTCATCCGCATTTCCTGTCAGAACAACGACGTCGCCTTCCTTCACGCTGGTCAGAACATCGCTCTTCGGACCGCCGCGGAAGCGGATCACATCATCTTTTGTCACTGTCTCTGCCGTAAGGTTCGTCCATTTGGTTCTTGCAACCACTCTCCACGGATCCTGATACACTTCCAGATCGATATCCGAATTCTCCCTGATACAGTCCGCAGAGATATATACAGTGTCTCCGTCCTTCAGAACCGCATTGCTCCCGTCATCAGGCGTCCAGGTTTTTGTGCCGTCCGGAAGAGTGAGCAGAAGCTTTCCACTGCCGCTTTCCCAGAAAAAGCCCGGATTCAGATAGCTCTCCACGGTATCATAATCTACATACACCTGATTGTTCTTTACCAGCCCCTTGGTCTCCAGAACGGCGTCATCCACAACCAGTGCCGCCTCCTTCCCGGATGTAAGACCAAAGTAGGAATTCAGATCCATCTGATCATAGGTAAAAGAATGACGGTGGTAGATAAATGCCGCGGTTCCGATTATCAATACAACAATGACACCAAAAATAACAGCAGGGAGAACGGAACGCTTTCCCCTCCTGCTTCTCTTTCGCGAATTCGACATAACAGACCTCTTGCGCCTCAAACGGACGTCTCTTCATGATATATTTCCGTGCCAGGCGAAAGGACCCTGCTGCTCATTCATCCATGCCCGCCTGCTCAGGCGCTGCGGCCGAAATCCGCTCTGTCACAATCGGACTTATTTTAACATGTTAACAGAGGCATGGCAAGGAGAGCACTTTCCGTAAAAAAAACAGGAAACTGCTCTTCGTAAGCGTCAAACGAGATAAAACACGCTGCGCGAGTTTTATCTCGCTATCGCGACGCTCGCCGCACACGAATACTTCGCATTCGGCTGCGGCTCACTGTTCGCGTAAAAAAGAGCCCCCTCCGGATGTGCGGATACGGTCGGGTATCTCTCATCGTCAGAAACGCAGCCGGTGAGGCTCTTGTAATGATCTGGCGCATTCCGGTCTTTCCAATCATCGAATTGCCATCTGCGCCATTCTGTATCATTTATCTGTCATTCTCTCTGATTCGCTTTGAATCAGATTATAATTAAGCATTTTCTCTCCGGTCACCGGATCATAATAAAAATCCGGCATGTAACATCCCCCTTCATGAACGGCATTTGCCCTTGCATTTTCAATCAGGATCGGATTACTGGGATGGTTGTCCAGATACAGCTTCCACCCCTTCTCCTCCCATTGGAAGAGCTCCGACTCCGATGAATTCATCATTGCTCTTTCATGATACATTCTGATTCCCCCTCCCAAAAAACGTCGAAATATTATTGTATAAAGCCGTCGTCAAGCGGGCAGTTTTGGGCATGCGAAGCATGCACAGAAAACTGCGTGCTTGATCGACGCTAACATGTATGAGCATGGAGCGATGCGAAGCAACGCGAGAATGCGAATACATGTGGCAGCTGCGTGAGTTGCGAAGCAACGGAGCAGCTGGCTTTATACACATTGTGAAAACGCAGACAGGTCGCCTGTCGCGAAGCGCGCGTAAGAGACCGAATGCGATTTCGAAGGCAATAGGTATGAGCACGAAGTGACGCGCTAGCGGCACGGAAGTGCGAATGCCTGTGGGATTGCGAGAGTGCGAAGCACGGAGCAATCCGTAGCTTATACAGTGTGTGGCACGACTTATCGTATGGCCGTTTATTGTATAAAGCCGTCGTCAAGCGGGCAGTTTTGGGCATGCGAAGCATGCACAGAAAACTGCATGCTTGAACGACGCTAACATGTATGAGCATGGAGCGATGCGAAGCAACGGAGCAGCTGGCTTTATACACATTGCCCCACTGCCATCAGTACAGACCTTTCCTTCCCACGCATGAAATCACCGGGAACGGTACTCTCAGAGATTCCGGAATCAGCGGAATCTGCCGGGATTCCGCGTTCCAGCTCCAGCAATCCACCACTGGAAGGAAAGAAACTTTAAGTGATAAACTGCTAAAAAAATGGGATTCTTCCGTGATAAAACCTATATTGAATGAAAAATGGGATTCTTCCGGATAAGAACTGGCCTCTGCCGGGAAGCAGTATTGGAAGAACAGAAAATTTGGAAGAATAAGAAATATTGAAAAAAGACATTTCCGATTACAAACAGAAATATCCGTATAAGCTCTGGCAAACTACATAACAGACCGGTACATAAGGACCACCTCTTTTCCTCACGCCGCCGATGCATTTCATGTATGAATATTATACATAATGCAGGTATATTGCACAAGCAGAAATATCCGAAGCACTTTACAATTTTTCAGAGTGTGGTATATACTGTGGCTGAAAGGAAGTGATGAGATGAAAATCGAAAAAATTAGCGAAAATAAAATACGCTGTATTTTGACGGGCGAAGATCTTTCCAGCCGGAATATACGGCTGAGTGAGCTCGCATACGGTTCCGACAAATCGCGTAAGCTCTTTCAGGATATGATGAGAGAGGCGCACTATGAAGTCGGTTTCGATTCCGGGAACTCTCCTCTGATGATCGAAGCGATCCCCACCTCTTCCGATAGCCTGACTCTGATAATCACGAAGGTGGAAGACCCGGAGGAACTGGATACCAGATTTTCAAAATTTACCCAGCCGAATTCCTCCTTGGGTGACGGTCTTTTCTCTGATTCGACAGGGGGCGACGCAGCCACCCTCGCCGAACTCTTTGACCGGCTGTTCGAGGCGAGAAGGAAGGACGCCGGTGACTCCGGGAAATCCGGTTCTGCCAAAGATACAACAGGGAGCACGACAGATTCCACTCCAGCCAAAGAATCCCCGGACTCCAGGAGCTCAAAGCTGAACGACATGCTTCCAAAGAAGCTCATACAGGTATTTCAGTTCCGGAGCCTGGACGACGTCATTTCAGCGTCCAGGGCGGTTCACAATTTCTACAGAGGAGCAAATTCGCTCTACAAGACCGAGGCGGAGCAGAACAATTACGAGCTGATCCTGCATCAGTCCGGGATGTCTCCGGTGGATTTTTACCGGACCTGCAACATTCTGAGCGAATACGGCACATGCAGCACAGTGGATGAAGCCGGCGAGGCCTTTCTGCGGGAGCACGGCACTTCCCTGATTTCGTCAAATGCGCTGTACAGGCTTTCACAGCTCTGACAAAGGGATACATGGACGCCAAAAGAGCTTCTGACCTGAGTTCAGATCAGAAGCTCTTTTTCTATCTGCATATCTTCACAATTACAGAGGCGGCCGTCCCGCCCGTGTAAAAAGGCTCGTTTCACTTATCCTGTGTGAGGTAGCTGCGGATGTTCTGGATTGCCTCCTGCTCATCTGCGCCGTCAGCGGTTACAATCACATTCTCACCGTTATCCAGTCCCAATGTCATCATTCCCATGATGCTTTTCGCATTTACCTTCTTTGTACCGCTCTCAAGATAAATGCTGCTCTCATACTGACTTGCCACCTGAACCAGCATAGCGATCGGCCTGGTCTCAAGTCCGTTGGAAATCTGAATTGTAACATTATCTTTAATCATCCTGAAAATTGCCTCCTTGTTTCTCCCTCAGGTCCTCAGCAATGATACTGATCTTCCTTAATCTGTGGTTGACCCCTGACTTACCCACCGGAGAGCTGAGATGCTTTCCAAGCTCAGATAAAGTCGCTGTCGGATATTGTAACCTAATGTTAGCCATTTCGTCAAGTGCTTCCGGTAAATTGGACAGACCGATCCGCTCCTCGATCAGCCGGATATCCGCTATCTGCTTTGCCGATGCCGTGGCCGTCTTGTGGATATTTGCTGTCTCACAGTTGACCTGACGGTTCACATTTCCCCGCACTCCGCGCACAATCCTGATATTCTCAAACTCAAGCAGAGAAGCGCTCGCGCCCATCATGCCGAGCAAATCAGAAATCTGCTGGCTGTCCTTTACATAGACAACCCTGTATTTTTTCCGCTGAACAACCCTTGCGTCAACTCCCAGCATCTCAAGGATATCACGCACTCCCTCGGCCTGCTCCTCCGTGATGCATACAATTTCCAGGTGATAAGAGGTGTTCGGATCGCTGATCGAGCCGCCGGCCAGAAAGGCTCCCCGGATAAATGCCCGCTTGCAGCACGTTCTCTGAAGAATGATCTGCCTGCTGATCGGCACACTGTCGGAGATGCGTCCCCTCTCATCCAGAAAACGCACCGCCTGCAGAATACGAATGGCGGTCTCCCTGTCTTCCACGATGATCTGGTACAGATCCGTCTTTTTTCTCCTCTTATCTTCCACTCTGACAAGCTCCGGACGGATGCGGAAGATTTTCTTCAACAGCGACAAATATTTATCTGCGACATCCATGTGCTCCGTGCGGAAAACAATCTGATAATCATCCTCCTGTGTCGTCCTGACCGTCGCGCAGAAAATCAGAATCGCCGCAAGCTCGGCAATCTGACAATGTCTTGCCGGACCCGCCTGTCCGATAAGCTCTTTTTTTACCTCTCCGGAAAACGACATAATCTCATGATTTCCTTCTCGCGGCATCCTTATCGATGTCGCGGTGCTCAATTCGAAGTCCGTACTCACCGGAGTGGCCCAGGCGGTGATACAGTTCCTCGGCAAGGGTAACCGAGCGATGCTTGCCGCCGGTGCATCCCACGGCGATTACAAGCTGCGTCTTCCCCTCCTCGATGTAATTCGGGATCAGAAACTGCACCATGTCCACCAGCTTTGCGATGAACTGTCTGGACACATCGTATTTCATGACAAAATCATGAACCTCGCGATCCTTTCCGGTCAGATGCTTCAACTCCGGAACATAGTATGGATTCGGCAAAAACCTTACATCAAAGACGAGATCTGAATCGGCCGGGATGCCGTACTTGAATCCAAAGGACAGGATCGTAACCATGAGACTCTTGAAATCTTCATCCTCAACAAAAATCTTCTCCAGTTCCGATCTCAGCTCTCTGGTGAGAAGCTGACTCGTGTCCAGAATATAATCTGCCGCCTTTTTCAGTTCTTCCAGCTGCTCCCTTTCCCTGGCGATCCCAGTCTCGACCCTGCCTCCCTTCGCGAGAGGATGGCTTCGCCTCGTCTCCTTATAGCGCTTGATCAATGTACTGTCATCTGCATCCAGGAACAGAATCTTGTAGCGAATTCCCTTCTCCCGGAGCCCGCGCAGCACATCGCGAACCTCCGTCAGGCTTCCGCTTCGGATATCGACTCCCATCGCCACCTTATGAATCCTGCCCTCTTCTCCGTCAACGGTAAGCTCGATCATTTTTCCGATCAGAAAGACGGGAAGATTATCAACACAGAAATATCCCATATCCTCGAGCATTTTCAGAGCGGTGGACTTCCCCGCCCCCGACATGCCGGTTACAAAAACAAGTTCCAGTTCATCCATCTGCCTGCATCCTTTCTGATCTGCCATTGTCCAGATCTGATACGGTTTTCATACTGACCTTCAGCTCATGAGTTCCGAAATACGGTTTCCTCACCGGTCAAGGGCTCATGATCTCCGAAATACGGTTCCCTCACCGGTCAAAGGCTCATGAGCCCTGAAACGGAATTTTGCCCTTATCCAGAACTGATGTAAAAACGGCACGCTGTTCTCAGCCCCGGAATCCCAGGAAACGTACCTCCGGCTCCAGATGCACCTGAAATTTATCCCAGACGCGCCTCTGAACCTGACCAATCAGTTCCCTCACGTCCTCTGCCGTCGCGTGATCACGATTGATCACAAAACCGCAGTGCTTCTCCGAAACCTGTGCGCCTCCTACCCGGAAACCGCACAGTCCTGCGTCCATGATCAATTTTCCGGCAAAATATCCCTCCGGCCTTTTGAAGGTGCTGCCGGCACTCGGATACTCCAGTGGCTGTTTCATTACGCGCGCATCCCGAAGTTCGTTCATCCTTGCGGTGATTTGCTCTCTGTCACCCTCTGTAAGCGAGACCTCCGCCTCCAGAACGATCCATCTCCGGTCCATGATCCTGCTGTGACGATAACCGAGATCCAGATCCCCAGCCGCAACAACGCGAACCTCCAGATTCTCATCAAGAACGGTCACAGATTTCAGAACATTCTTCATCTCTCCCCCGTAGGCCCCCGCATTCATCGTGCAGGCTCCCCCGAGCGTTCCCGGTATGCCGGAGGCAAATTCCAGCCCGGTAAGTGAGTGATCTCTCGCCTCTGCCGCCAGTCTGGACAAAAGGATTCCCGCTTCCGCGTGGATTATGCTTCCCTCTGTGTGAACGTGCTGCAGATTCTGATCAATCCGGATGATCACGCCCCGGTATCCCTCATCGCTGACCAGAAGATTGCTTCCGTTGCCGATGATAAACCATGGAATCTCCTGACCCCGGCAGAATCTGACGGTTTCTGCCACCGCCTCGCCTGACGTCGGACAGACCATCAAATCCGCCGGGCCGCCGATCCGGAAGGTCGTATGCCGTGACATTGGTTCCTCGCGGAATGCGTTATCTGCGCCGACAATCCTCTGGATTTCAACTATCGCTTCATTATTCATGTGTGTGCGTATTCTCCCTTCAGCCTCCCCAGCCTGACTGATTGAGCCCGTTGGCTGCTCCTGCTGTTCCTACATCTGCCCCTGTATCTGTTCCGGCTGTTTCACCGCCTGTTCCTGTATCCGTTCCGGCTGTTCCGGCGCCTGCTCCGGTACCGGCTCCGTCTGTTCCCTCATCATCCGGTATACCGTCGCCGTCCGCGTCGGCGTATCCGTTGTTCTGCGTCCCTGCCGTGTCTGCCGCGCCGCCGGTGCCCGCCGTATTCTCTGCTGTGCCTGCTGTACCCGTATCCGCTCCGCCCTCTCCAGTGCCGGACCCGGATGTTGTATAGGTTCCGCCAAGCTCAGTAATGGCATACTCCGCGTATTCCGCCCTCCGCGTGTCCGGATTCGCGTTGATGATCGCCTGATATTCAGCGATTGCCTTGTCCGTGTCCCCGTTTTTCGCGTAGGCCTGTGCAAGGAGATTCATTACCTCGTAGTTATCGGCAGCATCCGAGGAATCGGTCAGCGCCAGTGCCTTCTCAAGATACGAAACCGCATCTTTCCAGTTTTCCTGATAAAAAGCAGTCTGCCCCTGCGTCACATAGGAGCTGTATGCCTGGCTCTGAAGATCAGACTTAATTGAGTCATAGATCTCACTCGCCTCTGTTGAAAGCAGGGAATTGTCCACCTTTGCGAAAGCGTCTCCGGCAGACTCGTAATCCCCGTTCTGATAATCCACATACGCCTGAAGCAGATTGTCATAGGACTGCTCCGTCGACTGAAGATCGGCGACCTGATCCTTCGCTGAACTCACCGAGCTGGTTGAATCATCAACCTGCTGCTGAAGATCATTGATTTTGCTCTGCTGCGCGGCGATCGTCGTTGTATATTCCGTGATCCTGGAGTTCGTCGACTCGCTGAGGCTCTTCCGGACAGCCGGACCGACCACAAAAGCCGCTCCCGCGATGCCAATCAGAACACCAAACAGTACATTTACCAGCGTCAGATACGCCGGCCTCTCACGAAATGCAGCCTGCCTGACTGCGGCGTTCTGCTGCAGATCCTCGTCCGGATTCTCATTCTTCTTTCTGCCTCTTCTTCTGTCGCGGGTCCGAATGTCCATTGTCGTCGTTGTGCCCGTCGCCTCATCAATCTCCCTGAGGTAACGAAGCGCGGACGGATTGACCCTGTCGATGCGAAGCACCCGCTTCAGCATCCTTCGCGCGTGAGAATACTTTCCATCCTTGATCTCAATCAGTGCCAGAAGGAGATAAGCGCTGACGAGCTTCGGATTGCGGCTGACAATTTTTCGAAGCTCAACCGCAGCGATATCATCGTTTCCCTCACGACAGGATCTCAGCGCCTCATTGTACTGACGAATTGTCTGATTCAGCTGTTCCAGGTGCTTCGGATCCGACCGCAGATTCTGAATAAAGTAAGCAGCATCGTTTCCTGCAGGTCGGAGATTGGCGCTGATAACCCATTCACTCAGGGCGGAAACCGCCTCCCCTGTCTCATAATATACCAGCCCGAGAAGATTTCTGGCCTGGATATTATTCTTATTAAACTGCAGGCTGATACGAAGCTTATCAACCGCGCCGGAGAGGTCACGGATCTGGGCCATATCAAGTCCCTGGTTGTAATAGCTTCTCGACAGCTGCTCCGCTATATCTTGGCCGAAAACCATTCATGACTCCTTTTCTGTCTTCGAAGAATTCTTCTGGTTGAGTTCCAGTTCTCTGAGAAGATCGACAATGTCTGTCAGATCCTGATTTTTTATCGCATTCTCAACATTCTCCACATCAAGACTCGGCTTAAACTTTTTCAGTTCCTCGTCATAATCCAGCATACAGAACCTGCTCCTTTCGTGTGTGAACTCCGGCGTTTTCTCCTGTTTTGCTTCGTCCTATTCAAATAAACCCTCAGTTTCGCTTCGCGGCGTTCAGATAAGCCTTCAGTTCTCCCGCCAGATACAGCGAACCGACGCAGAACAGCATACCATCCTCCTTCAGGGCAAGGGCCAGATCAAGAGCCCGCTCTGGTGAAGGCTCCGAGAAAACCGCCACCGCTCCATCATTCCGAAACAGCTCTGCAAGTTCATCCTCGGAAACTTCACGGCTGCCGGAGATCCGGGTCGTAATGACGCGGTCAGGGTGAATTCCCTCCACCAGTTCCCGGATCATGTCCTGGTATCTCTTGTCCCGGACACAGGAAAACAGCAGTGTGATCTCCTGATCCTTATGAAAATGTTCCACCGTTCTGACAAATTCGGCAATTCCGTCCGCATTGTGTGCGCCGTCGATGATGACATCCGGAAGCACCGTCTCCATCCTGCAGGGCCATTTCATCCGCGAAAGGCCTGCCGCCAGTTTTACCTCCGGTATCCCATGTATCTTCTCCAGAAGTTTCATCGTGAAAAATGCGAGAGAAGCATTCATCATCTGATACTCCGCAATCTGCGGAATCCGGAGACGGACGGCAGCAGTGCCATCCGGCGTAAAGTCAAAAGTGACCCCTTCCTTCGTCGTACGCACCGCATGGTACATGGCAGGTGTCAGCTCATAGCAGGGCGCTCCAAGTTCCTCTGCTCGCTTCCGGATCACTTCGGAAGCTTCCCCATCATGTCCGTCAAAGATTACCGGTGCGCCCTCCTTGATAATCCCCGCCTTCTCAAAAGCGATCTCCGGGATTGTATCCCCGAGATACTCCGTGTGGTCCAGGCTGATCGATGTAATGATGGATGCGAGGGGATGCCGGATCACATTTGTCGCATCCAGCCTGCCTCCCATTCCGACCTCAAGGATCGTATAATCTACCTGTTTTTCCCGGAAAATCATAAGGCCCATCAGGAATAAGGTCTCAAAGTAGGTCGGATGAGTATCCCCCTCCGCCATGGTCAGCTTCACCGCTGCCATCACTTTGTCAAAAGCCTCTGTAAACAGATCATCACTCACCGTTTCTCCGTTGATCTGGTATCTCTCATTGATCCGGATCAGATGCGGAGAGGTGAAAAGTCCGACCTTATACCCACCCTCCATCAGCATAGAATTCAAATAGGCGCACACACTGCCCTTACCGTTTGTCCCGGCCACGTGTATAATCTTCATTCCCTCTTCCGGGTGTCCGAGCCTGTCCAGAATGCGTCGTGTGTGATCAAGAGACGTCTTGGTGGTAAATTTCGGGATGCTTTCAATATAATCTACTGTTTCATTGTATGTCAATTTTTGGTTGCCTCTTCCTTTTCAAAGTATAATGCGAGCGGTTTTTCATCCGTTTCTGACAGAATCTCGTTCGAGGTATCACTCTTCTGAACCACACTGATCTCATCCGTGCCCTTCAGCTCAAGTCCCTGCGCAAGAAGCAGACTGTTGCTGACACAGACCGTATCCTTCACCATCTCACCATTCACCGCCAGTCTGCTGGCCGCCGTAAAGTTCTGCCCATAAACGTAATAAAGCGGTTCCTCATCGGTTCCGGATTTCACGATCCGCTCCACTTGAATCGGCTCGGTGCCCATCTTCATGTCGGTCGGCGCGAACGGACTCGTTCCGTTATAGACGTACTGCTCGCCATATAGCATATCATACTGCATAACCTCCAGATTGCTCTGGTAGAACCGGTCTCCCCGCTCCGACTCATGGTATCTGACCAGCGTCCCGTCGTACAGCCCGAGCCTCTTCAGAACCTCGGCTCCGATCTGATAGGCGGCCAGATTCTTGTCCTTCTTCTTCAGACCCATGTTATCCCAGATGATATAGGGTGTCCGGTATAGATTCCATCCCTTCACATCACTTTCCTTCAGGCCCATCGTCGGAAGATGATCTCCGTACATCACCAGAACAACCGGCTCATCGAAATTCTGAAGCGTATCCGTAAGCTCATGGACGAACTGATCCATCTCATGAATCTGCTCACAGTAATATTCCCACGAATAATCGTTCTGTTCTTTCTTCTCCGCTCCGGTCACAGTGATCACCGGATCACTGACCACAGGCTCGGTCGGGTAATCCCCGTGCCCCTGCACGGACACAGTATACACATAGTCCGCCCCGTCTGTGGATTTCAGAGCCTTCATGATTTCCGATGTCAGAATATGATCCTTGACCCACCCGGTTTCCGTCACATCGGTGATATCCGGCATGTATTCTTCGGAGGTGAAGGTATCAAAACCGAGATTCGGATAAACCGTATTCCTCCCGTAGAAGGTTGCCTCATTATTATGAATGGCATGCGTACTGTACCCGATTTCCCTGAGATCAAAAGGAATACTCTCCACGGTTTCCTTTTTCAGAACTGTCTTGTAAGGATACTCACCTGCCCCAAAATATGACAGACTCATGCCGGTGATTGCCTCAAATTCCGTGTTTACGGTCCCGGCACCCACGACCGGCACCTTGAGCATACCGGAAGAATACTTTTTCTGCAGCTTATGGAAATAAGGAATCGGATCCTCGGAAATCCTCAGGCTTGTCACTGTCTCCGGATCAAAAAAAGACTCCAGCTGAAGAAAAACGAGATTGGTGTCCGCCGCTCCCTTCGTATCAGAATCGGGAAGCTTTTCATCCTCATCCTTCTCGATATAGCTGATCAGCTTCTCGGAATATCCGTTCGGCCGGCTCATTCCGGTATCAAAAACAGTGACCGAGAAGCAATATGGAAATCCATAATTCTGATACGACATGGCAAGGTTTCCGAAATAACTGGAAAGGATTCTTGTGTGGATACCCAACTCGGTAGCACCCGCAAAAAGGGCAATGCTTGCGCCGACGATGACAACATCCACAAACCAGTTGCGTTTTCCCTGGTATTTCGGTGCCTTAAAGAAATAGCGGATCAGGAAGAAAATCCCTGCCGCCAGTCCGGCCATCATCAGACCGAACAGGACCGGCGGAATATACTCCGTCACGACCTTCTTCGCGTCTGCGAGGAGCTTCAAATCCTGTCCCGTAAAAGGTGTGACGCGATTTGACAGAATAATTCCGTTCGCCAGACTCAGTACAAACCAGAAGCCAGACACAAATACCCGCACCCAGACGCGCCTGCGGAACAGAAATGCCACTGACATCGTCGTAAAGATCAGAAACGCGTTGTACAGAAAGACAAGAGGACTTCCTGTCATGTATTTCCACGCGCCAATAAATGAACGCCTGGAGATCAGCTCCATGATAAAATACAGGATGCAGCACCACAATGCCTGGAACGGCACCGAGAAACGGTTCATCAGACGGACCCAGTATTCCGGGTCCGCCATCTTCTTCCTTCCGTTCAAACATTCTGTGTCATTCCCGTCGCAGTTATCTTTCTGCCTGAACACGATTCTCTTCATCTTTCTTTTTCTCCAGCTGCGTCTGCTCTCAGTTCTTCTCCAGCTGAACCAGACGCTCTTCCACCTGAGCCATCATCTGTCTGTAATTTTCAAGCTTATCCCGCTCCTCCTGCACCTTCTTCTCAGGAGCCTTCTGAAGGAATTTTTCGTTTCCAAGCATTCCGTTCGAGCGGGCAATTTCCTTCGTCAGACGTTCTCTCTCCTTCGTCAGACGCTCTCTCTCCTTGTCGATATCGATCAGATCCGCAAACGGGATGTAAATCACCGCACCCGGTATGATCGCCGAAAAGGCATCGTCATCGATATTCTCCTTCGTCTTCTGAAGAGAAACGCTCTCCGCATGAGCAAGTGTTCCGAAGAACGACTCTGCCTCTCTGAACTTCTTCAGCACATCCTCCTCACCGGAAACGATGAAGACATTTGCCTTCTTGCTCGGCGGCACGTTATGAGAGCTGCGCACGTCACGAATTCTGCGAACCGCCTCCTTCATCAGCTCTACAGCTGACTCTTCTTCTTCAAAATGGTGTTCTTCCCTATAGACCGGCCACGGAGAGATCATCACCGATTCCTCATCCGGATTCAATGTACAGTAGATCTCCTCCGTAATGAACGGCATGAACGGATGCAGAAGCTTAAGCGCCTCCGAAAGAACAGTCTTCAGCGTCCAGAGAACCGGAAGCTTCTCGTCTTCGTTCTCACTGTAGAGCACCGGCTTGGACATCTCAATGTACCAGTCGCAGAACTCCTCCCAGATAAAATCATAGACCTTCTGAACCGCAATTCCAAGCTCATACTTGTCCATGTTCTCCGTGACGTCCTTCGCGAGGGTATTCGCCTTCGAGAGAATCCACCGGGAAGCGTAATCCAGCCTTGCAGGATCCATCTCCTTCGGAACCTCCGTATCACCGAGGTTCATCATGATAAATCTCGAAGCATTCCATACCTTGTTCGCGAAGTTCCGGCTCGCCTCAACCTTCTCCCAGTAGAAACGCATGTCATTACCCGGAGCGTTTCCGGTCATGAGCGTCAGACGCAGCGCGTCCGCGCCGTACTTGTCAATCACCTCGATCGGATCAATGCCGTTTCCAAGGGACTTGCTCATTTTTCTTCCCTGCGAATCACGGACAAGACCGTGAATCAGCACATGGTGGAAGGGAACCTTCCCGGTCTGCTCAATCGCGGAAAACACCATTCGGATGACCCAGAAGAAGATGATATCGTACCCGGTCACCAGCACATCTGTCGGATAGAAATACTCCAGCTCCGGCGTCTTGTCCGGCCAGCCAAGTGTCGAGAAGGGCCAGAGTGCAGACGAGAACCAGGTATCCAGCGTATCCTCCTCCTGACGGAAATGCGTTCCCCCGCACTTCGGGCATTTTGCAGGCGCTCCGCCGCGCTGTACAACCATTTCTCCGCAGTCCTCGCAGTAGTAGGCTGGAATTCTGTGTCCCCACCACAGCTGCCGGGAGATACACCAGTCCTTGATGTTCTCCAGCCAGTGCGTATAGGTCTTGCCATAGCTCTCCGGAACGAACTGCAGATCGCCGCTGTTCAGCGCATCCAGCGCAGCCTGTCCCATCTCCTTCATCCGGACAAACCACTGTGGCTTGACCATCGGCTCGACAGTTGTATGGCACCTGTCATGAGTACCTACAGAATGCGTGTGCGGAACGACCTTGACCAGAAGTCCCAGGTCCTCCAGATCCTTTACAATTGCCTTTCTCGCCACATAACGGTCCATACCCGCATATTTTCCGCACTTCTCATTCATCGTTGCATCATCATTCAGAATGTTGATTTCCTCGAGATTGTGGCGTTTTCCTACCTCGAAGTCATTCGGATCATGAGCGGGAGTGATCTTTACACAGCCGGTTCCGAATTCCTTATCCACGTATTCATCCGCAATGACCGGAATCTCGCGGTCGGTCAGCGGCAGCTTCAGCATCTTGCCGACCAGATCCTTATATCTCTCATCATCCGGATTTACGGCAACCGCGGTATCGCCCAGAAGCGTCTCCGGACGTGTCGTCGCGATCTCGACAAATCTTCCCTCTTCACCCACGATCGGATAATTGATGTGCCAGAAGAATCCGTCCTGATCCACATGCTCTACTTCCGCGTCCGACAGAGAGGTCTGACATTTCGGACACCAGTTAATGATACGGCTTCCCTTATAGATCCAGCCCTTCTCATAGAGGCGGCAGAAAACCTCCTCAACCGCTTTTGAGCAGCCCTCATCCATCGTAAAGCGTTCTCTCTCCCAGTCAGCGGAGGATCCGAGCTTACGCAGCTGTTTCATGATCCGGCTTCCATAGTTGTCCTTCCACTGCCAGCAGTATTTCAGAAATTCCTCGCGTCCGATCTCGCGCTTGTCAATGCCCTTATCCTTCAGCATATTTGTGACCTTTACCTCGGTCGCAATAGCCGCATGGTCGGTACCCGGCTGCCAGAGCGCCTCGTATCCCTGCATTCTCTTGTAGCGGATCAAAATATCCTGCATCGTATTGTCCAGAGCATGTCCCATATGCAGCTGACCGGTAACATTTGGCGGCGGCATAACGATGGTGAACGGTTTTTTGTCCGGGTTCACCTTTGCGTGAAAATATCCCTTGTCCATCCAGTTCTGGTAAATACGGTCCTCAATGCCCTTCGGATCGTAGGTTTTGGCAAGTTCCTTACTCATGAAAAAATCCTCCTCTGCCTTTTGGAAAAGCGAAAAATAAAAGCCCCCTGCACACATCGTGCAAAGGGCGATCATATCGCGGTACCACCTTGCTTCACATATGTATCCGCGAAAAGCAGAATCATATATGCCTCATTCTATCCGTTAACGGGGATCAGGCGGGAATCCCTTGCGACATGCAGGAATACTTCTCCGACGCACTCAGGATTCCGACTCAGAAGCTACCTTCCGCACAGGTAAACCCGGACCTCTCTCAGCAGCTGAAGTCCTCTCTGTCGGTGCCGTTGTGCGTACTCCTCTTCGTCACAGTCATTTTCATATTTACCGTTAATCATAATAAGGAAGTTTTCTTTTGTCAAGCGGATCCTGACCACCTGTGAAAAGGTATCCTGACCGCCTGTGAAGACACAAAAAAAGCGCCCATCTGCAGGCGCACTGTCATCTTCTCTCTATATTCTCAATTTTTCTTTTACAGGAGGCAAAGGCTCCGAATGAAGCTGCGACCGGTATCTCTGATCTCATCTCTATCCTGTCTGTCACAAGAGGGGCGGGAACTCCAGAACAGCTTCTGTTCTGCGGAAAATCGTCAGCCATCTGTTGCGGAGGAAATGGTACGATAAAACATTGGCGTGCTCTGAAGAATCTCACCCTGCCGTAAAACCATGCATAAATCCTGCTCAAGGTCTCTGGCGGAGTGATTACTCGTTCAGACATTCCATATCTTCATAAAATGAAAGCTTTGCTCGGAAGCTTTAACCTATAACCTCTCAGGCAGGTTTCCTGACTCACGGATCAACGTTTCATGCGCCTTCTCATATGTGCGGACATACAATGGCATTCGCATCTCGCTCCCCGTATACAGTGACCGGATCGTCCAGGCCTTTCACCTGGTTCCCTCTCAGACCCCTTCTGAGGTCTCACCTGAAAAGCTGATATAGAATTTATACACGACAATTATCATATGACAGATCGTTACGATTGTCAAGGCCCGAATGAAACGTTTCGCATCTGTCTGATTTAAACTTTTCGCATTTGCGGTTCACACATTCATGATTATTCATGACTGACGGGTAAGGAATAAACAGTCCGGTTGCCATTCACCCTTTAAAAGCATTGTGACCCGCTGCAGTTTCCGTGCCGCCGGCATCTTCAGTGTCTCTGCGACATGTCCGAATAAACCTCACAAAAGCGTCCCATGAAAGAAGGCTCCTCGTGACCCGCCTTCAGGTGTGAGATATCTCCGATCCTCAGCGCGCGGAAGATCGCCGTACAGGATTCTCTTTCCTCCGTCACGAGCTCCGTCACAGATGAAGGCTGCATGCAAAGGAAATGCCAAGGAATGAACGGCGAACAGTTCCACAGATGTGACAGCAGTACGCAGCTGACCCCGAAGTGGCAGAATAGCGCCACGGTCTTTCTCGATTCTTTACTCACATGGTAGCAGCCGTTTTCTCTCCGGTATCCGTATCCTTCAAGCAGACGATCCAGCTCCCCGGTCACCCAGTCGTAGACCTCCGTCATATTGCTGTTCTGCGCCACAAGAGTCTCCCTCCATTTTTCGGGATCCAGATAAGCCGGATCCTGCATCAGTGACGAAGGAAGCATGTCCCACGGAATTCCACGCGCAAGAGTCCCGTCTTCCAGTTTCCGCGCGTCCGGATATGCTTTCCTGAGTACATCCGAATGGTTGATATCCATCCTGCACTCAAATTCATGCAGCCATTCCATTGTTTTTCCATTTTCCCCAAGCTTTTCCAGAGTATATGAGGCAGTTTTCTGTGCCCTGCCCATGGGGGACATATAAATATCATCAATCTCTTCTCCGGCAAGAAGATCGGCCAGAAGTTCCGCCTCCCGGTCTCCCTTTTCCGTCAGCGTATCATGTACATAATCCGGGTCACCATGTCTGATCAGTAATAATCTCATATGAAATTCCTATCTTCCTTCTCTAAAGGATAACGATTAAGCACCTCAATCTCTAGAACGTATTCTTCTCTCGATATCAGAAATCCCGGGCTCTTCGGCTCCCGGGCTCCTCATAATGATTTTCCAAGCGAACGATGCTCATTCTGAAGGAAAAACAGCATCCTGTCAAGACCGGAAAGGCCGGATAAATGCACTGGCAAAACCACTCACGCATCCGAAAACAGCGGGACTGCATGCACAGCCCCGCCGCTCTACCTCTTACAAGCCGCGTCTTCACGGTATTCTCGTTCAGTCTGAGTACTTCCGCAATTTCACGAATCGTCAGTTCATCCGCATAATAAAGTGTAAGAATCATCCCATATTTCTCATCGACTCCCTGTATCAGTTCCCTAAACGAATCCCCTTCATTTTCCTCCCAGTTCTGCATTTCTGTTTTCTCGGGAATTTCTCCACTTCTGTCGTAGTGGGCCTGATCCCGGATAATCGCGTAACAATGATTCAGGAGGATTCGAATCATCCAGGTACGAAAAACCGCCGGATTCTTCAGCGTGTATATTTTTTCGAAGCACGTCAGAATGGTCTCCGCGACCGCATCCGATGCATCCTCATTATTCCGCAGAACCGACCAGGCTGTCTTATACATGATCTGCGTATTCTGATCCATCAGTTCAAGAAACGCATCTGTATCTCCATTTATTGCTCTTCTAACCAGTTGTTCCAAATGAAAGCTCCTTTACTTCCCGAAATCATATCGCCGTTTCCAAGGGCCTCTTTTCCGGCGTTGAACATTCCTCTTTCCTTTCGGTCTTCCTGAATGTCCATTCATATATTAGATGAAAAGAGAGCAGAAATAGTTTCAAAAAAGCCGCCTATTAACGCGTCAACAAATTTCTCATAGTTTAAACGGTCGAGTAGACTAAGGGCTCTCACC
>DGTF01000051.1 GCA_002394235.1 Eubacterium sp. UBA4343 | reverse complement strand
AGGTCACTTCATATTATCTAAAGTCACGAGTGTGCGGCAGCTAACCATCAATTCTCAAACTCTTTTGCGGTTGTTGTCTCCTCGACACTGGTGCAATAGGGCTTGAACGCCGCCTTAACCTTATCCAGATCATAGCCAAGTGTCTCGCACACATCCGTATTGATGGTCGCGATACCATTGTCAAAGGTCTGTACCGGAGTTTTTGCAGGGTCAGCTCCATTTACAAGAACATCTGCGACCATGTCAGCCGTAGCAGTTCCGAGATTTGCGTAATCAACACCATATCCGACAAACGCTCCGTTCAGAGCAAAGGAATCCGCTCCGCAGTAATGCGGGATCCCTGCCTCTGCAAGCTTCTGATATATTGCCAGCTCAGCGGTCATCACCGTGTTATCGGTCGGTGTGAAGATTGCATCGACTCCTTCCGCGATCAGCGCATTTGCCGCGTCGGTGATTCCTGTCGTATCTGTTCCGGTTTTCTCAATATACTTGATTCCTTTTTTGTCCAGGAATGCCTTTGCATCCGCGATCGGCTGCTTGGAGGCATCTTCGCTGTTGGAATACAGAAGACCCACATAGGAGAGATCCGGATTCTGTGCCAGCATAAGATTCAACACCGCCTCGGTATTCAGCGCATCGGAGGTACCGGTGATATTTGACCCGGGCGCATCCATGCTCTCAACGAGATTTGCGCCGACCGGATCCGAGCATGCTGCAAAAACGACCGGGATCGGATCATCCTTCGTCGCCGTCTGCATGATCTGTGCCGTCGGCGTGGCAATCGGGACGATGATATCTACCTGATCCGCAATCAGCTCGGACGCAATCTGCTGGAGCACGGTTCCATCCGCCTGTCCGTTGTATGTGTAGTCGGAATAATCGAAGGTAACGCCAAGCTCCTTCCCCTTTGCGTCCAGCTCTGACTCAATGTTGGACTCAATCTGATTCAGGGATGCGTCATCCACATACTGTACAATGCCTACCTTGTAGGTTTTCCCGGATGCAGCTCCTGCAGAACTTCCCGTAACCGATGTTCCGGTCACGGACGCCGCAGCCGACTCAGAAGATGACCCGGCCGCTGACGCGGAGGAAGCAGAGGAACCTGCTGCCGATGTTCCCGATGCTGTGCTGTTGCTGCCGCATGCTGCAAGTGAGAATGTCATGATGCCGGCTGCCGCGACTGCTGCGATTTTTCTGAATGCTGGATTTTTCATAGTTTTGTTCTCCTCTCTTACTTGTTCATTCCTTCTGCTGAAAACATATGTGCCTTTCATGCCGGAATTGTTTGAACGGAGGGGGATGGTATCCTGTTGCCTTCGAAATCGCATTCAGTCTCTTTCGCGCGCTTCGCGGAAGGCGGCCTGACTGCGTTTTCGAAGAGCTCTTTTTACTTTTATTGTATAAGCTGCGGATTGCTCCGTGCTTCTCACTCTCGCAATCCTACAGGTATTCGCGTTTTCGCCGTGTTTCACACGGCTTCACGCTCATACCTGTTGCCTTCGGAATCGCATTCAGTCTCTTACGCGCGCTTCGCGTGCGACGAGCCTGTCTGCGTTTTCGAAGAGCTTATACAATAAAAATAGCTCTTGTCCCGTATTTGGGACAAGAGCTGTAATTTCTCCTGCGATACCACCCAGATTAGTATACCGGAACTGCCGGACGGGATTCCGTTCCCGAGGGCTTCTTCTTCCGAATACTCTCTCATTCCACACACCTGCATGTGCTCCCGATTGATAACGGATGGGTTCCCGTCGGTTCCTACCTGACATATTCCTGTCGCTCAGACCGCCCTCAGAAGTCCATTCACTCTGCATCTACGGCTGCAATCCCACCACCTGCAACTCTCTTGTGCGCTTCCTGCAAAGCTACTACTCTTCCTCAATGGTTTAAGTCGATTATAAGCAGAGCAGGATTTTTTGTCAAGAAATTTTTCACAAACTCACTCACCTTTAAATTCTTCATGATAAATATCTCTTCACGCCTGATCATTGTTTCTTTGCCTTTACAGACTTCTGTCCCTCTTCATGATCAATCTTCCCATGGTTTTTCGGGCTTTCCCGAAAGCAACGGGTCAACGTAAGCGTATCGCTCCGGTTCTTTCCCGATTTTTCTGAAATAAGCCTTGATGTCTGCCTCGTGGCCGATATCATTCGGCTCATAGATTCGTTCTTCACGGATCCCATCAGGAAGATACTGCTGCTCCACCCAGTGATTCGGATAGTTATGCGCATACTTGTAACCGACACCACGGCCAAGCTTTTTGGCACCTTTATAGCTGGAGTCCTGCAGATAGGATGGAATCGGCAGATTTCCCGTCTTCCGGACCAGCGACAATGCTTTTTCAATGCCTAGATAAGCAGAATTGGATTTCGGTGCGGAAGCAATATAGGATGCCGCCTGAGCGAGAATGATTCTTCCCTCCGGCATTCCGACACGCTCTACACCGAGCGCCGCCGATGCTGCGACACAGATAGCCATCGGGTCTGCATTTCCGACTTCTTCTGATGCCGCTACCAGCATCCTGCGTGCGATATACTTCACATCCTCTCCCGCCTCCAGCATGCGTGCCAGATAATAAAGCGCCGCATCCGGATCTGAACCGCACATGGACTCGATAAAGGCAGCGATCGTATCGTAGTGATTATCGCCGGTCTTGTCATAGCGGATTGCCTTCTTCTGTATGCACTGCTCTGCCACTTCCAGCGTAACGTGGATTTTCCCGTCGCTTCCCGGTTCTGTGGTAAGAACGGCGAGCTCTATGGCATTTAGCGCGGCACGGGCATCCCCATCCGACACATCTGCAAGGAAATCTGCCGCCTCCTCTGTGATCTCTGCATGGTAAGGCTTTACTCCTCTGTCGGAAGTGAATGCTCTGTGAATTAAGGTCAGAATATTCTCCTTCGACAAGGGTTTCAGTTCAAATATTCTCGATCTCGAAAGCAACGCTCCATTCACTTCAAAATACGGATTCTCTGTCGTTGCGCCGATCAGAATCACCGTGCCGTCTTCCACATAAGGCAGGAGATAGTCCTGCTGTGCCTTGTTAAAGCGGTGGATCTCATCGATAAAAAGAATTGTCTTTCTGCCGTAACCTCCCAGGTTTTCTTTCGCCTTTGCAACAACTTCCTCCAGGTCTTTCTTTCCCGCAATCGTTGCATTCACCTGGTGGAAATCTGCAGATGTCGTCCTCGCGATCACACGGGCAAGCGTTGTTTTCCCCACGCCGGGAGGGCCATAAAAGATGACCGAGCTGATCCGGTCTGCCTTGATGGCACGATACAGCAGCTTGTCTTTTCCGATAATGTCCTCCTGTCCGACTACTTCGTCCAGAGTCTGTGGACGCATTCTGGCGGCAAGAGGAGCTTCGTTTTCTTTCCGCTTCCCGGCTGCATATTCGAAAAGATCCATCTTCTGTCCCACCACCCTTTACTTTTGTTCTGTATCTCCATACAGCTCTTTTTCGTACTTGAAACCCCAGTTCATAATCGCATAAAATACCGGGAGCAGATCTCTTCCCATGTCCGTCAGGGAATACTCCACGTGCGGCGGAATCTCATTGAATTGCTTTCTTGTGATCAAACCGTCGTCCTCCAGTTCCCGGAGCCCTTTGGTGAGCATCGTATTTGTAATGCCCGGAAGATCCTTCTTCAGCTGTCCGAATCGAACCGTGTCATAAATGCACATCTCATACATAAGCTGTGATTTCCATCTGCCCTGCAGCATTATGAGAAGCGGAGTGACAGGGCAATGCCCATCCTTCGTTACAATTCCTTTTTTAATATTGTCCAGATACTCCGGGTAACTCATATATTCTTCCGGTCTTATTTCTTTTTTCTGTGTCATGGCACTTCCTCTCAGAACAGATCTGTCCACTTTTTTATACCTTCTGCAGAAACATCTGCTGTATCCAATATTAATATGCTGCCTTCTTTGTACATTAAAGATACCATATTTAAATTATCTATCAAGTACGCAGTTTTTCCTAACATAGTATCATGTGTGATACCATTCGTACATTACCGGCATTTGGAATGTAGCCATAAACCATATTTTCCTATATCAATTAATATGCCGGGCACGACTTTATAAAGTGCCATCCTGTAAAACAATTGGTCTGTTATCTGCTGTTTTATCTGCCATCTGAAAACCATCCTTTTGTCTTATTTGCAATTTTTACGAGTGTCAGCATGACCGGCACCTCTGTCAGTACGCCTACAGTCGTCGCAAGTGCCGCAGGGCTTGTGGTTCCAAACAGCGCAATCGCAACCGCGACAGCCAGTTCAAAGAAGTTGGATGCGCCGATCATGCCGGCAGGTGCTGCGATTTCAAACGGCAGCCGGATCAGTCTGCCCGCTCCGTAAGCGAGGAAGAAAATCACAAACGTCTGGATGATGAGCGGAACCGCAATCAGCAGGATGTGCAGCGGGTTACCAAGAATAACCTCTGCCTGTGAGCTGAAGATGATCACCAGGGTCAGAAGGAGTCCGATCGTCGTGGCGTTGTCAAACTTGTGGACAAATTCATTCTCCAGATAGTCTTTTCCCTTCTTTTTTGTTACCGCAACGCGGGTGATAACGCCTCCTGCAAGCGGAATGACCACGAAGAGAAAAATGCTTACGAAGAGCGTACTGTACGGTACGGTTACGTTCGAAACGCCCAGCAGGAACTTCACGATCGGCACAAAGGCGATCAAAATGATCAGATCATTTGTCGCTACCTGCACCACGGTATAGGCAGGATTGCCGTTCACCAGTGTGCTCCAGACAAAAACCATTGCCGTGCAGGGAGCAGCACCAAGCAGCACCGCGCCAGCCAGGTACTGTGTCGCCAGATCCGGTGCGATGAAATTTTTAAACACCCCAAAGAGAAAAAGCGACGCAAAGCCATACATCGTAAACGGCTTGATCACCCAGTTGACGATCCACGTCAGAAAAAGTCCCTTGGGATTTTTCCCGACTTCCTTCACACTCTGGAAATCCACCTTGATCATCATCGGATAAATCATGATCCAGATGAGAATCGCAATCGATATGGAAATGCCGGCGATCTCCATTCGTCCCAGCACCTCCGGAACGGCCGGGATGAAGTGGCCAATCACAATACCGGCCGCCATGCAGAGCAGAACCCAAACCGTCAAATATTTCTGAAAAAAGCTGATACCAGCCCGCTGTTTTGTTTCCATTGATGTTCCTCCTCTCTTATACATCACGCAAGACATTCTGTCGTTTCCACATCGACTTCCGAAGCAGATGGATGTTCCCCACTATACGTCACGCAAGACCCATCTTATCCAGCAGTTTCCGTACAGTAGTTCATACCCAGAATCTGATTTTGAATGAAGCTCCATATCATTGACAGTCACACTTTTCATCCGCACACCCGTTTGTTTTTTCGCAATCCAGTTCACCGATAAAGCGCTGGAAATCCCGCAGGGTTTCGCAGTTCAAAGAGTAGTGGCTCCATTTTCCCTCTTTACGGACATTGACCAGCCCGCAGCCACAGAGAATCTTCATGTGATGGGAGAGCGTCGGCTGTGTAATATCAAACGCCTGAAGAATCACGCAGGCACACTTTTCACATCCGGAAATCATATTCACAATTCGAAGTCTGTTCGGATCTCCCAGTGCCTTACAAATGGAGGAAACCTGATCTTCTGTCATGCCAAAATATAACCTTCTTTCTTAAATATTGATGATTATCTATGAGTCAGGCTATCACACGCATAGATATATGTCAATATATCCCTGTAAAAAAACGAGATAAAACACGCTGCGCGAGTTTTATCTCGCTATCGCGACGCTCGCCGCACACGAATACTTCGCATTCGACTGCGGCTCACTGTTCGCGTAAAAAAAAAACCCGCATCGAAAAAACATATAGCGGCATTCTCCGGATCTATCCGGCATGTCGATATGTTCTTCCGATGCGGGCGACATATACATTCTGTAGTGATCCGCCTGCGGGTCATGACCGTTTTCTCTCTGATTCAGAGCAGGAAAAAATCAGTCCCGGTAACCGCCCTTTTTCGGAGTTACAACGACATGACGG
>DGTF01000076.1:32286-35827 GCA_002394235.1 Eubacterium sp. UBA4343 | reverse complement strand
CGGCTCACTGTTCGCGTAAATCAGATCAGACAGGAGGAAGATATGTCAGAGGATATCAGAATTGCGATTATCGGCCATGGCTTTATGGGGCATGAGCATGAGAAAATGCTGACAAACTTTCCGGGGATTCGTCTTGTTGGATTCGCGGACAAGGATCCGGAGCAGCTGAAAGATGTCGGAGAAGGACTGAAGAGATACAGCAGCAATGAAGAATTGCTGGCAGATCCGGAGGTAGATGTGGTTATTATTGCGGCAAATAATAATCAGCATCACGATCTTGTCATTCAGGCAGCTAAAGCGCACAAAGATATTATTTGTGAAAAACCGGTGGCAATGAGTCTGGCGGAGCTGGATGACATGGAAGCGGCAGTTAAGGAAAATGGTGTCCGGTTCACGGTTCATCAGCAGAGAAGGTTTGATCCGGATTTCCGCACGGCAAAAGAAGTGTACGATTCCGGCACACTTGGAAATGTGTATGCGATCAAGAATCAGCTGTACGGCTTTAATGGGAATATGCATGACTGGCACGTATTTAAAAGTGAAGGCGGCGGAATGCTGTATGACTGGGGTGTTCATCTGCTTGATCAGGTCTGCTGGATGTTCCCTGGCGCAAAGCTGAAATCTGTGTTTGCGGATATCAGGAATGTCATCAATAAAGAGGTGGATGATTATTTTCAGATCATGCTGCGCTTTGATAACGGAGTAACGGCAACGGTTGAACTGGGGACATATTACCTGGCGGATAAGACCGCGGATAAATGGTTTGAGCGGCATTGGTTTGTCGCCGGAAACAAGGGTACCGCGTATGTGGACGGATTCTTCCCGGAGGGAAAGATTGTGCGTACCACCCATCTTCTGACAAATGTCGGAGGAAAGAGAACGATGACTGCCGCAGGGCCGACAAGATCGTTCGGACCTGCACCGGAAGGAACCATTGTAACGGAGCCGCTTCCAGAGGTGCATACGAGCCACAGAAATTATTTTGAGCATTACATCCGTTACTATCACGGCGAGGAAGAAGCATTTGTAAAAATACCGGAGGTGCGCCGCGTGCTGAAACTCATGGATGCGGTCAGAGAATCCGGACGCACCGGAAAGTCCGTTGATTTTGAATAAAAGTTAAGGTTAAGTGAGGTAGATACGATGGACAGAAAGATTCCTGTTGCTGTACAGGTTTATGGATTGAGAGATCTTCTGGAGGAGCATCCGGAAAATTTCAGGAATGTAATGCAGAAGATCAAAGATTATGGTTATGACGGCGTAGAACTGGCCGGACTTTATGGACTGAAGCCTGCGGAGGTCAGAGAAATCCTGAAAGAGGTGGGTCTGGTTCCGATTTCAGCGCACGTACCATTCGCGGACATGGTAGAAGACCTGTATCGTGTGATCGCGGATTATTCGGAAATCGGAGTAAAATATCTGGTGATGCCTTATATGGCGGAGGAATATCGGCCGGTAAACCCGGAGGGATTTCAGAAGTTTCTCCCTCTGCTGAATAAGGTAGGGGAGAGAATCCATCAGGCGGGTATGACTTTCCTGTATCACAATCATGATTTCGAGTTTGTGAAACTTCCGGATGGAAGATGGGGATATGACGCGATGTTCGAGGCAATTCCGCATGATCATCTGATGAGTGAGCTTGATACCTGCTGGTGTGACGTCGCGACCGGTAAGGTCACAGAGTTTGTTCAGAAATACACCGACCGTCTGCCGGTCATTCATCTGAAGGATTACATCAAGCGCGGCGAAGTGAAAAATATGTACAAGCTGATCGGGATCGATCAGGAGGAGTCCGGAGAGGATGAGGGTTACTTCGGGTTCCGTCCGGTCGGATTTGGCCAGATGATCTGGGAACCGATTCTGGATGCTGCGCTCCGTGCAAATACAGGATGGGCTGTTGTAGAACAGGATGAGCATTATGACATGGATCCGCTGGAGTGCGCGAGAAGAAGCCGTGAATACCTCAGAATTCTCGGCTGGTAAGCAGCTTGGGTGAACCTTGAGCAGAAGACGATAGCTGCACAGGATAACCCTGAGAGAAATCAGCATACAAATAACTGCACAGGATAATCCTGAAGGGAATAAGCATACAAATAACTGAGCAGGACATTCCGAAAGAAGTAATTATACAAATGAGAGGACAAAACATGAAGGAAATCAGAATTGCCATCATCGGAACCGGAATGATCTCCGACAGGCATATGACCGTGATCAATAATCTGAAGAAAAGAGGGCAGAACCTCACCGTAGTTGCAGCATGTGATATTGTAAAGGAGAAGGTGGAAGCCTTCGGCAGGAAATATGGCCTTCCGGAAGATCGGCTTTATACGGATTTCCGGGAGATGCTGAAGAGAGACGACATTGATGAGGTTGAAGTCTGTGTACACAACAATCTGCACACATCTGTTGCGACAGCAGTCATGGCGGCGGGTTATCCCTGCTATTCGGAGAAACCGATGGCAGCTAGCTATGCTGATGCAAAAATTCTTTACGATGCACAGAAAAAGTACGGACAGAAGCTTGCTGTTCAGATCAGCTCTATCTACAACCCGCAGACCCGTATCGCAAAAAAAATGATTGCGGAGGGCAAACTGGGAGATGTATACCATGTAAGAAGCGTTGGTCACAGGAGACAGGGCAGGCCCGGTTATGACATGCCGTTTTTCAGTCATGACTTTATTGATCCGAAGATCGGTGTTCATGGACCTTTGTTTGATCTGGGAATCTATCATCTGGCACAGATGCTGTACGTGCTTGGAATGCCGGAACTGGAGAGCGTGTACGGTGTACAGAGCTGTTCCTACTGGAGAGATGCGCGCATTGACAATGCGGTAAACTGCCATACCCCGATCGAGGATCTTGGCGTTGGAATGGCGCGGTTCAAGGGTGGAATTTCAATGGATATCTATGAGGACTGGGCGATACACATGGATGAAATCGGCACAAGCTTCATTGCGGGTTCTCTTGGTGGACTGAAATTTACGGATGTTGATACCACCGGAGGGCCGCTGGCGGTTCCGGAAGGAGGATCCATCGTAGGAGGAGGCGCTCTCCAGAAGCCGAGGCTTGAGTGGTTCGGCGTAGATGGGGATGGCGTGTTATTCGACAATAAAATCGAATGTGCGATCGGTGATATCTCGGGCATGCAGGAGGTCGCTCTGAATCCTGAGATGGAGAAGTACAATGATAACCAGCTGCAGTGGTATTCTTATCTTCGCGGCGAACTTACTGACGAGACACGTGTTGACTCTCCGTATATCGCAATGCAGACTGCCTTTCTTTCCGAAGGTGTTGTGCTCTCCAGCGAGCTCGGACGCAGCGTGACTGCAGATGAAATCAAGGCAATGTCAAAATCCATCGCGCTTCGCGAGCAGGAGACACCTTTTGGAACAATCAGGTATGATTTTGACGATTATAAACCAGAATAAAAAACGAAAAAATAACGGCAGAGACTGACAGGATCAACCGTTAAATATGTACAGCAAATCCCCGGCGGAGCCATTCGCCGGGGATTTTTGTACTGTATAAGTCCAGTCGCAAT
>DGTF01000076.1:28949-32217 GCA_002394235.1 Eubacterium sp. UBA4343 | reverse complement strand
TTGGCCCACGGGGAGCTTGCTCACCAGTGGGCAAGAACATTAGTGACGACAACAGGTATGAGCACGAAGTGACGCGGGGACTTATACAGTTTGTGGCACGAAGTATCATATGGGTGTGTACTGTATAAGTCCAGCCGTAATGTATCGTATGGGAGTTACTTAATATGGTATAATAAAAAAGGCGTGGATTTTGTTTTACAGGAAAGGAGAATAGTATGTGGCTATTGTTTGCAATTGGTTCGTCGATCTTCGCGGCATTGACCTCAATACTTGCCAAGGTCGGTATTGAAGGCGTGAATTCAACGCTGGCTACGGCAATTCGAACGGTTGTGGTCGTCATCATGTCCTGGGGAATGGTTTTTCTGACAAATGTGCAGGGCGGTGTCGCCTCCATCAGCAGAAGAAGCTGGATCTTTCTGATTCTGTCCGGTCTTGCGACAGGAGCATCCTGGCTGTGCTATTACAGAGCGCTCCAGATCGGAGATGCTTCAAAGGTAGTACCGGTTGATAAGCTGAGCGTTGTGATCACCCTTGTCATGGCGTTTCTGTTTCTTCACGAGCAGGTTACCGTGAAATCTGTGATCGGATGCGTGCTGATCGGCGCCGGCACACTGATCATGGTCATCGCATAAACAGAAGACAGGTGGAGAATGACAGCCAGAGGTTTGAATCAGAAGGAGGAGGAGATGAGAAAATATCTTATAATCGGTGCGGGAGGCACCGGAGGCGCACTGGGTGCATATCTGGCTCGCGGAGGAATGGATGTGACCTTCATTGCCAGAGGCGCACATCTGCGGGCAATGAAGGATAATGGCCTTCGTGTGATACGGACGGACGACGAATTCACACTGAAACCAGTAAAGGCCTGCACAATGGAAGAGTATACGGATCATCCGGACGTGATTTTTGTCTGTGTGAAGGGATATTCTCTGGAATCTCTGTATCCGTTTCTGCGGAGAATTGCCGGCAGGGACAGTATCGTCATCCCGATCCTGAATATCTATGGAACCGGGGCAGTCATGCAGAAGCAGCTTCCCGGCATTCTGGTAACGGATGGCTGTATTTATGTCGCCTCCCAGCTCCGCAGTCCTGGTGTAATACTGATGAGCGGTGATATCCTGCGGGTCGTCTTTGGTGTGCGGGATCCCGCGGAATTCCGGACGGATCTTCGTGAGATAGAAAAAGACCTTGCAAAATGCGGAATCGGGGGCGGACTCAGCGACAACATCCAAAGAGACGCGCTGCTGAAGTTTTCCTATGTCTCACCGCAGGGAGCATGCGGCCTTTATTTCGGAGTCAGCGCGGGGGCGATGCAGAAAGAGGGAATATATCGTGACTTCTTCTGTGAGCTTGTTCGCGAAATCGGAAGGATCGCGGAAAAAGAGGGAATTGTTTTTACGGAAGACATTGTGAAAAGAAATCTGCATATTCTGGACAGCCTGAAACCGGATATGACAACATCGCTTCAGAAAGATGTCGCCTGCGGAAAGGCTTCCGAAATTGACGGATTGATCTTTGAGGTCGTCCGGAACGCCCGTCGCCTCAAGGTGGACGCTCCGGCATATGAAAAAGTGGCGGAAAAGCTATCCGGTGCCGGCATATGAAGAAGCGCTGGAAAGGCTTTCCGGCGGCAGTATATGAAATAGTGGCGGAAAAAGCTTTCCGGAGCCGTTAGCGGGTGAGATTGCGCAGCCAGCGGTACTTGTGAAAGTGGTGAACGACCCAGGGAATTTTTCCAACCTCATCGAGGCAGGTGCAGGCATAGACCAGAAGAACCGGCCAGTGAAACAGGAAGGCTCCGCACAGCGCGACCGGAATGGCAAATGCCCACATGACGACGATGAGAGAGTAGACGTCGAACTTTGTGTCTCCACCCGAGTCAAAGACACCATTAATCACGACTGTGTTTACACACCGCCCGATCATATAGAAAGAGGTGATCACCAGCATCCCGGCACAAAGTGCTCTTGCATCGGGCGTGAGACGGTAGAAGAGCAGGACCGGATGGATGACAAGGAGAACTACCGCTGTAGTCATAATTCCGATGAGAAAGGAAATCCGGAGAAGTTTCTCTCCATAGATTTTTGCCTGATCCAGATGTCCCTGACCAAGCTGATTTCCCAGGAGGATGGCTCCCGCGTTCGCGATGCCGTTGCACATGCAACAGACAAGATCCCGGACGACTGCGGCAACGGAGTTGGCGGCAGCGGCATTCTGCCCGAGATGCCCCATAATGGCGGAATAGGAGGTAAAACCGATTCCCCACAGAAGGGAGGCTCCGAGAAGCGGCAGGCAGATTTTCCGGAAATCCGATCCCAGCAGGCGGTTGCGGTGAAAAAGCCTCGTAAGATCCGGGCGGACAAAGCCCTTTTGAAGCGAGGACCCCGCAGCCCATGCCAGCTCGACGATTCTGGAGATCAGCGTGGCGAGAGCGGCTCCCCTTGCACCCATCTCCGGGAACCCGATCAGGCCGAAGATAAATATCGTGTTCAGGACAATATTCAGGATAACGGCACTTGATGAGATGAGCGCTGTCCGGTTCGCGTGGCCTGTGAGCTTCATGATGGTCAGGTAGCACTGCGAGATACCGGTCAGCAGGTAAGACCAGCCGGCGATCCTGAGATAGGAGACACCGATCTCCGAAAGTGTCGGGTCGTTGGTGAAAAAGGCCATCAGAAGACCTGGAGTCAGTATGCAGAACAGTCCGAACAGAAGATCAATCAGAAAAGAGAGCCGGAGCATGAGATTGAAGATATCGTGCAGACTCAGGAGGTCCTGTTTGCCCCAGTACTGGGAACCGAGAATGGATCCTGCCGATACCACAGAGCTTAGAAACATGTTCATTACGAATTGAATCTGTGTTGCAAGCGATACCGCTGCCATGGAGTTCTGATTCAGCCTGCCCAGCATAATGGCGTCCGCAGCCGCAACCGCTGCCAGCATCAGGCTCTGCAGAGCAATCGGGACAGCGAGAGACACTAGCTTCCGGTTAAATAACGGGTCAGAGAACAGACCCTCTTTCATCGACGGCGATGGCATTTCATATTACCTCTTTATCTTTCTCAGGTTTTTCCGGTTTTTTTCAACTTTTTCCTTCCCGTTTCTTCTCTGCATAGCATGCGTTCATCAGGAGAGCGGGATACAAAATCGTCCGGACTGCTGGCGCACGTGGCGTCTGGTCCGGACGAATCAGAATTTACGCGAACAGTGAGCCGCAGCCGAATGCGAAGTATTCGTGTGCGGCGAGCGTCGCGATAGCGAGATAAAA
>DGTF01000076.1:0-28889 GCA_002394235.1 Eubacterium sp. UBA4343 | reverse complement strand
GCGCAGCGTGTTTTATCTCGTTTTGTGACTTATGCCCCGGTTCAGTGATTAACCCGGGATTCTATACGTTATCCCCGGTTCAGTGATTGATCCAGGCCTCCCAGTCACCGATTATGGCATCATCATCAAAATAATTGATCCGCATCGCATCGCGAACCTCTTCGAGTGTCCGGTTTGTCTCTTCCGCTGCATGCTCCGTTCCTTTCCGGAGTATGTTGTACACCTCGGGAATATCGGCTGCCCATCTGGCTCTTTCCGCGCGGATTGGTGTGAGCATTTCTTCCAGTACCTTGATCAGGAACTTCTTGCATTTCACGTCACCAAGGCCGCCTCTTCTGTAATGATCTTTCATCTCTTCCAGATTTGCGTACTCCGGAAGGTATTCGGCAAACTGCTCATCTGTGCAGAATGCGTCCAGATAGGTAAACACAGCGTTGCCCTCTACATGTCCGGGATCAGCGATGTTCAGGTGCTGCGGGTCGGTATACATCCCCATGACCTTTGTCTTGACCGTCTTCGGATCATCAGACAGATAGATGCAGTTACCGAGCGATTTCGACATTTTGGCGGTGCCGTCGGTACCGGGAAGCCGTCTCTGGGTTTCATTTTCCGGCAGAAGAATGTCAGGCTCCACCAGAACATCCCGGCTATATGTCGTATTGAACTTGCGGACAATCTCGCGTGTCTGCTCCAGCATCGGCTCCTGGTCTTCTCCGGCAGGAACAGTGGTTGCCTTGAAGGCAGTGATGTCCGCAGCCTGAGATACAGGATAGGTGAAGAAGCCGGCGGGAAGTCCCGTCTCATTGTTGTTCACGCCTTCGGAACTGGAGAAGCCTCTCAGGGCCATTTCGTTCTTTACCGTGGGATTGCGGCTCAGTCTCTGGGTGGTTACAAGATTCATGTAGTAGAAAGTCAGCGCATGGAGAGCCGGGATACCGGACTGAATGCAGATGGTGGATTTTTCGGGATCAATGCCGACGGACAGATAGTCCAGAGCAACCTCAATGATGTTGTCGCGGATCTTCTGTGGGTTGTCCCAGTTGTCGGTGAGCGCCTGATCATCGGCGATCAGAATATTAATTTCATCAAACTTCCCGGAGTTCTGCAGCTGTACCCTTCTCTTCAGTGACCCCACGTAATGACCGAGATGAAGACGGCCTGTCGGGCGATCTCCGGTCAGAATAACTTTCCTTTTACAGTCTTTTGCTTCCATACTTCCTCCCATATATTTATCAGAAAAATTTAAATTGCAAAATAAAGTGCAGTCTGAAACGCGATCCGAAACGCAGGCTGAAATACAGTCGGAATTGCAGGCTGGATTGCACTGCGCAGACCCGGGCAACCTTCTTGCCCGACTTATACAACTATAGCATAAAAAAAGGAAATTTGAAATGAATTGTTCGTTCCGGAGGCGATCAGGCGAAATCCGGACAGCGTTCCGGTTCTGGTCAGCAGGCAGAGGAGAATTCACAGGGGGATTTGCGTGTGGGCGATTTTGTTTTATTTTTTTAAAGTTGATGAATTCCGGTCTGTTCTGTGGTAGTATTGAAAAGAATTTGTCCGGCTTTTGTCTGGATGAAGCAGATGATACAGAGAGATGTATACGGAGAGGTGCTTACCGCGAGCTGCATACAAACCGTTGGATGAGGAGAGATGCTTATTACCGCGAGTTGCACATAAACCGTTGCGTACGGAAAGTGATTGAGGGGGAATTGTTATCGTGGAGAGCAGGTTATATATCGAAAAGGAATTCTCGGAACAGGGAGTCGATTGCTATAAGCTGAAGGGCAAGGATTACCTGAATCATTATTACATTGTCTCAGAGTCGGAGACCAGGAAGCTGATGAATACGCCGGAGATTGTCGGCTATGAGGTATACAGGTGCATGCTCCCTGCCACATCGCAGATGATGTATTATTTCAAAGAAAACGGGAAGGTATCCTGCGCGAATATACTATCGATTCTGCGGGGAGCCTTGAATTACCCGCTTGAAGAGGCATGCTATCGGGAGCATGTGAGGATTCATGACATCAGCTTTTTGTCGAGTGAACGTGTCTTCAATGAAGAAGAGCTTGCCGGCCTGAAGATCAAGTATTCAAAGCTGACCATGGTGCCGGACAGCACACTGCTGATCGGAGATATCATAGCTTCAGGGGAGACGCTGATTCAGTGTCTGGAATATGTGACGGATTTTTACAGGGCGAGTGGCGCGGCGCTTCGAAATATCATCATCTTTACGATTGGTGGAACGAAGGCCGTCGAAATTCTGGAAAGGCTCACGGAGAAATTCCGGAAGTTCTGGCCTGCGTTCGAGGGGTTCTACTGCGTCTTCTACGAGGGAATCTTCAGCACCTATCAGGACAGAGGCGTATCCGGAGTCAATATCCCTGATGTTGATTTCTACTGGAAGGACGGCATTATTTCGCCGGAATTCCGCAGGGTGACGCTTTCCATGCGGGACCCTCTTTTTGAAAAATGTATCATCTACGACGGAGGAGCCCGCCGTTACGAGATTCATGAGCACGTGGACGAGGTGCTCGGCTTCTGGAGAGATATTCGGGATCGGGCAGATCGGATTCAGGTGAAGGATCTTCTCGATGAAAAGCTGGGCCACAGGACACCGATCACTTATGAGGACTGGGTTCTGGACTGTCACTACGGGCACCTGAATCCGAGCGTGACACATTGGCTCTACCAGCAGGAAGTTGGGTATATAGAGAGCCTGAAGAGGACAGATCTCAGGGAAATCGCAGATGAGAGAATCCGCAATTTTACTGATTCCTTAAGAAAATACATTCTGTAGGTGTATCCGGGAATATCATCTGGAATTTCATATGGATTTATTTTTTTATTTTTGAGTTCATGAGGGAGAGAGAATGAGAGGGAAGAATCAGAAGCAGCGGGAAACTACGGTGGATATCGACTATGCCGAGCAGTCGGTGCCGGTTGATCGGAGACAGAGCTTTATTACAATGTTCATGATTATGCTCGGTTTTACTTTTTTCTCGGCGAGCATGTGGGTCGGGCAGGAGATGGCGAAAGGGCTGGATTTTTACGGCTTTCTCGGCTCGCTGTTTCTCGGAGGAGCTATCCTTGCCGTGTACACGGGCCTTCTGGGATATGTCGGAGCTAAGACCGGAATGAGTCTGGATCTGATGAGCCGCCGTGCCTTCGGAATGAAGGGAAGTTATCTTCCATCGGCGATGATCAGCTTCACACAGATCGGCTGGTTCGGTGTCGGTGTCGCGATGTTTGCCATCCCGGTGGCAAATGAGCTGCTCGGCGGGAGCAGACTTGCGGAGTGGATTCTAGTGCTCGTGGCCGGGGCGTGCATGACTTCTTCGGCGTACTTTGGAATAAAGTCTCTGACAATCGTCAGCTATATCGCGGTTCCGCTTGTGGCAATTCTCGGAACAGTGGCTATGATTCTCGCGGTTCAGAGAGGCGACGGGACTCTGATCAGCCAGTTCGCAAAGTCAAGCGGTACGCTCACAGTGATCGGAGGAGCGGGGATGGTGATCGGATCCTTTGTATCCGGTGGAACAGCTACGCCGAACTTCTCAAGGTTCGCCAGAAATGCCCGGCAGGGTGTCGTTACTACGGTTGTCGCCTTCTTCATCGGGAACTCACTGATGTTCTTCTTCGGCGCGGTTTCTTCCATCTATGTGGGAGGAAATGATATCTTCGAAGTAATGATCAACCTGAATCTGTTTTATCTGGCTGTTCTTGTCCTTGGACTGAATATCTGGACAACGAATGACAATGCGCTTTACTCCGCCGGCCTTGGTCTCGCGAACATCTTCGGACAGAAGAAAAAACCGATGGTACTGATCTCCGGCGTCATCGGAACGGTGACCGCCGTATGGCTCTACTGGAATTTTACGCACTGGCTCAATATTCTGAACTGCACCCTTCCGCCGATCGGAGTGATCCTGATTCTGGATTATTTCCTGCACAGAAAAAACTACACCGATGATTTCCGGGATTTCCAGACCGTTAACTGGTTCTCTGTCATCGGCGTTGTCGCGGGAGCGCTGGGAGCAAACATCATCACCGCGGGTATTCCGTCGATCACCGGAATGGCGGTGGCGGCGATTATCTATCTGATCGGATACTTCACCTCGGGGAAAAGCAGGGCATAGGCATTATTGCTGAAGCATTTCCAGATATTTTTCTGCTGATTCCGGCCGCTGCGTATTCCGGATGATCCCGGCGTATATAGGTTCGGAAAAGCCTGCCCTCCGGTACAGAGAAGTGCCTTCCAGTGAGACGCACGCAGACATATAATCCTGACGCTGGAAAATATCACGGGTGTGCTGATCCATGATGACGACGTCCAGCTTCTTATCTGTGATCATGGCCAGGAGCTTCATCTGGGATGCGTAGGAGTATTCATAAGATGCTCCGCCGTCCGTAGCTGAACCTGTGTAAGGCATTCCGCTATCCGTGCCGGAGCCTGTGTTTTCGCTTTGAGCGCTGTTCTCCGGATCGGCGGAGATCAGAAGATTGCGTTCATACTTTACCGTCCCGCCGGAAAAATCTTCCGGGTCCATCTGCAGGAACTGATCGGTGAGAGAGTCGAGGATGCTGTCGTCCGCCTGAACATTCACAAGCGCGACGGAGAGCACGGTTTTCTTTCTGGCGAGGACTGTTGTAAGCGAATAGATCAGAATTCCTCCCGCGATGATCAGGAGGATAAAAAGCCATTTGTAATAATCCCAGAGGTAAGTGATTCTCTGTCTGCGATCCATACCGCGCAATGTTTCTCTGAGCTTCATTTTTCCTCCCGGTGAAAAATATTATCCTGATGTGTATGGTCGGCGTCCCCGGATCTGTTTCCGGGGACGTTTTCTGTATTTTCAGTGTCTGGGGTCCCTTCCGGATTTTCAAGCCTTCGGAATACCGGTTTCAGAAGGTAGGAACAAAGAAAGGCGGCAAAGCCCTCACCGAGAAAGATGACCGGCGTAAAATAGCGGATGGCGATAAAGTATATCGCGAAATGAATGGCAGCCATTACGATCGTGCAGACGGGATAGCGGATCCCGATCATAAACGCGTTCTTCAGGGTGCCCTTCCAGGAATTATCGTAGCGCGAAAGGAGCGGAAACGCATACAGAACGATAATCGCGAACACAATCAGAAATACAATATACAGACCGAAGCCGATCATGAACAGAGGGGAGCTTATCGCGCGCTGACGATAGAAACGGCCGGAGAAGAAGAATGCGATTGCGATTGGAATGATCAGACAGGACAATTTGGTTCCCTCACGAAAATTCTGGCGGAATGAGTGAAAAAAATCCTGCAGAAGAGAGATTCCGGAGTCGTTAGCAAGCTTAAGTGTGCAGTAGTAGAGCGCGCTGGTCGACGCTCCAAGCGTGAAGAGCGGCAGACTGCACACGATCCAGAGCAGGTTCAGCAGAATACAGTCAAGCAGCTTCCCGAGAAAATTCATGACCGGGTTGTATGGATTGATGAAATGATTCATGCGTGAGCCTCCTGTCGTCCTTCCGTTGATTCTCTGAGTATCAGATTGGTCTCGCAGCTGCAGGTGCGGTAATTCAGTGCCGGGTTCTGGATCCGGGACAGAATCAGGTCAGTGGCGGAGAACCCCATGATCTGACTGTGTATATGTATGGTCGAAAGCTTTGGCGTCACCAGAAGGGATTCCGCGGAGTCATCGAAGCCAAGGATCATGACGTCCTCCGGGACCCGGAGATCCAGACGATTCAGCGCGTGCATCAGATCAATTGCCACAAAGTCGTTGGCGCAGATAAAAACGCGCGGTAATTTCCGGAATTCCTTCAGCCTGCTGTAGAAGTAATATTCCGCAGGGCTCATTCCGGAGGAAGTGGGGACGGGATCCGGCTTCTCAGTGAGGCACCATTCTTCATGGATCGGAAGGGAACAGAGATACATACTGTTCCGGTATGCCATAAATCTCTCGAAAAAGGAACGGCAATGCATGGCCTCTCCCGCAAATCCTATGTCACATATTCCGCGCTTCTTCATAAGGTGAATGAACTGACTGATGCCATCGTCGTTGTTCATGATGAGAATATCAGCGGGAAGTGGGTCTGCACCGGGGTCGGCAGGGGCGTCAACGAAAAGAACCGGGACACCGGACTGGCAGATAAATCTCGCGTAGGACGCGTCAAAAACTTCAATACATATAATTGCCGCGCAGTTTTCAAGGCGCAGAGAGGCAGGCAGTCTCTGGGCTGCAATATCTTCTGCTCTGGCGAAATGCATACTCATGGAGTATCCGCGCTTGGATATTTCCATCTGAAATTTATCGAGCATCATCGCGGAGAAGTGAGAGCCGTTCAAGAACCAGGTGGTGATCAGCGCAATTTCATTTTTCGCAGGAGCGGGTGGAGTAAGACTGTTCTGCACCGCGTCGAGATCAAGGTAGGAAAACTGCTTATATCCCATTTCAATTGCCCGCGCGAGAATCTTCTGACGGGTGCTGTCCGCAAGGACTCCGGTGTTATTGATTGCCTTGGAGACGGTATTCCTTGATAATCCAAGCGAATCCGCAATGTCCTGAATTGTGACTCTGTTTTCCATATATTATCAACTCCATTTTTTATCTGGCTGCAGTTCCATTTACAATCTCTGCTTTTTCACAGCTTCAAGTATTATCTTCCTTCCGTTATGAGATCTGGCCCTGCGTTTCTACAGCGTTGTTCTAAATTTCTGTCTGCAGCTTTGTTCCTGAGCTCTGTCAATAGTTGCGTTCTGTCTATAGCTGCATTCTGTATTTCTGTTTTACATGCACTATTTCAGTCTTTCTACAATATAATATAATGCCCTTATCATGATTTGTCAAATGTAAAAGTGTAAATTTTACATAATGGGTATTAAAGATGTCTGAAAAAGCAAATCAAAACAACTCAACATTATGCGCGGGAAAACAGAAAGACTCACCCCTTCGGCGGCCTGTCTTATTGGTTAATCCTGAGGCTTTAAACGGTTTTTTTATCGCTCTTCCGGATTCTGAGGAAAGCATCTGGAAAAGTTCACAGTTTTGCCTGCCCATTCTTGTATAAGTTTTACAAAAAACTCAATTTCGAGCGCAAAAGTGGTGCAAATGCACATTTTACAATTGACAAATGACAACCCTGGAATTATATTGAACAACGAAGACAGGGTAATAAAGCAATATAGTAACCGGACACCAGAACAACAGAATAACCGGACAACGGAACAACAGAGTAACCCGTCAACAAAGCAATCAGACAACAGAGTGGCGAGACACCAGGGTGACAGATCAGCAAGGCATCTGACATGCAATGATTTATGAGGAGGTATGGAAGCATGGAGGAAAAAGCAAGAAGAAAAGGAAGAGGACTCCTGTATTTCAGGCAGCACTGGCAGCTTTATGTAATTTTTCTCGGACCGGCGTTTCTGCTTACACTGATTTTCAAGTATGCGCCCATGGGAGGCATACTGATCGCGTTTCAGAATTTCAACCCGATCAAGGGAATCTTTGGAAGCCAGTGGGTGGGCATGAAGTATTTCAAGAGATTCCTGGAGTCGCCGGACTTTATCCGCTATCTGGTAAATACACTGAAGCTGAGTGTATACGGATTGCTCTGGGGATTCCCGATTCCGATCATCCTGGCGTTATTCCTGAATCAGATCAAGCGCACGGGCATCCGGAAGAAGATTCAGACGGTTCTGTATATGCCGAACTTCGTGTCGGTCATCGTACTTTGTGGTATGGTCCGTATCCTTCTTTCTGTAACGGGACCGGTAAATGGCCTGCTTCACACCAGCATCAATTTCATGACAATACCCGAGGCGTTCCGTCCGATCTACATCATTTCCGGAATATGGCAGGGAGCCGGATGGGCTTCCATCATGTACACGGCGGCATTGTCCAACGCAAGTCAGGAGCTGCGTGAGGCAGCGGCTCTGGATGGAGCGAATATCTGGCAGCAGATTCGCGTGGTAGACTGGCCGGCAATCAAGGATATGGTTGTGATTCAGTTCATTCTTCAGGCAGGAAATATCATGAGCATCGGATTTGAGAAGGCTTATGCGCTGCAGACAGATATGAACCTGAAATCTGCGGAGATCATCGCAACCTATGTGTACAAGAAGGGACTTCTCGATGGAGACTACAGCTTCTCTACAGCAGTAGGTCTGTTCAATACGATCATTAATGTCATACTTCTGATCGCGGTCAATAAGATCGTGGAGAAGATGAATGACGGACAGGGAATATGAGGAGGAAAAAAGCAATGGCAGAAATCAATGCAGCGGTCAGAAGGCATCCGTTTTCCAGATACGGGAAATCCGACAAAGCCTTTATCATTATAAGCAGACTGTTTCTTGCAATTTTTGTAATTGCGATTATCGTTCCGATGATATATATCGTGATCGCGTCCTTTATGGATCCGGTTACGCTTCAGAACCAGGGCATCACCTTCAACTTCAAGAAGTGGACGGTGACAGCGTATCAGAGGGTACTGACCAATAAGCAGATCTGGATCGGCTTCCTGAACGCGGTCATCTATTCCGTGGCTTTCACCGTGATCTCGGTTGCGGTCACCATGCTTGCGGCATACCCGATGTCCCGGAAGGATCTGAAGGGAAGAGGATTCTTCAACGTGATCTTTGTCATCACGATGTTCTTTGGAGGCGGACTGATTCCTACCTACCTGGTAATCAGCGACCTCGGACTTCTGGACACGATCTGGGCGGTCATTCTTCCCGGCGCTTTCTCGGTATGGAATATGATCATAGCCAGAACCTATTATCAGGGCATTCCGAAGGAGCTGAGAGAGGCTGCCGCTGTGGATGGCGCCAATGAGGTGCAGTATTTCTTCCGGATTCTTCTGCCAGTCTGCAAGCCGCTGATCGCCGTCCTGGTTCTCTGGCAGTTCGTCGCCATGTGGAACAGCTATTTTGACGCAATGATTTATATCAATACGGCATCCAAGCAGCCGCTGCAGCTTGTGCTTCGTGCGATTCTGATTCAGAATCAGCCGCAGTCGGGAATGATCGCGGATATTCAGAGTACCGCGGCAAGAGCACAGCTCGGAGAACTGTTAAAATATGCAACCATTATTATTTCGTCGCTGCCGCTGATCGTCATGTATCCGTTCTTCCAGAAGTATTTTGATGCGGGTATCATGGTCGGTTCGGTAAAGGGCTGATATTGAGATAGGGTTACAGCAGAATCTGCGGAAAGGCTGAGAAATGTTTAAAAAGTGGATGAAAAAAATATGTGCCGCATCACTTGCTGCGGCCATCGCGGCGACATCGCTGACCGGCTGCGGTGAATTGTTTTTTGGATATAAAGAGGCAAGAAATAAGGCGGAAGAGCCGGCTTCCTATACCTTCCCGCTCAAGGAGAAGGAAACAATCAGCGGTATGACCAGCTATCCGAGTGCCACGGAATCGGATCCGAACAAGAGGGCAATCTTCGAGAGACTGGAGAAACAGACAAACGTGCATGTGAACTGGAAGGCAATCTCATCCGATCAGTGGTCAGATAAGATCTCGCTTCAGATGAGCAATTATTCTACACTTCCGGATTTCATTTTTACCGCGGGATTTTCAGACAGTGATCTTCTTCGATACGGAACGCAGGGCGTTATCATTCCGCTGGAGGATTATATCGACAAGTATATGCCGAACCTGAAAAAGGTCTTCGACGAATATCCGGAATACCGTTCGATGTGCACCGACGAGAACGGGCATATCTGGGCGCTTCCCTGGATCGAGCAGCTCGGAGAGGGCAAGGAAGCCATTCAGACTGTCGGTGATATGAGCTATATCAATAAGAAATGGCTGGACTACCTCGGGCTGAAGATGCCGACTACGGTGGATGAATTCGAGGAGGTCCTGAAAGCGTTTCATGACCATTCCAAGGATCTTCAGGAGCATTTCAATATTAAGGGAAGTATCATTCCCATGTCATTCATCATCAATGACGGGGATCAGGATCCGGCGATTCTGATTAACGGATTTGGAGAGGGATACGGCGATGGAGACAGAGGGCGCCACATTGCGGTCACGGACGACAAGAAGGTGATCTGCTCCGCGACGCAGTCCGGTTACCGTAAGGGAATCGAATGGCTGCATAAGCTTTATAAGGAGGGCCTGATCGATCCGGAGTGCTTCACGCAGGAATGGTCCACTTATGTATCCAAGGGAAAATCCGGAAGATACGGTGTATGCTTCTCCTGGGATATTGCCAACATCGATAATCTGGAGGACTGGGAGCCGCTTCCGGCTCTGACTGCGGACACCAGAAATATCACACCGCAGAACGGATCGTATACAAGTGGATTTGACCGCGGCAGATGTGTGGTTACCGCGCTGGCAAAGAAGCCCGCTCTTGTCTGCAGCTGGCTGGATCAGATGTATGCGCCGATGCAGTCTCCGCAGAATAACTGGGGAACCTACGGCAAGAAGGGCGAGTTCCACATTTTTGAAATGTCAAAGAATGCAGACGGACAGCCAATGTTGAAGCATATGGATCTCGGCGATCATTCTCCGGTAGAGGTAAGAGAAGCAGAATGTGTCGGCGGACCGCTTGCGGTGCTGAATGATTACTATGGCAAGTATGTAACCTGTCCTGCGGACGCCCAGTACCGTTTGGACTGGATCAAGAACATCTATACACCGGATATGCACGGAAAGTACGTATATCCGAACCTGTTCATGAATCAGGATGATACCGAGCAGCTTTCGAATCTTACAGCGGATATCACGACGGAGATCAATGCAAGGAGATCCGACTGGATCATGAATGGTCTGACAGACAGTGAGTGGAATTCGTATCTGAAGAAGCTGGATGCCTATGGCTTAAAGCAGTATCTGGGCATTTTCCAGAAGTATCTGGATCGCTATGATCTGGACCAGTAAGCAGGAACAGATTAAGTTGAAAGCGCGATGGGTATACCGGCGCAGAGAAAGAGTATTGTGAATCCGGACGGAACTTCGTAATATGAGAAGCGTATCGTTATAATGGTGATGAAAATCAGGGAATCCTATCGTTATAATGACGATGAAAATCATAATGACAATGTAAATCCGGGAATCACCGAAGAACGTGAACAGATCATGAAAAGGAGCAGATTGATGTACAGATCAGACGAACTTCTTAAAGCAAGAATTACAGAACAGTTAAAGGAGAAGAAGATCCGTCCGGAGGAGAGACCGGCGTTTCATCTCACTCCAAGAGCCGGATGGATGAATGACCCGAACGGATTTTCATGGTATCAGGGTGAATACCACATGTTTTATCAGTACAATCCTTATGATACACAGTGGGGCCCGATGCACTGGGGACATGCGGTGACAAAGGATCTGATCCGCTGGGAGAACAGACCCTGTGTGCTTGCGCCAGACACATTTCCGGACCGAGAAGCGGGATGCTTTTCAGGAGGCGCTGCAGAACTTCCGGACGGTAGGCATCTTCTGATGTATACCGGATGCCGCCGGGAGAAGCACCTCGATGGAACCATCTGTGATGTGCAGACACAGAATCTTGCCATCGGTGACGGTGTGGATTATCAGAAATATCCCGGCAATCCGGTTCTTTCCGAGCTGGATTTGCCGGAAGGCGCAAGCCGTATTGATTTTCGTGATCCGAAAATCTGGCGGGAGTCCGACGGGTCCTGGAGGTGTGTAGTCGCGAACCGGGCGGAGGATGAGACAGGGCAGCTTCTGCTCTTCACTAGCCCGGACGCGTTTCACTGGTCCTATCTGTCAAAGCTGGCAGTAAATCACGGACGGTTCGGCAGAATGTGGGAATGCCCGGATTATTTTGTGCTTGATGGCAAAAGCGTGATTCTGATGAGCCCGCAGGATATGGAGCCGGACAGCCTTGGATTCCATGCAGGCAACAATGTGCTCTGTATGATTGGCCATCTCGATGAGGAAGATGAGAACGGGTGTTTCCGGGAGGGATTTGTTCATCCGGTTGATGACGGAATCGATTTTTACGCGACCCAGACGGTGCTCTCGCCGGACGGGCGGAGGATACTTACCGGCTGGATGCAGAGCTGGGATACTGTGCCTTATCGCGTGGACAACGCGAAGTGGTTTGGCCAGGTATCTCTCCCGAGAGAGTTGACGATCCGGGATGGACATCTGATGCAGAGACCTGTCCGTGAGCTGGAGAAGTACAGGACGGACAAGGTCGAGAGACTGAATGTTGAGATTGACGACAGCCGTATCTTCACAGATCCTGCACTTTCCGGAAAATGCGCAGACCTGATCTGTGAAATACGTCCGGAGAAGGATTGTCGGGAGGTTGAAATCCGTTTCGCGGAAGGAGGCAGTCATTACTGCGCTGTCATCTACCGTCCGCAGGATCAGACCCTCACAATAGACCGGTCTCATTCCGGGGTGATCCGGGATGTGCTTCATTCAAGAACGGCGAAGGTATCTCCGGCAGATGAAGGTCTGAAGCTGAGGATGATTCTGGACCGGTACAGTGCGGAAATCTTTGTGAATGACGGAGAAACGGTGATGAGCATGACGCATTACTCGGATCCGGAGGCAGAGAGGATTTCGGTTCGTGCGCGCGGAGAAGCGGCTGTGGATATCACAAGGTATCTTCTGAATATGTAATGGCCTTCCTGACCGCTGCAGAAATGGAAGCCGTCGATATTTAAGGAGCTTCTTGACAGCTGCGAAAATGGAACCTATTCTGAATTTGGTGACATTTATCAATTCAGGGGGTTGAGCACAATTCAGGAGGTTGAGCATGAATATTGCGGTGAGATATTATTCAAGATCGGGCAACACAAGGGCTGCGGCGGAGGCAATCGCAAAGGCCGCAGGGACGGAGGCGGTTTCGGCAGACGCACCGGATGCGGCGCTTCCAGGAACAGTGGATATTCTGTTTGTCGGCGGCGCACTCTATGCCTACGGCATTGACAGAAAGCTGACGGAATATCTGCGCAGCCTGAAGAAGGAAGAGGTCAGGAAAGCGGTTATCTTCTCTACTTCCTGGGTATCAAAGCATGCAATCGAACTCATTCGGAAGGAACTGGAGGCAAAGGGAATTCCCGTAGAGGATCGGACATTTTATTTCCGCGGCAAGCCCGGAGAAAAGCAGCTGAGAGAGGCGGAGACTTTCGCAAAGCAGTTTCTTGCCTGAGGCAGCGATGAACAGACGGCGCATGATGATTTCATGCGCCGTCCGTAATTTACGCGAACAGTGAGCCGCAGCCGAATGCGAAGTATTCGTGTGCGGCGAGCGTCGCGATAGCGAGATAAAACTCGCGCAGCGTGTTTTATCTCGTTTTCCGGGCAATGGAGCAGGCATAATTGACAGCCCGGCGCGCTGCATGATTGATTGTCTGGAACAGGGGAGGAATTCTATGGAAAAAGAGGGATGCAACAGAGAAAACTGTGAATTTCGTAAACGGAACAAATTCTGTATTTCCGAGGTGCGGCTGTTCCGGGGAATGTCTCCGGAGATTCAGAAAAGGCTGGTTAATCATTCGGTCCATCATACCTATCCTGCAGACGTGCGTATCGTATCCGAGAACGACAGCATCGATTCCATCATCATCATACGCAGGGGAAAGGTGAAAATATCGAGGACGGATGTCATGGGAGAGGAACATATCCTGGATGTTCTCCATGACGGCCAGAGCGTGTGGCACGGCATCTTTTTGAAGGAGCACCGGTATAATTACGACGTGGTAGCTCTGGAAGAGGTGAAGACCTGTGAGATTCCCCGATCGGTCATTATGCGGATGATCACCGAAAATCCTCAGATATCGTTCAATATGATTGAGGTTCTTGCCAGTGATATCACTGACGCGGAGGATAAGATCTTCGTCCTTTCCATTCGTGAGCCTCGTCAGAGGGTAGCTGCTTTCCTGCTGCGAAGGGAGCGTAAATGCCTTGGAGATGTGATCAATTTGAAGCTGGATGACATTGCGTCCTCGGTCAATCTGCGGCCGGAAACGGTCAGCCGGAACATTTCGTTTCTGGAGAAGGAAGGAATGGTGAAAAGGCTGGGCCGCGGGTGTCTGAAGGTGATAGATCATAAAAAACTGCGGGAATATACCGAAAAAACAGGTTGAAAATCAGGCCCAAAAATGTGTTAAAAAAATAACTTAAATTTGATTATAATCAAGGAGTTGTCTGCCATATTCTGTTACGATCAGCTTGTCACAGGGAGCTGACAGATGGCAGATCACAGAACCGTCTGACACGGAAAGCTGAGGAACGGAGGAATACGGAGCCGTTCGTGACAGCTGCTGTGACAGGCGGTTTTTCTTTTGCGTTTTCAAAGGAGGCAGAACATGATCAGGGGAAGAATTCATTCGATAGAGACATTTGGCTCGGTAGACGGGCCCGGCGTCCGTTTCGTGATTTTTCTGCAGGGATGTGCGATGCGGTGTAAATTCTGTCACAACGCGGATACCTGGAAGCTTCAGTCCGATGATATGAGAAGCGCGGATGAGCTGATTGATCAGGCGTTAAGATATCGTCCTTACTGGGGCGATGAGGGCGGAATCACGGTGTCCGGCGGAGAACCTCTTCTCCAGATTGACTTCGTCACGGAGCTGTTCCGGAAGGCAAAGGAAAAAGGAATTCACACGGTCATTGACACAGCGGGACAGCCATTCACGAGCGAGGGAGAATGGTTCGAAAAATTCAGAAATCTGATGCAATATACAGATCTGCTTCTTGTGGATATCAAGGAGATGGATCCGGAAAAACACCGGAAGCTGACAGGTGTCAGGAATGAGAACATCCTGTCCATGATCCGCTATCTGAATGAAATCGGGAAGCCCGTGTGGATCCGCCAGGTACTTGTCCCCGGCTGGACCGACGCGTCGGAGGATCTGAAAAAGGAGCGGGAATTCCTGAACGGACTGAGTAATGTTCAGAAGGTAGAGGTACTGCCGTATCACACGATGGGTGCCTACAAGTGGAAACTGCTCGGTATTCCGTATGCGCTGGAGGGGGTTAAGAGTCCCACGGCGCAGCAGGTGAGAGCAGCGGAAAACATTCTCGGCGCCGGTGAACATCCGCAAACTTCCGGTGAAAAGAGCGCGTAAAGCGCAGGAAGAATTTTCAGCAGCACAGTTAACAGTTGTAAAGACTGATGATAGCAGACAACAAGAAAGAAAGGAGACAGAGCTATGAGAAACGAGTGGAGAGACTTTAAGGGCAGCAAATGGACGGACGATATCGATGTCCGTGATTTCATCCAGAAGAATTACACTCCGTATGACGGCGACGAGAGCTTCCTCGAAGGACCGACAGAGGCAACCGATATTCTGTGGGGTAAGGTACAGGAGCTGCAGAAACAGGAGCGCGCAAAGGGAGGCGTGCTTGACTGTGAAACAGAGGTCGTTTCCGGACTGACCGCTTACGGCGCAGGATACATCGATGAATCCACAAAGGATCTTGAGAAAATCGTCGGACTTCAGACAGACAAACCGCTGAAGAGAGCGTTCATGCCTTACGGCGGAATCAAGATGGCTGAAGAGGCGGCAGAGACATATGGATATCATATCAATGACAAGTTCCACAAGATCTTTACAGAATATCACAAGACACATAACCAGGCTGTTTTTGACGCTTATACCCCTGAGATGCGGAAGGCAAGACATTCGCATATTGTAACAGGTCTTCCGGACACATATGGCAGAGGACGAATCGTCGGTGATTACCGGAGAGTTGCTCTCTACGGAATCGATCATCTGATCGCGAAGAAACAGGAAGATTTCGCGAACTGCGGAGACGGAACGATGACCGATGATGTCATCCGTCTGAGAGAGGAAATCAGCGAGCAGATCCGTGCGCTCAAGGGCATGAAAAAGATGGCGGAGGCATATGGATACGATATTTCCGCACCGGCAAAGAATGCGAGGGAGGCGGTTCAGTGGCTGTATTTCGGCTACCTTGCCGCAATCAAGACGCAGAACGGAGCTGCAATGTCTGTCGGAAGAATCTCAACCTTCCTGGACATTTATATTGAGCGTGATCTGAAAGAGGGAACTCTCACAGAGAAAGAGGCGCAGGAACTGATCGATCATCTTACCATGAAGTTCCGCATGGTAAAATTTGCGCGTATTCCAAGCTACAATGAGCTGTTTTCCGGGGATCCCGTCTGGGCAACACTTGAGGTCGCGGGAATCGGCATGGACGGGCGTTCCATGGTCACAAAAAATGACTATCGTTTCCTTCACACACTGGAAAACATGGGACCGTCTCCGGAGCCGAATCTGACGGTGCTTTACAGCTCCGCACTTCCGGAGAGCTTCAAGAAATACGCGGCTTCCATTTCAATCCGGACTTCATCCATTCAGTACGAGAACGATGATGTGATGAAACCGGTCTGGGGTGACGACTACAGCATCTGCTGCTGCGTCAGCGCGACACAGACCGGAAAGGAAATGCAGTTCTTCGGCGCGAGAGCAAACCTCGCGAAGTGCCTCCTGTACGCAATCAATGGAGGAAAGGATGAAAAATTCCTGGACAAGCAGGGAAATCACATGCAGGTGGGGCCGGAGTACGCGCCGATCACCTCTGAATATCTCGACTACGACGAGGTTCTTCACAAATTCGATATCATGATGGACTGGCTTGCAGATCTTTATGTGAATATTCTGAATCTGATCCAGTATATGCATGATAAATATTATTATGAGTCGGCAGAGATGGCACTGATCGATACCGATGTACGCAGAACCTTTGCGACCGGAATCGCAGGATTCTCACATGTCGTCGATTCCCTGAGCGCGATCAAATACGCAAAGGTAAAAACCGTTCGCGATGAGTCCGGACTTGTGACTGATTATGAGATCGATGGAGATTTCCCGCGCTACGGAAATGATGACAGCAGAGCGGATGACATCGCCGTATGGCTGCTCAAGACCTTTATGAAGAAGATCAGAAAGCATCACACCTACCGGAATTCTGAGCCGACTACTTCGATCCTCACCATCACATCTAATGTGGTATATGGCAAGGCAACCGGAGCACTTCCGGACGGAAGAGAGGCTTACAAGCCGTTTGCTCCCGGAGCAAACCCGGCTTACGGAGCGGAACAGAACGGTCTTCTGGCATCTCTGAATTCCGTGGCAAAGCTTCCGTATGAGTACGCTCTTGACGGCATCTCAAACACGCAGACGATCAATCCCGGAGCACTTGGCCATGATGATAAATCGAGAAAAGAGAATCTGGTACGAGTACTTGACGGATACTTTGATCAGGGCGCGCATCATCTCAATGTCAATGTCTTTGGTCTGGAGAAGCTTAAGGACGCGATGGAGCATCCGGAGAAGCCGGAATACGCAAACTTCACAATTCGTGTCAGCGGCTATGCGGTGAAGTTCATTGACCTTACGAGGGAGCAGCAGCTGGATGTTATCTCCAGATGCATTCATGAGAGAATGTAAACAACGTATATTGTATAGGATCGCATTGAAATAAAATGGATCGATAATATGAACCACAGAGGAGGCGGCTTATCACCGTCTCCTTTTTTACGCGAACAGTGAGCCGCAGCCGAATGCGAAGTATTCGTGTGCGGCGAGCGTCGCGATAGCGAGATAAAACTCGCGCAGCGTGTTTTATCTCGTTCTGGTTTCACAGAAGCTTCAACAAGAAACAAATGTGTACAAATTGCACATTTAAATCATCATTTTCAACAGGAAATAATGCGTACATATTGCGTGTTTTAATCAAGACATGTACATTATGTATTGACTGAATACCACATAAATGATACTGTACATATTAGGCGAAATAAGGATATAATTTCTGCTGTCGCCAAAAAGATACGGTATCTGTAATGAAAGATGTTTGTTTTATCAAGAATGTACAGCATACATTTTAAGCAAAGGAGAAATGGGAAAATGGAAAAACTATATTTCATTGTCGGCAGTCAGGATCTCTACGGTGAGGAGTGTCTTCGCCAGGTAGCAGCGGATGCCGGAGAAATGACAGCGTTTCTGAACAGCAAATTATCGGACACAATCCGCATCGAGCTTCTGCCGACAGTCATCACCTCAGAAACCTGCGTGAAGGATATTCGTAAAGTAATGGATGATGATGACTGCGCCGGCGTGATCACATGGATGCATACGTTTTCGCCGGCCAAGATGTGGATCAAGGGCCTTCAGGAACTGAGAAAGCCTTTGCTTCATCTGCACACACAGGCAAATGAGAGACTTCCATACGATGCGATCGATATGGACTTCATGAATCTGAATCAGTCTGCGCATGGAGACAGAGAATTTGGATATATCCTTGCAAGACTGCACATCCCGCATGAGGTTGTTGCGGGATATTACAGACACGAGGATGTGTTGGACGGAATCCGGCGCTTCGCTCAGGTAGCGAAGGCGGTCAGATTTTCTCATAACCTGCGCGTTGCAACGTTCGGCAACAATATGCGTGATGTTGCGGTGACCGACGGCAACCGCCTCGAGGCAGAGATCCGGTATGGATGGGAGATTAAGTACTGGGGAATCGGAGAAATTGCGGACCGTTCTGCGAAAGTGACGGATGATGAGATCAACGCAAAGATGGAGGAATACAGCGAGAAGTATACCATGGCGACCGATAATCTCGATGCGGTACGTGAGCAGGCACGATACGAGGTAGCTTTCGAGAAGTTCATCCGGGAGAACGGGTGCTCTGCGTTTACCGATACATTCCAGGATCTGTTCGGCCTTCGTCAGCTTCCGGGTCTTGCTGCCCAGGATCTGATGGCGAAAGGGGTTGGATTCGGACCGGAGGGAGATTATAAGATCGCCGCTCTTTCTGCCGTTTTGATGAAGATGGCTGAGGGAAGAGAGGGAGCGACAGGATTCATTGAGGACTACACATATGATCTCCTGCCGGGAAATGAACTGGAACTTGCGTCTCATATGCTTGAAGTTCCGGCCTCCTTTGCCGCGAACAAGCCGGAGATCCAGGTACATCCGCTTGGTATCGGAGGAAAGGACGATCCTGCCCGGCTGGTATTTGACGGCGTAACCGGAGACGGAATACAGGTGACTCTGGTGGATATGGGAGATCATTTCCGGATGATCTGCGCCGATGTTGAGCTTGTGAAACAGCCGGAGCAGATGCCGAAGCTTCCGGTCGCGAGGATTATGTATCGTCACAAACCGGATTTTCAGACCGGAACCGCGGCATGGTGCTATGCGGGAGGCGCACATCACAGCGTAATATCAACTGCACTTGACCGCGCGGATATTGAGATGTTCGCTAGGCTGACCGGAACCGAGCTGATCACAATCGGAGATGATACAACCCGGGAGGATCTCAGACGTTTTTCGTGTTGAACGGATGCGTTTTCCTGAAAAAAGAGAAAATATAATTTTCGTGCTGTGAATGATCTGTGCGTCGGGTGTATAATTTATAACAGGGTAATTTTCAAGTGCATCATTTGTGTTCATATCATTTTCAGGTGCATCATTTGTGTTCGAATAATTTTCGGACGATCACCTGTGTTTGTATAAATTTCAGACCTGTAATTTGTGACAGTATAATTTTCTGCGGATGAATACACAGAACAGCCGCAGCCTGACATTCGGAGAAATGAGGAAAAAGTATGACAGAGCAGCCCAAATATCAGACAGTGATCAGATGGATCAAGGAGGGAATCCGGGATGGAAGTCTCCGGTATGGCGATAAGCTGATGTCTGAAAAGGAGCTCAGTCAGAAGTTCGGGTTAAGCCGTCAGACGATCCGCCATGCGACGGGAGAGCTTGAGAAGGAACATATTCTGACGCGGGTTCAGGGAAGCGGCACCTATATCGGGGCGTCCTTCCAGCCGGTTCGAAGAGAGCGGTTCATGAACATCGCCGTGCTCAGCACGTTCAATGAGAGCTATATTTTCCCGTCGATTCTGAGGGGGATCGTCTCTGTTCTGCAGAATGCCGGTTACACGACGCAGGTCGCATTCACAGATAACCGGCCGGATATTGAGAGAAGAAATCTGGAGTCGATTCTTGAAAAAAGTGATATTGACGGATTTATTGTGGAGGCTACGCAGAGCGCGCTTCCGAATCCGAATCTTCCATATTATCAGGAGATTCTGAGCAGACATATTCCGATTCTGTTCTTCAATACCTTTTATCCCGATCTGAAGATACCCTGTGTCAGAATTGACGACAGGAAGATCGCGGACCACGCGGTCGAACTTCTGATCCGGAACGGCCACAGGAAAATAGCCGGAATATTCAAGTCCGACGACGGTCAGGGACCGCTCCGTTATCAGGGGTATGTCGATGCGATCATGCGAAACAACATTCCTTTTGAGCGTTTTTCCGTAATCTGGTGTGATACTTCCATGCAGCAGAACATTCACCGGCTGGAGGATTATCTGATGTACCGGCTTTCCGGCTGTACAGCGGTTGTCTGCTATAATGATGAGGTGGCGATGGAGGTGATCAATATCCTGCTGTCGCACGGGGTAAAGGTGCCGGAGGACATCTCTGTGGTCGGCATCGATGATTCCAATCTTGCGTCGATCTGCCGCGTTCCCTTTACCTCGTTTCCTCATCCGAAGGAAAAGCTCGGAATCCGCGTCGCTGAAAATCTTCTGAAAATGATTGAAAATCCGGATTTTGACGGGAATTATCTGTATGACGCTGAGCCGGTGATCCGGGAATCTGTGAGGAAGATAGAAAAATCAGAACAGTAACACAGATGAATGCTGCAGAAGAAAAAAGCACAACAAAAACGTGGAAGAATACTGCCGAAGAAAAACACACAACAATAACGCAGAAGAATAATACAGAGAAAAACGAACAACAAAAACGTGGAAGATTAACAAAGAAGGATAATAACAAAGAAGGATAATAACAAATAAGATTAACATACGGGAGAATATGACATGCTGGAAGAATTAAAGAAAAAGGTCTGGGAGGCGAATCTGCTTCTGCCGGAATATCATCTTGTCACCTTTACATGGGGAAATGTCAGCGCGATTGACCGTGAGAGCGGCTTGTTTGTCATCAAGCCGAGCGGTGTGGATTATCAGAAGCTGAAGCCGGAGGATATGGTTGTGGTAAATCTGAAGGGGGAGAAGGTGGAAGGACGTTATAATCCTTCCTCTGATACGCCGACACATACCGTTCTGTATAATCGTTTTCCGGAAATCGGAGGAATTGTTCACACGCATTCTACCTGGGCGACCAGCTGGGCACAGGCCGGGCGTGGAATTCCTTGCTATGGAACAACGCACGCAGATTATTTTTACGGGGACATTCCCTGCGTGAGAAACCTGACAAAAGAGGAAATCGAGGAGGCCTACGAGACCAATACCGGCGTGCTGATCGCGGATGATTTTGAAGAAAATCACAGAGATCCCGCCGCTGTGCCGGGAGTTCTCTGCAAGAATCACGGAGTATTTACCTGGGGAAAGGACGCAAAGGAAGCGGTTCACAATGCTGTTGTCGTAGAGGAAGTGGCGAAAATGGCGGCGCTCTGTGAATGCATCAATCCCAAGGTGCAGCCGGCACCGCAGGCGCTTCAAGACAAGCATTATTTCCGCAAGCACGGAGCAGGCGCGTACTACGGTCAGAAGGAGGAATGACTTCAGAATCTGCGGGTTTGCAGGCAGCCCCGTAAGTTACAGGGGACAGTTGAGAAATGGCTGCCTGAGACAGAGATATGAGCTGTGTGCGAAAGGAGAAGGGAGAGAATATGGGAGCAGGAGAACAGATCGAGGCGGGACAGACGGCACTAGGCATTGAGTTCGGTTCGACGAGAATCAAGGCGGTTTTGATTGATCTTGACGGAAATGTACTTGGTACAGGTGTGTATGACTGGGAAAATAAACTGCGGGATGGTATCTGGACCTACAGCTATGAGGAAATTGACAGGGGCCTTCGTGGGTGTTATACCTCGCTGCGGGAGAATGTCAGACAGAAGTATGGCGTTGTGATTCGGAAGCTTGGTGCGCTGGGCATCAGTGCCATGATGCATGGATACATTGCGTTGGATCAGGAGGATCATACGATTGCTCCGTTCCAGACATGGCGGAATACAAATACGCAGGCGGCAGCGGATGAGATGACGGAATTGTTTGATTTCAATATTCCGCTCCGCTGGACATCAGCGCATCTGTATCAGTGTGTGCTGGATCATGAGAAACATCTGGATAAGGTGGATTTTGTCACCACACTTGCTTCTTATATGCACTATCGGCTGACGGGTCGGAAGGTGACCGGCGCAGGAGACGCGTCTGGAATCTTCCCGATGGATACCTCAAAAATGGACTATGACGCGCACATGATGGAGCTTTTTGACGGGCTCCTTCAGAAGCACGGGTACTCCTTCCGCGCGGAAGATCTGTTCCCGAAGGTCCTGTGTGCGGGAGAGGATGCCGGGACTCTGACAGCGCAGGGAGCGGCCCTTCTGGATGAGAGCGGAAATCTGGAGCCTGGCGTGCCGATGGCTCCGCCGGAAGGGGATGCGGGAACCGGGATGGTCTCCACGAATTCTGTCGCACCGGGAACTGGCAATATTTCTGCGGGAACCAGTACGTTCGCAATGATTGTGCTGGAGAAAGGACAGACGCTGAAAAAGCTTCACCGGGAAATCGACATGGTTACGACGCCGGACGGGGCGCCCTGCGCGATGTCTCACGCGAACAACGGCACAACAGACCTCAACGCCTGGGTGGGGATCTTCCATGAGTTCTGCGAGCTGATGGGGATTCAGGCGGATATGGGAGAGCTGTATCAGAAGCTCTACACCAATTCACTGAAGGGAGATCCGGACTGCGGCGGACTTCTGGCATACGGTTATTACTCGGGCGAGAATGTAACCATGCTGAACGAGGGACGGCCGCTGTATGTCAGAATGCCGGACAGCCGGTTCAATCTGGCAAATCTGATGCGCGCAAATCTGTATACTTCTCTGGCTGCGGTTAAGCTCGGGATGGATATCCTGAAGGAGGAAAATGTGCATATCGACCGCATCACCGGTCACGGCGGACTGTTTAAAACGGAAGGAGTGGCGCAGAAGTATCTGGCTGCCGCCATTCATGTGCCGGTGACGGTCATGAAGACCGCCAGCGAGGGTGGTCCATGGGGAATGGCTGTACTGGCAGCGTACCGGATCAGCGGCGCGAACGAATACGATTCACTGGGCGATTACCTGTCACAGAAGATTTTTGCCGGACAGGAGGGAATTACGATCGATCCGGATCCTGCGGACGAGGCGGGATACGAGACCTTCGCTGAACACTACCGCGCGGGAATTGCGGTAGAGAAGGCCGCTATTGATCATCTTTCCTGGTGATTTACTTTTCACAAATAGCGAAAAACGTATAAAAAACATAAAAAGAGAACTTGCGGGAAATGCCCGGTCTGAATTTCGAGAGGAATGCGGACCGGGCATTTCCCTTTTTTACGCGAACAGTGAGCCGCAGCCGAATGCGAAGTATTCGTGTGCGGCGAGCGTCGCGATAGCGAGATAAAACTCGCGCAGCGTGTTTTATCTCGTTTACGTTGAATATCAGATGCTGATGTGGATCAGATATTGTACAATAACGACATATGATATATCGTGCTGCACACTGTATAAGCTGCGGATTGCTCCGTGCTTCGCACTCCCGCAATCCACAGATGACCGACTTCGTCGGTCTGTCGCGGCGTTCGCCCACCGCTTCAAACTTTATGTGAGCGGATGTGGCTCACTGCCCACGCATATTCGGATTTTAGAATGATACACAGAAACAGGGAACGTTCAGAAGGAGGAAACAGAAGATGAGCCGTAAAATCAGAGAAATCGTCGTCTCGGACGGATACAGGCATGTGCTGAATGATGAGATAAATCCGGATATTCCTCTTGCGCTGGATTTTTGCGGAACAGAAGAATGTGAACCGGGTCACAGTTTCGGTCCGGTGGAAAGAGAAGCAAATATCATCCACATCGTGACCGAAGGAAGTGGGATACTGCGCTGCTTCGGCCGGGAGTGGAAGATCGGAGCCGGGTCGATGTTTGTCATCCCTGTCGGACAGATGATCTATTACAAGGCAGACAATAATGATCCCTGGACATATTACTGGGTGGGATTTCATGGCTCTTCGGCGGAAGAAAATATCCGGCGCATTGGTTTCCGCAGAGACAGGCCGGTACTTACGGTTACGGAACCGGATAAAATTGTCGGACTTATCGAAAAGATGATGCGGTACAGAGAGCTGAATCATATTGACTATATGATGCGCACCGGGATTTTATATCAGATATTGTCTCTTATGATGTCGGATGCAAGGTTTCAGGGAGAATATATTGTGGATTGTGAATCGGTATCTTCCTACGCGGAGTATGCGATCCGGTATATCCGAATGCATTTCAGGGAAAATCTCAGGATTACAGAGCTGGCAGAGAAAATCGGAATCTCGCGGGGATATCTGGTACAAATCTTCCAGGAGGCAACATCCATGTCTCCGAAGGAATATCTGATGCATACCAGGCTGTGGTATTCTGTCCACAACCTTGCCCATACCAATGACAGTATCAATGAGGTCGCGCTTCAAGCGGGATATTCTGACGCACTTGCGTATTCGAAAACTTTTAAGGCACATTTTGGAATGACCCCGTCGCAATTCCGGACGATGTATCAGAAAAAGGAGATATCTGAAGAGGATATGCTGAATGCATATCAGCCGTCGAGAAAAAAATAAAAACGGATTTATTTTTATTCCTGCATACTGATGGTGCAGGCTTGAGGTTCATAGTGTACATTTTTCCATATCTATGCAACACAAGACCATGGGCATTTACCGTTGTTTTGCATAGAATTAATATCGAAAGAGATCAAAAAGTTGACAGGTTGCCGGCCTTAAGAATTGCCTGAAGACAAAAAAGACATTTTTCACTGAAATATTTCGGGAATCAAACTGAAATATCAGACAGAATGTATCGTCTCTGTTGTAGCTGAGTTTGTAATGATGATGAGTGAGAACTGAATCGGGGAAGTGTAATTCCCTGGAGACAGGTGTTATGTCAGATCAGGAGGGAAAGATGTTTAAAAAACTGTTAACTGCAGGTCTTGCGGGTATTTTATGTATGTCGTTGGCAGCATGCGGAGGAAAGGCTTCCGGAACCGGAAGTACATCCGGCAGCGAGGCGGATGGTAAGGGCATTACCGTTGCAATCTGGGATAATAACCAGTTGAGCGGTCTGAAGCAGATTGCGGATGATTGGAGTAAGGAGAGCGGAGTTCCTGTAAAGTTCCAGGTAATGGACTGGGATTCTTATTGGACGACGCTTGAAGCGGGCGTGTCGGGCGGACAGATGCCGGATGTCTTCTGGATGCATTCCTCGTATGCAGACATGTATACGGGTTCCGATATCCTGCTTCCGCTTGATGATTATGTGGAAAAGAGCGACAAGATCAGCTTCGATGATTATTATGATGGAATCACAAAGCTGTATGAGAGGGACGGCAAACACTACGCAATTCCGAAGGATCACGATACCATTGCTGTTGTATACAATAAAAAGATTTTTGATAAGTACGGAATCAGTTATCCGACCAAGGACTGGACATGGGAAGATTTTGCGGATATCGCCGGGAAGATAACGGCTGCAGGCAAAGATGACGGCGTTTACGGCACCTATATGAATACCGGTTCCAATCAGAGCGGCTGGTATGATGTGGTTTATTCTTTCGGCGGAGAAATAATCAACTCCGATCACACAAAGTCCGGCATGGATAATGAAAACACCCTGAAAGCAATGAATTTCATCGGTGATAAAATCCTGCCGTCCTGTCCGTCACAGGATTCCATGGCAAATACATCGGGAGATACGATGATGATTTCCGGAAAATTGGGTATGTATCTGGATGGATCCTGGATGATCAATTCCTATTACACATCAGATATAAAAGATGATCTGGCATGGGTTGAGCTCCCATATGAGGATGTAAACGGAAACGGAAAATGCGATAAGGAAGAGCGGTGTTCCATCTACAACGGACTTGGCTGGTCCATTTATAAAAATTCTCCGCATAAGGATGAGGCTTTCTCGTTCATCGAGGCGATGACCGATAAGGAAGGACAGGAAAAACAGGCACAGCTTGGAGTGACGATGGCCGCATATAAGGGCGCATCGGAAAAATTTGCTGAAGCATTCCAGGGCATGGATCTCTCCGCGTTCACGGATATTGAGAATGACGGAACTCTGGTTATGAGACCATATTCAAAATATTCAAGCAGGTGGGAGGACAGCTTTACAGACGGTCTCATCCCGGCATGGAATGATCCGTCACAGATGACCGATATCTGCAAGGATCTGGCGAGCCAGATGAACGATACTTTGGCGGAAGAAAAACAATAATGATATGGATGTGTATGGTTTTCTAAGCGCATTTGCGCAGGACAAGGTGATTCAATCATGAAACGAATAAGAAAGACGAGGCGTGAAAGAATCGAAGGGTACTGGGGACTTCTTCTGGTCGCGCCGACGATAATCGGTCTGATTCTGTTAAACTTTTACCCTATTGTACAGACGATCTGGCTTTCCTTCTGCAAGACGGGGGACTTCGGGCTGGGCAATAAGTTTGTCGGAGCAGCAAATTATGCCAGACTTTTTCACGATACGGAGGTCTGGCAGGCGCTCCTGAACACATTCAAGTATGCGCTGCTTCAGGTGCCGTTTTCTATTGCGATTCCGCTTGTACTTGCTGTTCTCCTGAACCGCAAGATGAAATGCCGGTCAGTTTACCGTACGATTTTCTTCCTTCCGATGATCTGTGCACCGGCTGCGGTGGCCATGGTCTGGAAGTGGATTTATAACCAGGATTACGGCTTGCTGAACAAGATTTTCGGCGCGCATATCAGCTGGACGACGGATCCGAAGATTGCCTGGATTTCTGTCGCGATCGTCGGCATCTGGAGCGCGATTGGCAACAATATGATCCTTTTCCTGGGAGGACTTCAGGATATTCCAAAGGATTACTATGAGGCCGCTGCGCTTGATGGATCGACAGGAGTTCATGCATTCTTTCATATCACGCTCCCGCTTCTTTCTCCGATGATGTTTTTTGTAGTTCAGACCGGAATCATCGGCGCGCTGTCGCTCTTTGATCTTCCATATATGATTATGGATCGAAGCAGCCGTGCGTTCCGCTATGTAGAGTCGGTTGAGTATCTGTTTTATCATTATTCCTTTGAGCTGTCAGACAGGGGATATGGAGCGGCGATCGTTATCTTCATGCTTGTTATCATCGCTGTGATCTCCTGGATTGTACAGAAATCAGAGAAGAAATGGGTATATTATAACTGAGCCTGCAAATAAAAAGTCAAGGCTGAAATGATGCACTTTGAAAATTTTATATAGGTTGAATGAAGGCACGAAAAGAAGGCCGCCAGAGTGTCGGCCAAATGGAATCTTGATGAATGAATTGAAATCAGGATTCGTTTGCTTCTGAGTGTTCAGTCAGGTATTCCTTGACACGGCCATAGTAGACACGAAGGAATTTATTGGCTCCGGCGGTCATGTAAACGTAGTAAGGCTTCCCTTGAGAACGTTTTTTGTTCATGAATTCGTAAACAGGATCACCTTGAGGCATCGTTTTTATTAGACCATCCATGACTTGGAACAGTGTTTTGCGCAATGGTGCAGAACCGCGTTTTGAAGTGTGAACACTCTTCTGAGAGTAGGATCCAGAATCATTCTTTCCGGGATCAACGCCTGCAAAAGCGGTAAGTGCACCCTTGTGTGTAAATCTGGTCACATCACCGATCTCGGCCATTAGCTGAGGGCCAAGGGATGTCCCGACACCTTTCATGGCAAGAACAGCCGGGTATTCCGGAAGTTGGGATGCAATGTCGTTCATGCGGATACGCAGTTCTTCGACAGCGGCTGAAGCTGTATTGACCTGGTTCACCGCCTGACGAATGATAAACTTTGTCACCTCATCTTTCGGGAGCACTGGGATGATGTTGCGGATCGACTCATAGATTTCCGCAGGTTTATCTGGCTGGAAGTTGTAGCCTTTACGTTTGCACCATTTCTGGTAGTGCTCGGTAAATGCAGAAAGGGACATGGAGCGGATACGATCCACGTGCCAATAGGTATCGACGAAATCGACCCATTTTTGCGAGCCATCGCTTCTGGCTGGACTATCAAAGAAGGCATTGGCGCCAGGAAATGTCTGGTCAAGAAGGCTGATGAGGTTGTTCTTCATAGCGGTCTTGAGTTTCATGTAATACCCGAACTGTCGGTTCATGGTCTTGAGTTGGTTTCGTAATTCATCCATGGCTCCATACTGCTTGAGCTTGTGCCACTTGTCAAGCGTATAGCGGGCGATCTTCACAGAATCAGCCTTATCGGTTTTGACTTTGCGAAGGGAATCGTTGTCAAAATCTTTGATCAGCTTTGGGTTTACGAGACTGACGAAAAGCCCGGCATCGGAAAGCCAGCGGGCCATCGGTTCGTGATAGCGACCGGTGTACTCCATGACGATACGAGTGTCGCCTTCAAGGGAACGGATCTCCCGGATCAGGTCATCGATCTGGTCAGATGTATGCCTGACCTCGTGAGGGGTTGAAACGATCTCCCCGAAAGGACGGAGGATCGTCACCATGCTTTTGCCTTTGGATGCATCAATACCTACTGCGTTCATTGCCCACCTCCTGAAATGATATATGACACGGTAAATGTCAGCTTTACTCATTGCCTGTTCTATCTACTGGGGTGTGACACGAATGCACCGCAAGGGCAATTCAACCTGCATAAAACGAATGCTGCGAATGAGGAGCTGGCTGGCAGTCTCAGTTGCGGACGCTAAGTCCAAGAAAGGGAGCCGCCATACCGTTGCTCCATCATTCTAACAGCTTAAGCAACAAGACGGTGAAGAACCCATTTGGCTGATGGGTATCTCAACCATAAATACATTGTAGTAGAAAGGA
>DGTF01000066.1:13754-37559 GCA_002394235.1 Eubacterium sp. UBA4343 | reverse complement strand
GGAAGGAAGAACTGATCGACGGCGTGGAAATCGGTGGCGTCGGAAGCTATCTGGGAGATGCAGAAGAGTCGAATGTGAATCTTTTCATCTAAAAAAACGGCGGCCAGATCTCATCGAATAAAAACGGCGGGCAGATCTGACAGGGAGCGGAGGATTATGGAGAAAAACGAAGAGAAAGAGGAGCTGTGTGCCGGCGCAGAGACAGACAAGCTTTCGGCGGCGCTGCCCTTCTGGAATAAGTTAAGTGATGCGGAGCAGAAGCTGATTCATGAACATATTCTAATCCGTGTTTTTGACAAGCACAGTACGGTTTTTTCACGCGGAAGCGAGTGCCTGGGCTTTATACGCGTGCTCTCCGGCTCCGTCCGGACATATCTGACCTCGGAAGAGGGAAGGGAAGTAACGCTATATCATCTTCGTGCCGGAGAGGACGATGTCCTCTCCGCGTCCTGCGTTGTGTCTCAGATTACCTTTGACACGCAGATGGAAGCAGAGGAAAAAAGCCACATTCTGATTGTTCCGTCCATGGTCCTTGCAAGACTGAAGGAAAACAATATCTATGTCCGATGTATAATTTATGAGCTGCTTGCCAGGCGCTTTTCGGATGTGACATGGACGTTTCAGGAGGTTTTGTTTCTGCGCATTGATCAGCGTATTGCCTCCTGGATTGTACAGACTTGCGAGCAGAGCGGAAGCACCGAAATTACGGTTACGCACGATCAGATTGCAAGAGACATCAACACGGCCAGGGAGGTCGTGGCGAGGATGATTAAGCGGCTTGCCGAGGAAGGGATGCTTCGCGCGGGAAGAGGAAAAATATACATTACAGACCCGAATATGCTGAAGAAACTGTGCCTGAACTGCCGGCAGGAGTGATTCGATCGAATCACTCCTGCTTTTCACTCGTGCTTTATATCTCGAAGACTGCAGCCGGGATCACCGGGAGGCCTTTACAGCGTCCAGAGCCTGTGCAATATCCTGCACCAGATCCTCTGTGTTTTCCAGTCCGCAGCTCATACGGATCAGATTGGAGCTGATTCCGGCATCCAGAAGCTCCTGGTCGGTCAGCTGCCGGTGTGTGGAGCTTGCGGGATGGAGACAGCAGGAACGTGCATCCGCAACGTGAGTCTCAATCGCAAATATTTTCAAATGCTTCATAAAGGCTTCTGCATCGGTGCGGCTGCCTTTTATGCGGAAAGAAACGACGCCGCAGGTGTCCCCGCCGTTCATGTATTTTTGGGCGCGGCTGTAGTACGGGTCTCCGGGCAGGGACGGGTAGCTTACCTGCTCCACCATATCACTTTCAGACAGAAATCTTGCGACAGCCAGTCCGTTGGCGCAGTGCTGTTTCATGCGGCAGTGCAGGCTTTCCAGGCCGAGGTTCAGAATATAGGAGCTGTAGGGACTTGGTATGGCGCCGAAATCCCGCATCAGCTGTGCGGTTGCCTTGGTAATAAAGGCCCCCTCTTTTCCAAATTTTTCCGCATATACAATTCCATGATAGCTGTCGTCCGGTGTGGTCAGTCCTGGAAATTTTTCCGCATGAGCCATCCAGTCAAAGCTCCCGGAGTCTACAATGGCGCCGCCCACACAGGAACCATGTCCGTCCATGTATTTTGTGGTAGAGTGGGTGACAATGTCTGCTCCCCATTGGAACGGGCGGCAGTTTACCGGTGTGGCAAAGGTATTATCTATAATCAGGGGTACGCCATGTGCATGTGCCGCTTTTGAAAATTTTTCGAAGTCAAATACGGTCAGCGCGGGATTCGCAATCGTTTCACCGAAGACAGCCCTGGTGTTCGGCCGGAATGCCGCGTTTAATTCGTCTTCCGTGCAGTCCGGGCTGACAAAGGTAAAATCGATTCCCATTTTACGCATGGTGACATGAAACAGGTTATAGGTTCCTCCGTAAATGGAGGAAGACGCCACCACATGATCGCCCGCAGTGGCAATGTTGAATACGGCAAAAAAGTTGGCTGCCTGTCCCGAAGAGGTCAGCATCGCAGCGGTTCCGCCCTCCATATCCGCAATTTTTGCGGCTACGTAGTCATTTGTGGGGTTCTGCAGTCTGCTGTAGAAATAGCCGGATGCCTCCAGGTCAAACAGCTTTCCCATGTCTGCGCTGGTATCGTATTTGAAGGTTGTGCTCTGAATGATAGGAACCTCTCTGGGTTCACCGTTTTTCGGGCGGTAGCCGGACTGAACGCATTTGGTTTCCATATGAAAGTCTGCCATCGTTTTTTCCTCTCTTTATTATTCGTTCGTGAATCAGGTTTCCGGACATTCCCCTGTAAACAATAGGGAAATATGTATCAGTATAGCATAAGAACCGCAGGAGACAAAATATTCTTTCCTATGGGGACATCTCATGAAAGAAAACGATACATTTCGCGTCCGGGAGTGGATCCTGAAGAAGAAAAAAAGTGTATGAAGATTTATGTATTGTGTTACAATATAAGTATTACCAACAGAAATTGACGCCATGGTACGCATGCATCCATCGATACATCCATCGGTACATTCTTCGATACATACATCGGTACATCCATGCGTATTGCAAATGTCAGGTTTCTGTTGTTCTATACAGGAGGAGTATAAGCACATCGAGAAGCATGTGTCTGATCGCAGCAGATGAAAGAAACGATAACGAGGGATATCCCGCCTTTTGATCTTGATCAGGACATACCGGTACCCTTTGCGGTATTTTCGCTGATCTTTGATACCACGGCAGCCAATGTGATAAATACGAGATATCTGTATGTCAATGATGCCTACTGCCGTATGGCAGGCTTTCGAAGGGAGAACCTGATCGGCCGGAAATTTCTGGACATCTATCCCGAGGGAGTCTCGTGGATGCCGTATTGTCAGGAGGTAAGGGAGAAGAAGGTGCCGGTGCATGCCTGTGTGTACTCTAAGGAGACAAGCCGCTGGCTGGACTTTACCGTGGGCCCCGCTACGACAGAGAATGCCGTCGCCTTTATCTTCACTGATGTCGATGAGAGCGTGCGAAAGATCAGGAGGGTGACGAAAACCGACAGCATCATCCTGCGCATTTCCAAGCTTCTGAACAATGAAGAAGATTTTGAGGCAGGCATGAATCATGCGCTGGAGGATCTGAGCCGGTATATTCACCCGGACCGGCTGTATGTCCTGGAGACAGATGGAATTACCGCAAGCAATACCTTTGAATGGTGTGCTCCGGGCGTGGAGCCGGAGATGAATACGCTTCAGAATCTGGACTATGACGGATATCTGAGCGGATGGGAGAAATATCTGGAGAAAAGCGATAGTGTTGTCATCGCGGACATCGAGGAACTCAGGGCGGATGATCCCATTGACTATGAAAACCTCAGGCGTCAGGGAATCCGATGCCTTGCGGCTGCGCCGTTTTACAACAGAGGAAGGCTCATTGGATATCTCGGCGCGGACAACTATGAGAAGAGTGATCTGATCAATACGCAGCTCGTTCTGAATTCGATCTCGTATTTTATCGGTGCCAAGATCGTCAATCACCGGCTGATGGAGGATCTGAACCGGCTCAGCCATATGGATACCCTGACAGATGTTTTCAACCGCAACGCGATGATTTCCAGGATGCATGTGCTGGCAGAACAGAACATTTCGATCGGTCTCGTGTATGCAGATGTCAATGGTCTAAAAATCATCAACGACGAGCAGGGGCATGAAGCCGGCGATCAGGCATTGCAGTCCGCCGCGGATCTTCTTGGAAAGAATTTCGGAAGAGGACATGTCTACCGCGCGGGCGGCGATGAATTCGTTGTCATTCTTTCCGGAATCCGGGAAGACGTATTTACAGAGAAGATAGAAAAGCTGACGGCCGGATACTGCCGGATGATGCCGCATCTGCTTTCCATTGGCAGCTTCTGGTGCCCGGACAGCAGCAGAAGCGAGGAAGCCCTCCGCGTTGCTGACCATCACATGTATGAGGAGAAGAAGCAGTATTACGAGCAGCAGGAATTTGACAGGAGAAATCCATATTGAATGGAGAGTGCAGCCGGGGCATACACGCGTTGTGTAATGCTCCGGCTGAATTTACATAAATTGACATAAATTGACACCTGCCATTTTCAGTGATAATATATTTTTATTTTTTTTGATATTCAGCATACCTCTCAGCATGCACACTTTTAAACGTAACAGTTTTAGATATGGGTAATGAATTTAAGAAAACACAACTTCGTACCATTATTCTTTTCTCAACGCTGATCCTGGGGATCTCGTTGTATATTGTTCTGCTTCTTACAGGAAGATCAAATATTTTCATGCGGGAGAATGCTGCCAGTCTGATCAGCGCCAGCAACCGCCAGATGGAACTGAACATAGATTCCTATCTGACAAAGGTTGAGAAGGCTTCCGCGCTTCTTTTTTCAAACAGCACCAATTATACCTATAACCCCACGGATAAAAACGCGGATCCGTATACGAAGCTTCAGATTTCCAATGAAATCAATGACAATATCACAGATCTGAGCCTTCTGGACAATTATGCCGATTTTGCTATCATCTACAGTGATGATGAAGTCATCGGGTCACTGTCAAAAGTCACAAAGAATATGTACGCGGACGGCGGAATGTATGAGGCCTTCAGTAATATCCTGGAGCAGAATGATGAGCACAGTACCTGGTATTTCGGATTGAACAACGACATTGAACACATTTACTACTTTGAACGTTTCAATAAGTACAGTGTCATCCTGATCTCTTTCTACTCCCGTGAACTGAAGAATGTGTTTCAGATTCCTGAACAGCTGAATGGTATGAATGTGTCTCTGGTAAACGACGATAACCGGATCCTCTATTCGAATGATAGCGACAAAATTGGAGCAGAGCTTCCGGCATCCACCGTGTCGTACCTTGGCAGCCTCAGAAACGGCAGCGTGATGGCGGACAAGGCGCTGATCACCAGCGATGAATGCAGCAATGGATGGCGTGTGATCTGCACGGTGCCCGTGCGCCTGATCGTACAGGACAACAACCGTTTCATGGAGACCACCATGCTTGTCATTCTTGCCGTTGTTGGGCTGATCCTGATCTTCGGTATAATAGAAACAAGCCGGATCAATGTCACAGCGAATCATTATGTTGATTCGCTGCAGGAAGAAGCCCACCATGACCGAATGACCGGTCTGTACAACAACGAGGAATTTCACATAATGGCAAACCGCTTCATTCAGGAAATGTCCGCAGACAAAATGATGAGTTTTACCATCTTCGATTTGGATAATTTCAAATTGATCAACGATCAGCACGGCCATCTGGAAGGAGATAATGTCCTTCGCCGCTTTTCCGGCCTTCTGTCGGAAACCTACGGATCCGAGTTTATACTCGGCAGACTCGGCGGCGACGAGTTTGGCGTTTTTGGATGCATGGATATCGTGGATGAGGAAAGCGCCCGGAGAGAGCTCAGAGAATATACCGACGCTTTGCGGTCCCGATTCAAAGAAAGTCTCGGGAGGGATTATGCAGGCGACGGGCTTTCGTTCTGCAGCGGTACCTCTATCGTGCTCAGCGACGATCACGATTTCGAAAGGGTTTTCAGCAGGGCAGACGCGCTTCTCTACAGAGGAAAGAAGAACGGAAAAGGCCAGGATTATTTCGAAGACAAGGGAAGTGACACAATATGATCAGATTCGCGAAAAAGCACAACGCATTCCGTTTTATCATCGGGATTCTCCTGCTCCTGTTTTTCTTTGGCTTCAGCTATTATTATGTCGTATATAAACCGGAGAGCCATACTGTCATTAAAAACATCAAAAGAAATACCACCATCACCTTCGGCTGGTGGGGAAACGACGACAGGCATCTGTATACGCTGAAAGGTATCGATGTATTTCAGGAAAAATACCCGCAGATCGAGGTCAACTGCTCCTATAATGTCTGGAATGGGTATGAGAGACGAAATCGAATTTACATGCTCTCGGGCAAAGCGCCTGATGTGATGCAGATCAATTATAACTGGATCCGTGAGTACTCCGCTGACGGCTCCGGCTATTATGATCTGAATACTCTCTCGGATTACATTGATCTCGACAACTACAGCAAAAAAGATCTGAGCTATGGCACATCGAACGGCGTACTGAACGCCATCCCGATCGCCTATAACGCTGTGGTCTTTTACTACAATCCGGACATTCTCAAAAAATACGGATTGAAAGCTCCTGAGACATGGGATGATCTGTTTCATGCAGCGTCCATTATGAGCAAGGACGGCTGCTATCCTGTTCACCTGAGCGATAAGCACCTATTTCTTTCTGTGATTGCGCGCTATGAGCAGACAACCGGGAAGACTCTTTTTGACCAGGACGGAAAATATATCGGAGGAACCGGGGATGCAGGAGAACTGCTGGAATTTTACAAAGATCTCTACGACAATCAGGTGATCTGCCTGAATGGTAAGAGCACAGACACGGATTTCAGCAACGGAACCTGTGCGGGCGTTGGCATCTGGGCGAGTGACGCAGACAATTACTGCAGTCAGCTGCAGGACAAAGGAATATCACCTGTGCTGGCTAACCCTCCTGTTACCTCCGCGAATGAAGCACTCTACGGATGGTACGTGAAACCAGCCACGATGTATGCCATCAGCAAAAATACAAAGCATCCCAGGCAATCTGCTGAACTTCTGAACTTTCTGGTCAATGACAAGGATATGGTTCTGCTGCAGGGAACGGAGAAAGGAATTCCTGTCAGCGAAAAAGCACGAAAAATCCTGAGAGAGAACGGATCGCTGAATGATTATGACGCCGAGGCCGGAAATTATGTCTTGCGCAATCTGAATCGCTTCGAGACGATGGGACCGTCGAATGAAAATATGGATATCATCGATGCCTTCAATGACGAAGCCGCGAAATATGTGTACGGCGTCGCGGATCTGAACACCTGCTCAAAGGAACTCACAGACAAATGGGAGACCATACTTGACAGCGGAGACTGATGCGGCTGCTTTCCGGCCGCATCTTTGCGTTTATCCTTCGCTTGTTCTGCCTGATCCGGATCTTTTCCGCACACAGATGATTCCGATTGAATATCCTTTTTATCTCCCTCTCCACTTTTTTCGCATACAGCTTCCGAGGGGGGGAAAAAAATAATTCAGACAAGAAGCCTTGACAGATTGAACTGCACATGATAATGTATCTGCAACAGATACAAATACAAATATACTGAAATACAGCACACAGCGCGAAGGAAGAAGAGGTAATCATGAATACAGAGACAATCAGAAAGAGAATAAGCGTAAGAACCTACGAAGAGAAAAAGATTCCTGAGCAGATTATGCAGCAGGTCCGGGAATATCTGGAGCAGGATGATAATCCGTTCGGCGTTCCGATTACATTCTCCATTCTGAATACGGAAAAGGACGGAGTCAGCAGTCCGGTGATTGTAGGCGCAGATACCTATGTGGCAGGGAAATATCAGAAACAGAAAAACGCGGAGATCGCATTCGGCTATTCCTTTGAGAAGCTCGTCCTTTATGCGACGTCTCTGGGGCTCGGAACGGTATGGCTGGCAGCAACCATTGACCGCAAGGCGTTTGAAAAAGCGATAAATCTCGGTGAGAATGAAGTCATGCCCGCGGTGACACCGCTGGGCTACGCCGCACAGAAGCGCTCAATCCGGGAAAATCTGATGCGAAAGGGAATGAAATCCGATCACCGGCTGCCGTTTGAAGAACTCTTCTTTGAAGGAGATTTTCAGCATCCGCTGCGGGAAGAGAATGCCGGTAAGTGGACAGGCCATCTTGAACTGGTGCGCCTGGCACCTTCTGCGACAAACAAGCAGCCGTGGAGAGCGGTGCAAGAGGAAGGCAGAGTACACTTCTACGAAGCAAAAACGAAGGGCTACGACAGAGAATCCACAGGAGATATTCAGAAGGTTGACCTGGGAATCGCCCTCTGTCATTTTGATATCGCTGCAAAGGAGGCCGGACTGGGCGGCAGATTTATACAGTCCGATCCCGGAATTGCAGCACCGGAGAACACAGAATATATCGCCACCTACGAACTGGAGAAATAAGTATGGATACAAAATTTTCATCTGCCATCCATGCGCTGATTCTGATCTCGGAATCGGAGACACCGATGAATTCGGATCAGATTGCGGTGAGCGTCGGAACAAATCCAAGCTACATCAGAAAGCTGACGACCAGGCTTAGCAAGGCGGGGATTATTGAGGGCCACCGCGGGATCAGCGGGTTCCGTCTGCGGCAGAAACCGGAGCAGATCTCCCTGCTTGACATTTACAAGGCAGTAATGGAAACAGATTCTCTCCATCTGTTCGATCTTCATCAGAATCCAAACGATGCCTGCATCGTCGGACACAATATTCGTCCGGTTCTGGGAAGTATGTTCCGGGGCATGGAGAGGGATGTGGAGAACCGGCTGCAGAGCATGACACTTGAAGACTGTATCACGGATATAAGCAGGTACATTGTGGAGCACAGTACAGAGAAATCGGAGGAATCGATAAAATGAAGGCTGCTGTTTTGACACATTACGATAAAAAAGGTACGGACCTGGATGTCCGTGAAATTCCGACGCCGGTCCCGGAAGAAGATGAGATTCTGGTGAAGATTATCGCAGCGGCAGTCAATCCGCTGGATAATATGATCATCCGTGGCGAGGTCAAGCTGATCGTTCCCTATGCGATGCCTCTGGTGATGGGCAATGAATTTGCCGGGATCGTGGAGAAAACCGGGAAGAACGCTTCCCGGTTCCAACCCGGGGATCGTGTCTACGGGAGAATGCCGTTGAAGAAGATCGGCGCCTTTGCGGAGTATGCCGCTGTGAAAGAAACGGCAGTGGCTTCGATCCCGGAATATCTTTCCTTTGAGGAGGCGGCGACGGTACCGCTGACGGCGCTGACTGCGATGCAGGCGTTTGACATCATGAATGTGCGTGCCGGTGAATCTGTTTTTATTTCCGGAGGGACGGGAAGCCTCGGCGCAATGGCCATACCGGTAGCCAAAAGCCTTGGACTGCACGTTTATACAAATGGAAGCGGTGACAATGAGGAACGTGTCAAAAAGCTCGGGGCAGAGAGATTTATCGACTACAGGAAGGAAAACTATGCAGATGTTCTCTCGGATGTAGATCATGTTCTGGATACCCTCGGCGATCGTGAGCTTCCAAATGAATTCAAGGTTCTGAAGAAAGGCGGGAATCTGGTTTCTCTGCGCGGACTGCCAAACGGTCGATTTGCCAGAAGAAGCGGCATGCCGTTCTTCAAGCGGATCCTCTTTCAGCTGGCAGGCAGCAGGTATGACCGCATGGCGGCAGCTAAAAAACAGACCTATGATTTTCTGTTTGTGCACGAGGACGGCAGCCAGCTGGACAGGATCGGCAGAGTGTTTGACCGTGAACATCCGCTGGAGACTTCAATTGATACTGTTTTTACTTTGGATGAAGTCAATGCGGCACTCAACAAGGTGAAACAGGGAAAATCGAAGGGCAAGACGATCCTGAAGATCGGTGAACAGTAACAGGTATCAGGAAATATTATACTTGTCCGATGAATTGTGTGATATAATTAATATGTATCTGGGCTCTGGTGATGACTGCCGGAGCCTTTTCTATTTACGCGAACAGTGAGCCGCAGCCGAATGCGAAGTATTCGTGTGCGGCGAGCGTCGCGATAGCGAGATAAAACTCGCGCAGCGTGTTTTATCTCGTTGCCGGATCATAATCAGTTTGCACACGAGTCAGAATAAAGAAAGGATAAAGAATTATGGGTATGAAAACGATTGTATTGAATGCAAGTCCGAGAAAAAACTGGAACACAGCGAAGCTGTTGAAGGCGGCCGCCGATGGCGCATCCAAGGCAGGATCCGAAGTGGAATATATCAACTTATATGACCTGGATTTTAAGGGGTGCAGGAGCTGTATGCTCTGCAAGAGGAAGGGAGTAGAACGCTGTCATTGTTATTGGAAGGATGATCTCTCTCCGGTCATTGACAGCATTTTTGCGGCGGATACGCTCTTTATCGGGACGCCGATTTACCTGGGCAGACCAACCAGTGCGTATTTTGCACTTCTGGAACGGCTTCATTTCTGTGCTCTTTCTTATGATGATTACAGCAATTATTTCAAGGGAAAAGTGAATGTCGGTATGTTTGTGACCATGAATGCCACAAGAGAGTTTTATGACAAGCTCTATAAAGAAAAATTTGAAGCCTATGCGGATGAACTTAAACAGCTCAATGGAGAGGTGTATCTGTGCCCGTGCTTCAACACACTGCAGGTAGCAGACTACTCGAAGTTCAATATGGGAGGCTTTGATGCGGAGGATAAAAAGAAAGCCAATGAAGAGCTGTTTCCTGCCGATTTGCAGAAGGCATTTGATCTGGGAATGAAATTAAGTCGGATGCACGATGGCGATGAAAAATGAGTCTGTCACATGATGGATTTTATCGGGAATCCTGGAGCTGGACAGTAAACGCCCATATGATAAATCGTGCCACAGACTGTATAAGCTGCGGATTGCTCTGGGCAGTGAACAGGCTGATTGCTGCAAGGATAAGATTGACCGGACCGTTCTGAAAAACTATAATAAAAAGCGGATGATTCCTTAAGTTCCAGCAGCGGATCCCTGCACTTCAAGGACTTGAAGAACAACGAATCATTTCATTTCATGAACAACGAATCGATTATGTTTCTAGAACAAGGAGAAGAGCTTTGAGTACAATCACAGGTATGAATCATGTTGCATTGAATTGTCATGGAAAAAAGGAAATGGACGAGGTTATTGACTTTTACTGCAATGTTCTTGGCTTCCGAAAAACAGCCGGATGTTACGTGGATGGCCTGGGTAATATGGCGATGATCGATACCGGAACAGGTACGATTGAGCTGTGGGACAACGCGGAGCAGAAGCGCGGAGATGGCGTGATCGGTCATCTGGCGCTGACGGTTGAGAGCGCAGATGAGGCGGTTGAACTTTTCCGGAAGGAAGGGCTGCCGATTGATTCCGAGCCTGCGGATCTGGTTCTTGACACGGAACCGAAGATGAATATCCGGGTTGCCTTCGTCAGAGGAAAGGCCGGAGAGTCGATCGAGATTTTCCAGGAGCGATAAAAGATAAGTCTGATTTATACGAAAAAGAAATGATTGGGCAGGCATTAACCTGAAGAGAAGCGGGTTAACGGACAATCACCGGAAGAAAAGCAGAATCACAGGTAATTGCCTGAAGAAAAAATAGCAGGCAATTGCCTGTAATTAATCTAGGAGCAGACAATGATGAGTGAAAAGGAAAAAATGCTGGCGGGGGAATTGTACGATCCGTCGGATGAAGAACTGTCCGCTCTTCGGACAAAGGCGCATCGTCTTTGCCTGGAGTATAACGGGCTTCCCGAGACAGATAAGAGGCGTACGGAAATTTTGCATGAGCTTGGAATTTCCGGGGGTTCCTTTTTTCTGCAGGGACCGGTTCAGTTCGATTATGGCTGCTTTACCTCTGTCGGGAAAAATTTCTATGCCAATTTCAACTTCACGTGCCTGGACTGCTGTCCGGTGACCATCGGAGACAATGTCTTTTTCGGACCTGGTGTCTCTCTTCTCACGCCCGTGCATCCATTTCGCTGGCAGGAAAGAAATCCTTACGTCAAGCAGGACGGAACAGTGACGGACAGTGAATACGCAAAGCCGATCAACATCGGCAGCAACTGCTGGCTTGCGGGTAACGTTACCGTCTGCGGAGGAGTTACGATTGGGGAGGAATGCGTAATCGGCGCTGGAAGCGTCGTGACCAGAGATATTCCGCCGGATTCACTTGCTGCGGGTGTGCCCTGCCGGGTGATCCGGAAAATTACAGATGCAGACCGGATGAAGACGCGTCCGGAATTCTGATATTCTGATATGGCTATTGTATAATCATATGATCAATAGTATACTCAACGATTAGATAAAAGGGGCGATCTGCGTTACCGGCGGTCTGCGCGGATGCCTCTTTCTGTAATTGTCACACGTCAAAACGTTTTCGAAGCTTTCAGGACAGCATGCTGAGAGATGAGCTGAAGGTTTATTTTCAGCCGGTGGTTCGATGCTCGGATGGGAGGATCAGTTCCGCGGAGGCTCTGGTGCGCTGGAAACATCCGGAGATGGGAGTGATATCACCAGGTGACTTCATACCGGAACTGGAGAAAAACGGTCTGGTTTCACAGCTCGACCATTTTGTGCTTGGTAAGGTATATCAATTCCAGAAATTCATGCAGGAAAAGGGCCTGAAGTATGTTCCTGTTTCCATCAATCTGTCCCGGCAGGATTTTTACAATGATCAGATGATAAATGATATCTTCAGCTACCGGATGCAGAGTCGGCTTCCGGGCGGTATGATTAATTACGAGGTGACGGAAACCTCCGTGGCGGTTCTGAAGGAAAACTGTGCTTATTACCTTTTACAGTTCCGGAAGAACGGGGCAAAAGTTCTGATGGATGATTTCGGAGCGGGCTATTCCTCGCTTGGCATGATCGGCAATTTTCCGATTGATATCATCAAGATCGACAAGACCTCCATCGACCGGATTGAGAGCCAGCCGGTTACACGCAGTATCATTACCGCGATCATCGACGTATGCCACAAAGCAGGATTGTCGGTTGTCGCGGAAGGCGTAGAAAATGTAAGCCAGGCGGATTTCCTTCGAAAAACCGGCTGCGATTATATTCAGGGGTATTATTTTTACCGGCCGATGAGTGAGGAGAATTTCCGTGATCTGTTAATCTCCTCTCAGGAGACGCTTGACCAGATGGATTCTCCGAATTCCCAGGTGAGCGAAACTGCCGGACAGCAGGTAAACAGCTACAATCTTCTGGACCTTGTCGACCACTCCGGTCAGTTTATTCAGGTGTGTCATCCGGAGGATTACTCCATGGTCTTCGCCAATGAGATGACGCGGAACATATCCGGTCATCCCGACGAACCGTATCAGGGAAGAAAGTGCTACGAGTACATGCTGGGGCTGAACGCGCCGTGCGGACATTGCCCGATGAAGCAGATGGGAGATGAGACAGAGAAGGAAATCGAGACGGATGACGGTGAGCATATCTTCCGCCTGAAGGCGCGGTTCACAATCTGGAACGGCAGAAGGGTCTTTATGGAATACGGAAGAAACATCACAGAAACGAAAGCCACACAGACCAGGTATACCGGTCAGATCCGCTCCATTCTCGAGGCGCTTCCGGACGGACAGGGCGTTTTTCACATGGATCTGACTGCGGACAGGTGGATCAGCTCCGGCGGACACGCCCAGAATGCCAGGAATATGCAGAACATGGAAAGTGTCGACAGCCTGATTCGAAGAATTGGTTCCTTTGTGCCTACGCCGGAGGGACAGGAGGAATTCTTCCGGATTTTCTGCAGGGATGCGCAGCTGAAGGCTTATCAGAATAAGCAGCATCAGATCGTGCACGAGACCGAATCCTATTACGATGACAGATCAATCCGCTGGTCCAGAATTACCACGCATCTGATCGATAACCCTTCGAACGGTCATATTGAAAGTATCCTTTACGGCGTGGATATTTCCAGGGAGGCAAAGCATATTCAGGAGCTGGAGATTGAGCATCTTCACGGAAAACAGGAGAAGGAGCTTCTGCAGAAGCAGGTCAGGATGGCAATGGAGATGTACTCAAAGGCGGACCGCGACAGGCGCTATGATCATCTGACCGGTCTGTACAGCCGTCTCAGCCTGAATGAATTTCTTGAAAAGGATGAAAAAGAACAGCCGAAGGAAATCGAAGCGGCGATCATGCTTGACCTTGACAACTTTAAGGACATCAACGACAGGTACGGGCACGCCGCGGGAGACAGATGTCTGCGTGCGCTCGGCAGTCTCCTTCTGAATTTCGGCGTTTCGAGAAAGATTGATTTTTACCGATATGGGGGAGATGAGTTCGTGGGTCTGGTCAGAGATCCCGGGACAGATCTCTCGAAACTGTCATCCGATCTGCTGAGTGAAATTCGTAAGGTTTGCGTAAAGTACGGGAACGCCGAAATACCACTGACTGCATGCATCGGCATCACGAGTGATGGAAAAGACTGCCAGGCTATGATCAACAATGCGGACAAGGCCATGTATCTGGCAAAACACCACGGAAAAAACCAGGGCTGCACGGTATAAGGCTGTGATCAGGAGAAAAAAAATGAAGATTGCGCTTGCACAAATGAAGACAATAGCAGATATGGAAGATAATTTTCAAAAGTCAGTGCGGCTTGCGGAGAGGGCGGCAGCAGAAGGCGCGGATCTGATCTGCTACCCGGAAATTCAGCTTTCGCCCTTCTTCCCGCAGTACCCGTCTCGGGACGCTTCCGCTTATCTTTTGTCACGGGACAGCAGATATATCCGGGAGTTCTGCGATATCTGCCGGAAAAACGGCATCTATGCGTCACCGAATTTTTATGTGGAGGAAAACGGACATCGGTATGATATGAGCTTTCTGATCGATGACGGGGGAACGATCCTTGGAACGCAGAAAATGGTACATATCGCCGAGTGTGAGCAGTTTTATGAGCAGGATTACTATACGCCTTCGGATGACGGCTTTTCCGTTTTTGACACCCGGTTTGGAAAAATCGGCATCGTGGTGTGTTTTGACCGGCACTATCCCGAGAGCATACGCACAGAGGCGCTCCGCGGCGCGGAGCTGATTCTGATCCCCACAGCGAATACGAAGGCTGAGCCGGCTGAGATGTTTCGCTGGGAGATCCGGACGCAGGCGTTTCAGAATATTGTCAATATAGCAATGTGCAACCGGTGCGGCACGGAAGGACAGATGGAATTCTCCGGGGAATCGCTTGTGTCAGATTTTGACGGAAACCTGACGACACTGGCGGGAGATCAGGAAGAACTGCTGATCGCGGAGACAGACCTTGCGGGATGTGCTGCGCGACAAAAGACGCGTCCGTACCTCTCGCTTCGAAGGCCGGAGCACTACGCGTAACCCAAAAGACTGTTGGGGCATCGTTCGCTTCCTGCTGCAAAGCCGAAAGGATTTAATTTATGAAGATATTAGAATATGGAGACGGTACGGCAGAAAATATCCTTCTTCAGCCGGTGGATGATCATGATCTGGCTTTGATTGAAAATGAAATCAGGCTGATTCATGCGAATACCGGAAAGGATTTCAGGCTGACCGCCTTTCTTGTGGATGACTGGAACAGGGATCTGTCTCCATGGAAGGCACCGGCGGTATTTGGAAAGGAAGCCTTTGGCGACGGGGCATGCGGGACACTGAAAGAAATCATAAAGTACTGTGAAGACGGCAGCAGAAACGATTCCGGCAGAAGAAATTACTACATCGGAGGATATTCTCTCGCCGGGCTGTTTGCTCTGTGGGCGGCCTGTCAGACGGACCGGTTCTGCGGAGCTGCCGCCGCGTCTCCCTCCATGTGGTTTCCGGGGTTCACCGGTTACATGAGAGAGCACAAAATTCAGAGCAAATCGGTGTATCTGAGCCTCGGAGACAGGGAGGAGCGGACCCGCAATGCGGTCATGGCAACTGTGGGAGACAGAATCCGTGAGACATATGAGATCCTTCAGAAGCAAAAGGTTTCCTGCACCCTGGAGTGGAATGAGGGAAATCACTTCCGGGATTCGGATGGGAGAACGGCGAAGGCATTTTCCTGGGTGATGACGCATCCCTGATGGCGGATACGATGCCGGCTCTTTCCGGGCACAGATAACCAGAAGAATTGAGCTTTCTGGGTTTTGAGGGAACAGATAACCAGAAGAATTAAGCTTTCCGGGTTTTCCGAACCCAGACAGCCAGAAGAATTGAACTTTCCCGGTTTTCCGGGCGACTATAATGACAGCTCGCCGCACACGCCCATCTGGACGCGCACGGCGAGCTGTTCATTTTTACGCGAACAGTGAGCCGCAGCCGAATGCGAAGTATTCGTGTGCGGCGAGCGTCGCGATAGCGAGATAAAACTCGCGCAGCGTGTTTTATCTCGTTTATCACTCATACAGCTTCACGCCCTGGGGTGAGCGGATAGGACTCACCACCCACCTGACGCAGGTGGTGTGACTGCATTCAGCTTCAAACACCCTGTAAGCGGATAGGGCTTATGGCCCACTTGACGCAGGGCTGTCAGAGCGGTGGGAGAACTCAGTTCCATTCCTGGAAACCGTCAAACCAGAGCTTCAGATCCTCCATGGAGACTTCTCCGCCGACACGGCGTCCCTCCATGACTTTTGCATCCTTGCCGACGATGTTCTGAATTCGCTCACATGTTCTTCCCATGCCGCTTCCGCCGGAGGTGCAGAAGGGGATGATGATCTTTCCCGCGAAATCGGCGGAGGTCAGGAAGGTGTCTACAATACTTGGCTCTCTTCCCCACCAGATCGGGAATCCGAGGATGACCGTCTTGTACGCACTGAGATCCGGAGTCTTCTCAGCCATAGCGGGATGACAGTTCGGATCCGCCATCTCAACCGTAGATCTTGCCTGCTTGTCCTTCCAGTTCAGATCCTCCTTTGTGTAAGGCTCCTCAGGAACAATCGCGAAGAGATCTGCTTTTTCCTCTTCTGCGATCTTCTCCGCAACTGCTTTGGTTGTATTACTTACGGAAAAATATGCGACTAAAGTCTTGCTCATACAAAAATCCTCCTTCTCACCATCTGTAAGATGTTCTTTCTGTTTCGATTAACATAACGGCCGGGCTCCGCAGTCGGAAAATCATTGCAATTCAGCATCTATAATACTGCAGGACCTGTCTATCATTATAACGCATCGTGACATAAAGTGAAACAGATTTCAGGAAGCGCTTTTTTGTTCAATAACAGGCGCACAGCGCTGCATTTTCTGCCCGCAGAGATATGGATTTGTTGTAAAATAGCATCAGGTAATGATCATCCGGAAGGGAGGTTTTTTCATTGAAGAATTATTCGAAGGATCCGGAGAGGCAGTATCACATTCAGACCTGCAGGGGCGAGGTGGGACGCTATGTCATCATGCCCGGTGATCCGAAGCGCTGTGAAAAAATTGCGTGGTATCTGGATAAACCCGAGAAGATTGCAGAGAATCGGGAGTTTACGACATACACCGGATATCTGGACGGTGAAAAGGTCAGTGTCACATCGACCGGAATCGGCGGGCCGTCGGCAGCGATCGCAATGGAGGAGCTGTACCGCTGCGGCGCGGATACCTTTGTGAGGACCGGCACCTGCGGAGGCATACAGACGGATGTCAGGAGCGGAGATATCGTCATCGCGACAGGAGCGGTACGGATGGAAGGCACCAGCAGGGAATATGCGCCGATCGAATATCCTGCGGTACCGGATCTTGATGTGACCAATGCCCTGGTCAGCGCAGCACAGGAGCAGGGATTTCGATGCCATTACGGCGTTGTGCAGAGTAAGGATGCTTTTTACGGACAGCACGAGCCGGAGAAGATGCCGGCCGGCTATGAGCTGATGCAGAAATGGAATGCATGGAAGATGATGGGCTGTCTCGCGTCCGAGATGGAGTCGGCGGCGCTGTTTATCTGCGCCGGCAAGCTGCGTGCCAGGTCGGGTGCCTGCTTTCTGGTCATCGCGAATCAGGAGAGGGAGAAGCTGGGACTTGAGAATCCGGTTGTTCTGGATACGGATCAGGCGGTGCGGACCGCAGTCGGTGCCGTCCGGAATCTGATCCGGAAAGACAGGGAGAGAAGATAGCGGTCCGGATTCTTGCAGAAACAGCAAAACACCTGGATCAGCAGGCAAAAGAAAAATCGGGAGGCGAACGATGATTATGGAAAAACTTGAAAAATGTCTTGCCTGTGTCCGGAGCAAGACAGATTTTGTGCCGGATACAGCCCTGGTTCTCGGCTCCGGTCTCGGGGAATACGCAGATCATGTGCAGATATCGGAGATTATTAATTATTCGGAAATCGAAGGCTTCCCGGTTTCAACGGTCGCCGGACACAAGGGAAGATTTGTTTTCGGGTGGATTCAGGATGTCCCCGTTGTGATCATGCAGGGAAGAGTACATTATTATGAGGGCTACCCGATGACGGATGTCGTACTTCCGGTCAGACTGATGGGACTGCTGGGGGCGAAGAAGCTGATTCTGACGAATGCGGCGGGCGGAGTCAATCCTGATTTCCGGCCCGGAGATCTGATGATGATTACGGATCAGATCGCGACGGCGGTTCCCAGCCCGCTGATCGGAGAAAATCCGGATAAGCTCGGCCCGAGATTCCCCGATATGAGCGAGATTTACAGCCGACGCATGCAGGAAATCATCCGGATGGAAGCAGAAAAGCTGGGAATCGGGCTTCGTGAGGGTGTTTATGTGCAGTTCACCGGGCCGGCATATGAGACGCCTGCCGAGGTAAGAATGTGCAGAGCCTGGGGCGGCGATGCCGTGGGAATGAGTACTGCCTGCGAGGCGGTCGCGGCAAGGCATATGGGAATGGAAATATGCGGAATTTCCTGCATTACCAACATGGCTGCCGGAATATCCGATAAACCGCTTTCGCACAGGGAGGTGCAGGAGACGGCAGATCGGGTGGCGGATCAGTTCAGCAGGCTGATCACAGCCATCGTGAAGAAGGTGTGATGCAGATCGCATGGAAAGAAAAATGAAATACACTGCGATGCAGATAGCGCCGCATAAAGATTTGTGCTATACTTTTACCCATCTGTTTTGGCAGCCGCAGATTTGTTCTGGCCTGCGGCAGATGGGTAAGATTAATGTTAAATGAAGGCGGTATATAAGATGAACACAAAACAGCGTTCGGCATTTTCAAGCAAAATCGGCTTCGTGCTGGCGGCGGCGTCATCCGCAGTCGGTCTCGGAAACCTCTGGAGATTTCCGTATCTGGCCGCGAAATATGGCGGCGGCATTTTTCTGTTAACCTATGTGATCCTGGCTGTGACGTTCGGTTTTGCGCTCCTTCTGGCCGAGATCGCAATCGGAAGAAAAACCAGACAGAGCTCTATTGGAGCTTTCCGGAAGCTGGGCCAGAAAAGCAACATCTGCGGAATCCTCGGCATGATTATTCCGATGATCATCACGCCGTACTACTGCACGATCGGCGGCTGGGTCACGAAATATTTTGCTGTATTTCTGACCGGTCAGAACATGGAAGCCGCGAACGACGGATTTTTCAGCAGCTACATCGGTACTACCGCGCAGCCGATCCTCTGGATGGCGGTTTTTCTGGGAATAACTGCTGTGGTTGTATTCCTCGGTGTTGACAAGGGAATCGAAAAGGCAAGCGTAATTCTGATGCCGGTTCTGCTGGCCCTGATTGTCATCATCGCGGTCTATGTGGTCACAAGACCGGACGCTGCGGCGGGTCTTCTCTATTATCTGAAGCCGGACGTATCCAGGCTCAGCGGGAAAATGGTTCTCGGCGCCCTTGGACAGCTCTTTTACTCCCTGTCCATCGCCATGGGCATCATGGTGACGTACGGCTCATATATGAAGAAGGAAGACAATCTCGAGACATCGGTATTTCAGATTGAATTCTTCGATTCTTTCGTGGCGATCCTCGCGGGTATGATCATTGTTCCGTCGGTATACATTTTCTCGGGCGGTGATGAATCCATGCTGAACGCCGGACCCGGCCTGATGTTTATCACACTGCCGAAGGTGTTTGACGCCTTCCCGGGTGGGAGAATTATCGGTCTGATGTTTTTTGCGCTCACACTTTTCGCGGCGCTTACCTCATCGATCTCCCTTCTGGAAGCGGTTGTTTCGAATGTCATGGACCGCACCGGATGGAGACGAACGAAGACGACAGTCATCATGACGGTATACTGCATGATCATCGGAACCGTCTGCTCTCTCGGATACGGCGCTTTTTCTTCCTTTAAGATCTTCGGTATGTCGATTCTGGATCTTCTGGATTTTGTGAGCAACAGCATCCTGATGCCTATACTCGCGCTCCTGACCTGCATTTTTGTGGGTTACATCATCAAGCCGCAGGCGGTGATCGAGGAGGTCGAGCAGAACAATGTGACCTTCCATCTGAAAAAGTTCTTTTATGTACTGATCCGGTATCTCTGTCCGATCGGGATTCTTGCCATTCTGGTCAGCTCGATTCTGTCATCGATGGGCGCCATGACGATCTGAATGATCTGTACGTGCTGAATCGTTACAAAAATATATTAGTAATTGCAGGAGGGATAGGAAAATGAAATATGATTATCTGATTGTCGGAACAGGTCTGTTCGGTGCTGTTTTTGCCCATGAGGCGACAAAGCGGGGATTTCACTGTCTGGCGATTGACAAAAGAGATCACATCGGCGGAAATATTTTTACGGAAGAGATCGAGGGAATCAACGTTCACAAATACGGCGCACATATTTTTCACACCTCGGACAGGCGGATCTGGGAATATATCAGTCAGTTCGCCGAATTCAACAACTATATTAATTCCCCGATTGCCGTCTATAAGGATGAGCTCTACAACCTTCCGTTTAATATGAATACCTTCAGCCGCATGTGGAATATCCGCACGCCGCAGGAGGCAAAGGATAAGATCGCGGAGCAGATCGCGAGTCTGCATATCACTGAGCCGAAGAATCTGGAGGAGCAGGCGCTTTCTCTTGTCGGAACAGATGTCTATGAGAAGCTGGTGAAGGGCTACACGGAAAAGCAGTGGGGACGTCCCTGCACTGAGCTTCCCGCCTTCATCATCCGCCGGCTCCCGTGCCGCTTCACCTACAACAACAACTATTTCAACGACCGGTTCCAGGGCATCCCCATGGGAGGCTATACGCAGATCATCGAGAAGATGCTTGAGGGCAGTGATGTTATGACCGGAACTGATTATTTCAAGTTCCGGAAGAGCAACCCGGATATCGCGGCGAAGACCGTGTTCACCGGAATGATCGATGAATATTTTGATTACTGCTACGGACCGCTTCAGTATCGCAGTGTCCGCTTTGAGACAGAGATCCTGGACGAGGAGAACTACCAGGGCAACGCTGTGGTGAATTATACGGACCGGGATGTGCCCTATACCAGAATTATTGAGCACAAGCATTTTGAATTTGGAACACAGCCGAAGACCGTCATCTCCCGTGAATACTCCTCCGAGTGGAAGGTAGGCATGGAGCCGTACTACCCGGTGAACAATGAGGAGAACAACAGTCTGTATCAGAAGTACCGGACACTGGCGGACAAGGAGACCGGCGTGATCTTCGGCGGCCGGCTGGGGCAGTACAAGTATTACGACATGGATAAGGTCATTGCCGCGGCTCTCGAGGCAACCGGAAAGGAATTTGCGTAAAACGCAGATGAGGAATTTCGCAAAAATAAAGACAGGAATTGATTCATGAATGACATATTGAGCAGTTTAAACGCCCCGCAGCGGGAGGCGGTCACAACGACGGAAGGGCCGCTTCTGATTCTGGCGGGCGCAGGCTCCGGAAAAACACGGACGCTGACCTGTCGGGTCGCGTACCTCATTTCCCAGAGACAGGTGAGTCCGTGGAATATCATGGCGATCACCTTCACGAACAAGGCGGCGGGAGAGATGCGGGAGCGCGTCGATCAGCTGGTGACAGCCGGATCCGAGAGCATCTGGATTTCCACCTTTCATTCCACCTGCTGCAGGATTTTGAGGAGATACATCAATCTTATCGGCTACGAGAATAACTTCACCATCTATGACACGGATGACAGCAGACAGGTCATGAAGGAGGTAATCCGACTGCTGGAGCTGGATCCGAAGGTCTATAAGGAGAAGGCGATTCTTCGTCAGATTTCCTCGGCAAAAAACGAGATGATCGGACCGGAGGAATATGAGAAAAATGCGTCCGGATGGGTCGAAAAGCAGTATGCGAGATGCTATTATGCCTACCAGAAGCGGCTGAAGGAGAATAACGCGCTGGATTTTGATGATCTTCTGGTACTGACCGTCGAGCTGTTCCGCCGGGAGCCGGATGTCCTGTCCTATTATCAGGAAAAATTCCGGTACATCATGATCGACGAGTACCAGGATACCAATACCGTTCAGTTCCTTTTTGTGAAGCTTCTGGCCTCGCGGTACCGCAACCTCTGTGTAGTCGGTGACGATGACCAGTCCATCTATAAGTTCCGGGGAGCAAACATACGCAATATTCTCAACTTTGAAAAGGAATATCCCGGCGCGAAGGTGATCCGACTGGAGCAGAACTACCGGTCTACGCAGAACATCCTGAATGCGGCGAACGAAGTAATCGCTCACAACGTCGGCCGAAAGAAGAAAAAGCTCTGGACCGAGAACACAGAGGGATCAAAGATCCATTTTCGTGAGTTTGACGACGGATATCAGGAGGCAGAGTATATTGCCCGCGACATCAGCAGCAAATGCAGCCGGGATGGAATGGCGTATCATGATTTTGCGGTCCTGTACCGGACTAACGCGATGTCCCGTATCTTCGAGGAAAAATTTATCGCCCGGAATATCCCGTATAAGATTGTCGGTGCCATCAATTTCTATGCCCGCAGGGAGATCAAGGATCTGCTCTCTTATCTGAAGACGGTAGACAACGGCAGCGATGACCTCGCCGTCGAACGGATCATCAACATCCCGAAGCGGGGAATCGGACAGACCTCGATCGGTAAGGTGGAACAGTACGCGCAGGAGAAGAACATCGGCTTCTACGACGCTCTTCTGGAGGTGGACCGGATCCCAGGCATGTCACGTGCCGCGGGAAAGATCCGCGGATTCACAAACCTGATTGAAAAATACCGGAGCCTGAACGCGGACGGCTACACTGTCCGCGAAATTCTTGAGCTGATCATCTCGGAGACGGGTTATGTCGCGGAGCTGGAGGCGCAGGGAGACGATGAGGCAAAGGCCCGCATCGAGAACATCAATGAATTGATTTCCAAGACGGAGGATTACACGAACTCAGCGGAGACACCCTCGCTCTCGGATTTTCTGCAGCAGGTCTCACTCGTGGCAGACATCGACAGCGTAGAGGAGGACAGCGATTATGTGCTCCTGATGACGCTGCACAGCGCGAAGGGGCTGGAATTTGATAATGTCTACATGGCCGGAATGGAGGAAAATACTTTCCCGAGCTACCTTTCGATCAGTGAACATGACACGGAGGAAATGGAAGAGGAGCGCCGCCTGTGCTATGTAGGAATCACACGGGCCAGAAAGGATCTTACGATGACGGCGGTCCGCATGCGGATGGTGAGAGGCGAGCCGCAGTTCCTGAAGGCATCGCGATTCGTGAGGGAAATCCCGCGGGAATATATCGAGCTGGAGCGGGAGACGACAGACACTCGGAATTTCCTGAATCCTCCGAAGCTGTCCTTTGATGATATCATGGGCATGGGCAGACAGGAAAGCGGATATGACCGGACAGGAGGCGGATATGGCACGTCGGGCGGTACAGTATCCGGGAACAGATATGGCACGTCGGGCGGAGTATCCGGAAGCGGATACGGCTCATCCGGAGCGGAGAAAAACCGGTTCGGTGCGTCCGGCTACGGTAGCTCCGGTTATGGCAGCTCCGGATACCGGAATCCGACCGTATCCCGCCCGGACGGAAAGAACGCGAAGGGCCGGTTCCGCCTGGAAGAATTCCGGGTATCAAAGCCGGATCATCTGGATTATAAAACCGGAGACACGGTCAGACATGTGAAGTTCGGAATCGGAACAGTGAAAGAGATCAAGGACGGACCGAGAGACTACGAGGTGACGGTCGATTTTGAAAACTTCGGCATCAAGAGGATGTTTGCATCCTTCGCCAAATTGAAGAAAGTAAAGGCGGATATCTGATATCCGCCTTTGTCATTTACGCGAACAGTGAGCCGCAGCCGAATGCGAAGTATTCGTGTGCGGCGAGCGTCGCGATAG
>DGTF01000066.1:7553-13708 GCA_002394235.1 Eubacterium sp. UBA4343 | reverse complement strand
CGCGATAGCGAGATAAAACTCGCGCAGCGTGTTTTATCTCGCTTCTGAATTTGCAGGATCATGTGTTTCATGAGATTCATGTGTTTCATGAGATTCATGTGATCCATGAGATACATGTGTTTCATGGAACCAAATCCTGTATGGAATTTGTTTTTTTGATTCGTTGTAAGCGTTCGAGAATATGCAGCAGGTCAGGAAAACGGCTGCTGGTGGTCTGCCTGGATCAGTCACCGCCCGGACGGTACAAAGCCGTCAGCCTCTGTCTGAGGTTCCGCAGCTTCTGCCGGCTGGTAAATCAGACGATAGAGAATAATGCTCATGAAAATTCCTCCGGCGACATCGTATACGGAATGCTGCTTCAGAAATACCGTGGAGAGAATGATCAGTAATGCCAGCGTAAAGGTTCCGATCCGGAGGCCCTTGTAATTCTTCAGCATCTTGCAGTTATTGACTGCCAGGGCAGCGGAGAGGGAATTGTATACGTGGATACTCGGAAAAACATTGGTGGGAGTATCCATCTGATACAGCCTGGCGACCATCCGGCTGAAGATGTTGTGATTCGGAAGCGCTGCGGGACGGATATCCAGCCCGTTCGGATAGATCGCGGAGACGATCAGGAAAATGGTCATCCCCGAGAACAGATAGAGAAGGAAGCGGTGATATTCCGTTACATCCCGGTTGATTGCGGTGAAAAATCCGAACACAAGAAACATGAATACAAACCAGGAAAAGTAGAACACAACAAAATATTCATTAAAAGGTATATACCGGTCGAGCGGGCAGTAGATCAGATGATAGCTTCCCGGATTCCGGATGGTTTTCTCCAGATAACGAAATACAAGAGAATAGAAGACCGCATAGGCGGGAAGAATCCAGAACTGTTTTCTGGATCGGAAAAACGCCGCTACAGATGTCAGCATAAAAATATCCTCCTTAATCATTCAGGGCATTGAGGTATCCCGGTTCTTCAATCATTGATTTTACCCTCAATTTTCATCATACAATTTCAGCCGGCAAGAATTTTTCAAAAATGATTCCGTCATAGGCATGTCTGCATTTCCGGAATTCCTCGGAAGTCCTCACCGTCCAGGCAAAAACAGGAATCCGGAACAGGTTCTGATTCAGATAAAAACCAAAGGCATCAGACGTGCGGAAGTTATAAGCGACAAAGTCAGGTCTGCTGAGCGCATTAACCAGAAGCGACGAGGAAAGAAGGGCGATCAGTGGATTCAGCCTGTCTTTTGCCGTGTATTTACCGGAAAGCTGTCCGACAATCGCGTCAGGATCCAGCTGCTTGTATTTTCTAAGACCCAGCGGATTGAATGACTCAATCAGGCAGGAGCCCTGATAATCCTTGAGAAGATCATACACATAGCGGCAGATCTCCGTGCTGACTGAAGGAAGCTTCAGCTCTATCAGAAGCGGGACCCTTCCATTTACCAGGCGCAGGACATCTTCCAGCAGCGGCATATGATGTTCCGTGAAGGAAAGAGAAAGCTTCATGAGATCTTCCGCATTCATCCGTTCACAGGTTCCCCGGACATGACAGACACGCATCAGGGAGTCATCGTGAAAAACGACGAGTTTCTTGTCTTTCGTCAGATGCACGTCAAGCTCAATCGCGTATCCCTGGTCAGCGGCCCGCGCAAATGCGGGCAGCGAATTCTCCGGTATGTTCTGCGTCATATCCCACAGGCCGCGGTGGGCAAAATCCCATTTTGCCAGATCCAGCGTTTTCTGTTTCCTTTTTCCATTGATTCTCGGATGGATCCCCCACAGATAAAGCAGGAACAATCCCACCACTATGCCGAGTGCAAGCAAAACTGCATGTATTACCATATTCCAACTCCAAAATCTGTACTTTTCAACGTGACGTATTTCAACGATTTTAACGTCACGTATCTTAATGTCACGTATTTCAACGATTTCAAGGTCACGTATTTGCATGTCACGTATCAGGACTCTGATTGACAAGCTATATTTTGCTTCGAAAGACCCGTTCTGTAAAGATGAAATAATAAAATTTTATTAAGTTTTTACGTGTTGGTGAGAAGAAGATGAATTTTTTATGAAAAAAATTGGCCCGCAGATCGCCTGTTTTTGATTTTACTTGTCGGGAAAACTGTGTTATTCTGTATCTGAATATTCGGATCGGCCTTCAGAAGACGCGGAAATCCGGATTTATTTGAAGACCATCCATACAGATGCCGTAACAGTCTATACTTTCAGAAACAGGAAAGGACAGCAAGAATGAGCCAGGTAAGACGTGTATATGTTGAGAAAAAACCGGAATTTGCCGGTCAGGCGAAGGAATTAAGCCACGAGATCCGTCATTATATGGGCGTTTCCGGTGTGAACGATGTCAGAATCCTTATCCGGTATGATGTAGAGAACATCAGCGACGAGGTATTCGAGAAGGCATGCCATGTCGTATTTGCCGAGCCGCCGGTTGATACTCTGTACAAGGAGGATTTTCCGAAGGCGGAGAACGCCCATGTATTCTCCGTGGAATACCTTCCCGGCCAGTTCGACCAGAGAGCAGATTCCGCCTTGCAATGTGTACAGTTCTTGAAGGGCGATGAACAGCCGATTATCCGCACTGCCACCACTTATGTCATTGACGGAGATGTGAGCGACAAGGACATGGAGGTGATCAAGGGACACTGCATCAATCCGGTTGATTCCCGTGAAAGTGCCGCCGAGAAGCCGGAAACCCTCGTGATGAGCTTTGAAGAGCCGGCAGACGTTAAGGTATTCGACGGTTTTATCGAGATGGATGAGAATGCGCTGCAGGATCTCTATCAGTCCCTCAACCTGGCTATGACCTTTAAGGATTTCAAATTCATCCAGGACTATTTCGCAAACGATGAGAAGAGAAATCCGACCGTTACCGAGATTCGCGTGCTGGATACCTACTGGTCCGATCATTGCCGTCACACCACATTCTCGACCGAGCTGAAAAATATCGCGTTCGGTGACGGTGATTACAGGGCTCCGATTGAGGACAGCTACAACCGGTATCGTCATGATTTTGACGTCCTTTATAAAGGAAGAAACGGAAAATATATCTGCCTGATGGATCTGGCATGTCTGGCGGCAAAGAAGCTGAAGGCGGATGGAAAGCTGACCGATCAGGAGGAATCAGATGAGATCAATGCCTGCAGTATCATCGTTCCGGTCGATGTAGACGGAAAGTATGAGGAGTGGCTCATCAACTTCAAGAACGAGACACACAACCATCCGACAGAGATTGAACCCTTCGGCGGCGCTGCGACCTGTCTGGGCGGCGCGATCCGTGATCCGCTTTCCGGAAGAACATATGTGTATCAGGCGATGCGTGTCACTGGAGCGGCGGACCCGACCGTTCCGGTTTCTGAAACCATGAAGGGCAAACTTCCTCAGAAGACGCTGACGAGACAGGCAGCGCACGGCTACAGCTCCTACGGAAACCAGATTGGTCTTGCAACGGGCTATGTCAAGGAAATCTACCACCCGAACTACGTGGCGAAGCGTATGGAGATCGGCGCGGTGATGGGCGCGGCTCCGAGAAGAGCGGTGCAGAGGCTGAATTCGGACCCGGGCGACATCATCATTCTGCTCGGAGGCAGAACCGGCCGTGACGGAATCGGCGGAGCGACGGGATCCTCCAAGATTCATACCACACAGTCCCTTGAGACCTGCGGCGCAGAGGTCCAGAAAGGTAATGCGCCGACAGAGCGGAAGCTGCAGAGAATGTTCCGCCGCCCGGAGGTCAGTCACATCATCAAGAAGTGCAACGACTTTGGCGCAGGCGGTGTTTCCGTTGCCATCGGTGAACTTGCTCCCGGACTCCGGATCGACTTGGATAAGGTTCCGAAGAAGTATGCGGGTCTTGACGGCACAGAGCTGGCAATCTCCGAATCCCAGGAGCGGATGGCAGTGGTAGTATCTCCGAAGGATGCGGATCAGTTCCTGAAGTACGCACACGAAGAGAACCTCGAGGCGGTTAAGGTCGCTGTCGTTACGGAAGAGCCGCGCCTTGTGATGAGCTGGAGAGGAAAGACCATCACGGATCTGTCCCGCGCCTTCCTGGATACCAACGGCGCTCATCAGGAGACCGATGTAAAGGTCGATATTCCGAATAAAGCAGACAGCGTTCTTAAGAGAAGCGGAGATATTGACGACGTAAAGGTAAAATGGCTGGATTCTCTCAAGGATCTGAATGCATGCTCTCAGAAGGGGCTGGTTGAGATGTTCGATTCCTCGATCGGCGCTGCGAGCGTTCTGATGCCTTACGGAGGAAAATATCAGCTGACCGAGACGCAGAGCATGATCGCCAAGGTTCCTGTTCCGGATCTGAAGACCAATACCGTCACCATGATGGCCTATGGCTTCGATCCCTATGTGTCAAGCTGGAGCCCGTATCACGGAGCGGTCTACGCTGTGACACAGTCCATCGCGAAAATTGTCGCGGCAGGCGGTGATTTCCACAAGATTCATTTCACCTTCCAGGAATACTTCCGCAGAATGACCGAGGATCCGGAGAGATGGAGCCAGCCGTTCGCGGCTCTTCTCGGCGCGTATGAGGCGCAGATCGAGTATGGTCTTGCTTCCATCGGCGGCAAGGACAGCATGTCCGGTACCTTCAATGACATCGATGTTCCGCCGACGCTTGTGTCCTTCGCGGTAGATGTCGCGGAACTGAAGGATGTGATCACACCGGAACTGAAGACCCCGGGAGACAAACTGGTCTGGATCCGCATACCGAAGAATCAGTACGAGCTGCCGGTCTATGATCAGGTTATGGATCTGTACAGCAGGGTACATGAAGACACCGAGGCAGGACGGGTCAAGGCTGCCTACGTTGTCGAGAGAAGCGGAATTGCTGTCGCGGTAAGCAAGATGGCCTTTGGCAATAAGCTCGGCGTTACCATTGATCACAGTGTGGATGCGAGAGACCTCTTCAGTCCGTATCTCGGAGACCTTATCCTTGAGGTACCTTCCGATCAGGTCGGCAAGCTTGCTTCAACTTACACGGTCATCGGTGAGGTAAATGGAGACGGTGTGTTCCGATACTGCAATACGGCTATTTCCATGGACGACGCTCTGAACGCATGGAACGGGACATTGAGCGGCGTGTTCAAGACCGTTTCCGGCGTTCCCGCAAAGGATACTGGCGTTGAGGACAAGGGATTATTCAAAGCTGACAGCATCTATGTGTGCGGCCACAAGCTCGCGCAGCCGACCGTATTCATCCCTGTATTCCCGGGAACCAACTGCGAGTACGACAGCGCGAGAGTCTTCGAGGCGGCCGGAGCCAGAACCATCACAAAGGTATTCCGCAATCTGAGCGCAACAGATATCGTGGATTCTGTGGAGGAGTTCCGCAAGGCGATTGAACAGTCCCAGATCATCATGTTCCCGGGCGGTTTCTCTGCCGGAGATGAGCCGGATGGCTCTGCCAAGTTCTTCGCGACTGCTTTCCAGAACGCAAGCATAAAGGAAGCGGTAAATGACCTCCTGCAGAAGAGAGACGGACTTGCTCTGGGCATCTGCAACGGCTTCCAGGCACTGATCAAGCTCGGTCTTGTACCGAACGGCGAGATTACGGGTCAGAAGGAGGACTCGCCGACGCTGACCTTCAACACCATTCATCGGCATATTTCCAAGATGGCATATGTCAAGGTTGTGTCCGATAAATCCCCATGGCTTGCCGGAACAGAGCTGGGAGGCATTTACACGATGCCTGCTTCTCACGGAGAAGGAAGATTCGCGGCGAACTCCGAGTGGATCCGCAGACTTCAGGAGAATGGTCAGATTGCCACCAGATACTGTGATCTCGACGGGAACTTCACCGACGATGAATACTGGAACATCAACGGCTCCTACTTCAACATTGAGGGAATCACCAGCCCGGACGGACGCGTATACGGCAAAATGTGCCATGCGGAACGCCGCGGAGACGGAGTATCCGTCAACATCTACGGTGAAAAAGACATGAAGCTTTTTGAATCCGGTGTAAATTACTTCAGATAATACACTTTGGAATTTTCAAATTTCATCAGATGGTTTCAGGTTTGAAATTTCATCGGGTGATTTCGGATCAGAGGCTTCCGGTTCGGAAGCCTCTTTGTTTTACGCGAACAGTGAGCCGCAGCCGAATGCGAAGTATTCGT
>DGTF01000066.1:0-7506 GCA_002394235.1 Eubacterium sp. UBA4343 | reverse complement strand
GCGAAGTATTCGTGTGCGGCGAGCGCCGCGATAGCGAGATAAAACGCGCGCAGCGTGTTTTATCTCGCTTGACATACGGCAATGCTTTTCTATACAACATATAAACGATTGATTTGGAGGAAATAACGAATGGACAGTGGTCCCTGGATATGGTACGTTATCCTGACGATCCTGATGATTGCGCTTTCGGCAGTATTTACCGCCTGTGAGACGGCCGTACTTGCGCTGACAGATACACAGATTGATGAATTGAAGGAAGAAGGAAATGCGGCGGTTCCCTATCTTCAGAAATTGAAAGGAAATTCCGGAAGATTTCTCACTTCGATTCACACACTGAATATGCTCTGTATCGTGGGGAGCTCAGCTGCGCTGACCGCAGTCTGCCTGGATAAGCTCTGCGGAGCACTGGGAATAAGCGCAGGCGATGGCGCTGCCCGGGCAGCCGTCACAGTGATCTGTGTCCTTGTGTTCACTGCCATTCTGATGATTCTCACCAGTATTCTTCCAAGGGCATTTGCCGGAAGAAAAACAGCCAGGACCGCATGCGATCTGGCCGGATGGTATCGCTTCTTCGGCGTGATTTTTTTCCCGCTTACTGAAATTATTTCTAGTATCTCAAACGGAATCCTCAGGCTCAACGGGATCGATCCGGCGAGCCAGAGAATGAACGTGACGGAGGACGAAATCAAGATGATGGTAGACCGGGGAACCATGCACGGCAACATCAATTCGGATGAGCAGGAGATGATCCGCAATGTCTTCGAGTTCGACGACATCTCTGTCGATGAGATCTGCACACACAGAAAGGATGTCGCCTGCCTGTACGAGGAGGATCCGCTCGAGGAGTGGGAGAAAACCATTCATGAGAGCCGTCACGACCAGTTCCCGGTTGTACGGGAAACTCCGGACAATGTACTTGGCGTTCTGGATGCGAAGGATTATTTCCGCCTTCGCGGCGCGACACAGGAGGAGATTATGGCCCGCGCGGTCGATCCTGCCTATTTCGTACCCGGTTCGGTCAAGGCGGATGTTATGTTTCAGCACATGAAGACCACAGGCAATTACTTTGCCATTGTTCTTGACGAATATGGCGGAATGGACGGCGTGATCACCATGAAGGATCTGCTCGAGGTTCTCGTAGGAGATCTTACGGAAGACGACGAGACGGATGAACCGGACGACATCATCAAGATTTCTCCGACAACCTGGCGAATCCAGGGCGGCGCATCCCTCGATGAGGTGAATCAGGCCCTTGGCAGAAATCTTCCAGACGAGGACTACGACACCTTCGGAGGCTATATTCTGGGCCGCCTCGGTTACGTCCCCGAGGACGGAAGCCATTTCGAGCTGGATACGGACGCCATGCATATCCGCGTGTACCGTATTCAGGATCACAGGATCGAGAATACCCTTGTGACACTGCTGCCGGAACGGATGGAAGACACCGGGGATGCTTCCGAAGAGGAAGAAAAAAGTCCACAGACAAAGCAGAAATGAGAAGGCTTCAGACCGGACTTCCGGGCAGAGCGGAAACGAGTAGTTTCTACATAGCGGAAACAGCGGAAACGAGTAGTTTCCAGACTTGAAATTCTAGGCGGATTCATCTATACTGTTTTAGAATGCTTGCGGCATCATATCGTTTGGGGCGGATCCGGAGACAGCCGCGCGGCATTTAGAAAACAGAAGGATGGTATTTTGAAATGGCCTTATTACAGGATTGGCAGGCAATTGCCTACAATAAAGAGACAAATAAGAATGAACTTCAGAAGTTCTGGCAGGATTATTTCCTTGTTGAGAAGGGAATATATGAGAAGCTTCTGACGAACCCGAATGAGGTAGTAAAGGGTACGGTCAAGGAGCTTGCGGATAGATACAAGATTGACGTAATGACGATGACCGGATTTCTGGACGGGATCAACGATTCCCTGAAGGTGCCGAATCCGATTGAAACCATGACAGAGGACACCGAGGTAAACCTCGGCTTCGACAAGGAAAAGCTCTACAAGAACATGGTTGATGCGAAGGCAGACTGGCTGTACAACCTGCCGGAGTGGGACCTGATTTTTTCTGCGGAGAAGAAGAAAGCTCTCTATCTCGAACAGAAGAAGTCCGGCACTATTGTGAAGCCGAAGAAAATCGGCCGCAACGATCCCTGCCCTTGCGGAAGCGGCAAGAAATACAAATACTGTCACGGCAGAAACAAATAATCCGAAATGATCAGCCCGGGAACAAGCATCCCCGGGCTTTTTTCAAATCAAGTTCGGAAAACCTGATGAGAAAAGAAGTGAAAAAGAGATAACAATATGAACAATCAGTTTACATCGAATGCGCGCACAGCTCTATCCCTTGCGAAAAAAATGGCAACGGACAACAGCCAGTCCTACATTGGAACCGAACATATCCTGTTCGGACTTGTGCGGACTAAAAATTGCACCGCGGCAGCTGTGCTCAAAAGCTTTGGAGTGACGGAAGAAATTCTGAACAAATTCATCAGCTCCATGATTGTACCGGCGGAGGACTCTCCGGTGTGCTACAAGCCGGAATTCACGGTCAAGGCACAGAAGATACTCGATGAGGCAGTCCGGATTGCCGGCAGAGAGGGCCACCGGCTGGCAGGAACCACTCACATCATGATGGCGATCCTCCGGGATTCCGACTCTGTCGCCTACAAGCTGCTTCATTCCACGGAAATCGTGAATATGCAGAAGCTCTATCTGGCTCTGATGAAAACCGCAGGGCTGACGGAAGAGCAGATGCAGAGCGAGGTCGACGATATCCGTTCGGAATCCGGTGAGCAGAGCGGCAAAACACCGACACTTGATCGTTACAGCAGAGATCTCACGGCCATGGCACGGGAGCACATCCTTGATCCGGTGATCGGAAGAGAGCGGGAAATTACCCGCGTCATCGAGATCCTCAGCCGCCGGAAAAAGAACAACCCGTGCCTGATTGGTGAACCGGGTGTGGGAAAGACTGCAATTGTTGAAGGCCTTGCTCAGAGAATCGCTGAGGGAAATGTCCCGGACGCCATGGCGGAAAAACGCCTGGTCACACTGGACCTTTCTTCCATGGTTGCGGGTTCCAAGTACAGAGGTGAATTTGAGGAACGGATCAAGAAGGTGATCGGAGAAGTAACCACAGACCGGAACATTCTGCTCTTCATCGATGAAATCCATACGATTATTGGCGCGGGAGGAGCAGAAGGAGCTCTGGATGCTTCAAATATTCTGAAGCCGTCCCTCGCAAGGGGAGAAATCCAGCTGATCGGCGCGACTACTACGGAGGAATACCGCAAGCGCATAGAAAAGGATGCCGCGCTGGAACGAAGATTTCAGCCGGTCACCGTTGAGGAACCCACTTCGGAGCAAACCCTTCAGATCCTTCGGGAAATCCGACCGCTTTACGAAGCACATCACGGCGTAAGGATACAGGACGAGGCACTGGACGCGGCTGTGCGCCTCAGCACCCGCTATATCAACGACCGCTTCCAGCCGGACAAGGCCATCGATCTTATCGATGAGGCATCCGCGAGCGTCCAGTTGGGAGACTTCAGACGGGCGGCAGAAACTGCCGACAGCAGAACACGCTCCGCGAATGAACCGGGGACTGCGTCAGACGGGGCCGGTGTCGGGTCAGAGTCTGTGGACGAACTCGAGCAGAGTGTACAAAAGCTTACCCGGAACACTGCAGACCGCGCGTCTGTGGAAGACCGCATTCTTGAGATGCGCCGGATCAAGGAAGATTTTATCCGGAAAAACGATTTTGCAAGTGCCTCCCGGGTTCAGAAGCTTCAGGCTACACTGGAGAGCTTTCTGGAAAAGGGTGAAAAGAAGAGCTCCGGTAGAAGAAAACAGGTTACCGCAGAGGACGTCGCAAAAACGGTATCCATGTGGACCAGGATTCCGGTTTCGAAAATCGCGGAATCGGAATCCAGAAAGCTGGCGAGACTCGAGAGTATTCTGCACAAACGTGTCATCGGACAGGATGAGGCAGTGTCTGCCGTTTCGCGGGCAATCCGGAGAGGCCGGGTCGGCCTGAAGGATCCGAATCGCCCGATCGGCTCGTTCCTGTTCCTGGGTCCGACCGGTGTCGGCAAGACGGAACTGTCCAAGGCATTGGCGGAAGCAATCTTCGGAAGTGAGGACGCCATGATCCGTGTGGATATGTCCGAGTACATGGAGAAGCACAGCGTATCCAAGCTGATCGGGTCACCGCCCGGTTATGTCGGGTACGATGAGGGCGGACAGCTCTCTGAAAAAGTGCGCCGCCACCCGTACAGCGTCATCCTCTTCGATGAGATCGAAAAAGCACATCCGGATGTCTTTAACATCCTGCTTCAGGTGTTGGACGACGGACACATCACCGACGCGCAGGGAAGAAATGTGAGCTTCAAGGAGACCATCATCATCATGACCTCGAATGCCGGCGCAAACCGGATTGTGCAGCCGAAGCATCTTGGATTTTTATCAGAGGACAATGAAGAACGGAATTACAGCGATATGAAGGATCAGGTCATGGATGAGATCAGTCAGATGTTCCGTCCGGAGTTTTTGAACCGTATCGATGAGATTCTGGTGTTCCACTCCCTCGGCAAGAAGGAGATGCATCGGATCGTCGATATTCTCCTGGGAGATCTGATCCGGCGCTGCAGCGATCAGATGAACATTCGTCTGACTGTCACCGCGTCGGCAAAGGATAGCCTCATTGAAAAAAGCTATAACAGTAAATACGGAGCAAGACCGCTCAGACGCGCTATTCAGACCAGGATCGAGGATCCCCTTGCGGAAGAAATTCTGAAGGGGTCGATCCGTAGCGGAGACCATGTCTCTGTAGGCTGCCGGGATGAAAAGATTATCTTCCGGACACAGAAGAAATGATTGCCGAAGGGCAGCGAACTGCCGCTACATCACAATTTCACAATCCTGCCGGTTGAGAAAAAAACACGAATATCGTATAATATTTTCAAAGATTAAATGGCGGGCACGTCATCCGCACGAGAAGGGAAGGCGGACCGCCGAACGTATCTGCCAGTCAGATACACGAATATTCATCAATAGCAGAAGGAGTACAAAAAAATGGCTGTCGTTAAGGAACTGCTTCGCGCAGAAAATGACGGAACACTGAGCTTTGGCAATTATGAGCTGGATGCAAAGAAAAAGCTGGGAGATTTCGAATTCAAGGGCAATTTGTACAAGGTAAAAACCTACCGTGAAATCACAAAACTGGAATGCAACGAAACCTTCGTATACGAATCGGTTCCCGGCACTGCAGTAAGGAATCTCAGAATCACGGATCAGGAGATCTCCTTCTCTGTGGAAGGACCGGAAGACGCTGAGATCACGGTGGGAGCCGCAGAGAATACAGAATATCAGGTTCTTCTCGACGATGTGAATGTGGGACACATGACCACGAATATGGGTGGAAAGCTCTCCTTCAGTGTTGAACTCAGCGAAGGAAAATCCGTAAACGTGAAGATTGTGAAAGTCTAAAACCAGGCTCCGGAGTATTCCGGAGCCTTTTTCAGGAGATTTTACATGAGCAAAGACAAAAAGAGCGCTTATTTCTGCCAGAACTGCGGATATGAATCTGCAAAATGGATGGGTCAGTGTCCCTCCTGCCACCAGTGGAATACGTTTGTGGAAGAACTCGTTTCGACAAAGAAATCCGGTACAAGAAGCACCGGGCTGTCATCTGCAGGAAATAGCGAGCGCTTGAAACCGAAATCACTTTCGGAGATTGATGTCTCATCCGGGCAGAGGACCCGGACAGACATTGGTGAGATGGACCGCGTCCTGGGAGGCGGTATCGTAAAAGGATCGCTGATTCTGATCGGCGGAGACCCGGGTATTGGAAAATCTACCCTGCTTCTTCAGGTGTGTCAGCATCTCACCGCAAAGGGCGTCCGGGTGCTCTATGTGTCGGGAGAAGAATCCCTGCAGCAGATCAAACTGAGATCCGTGCGCATTGGCACTTTCAGCGACAATCTCAAACTGCTGTGCGAAACAAACCTTACCGATATCGAGGGAGTCATTGAGCATGAGAAGCCGGACATGGTTGTCATTGACTCCATTCAGACGATGTACAACGAGGACATTCAGTCATCGCCCGGGAATGTCTCTCAGGTCAGGGAATCGACCGGGGTGCTGCTCCGCATTGCGAAGACCATGCTGATTCCGATTTTCATCGTCGGTCATATGACGAAGGAGGGAAATGTCGCCGGACCCAGAGTCCTGGAGCACATGGTAGACACCGTGCTCTATTTTGAGGGAGACAGAAGTCAGTCCTACCGGATCCTCCGCGCGGCAAAGAACCGTTTCGGCTCGACAAACGAAATCGGCGTATTTGAGATGCGCGCAGAGGGGCTCAAAGAGGTGGCGAACCCTTCGCAGTACATGCTGGACGGCAGACCGACTGACGCATCCGGCTCTGTCGTTGCCTGTTCGATGGAAGGTACCCGCCCCATCATGATTGAGATTCAGGCGCTGGTGTGCCGCAGTAATTTCGGATTTCCGAGACGAACCGCAAACGGAACGGATTATAATCGCGTAAATCTCCTTATGGCCGTCCTGGAAAAAAGAGTACACATCAATCTGTCACAAAGCGATGCCTATGTGAATATCACCGGCGGAGTGAAAATGACAGAACCTGCTGTAGATCTGGGCATTCTTCTCGCGATCGCGTCGAGCGCAAGAGATGTTGCCATCCCCGCAGACACGGTAGTCTTCGGCGAAGTCGGCCTCTCCGGAGAAATCCGTTCCGTGGCAATGGCAGAACAAAGAGTCCGTGAAGCCCAGAAGCTGGGATTTCGGACCGTCATTCTTCCAAAATCCTGTATGCGCGCTCTGTCGGGAGTCCGGGAAAGCTCACCGATCAATCTGATACCGGTATCCAACATCAGGGAAGCCATCGGGTACCTCAATGCACTGAAAAAAGCATGAAAATATGATGGGAGATTCTTGATTTGCGTCGTCCGGCTGTCTTGCGACAAGCGACGATTCTGCGAAATTCATGATTCTCGCTGCCCGGCCGTCTTGCGGAGGATGATAGTTTTACAATACGCAATAGCAGGATTCCATCCTTAAATGCGTAGGGTTTTGGAAGGGTTAAATTCCACTACGAGATGGAATTTACTATTGCAATTGAGAAAACGAAAAAAAATGAAAAAAGATGTTGACATACATTCGCAATGATGATATAGTTTACATCGTTGCAGCGATGCGACAAAACAATTCAACCAAAATGAATTGAGCTGAAAGATTTTCAACACAATCGATTTGGTTATAGAAAACGAATGAACATTGACAACTGAACAGTAAAACACATCCTCGAAAATTCAAATGAAGTTTTATAAAATTTTTGTTTGAACGATCGAAAGTATTCAACGGGTTATCAAACTGTTCGCAGGGAGATAACGAATTGATTACGATCCTTTAAAACAGTAAAAAGGGATGAATTGGCCAAGTGTTAATTCTGAACGAATCAATCTTTTTTATGAGAGTTTGATCC
>DGTF01000070.1:6683-14451 GCA_002394235.1 Eubacterium sp. UBA4343 | reverse complement strand
TGGAATTTAAAATTTCATTTTTGGGGTAAAAAAAATTAACGGATAAATAACACACAAACGCTGAAAGATGTGTTACAATACAATTAGTTCCGGATTTCAGAGGACAAGGTACCACCTGCAGCGCGGCGTTCCTTTTGGAACGGCCCTGATGAATTCCGGGAGAGGGAACAGTCAAATCTAATATTGCAGCTGGAGAACAATGAGTCAGTCGCTGAACAGTACATCGTACTGTTTATGTGCTGACTCTTTTTTACGCGAACAGTGAGCCGCAGCCGAATGCGGCAAGCGTCACGATTGCAGGGGGAATTCATAAAGCTCTTTTTCCCTGCTGCCTGCGGGGGCCCCTGCAGGTCAGAAGTCCAGAAATCAGGAGGTAAAATGTACGATGCTGTATGATGTGATCATTATAGGAGCGGGAGTGAGCGGATGCGCGATTGCCCGGGAGCTTTCCAGGTACAGATTCAATATCTGTGTGCTGGAAAAGGAAGAAGATGTCTGCTGCGGCACAACCAAGGCCAACAGTGCGATTGTGCACGCCGGTTTCGATGCAGCAACAGGGAGCATGATGGCAAAGCTGAATGTTCGTGGTAACGAAATGATGGATAAGATTGCCGTGGATCTTGATGTACCGTTCCGAAGAAACGGTGCCCTTGTGGTCTGCACGGACCCGGAAGAGCTGGGAGGACTTCAGGAGCTGTATGACCGCGGAATTGCCAACGGCCTCAGCGCCGACAGCATGGAAATCCTGAGCAGAGAGGAAGCTCTCGCCATCGAGCCGAATCTCGCGGACGATGTCGTAGGCGCATTTCATGCAAAAACAAGCGGAATTATCTGCCCGTTCCTTCTGAATATTGCGATGGCAGAAAATGCATACGTCAACGGCGTCGACTTTTTCTTCAATACTGAAGTGGAAAAAATCGAGGCAGAGAACGTGAAGCCGGACGGAGAGAGGATCTGGAAGATCCGCACCTGTAACGGAGAATACCGGACCAGGTATCTTGTCAACGCGGCCGGCGTCTATGCAGATGTCTTCCACAATATGGTAAGCGCCAGGAAAATACATATCACCCCGAGACGCGGCAGCTACTGCCTGCTTGACCATGCAGCCGGAAATCATGTGTCCCACACGGTGTTTGCACAGCCGGGGAAAATGGGGAAGGGTGTTCTGGTAACACCCACGATTCACGGCAACCTGCTGATCGGACCGAATGCACAGGACATCGGGAACAAAGAAGGCACAAATACAACGGCGGACAGCCTGAACGAAATCATAGAAAAAGCCGCGAAGAGTGTGAAAAATATACCTATGCGCCAGGTGATCACCTCCTTTGCCGGACTCAGGGCTCATGAAGACGGCCATGATTTCATTATCGGAGAGGTAGAGGATGCGCCTCATTTTATCGACTGTGCGGGAATTGAATCCCCCGGCCTGTCCTCGAGTCCCGCGATTGGCGAATATGTAAGACAGCTGCTGGAAGAGAAGATGAAACCGGAGCGGAAGGAGAACTGGACCGGAACCCGAAAGGGAATTCTGAATCCTGCCTCTCTTTCCTATGAGGAGAGAAACGAGCTGATTCGAAAAAATCCCGCATACGGAAGAATTATCTGCCGATGCGAATCCGTGACCGAGGGAGAAATTCTGGACGCAATCCGCCGCCCGCTCGGCGCCCGCTCCCTGGACGGCGTCAAGCGCAGAACGAGAGCAGGCATGGGACGCTGTCAGGCAGGCTTCTGTTCTCCGCGTACCATGGAGATCCTTCATCAGGAACTTGGACTTCCATATGAGAAAATCACCAAGAGCGGGGGAAATTCCAGACTGGTTATCGGCCGCACGAAAGAGCATAGCGGGGAGGAAGAATGATGGAGACAAATGAGATGATGTCTTATGATATTGTGATTGTCGGCGGCGGTCCCGCCGGCCTTGCGGCGGCTATTGCGGCCAGAAAAAGCGGAACCCGGAGGATTCTGATCCTGGAAAGAGATAAGGAACTTGGAGGAATTCTGAATCAGTGCATCCACAACGGATTCGGACTTCATACCTTCAAGGAGGAGCTGACCGGTCCGGAATATGCAGACCGCTTTATTCAGCAGGTATATGATTTGGGTATCGAGTACAGACTCGATACGATGGTGATGGACATCTCCCGGGATAAGGTTGTGACCGCGATGAATCGGACTGACGGGATGTTCCGGATTCAGGCAGGTGCCGTGATTCTCGCTATGGGATGCAGGGAGAGGCCAAGAGGTGCTCTGAACATACCGGGATACCGGCCCGCCGGCATCTACAGCGCAGGTACGGCACAGCGCCTGGTGAATATCGAGGGTTACATGCCGGGACATGAGGTCGTCATCCTTGGATCCGGCGATATCGGGCTGATCATGGCGCGCAGAATGACTCTTGAAGGGGCAACCGTCAAGGTTGTCGCGGAGCTGATGCCTTATTCCGGAGGCCTCAAGAGAAATATCGTGCAGTGCCTGGATGACTTTGGAATTCCGCTGAAGCTTTCACACACCGTGGTGGACATTGAAGGAAAGGACCGCGTGAAGGCGGTTACGATAGCAAAGGTGGGAAAAGACATGAAACCGATTCCGGGTACGGAAGAACGGTATACCTGCGACACGCTTCTTCTGTCCACCGGCTTAATCCCGGAGAACGAACTTTCCGCAGGCTGCGGAGTGGAGATGAATCCGGTCACGAAGGGACCGTTTGTCAATGAAATCATGGAGACGAACATTCCCGGTGTATTTGCCTGCGGGAATGTCCTTCATGTTCATGATCTGGTTGATTACGTATCAGAAGAGGCAGGCAGGGCAGGTGAAGCTGCTGCCAGATATGTGCAGAGCGGATGCGCTGAGGCATCAGGGGAACAGTCACCCATTCGGCTTGTCGCTACCGGCGGAGTCCGGTATACCGTTCCGTCGACGATTCACACAGATCGAATGGATGATCTGCTGACAGTCCGCTTCCGGGTCGGAGCGGTTTATCGTCAGGCCTATGTGAGTGTTTATTTTGATGACGAGCGGGTTCAGCATCAGAAGAAGAAAATCATGGCACCCGGAGAGATGGAACAAATCATTCTCCAGAAGAAAAAGCTTCTGGAAAAGCCGGACCTGCGCACCATCACAATAAAAATCGAAGAGGACGATGCGCCCGAACCGGTGGAGAAAGCTTCGGAAGAGAAAACGATCAGCCACGCAAATGCGACATCCGCAGCTGCGGACAGTGCCGCACGCCGGCAGACCATATGAAGGAGGCACGGAGTATGATGCAGAAAAGAGATCTGACCTGTATCGGCTGCCCCATGGGCTGCCAGATCACAGTAGAATTTGAAGGGGAAGAAATAAAGAGCGTAACCGGAAACAGCTGCAAAATCGGAGACCGGTACGCGAGAAAAGAGGTCATTCACCCGGAGAGAACCGTAACCTCAACCGTCGCGGTGACGGGAGGCGACAAGGAGCGCTGCTCGGTGAAGACAAAAGGAAACATCCCGAAGGACATGATTTTCGAATGCATGGACGCCATCAACCGCGTCTGCATTTCAGCTCCCGTAAAGATCGGAGATGTCGTGATACCGGACGTCTGCGGAACGGGAATCGACGTCGTCGCCACAAGAAATATACACAGGCAGTGAACCAAACCCGACAGGGCAGAGATTTCACGGCACACTTTTCGCGCGGCTGTGAATCTCTGACCTGTTTTTTTACGCGAACAGTGAGCCGCAGCCGAATGCGAAGTATTCGTGTGCGGCGAGCGTCGCGATAGCGAGATAAAACTCGCACAGCGTGTTTTATCTCGTTTGCGTGCAGGTACGAAGCATCTGCCGGTAATACGGACAAGACACCCGGCAGGATTCTGCTTTTTTACGTGCAGGCATGAAGAAGCTGTGCGGCACAGACCGCGCTCCGTTGACAGAATTATTTGTCTGTAATTTCCAAAAAAGATAGAGAATTCGGATAAAAAATATGCTAAAATAGACACAAGTCCTGGTTATTTAGGCGTATGAAACGGATAACCGAGATTATGGAAACGGTAGGATTGCGGAGAATCCGAAATTTCACGGAAGTGGACATAGATGGTCAGGACAATCAAATATTTCAGAAAGGAGAAACATGGTGAATTATACCAAGTATGCGTTGAAAGACAGCGAAGAATTGAACACTCTTCTCAAAGACAGAGACAATATCTTCGTTGTCGCCTGTAACAAATGCTTCAAGGAATTCGACACCCTGAACGAGCCGGATGCGGACGAATTCGCGAAGCTTGCGGAGGCACAGGGCAAAAGGGTCACAGGCATCGCAAAGGTTGACTTCCTCTGCAATCAGGTCCGGACAGAAGAGCGTCTGCCGGATATGATCCCGGAGGGAACTGACCATATTGCGGTTGTAGCCTGCGGTCTTGGTATTCAGACAGTCGCGAATATGGAGGTTAAACCCGTACTCGCCGCGGCTGATTCACTGAACTATACCGGATATCATGGTATGGCCCTGACGAAGAAGACCTGCGGTGCGTGTTCGCAGTGTTATCTGAACCTTACCGGAGGTATTTGTCCGATTGTTGACTGTTCCAAGAGCCTTTTAAACGGCCAGTGCGGAGGCGCAAAAGACGGAAAGTGCGAAGTCGACCCGCAGAAGGACTGCGCATGGCAGAGAATTTATGACAGACTGAAGGCACAGGGCAGGCTGGAGGAATTCCTTGCGCAGCCTGTGCAGTTCCGTGATTATTCCAGAATCAGCCACAGGGAAATCAATGACTATGTAAAAAATCTCCGGGAGAGAAGATTCTCCGGTTATTACGGAGGTGTCCATCCGAGCGAACGCAAGGAAATTACCGAGGATATTCCGCTCGCGAAATTCCCGGAGCCGGAACAGGTAATTATTCCCTTGTCCATGCATGTTGGAAAGCCCGCGGTTCCGATTGTCAAGGTGGGAGATCACGTAAACGTCGGACAAAAAATTGCGGAGCAGGATGGATTTATCAGCTGCTGCATTCACTCCAGTGTGAGCGGAACCGTTACTGCCATCGAGCCGCATACCCATCCGAACAAGGGACCGGGCGTGATGTCGATTGTGATCCGGTCTGACGGCAAGGACACTCCGGACGCATCTGTAAAACCCGCCGGAAAGCTGGAGGATCTTACACCGGATGAGATCGTTGAAATCGTAAAGGAGAAGGGCATCACCGGAATGGGCGGCGCCGGCTTCCCGACCTATGTGAAGCTCAAGCCGAACAAGCCGATTGACGCGGTCCTTCTGAACGGATGTGAGTGCGAACCGGTTCTCACCGCGGATCACCGCGTTCTTCTTGAGTATCCGGACGCTGTCATTTTCGGACTGCAGGCGATTATGAAGGCGGTGAATGCGCCGAAGGGATACATCGTTATAGAAGATAATAAACCGGACGCTGTGGCGCTGCTTCAGTCGAAGGTGGAAGACATTGAAAACATCGAGGTGAGATGCGTACGTACGAAATATCCGCAGGGCGCCGAGAAGATGCTCATTAAGAACGTGATGGGACGAATGGTTCCGAGCGGAGGACTTCCGGCGGATGTCGGCGCTGTCGTAGACAACGTCAGCACGGCGAAGGCGATCGCTGACGCCATCCGGACAGGCATGCCGCTTGTGGAACGGGCGGTAACCGTATCGGGAGAGCATATGGTTCATCCCGGAAATTTCATGGTCAGAATCGGTACGAATGTGCAGGATATCATTGACTACTGTGGAGGCACGACAGGAGACGATATCACCATCAAGATGGGCGGCCCGATGATGGGATTCGCGATTTCCGATACGAACGTTCCTGTGATCAAGGGGTCCAATGGTATCATCGCTGTCGATACACAGCACAGTGAAGAAGAAGCCTGCATCCGCTGCGGACGCTGTGTGGATGTATGTCCGATGGAGCTTGCACCGCTGAATTTCGCAAAATATGTGGATGAGGGCGACGCGAAGGCTCTTCTTGCAGAAAATATCAGAGACTGCTTTGAGTGCGGCTGCTGCCAGTATATCTGCTCCTCCAAGATTCCTCTGGTCACCAAGATCAGAAAAGGAAAAGTCATGATCAGGGAGGTGAAGTAAAGTGCTGATTACTGAGTTAAAATCAAAAGATACCATCGATTCCCTCGTGACCGGTAAAGCATTCATCATTAACTGTCACGGATGCATGGAGGTACGCTTCCCCGAGAAGGAAGCAGATGTGCTTGAGAAATCTCTTGCAGAGAGCGGAAGAGTGACCGGTATCGTCACAACAGATTATATCTGCAACCCGGACAACCTGAAGCTTCAGCTGAAGAACCACGCGGCTGAAATTGAGGCGGCTGATTCAATTCTTGTATTCTCATGCGGAGTCGGTGTCCAGACGGTTGCGGATCTCTACCGGAACAAACCGGTGTATGCCGCATGCGATACGATCCGGCTTCCGGGATATCAGGGCGTCACCCCTCTTGAGGCAGACTGCGGACAGTGCGGAACCTGTTATCTGAATCTGACGGGAGGAATCTGCCCGATCACTGCTTGCTCCAAGAGCCTTGTGAACGGTCAGTGCGGCGGTGCCCGGAACGGGATGTGTGAAGTGGACCCCGAGATGGAATGCGGATGGGAGCGCATATACAGACGGCTGAAAGCCCTTGGGCGGCTTGACGCCATGCGCTGCCCGACCCAGCTGCACAATTTTGCAACTGATGAAGCAACCAGAGAATGTAAAGAATCATAAATGAAGGCAATTCGGCTTCCGGACCTGAGATACCGCGAAATACAGTTCCCGGGGCCGGAATGCTGAAAATCTGCCATAGATCACGAATATCAGGAGAGACAATTATGAAAATTACAGAGTTGTTTAAACAGGGCGAATTTGTAGTATCTGCCGAGGTCGGCCCGCCAAAGGGATTTCACATCGATGAACTGGTAGAGAGTGCAAAGAAATATTTGAGCAAAGTCGACGCGATCAACGTAACGGACTGCCAGTCTTCCGTCATGCGGATCGGCTCTCTTGCCGTGTGCAAGACGCTGAAGGATGCGGGACTTAATCCGATTTTCCAGCTCGCGTGCCGTGACAGAAACCGGATCGCTCTGGAGTCTGATCTGCTGAGCGCCGCGCTGTTCGGCATCGACAATGTGCTTGCGCTCACCGGTGACCACACGAAGCTGGGCGATCATCCGGATGCGAAGCCGGTATTCGATCTGGATTCGGTTTCCCTTCTGCACACCATGTGCCTGCTGGAACAGGGCAGGGATCTCGGAGGAAATGATATCGTCGGTGAACCGCCGAAATTCGCCAAGGGTGCCGTTGTGTCTCCGTGCAGCGACTCCGTAGACGCGCAGCTCATGAAAATGGAGCGAAAGGTAGCGGCGGGCGCGGAATATTTCCAGACGCAGGCTGTCTTTGAGCCGGAGAAGTTCATCAAATTCATGGAACAGGCGAAACAGTTCGGCAAACCGGTAATGCTCGGCATCATCATTCCGAAATCCGTCGGCATGTGCAAATTCATGAACAACAATGTCGCGGGCATTTCTGTTCCGGATTCCATGCTGGATGAGCTCAGAGCAGACAAGGAGAAGACGAAAGCCGGAATCACCGGCGTTGAAATCGCTGCCCGGATTATCCGGGAGTGCAGACCTTACTGTCAGGGTGTTCACATCATGTCGCTCGGATGGGAGGACAAGATTCCGGAGCTGCTCGAAAAGGCAGAAATCCGCTGATTTTATCAGCTGCCTTCATTTCCGGTAAAAGCGGAGGAGAAAATAGCCAACGAGATAAAACACACTGCGCGAG
>DGTF01000070.1:0-6571 GCA_002394235.1 Eubacterium sp. UBA4343 | reverse complement strand
GGCTCACTGTTCGCGTAAAAAAAGAAGGCGGTCCACGTCACTGCCCGTGATCCGGGTGTGACAGGGCCGCCTTTTTTGATTATTGTGTAATTTTTTCTGATCCGTCCGGATCCACATGTCTGTATCCTGGAACCGTCTTTTGGGGTTGTTACGTGATATTTTCTGACCCGTCCGGATCAATTTCTCTGTGGGAAGGAACCGCGTTTTCTGATTATTCTGTGAGCGTCAGAAATGTCTGCTTCATGTCACATTTCAGGCGGATTCCATGCTTTTCCAGTACCTTCTGCATCGCGCAGAGCGTGTCCGCGACATCCGGCCGGTTGCAGCTCTCGCCCATATGTCCGATTCGCACAACCTTTCCGGCAAGAACGTCAAAGCATCCGGAAATCAGGATGTTGTAATCTTCCGCCATTTCCGCAAGCAGCTCACGGTCTGTGATACCTTCCGGCACATTGATCACCGTTACCGTGTTGGACATTCCTCTCCTCAGGAAAAGGGAGAGACCGGCTGCCCTTACGGTTTCCCGTACGGCACCGGCGATCCGGGCATGTCTGTCGAAGACATCCGGGTCGTCCAGGAAGTTGTCGAGCGCCTGCCGGAGACCGTTGATGTCGCTTACCGGCATGGTGTAGGGGAACCATTGATCTCTATAATAGTTTTTCATGGCCAGAATGTTCGCGTAAAAACTCCGGATCGGTGTCTTCCGTTCTTCCATGGCACGGAAGGCGCGGTCGCTTACCCAGATCATTGTCAGGCCGGGCGGACAGGAGAGCGCTTTCTGAGACCCGCCGCAAAGGATATCGATGCAGCTTTTCCCGAGATCGAGAGGTTCTCCGAACATGCCTGCAACAGAGTCCGCAACGACCATGATGCCGTAGGAATTCAGAAGTCTGCTGATGGCCTCCACATCATTCAGTACACCGCTTGGTGTATCACAGTGGACAACGGTCGCGTATTTGAAATTATGGTCTTTCTGCAGATAAGCTCTCAGGGCGTTCAGAGGTACCGGCTCGTGATAATCCGTGGTAAAGAGGACAGGAACCCCTTCGTAGATTTTCACAAAATCCGCGAATCCCTTTCCAAAAATGCCGTTGTCGATGACGAGAACCCGGTCGCCGGGCTCCGTGAGCGAAGCACAGGCGGCTTCCAGCCCCAGAATACCCTCTCCTCCGAGAATGAAGGCAGTCTGATCGGTGTGCAGTGCCTTCGAGAGCAGCGCACAGGTTTCATGATAAAAATCGTAGAATGCCGGATCAATGTCCGGATTGGTGCAGGGCAGTGCCCTTGCGTCTCTGACGTTCTGGCGGACCTGAGAGGGTCCGGCCGTCATGATCTTGTACATAATATCATCACCTCTGATGGAAAAATATGAACATCCGCACAACAAAAAACGTGTGCCTCCGCGGTGGAATGATGCTGACAGACTCAGACAGCCACCGCATAGGCCCGGCGGGTAACCCTCCGAAGTACCGGAAGAACAGCCAGAACGATAACGGCTGCCGTTACGACCTGCAGAATGTTGCCCGGAATGGAGCCGAGAGGAGTGATCCAGTTTCCATATAGAATCACCTCGGCAAAATAATAACCGACAATTTTGATCAAGAGAGCAAGTATCATGGAAACCGTGTCATTCAGATGCACATTCCGGATCGGACGTTTTTCTGCGAACAGACCGACTACAAAGCCCATGAATCCGACAATGATCAGGGTAAAAGGCGCCCAGGCCGTCCATCCGCTCAGCAGATCGAAAAGCCCCATCCCGATTCCTCCCGCAAGTGCTCCGGTTCTCTTGCCAAAGAGAATCGCGGCAATGAACAGGGGGACATTTCCCAGATGAATCAGTCCGCCGCTTCCCACAAACGGAAGACGGATGTTGATCAGCCAGGTCGCCACATAGGTGAGGGCAATCATCAACGCAGTGGTAACCAGATCCTGAGTACGGCTTTTAAATGGGATTACATTTGATGCTGCTGTTTTCTTTGTCGTATTTTTCTCTGTCATAATTGTTTCCTCCCGCCATTGAATTTTGAAAATCTGCGTCTTATTCTATACGCTTTTGGATATATGAGTATTTCCAATTCGGGAGAAAAAAATATGATCAGATATTTCTCTGAAGGAAATCCGGTCTGCCGTTTCGGTCGTTATCCCGCAGAACCATGCCAAGGATAAAACCGGTGATCATGCCTCCCAGATGGGCCCAGGCATTGACACCAGCCCCGATATTCTGGAGAAACATAAAAACGGAAAAAATAATCATCAGCCATGGATTCGCGCGGCGGTTTGTCTTCTTTCTGTCTATGACTGCAGCCCCTGCGTATGCGCCGATCAGCCCGAAAACGGCTCCGGACGCGCCGGCAGATATTCCGTAGTTTCCGGTGGAAAGGTCAACTGCAAGGCTGAGAAGGTTGCCGCCGATCCCGCTGACCAGGTACAGGATCAGGTAGCGGATTTTTCCATACTGCTGCTCCAGAGACCAGCCGCAGTAAGTCAGTGAGATCATATTGGAAAATATATGGCTGAACCCGAAGTGGATAAACATGCTTGTAAACAGCCTCCACCACTGATGCTCTTTGATCATCAGCGGCGCATACTGCGCGCCTGCCGCGACGACTGCGTTGTCTCCATTGCTTCCTCCGGTCATTTCTTCAAACAGAAACACAAGCACATTCGCGAGAATCAGCAGAATTGTGATGACAGGAACCATATTCCTGTGGCCGGACCTGCTTTTTCTCCCGGAAATGCTGAAAGAGGAGCCGGCATCCGCCTCGAAAGGCGAATTTCCCTGCGAATAGCGGTCGCCACGCGAACGAATAATGCGATCAATCAGATCACGTCCCCACCGTTCCGCCTCGTCCTGACTTTGGAAAAGTCCTGCCTGTAGCACGTTTTTTTGAGGATCCAGGACCTCACAACGGATTCCTGCTACCTCATAATAGAATTTGAGTGAATAATCCCGGTATTTCTGTGTTTTCATCGAATCGTTTTCCTCCAGGGTTTCTCTCATTGTACCACAACATGTTTGACCAAAGGATCACTTCATCCGTTTCCTTTCCGTTGTTTTGCCAGAGGCTCTTACTTCCCGTTTCTCACCGCGAGGCCGTTTCCTGCCGGTTACTGTTCACCCCAACTATGTGCGGTAAGGATTTTTCAGTCCTATTGCCGGTTCTTCCGGTGTCTTTCACTTAGTTCCGTCTTATAAGTTATTCGTTTCCGTGTTATAATCAGATAAAAGAACGTTGTCCGGGAACACATTCTGAACAGGGGGCCGGATCCGGACCGGCAGACATGAGGACGAGATATGAGTGTAGCGAGAACAGGCATGAATCAGACGAACATCCAGGATTTGAACAGGGAGCTTCTCCTGAATTTTCTACGAAGTGAGGGCGAGTGCGCAAGGATTACACTCGCAAAGCTTTCCGGTCTGAAGCAGGCCACGGTGACGAACATTATCAATGACTTTATCCGGTGGGGAATTGTAAAAGAAGTCGGTTTCCTGACCGGGGAGAAGGGGCGTCGATCGATCGGCATTTCTTTGAACAAGGAAGAATACGGTGTCATCGGAATCCGGATCACCAGGAAGAACTACTCATTCGGGTTGTTCAACATTGCAGGAGAAGAGATTTTTTCCCGTATATCTGAAGATTTCACCGGAGTGTCCGCAAAGGAGGTATTTTCCCACCTGTTAATATCCGTGGATCAATGCATTGACGAGGCAGGGGGACGTAAGATCCTTGCAATCGGAGTCGCAATTCCGGGTCCCTATAACAGGGTAACCCGGAGAATCGAGCTTATGACGGGGGCATCCGGCTGGAATGAGGTCCCGATTGAGCAGGAATTGAAAAACCGGTATCACATTCCGATCTATATCGAACAGAATGCAAACGCGGCGGCTGTTGCTCAGTACTGGTATAATCGCGACAAACTGGACAATGATCTCCTTGTCTATGTCGCTGCCGGGCAGGGCATCGGCGCCGGAATCATCAGTGACGGAGAGCTCGTTCGTGGAAGCATCGGCACCGCCGGAGAAATCGGGCATACCTCCATCGATATGAATGGGCCAAGATGCATCTGCGGCAACAGAGGATGCCTCGAGAATTACTGCTCATCGATTGCATTTACAAAATTTGTCAATGAGCGGATGCGCAGGCGCAGTTCATCGGAAGACAGCTCTTCCGGTTCGCCGCAAAGAGACAGAGCGCTGACATTCCGGGAGGCAGCGGAACTGGTCCGTGATGGAGATGCGGATGCCGTAGCAGTCTATCTGGAATGCTGCGATCGTCTGGCGGTCGGCGTCGTCAATATTATCAACAGCTTTAATCCGAAATACCTCATGCTGGGGGATGAAATGTCCCACGTGGCGCCGGATCTGATGCTTCAGAGGGTGAGACAGAGGGTGCGGGAGCGCACAATCCCGGCAATTTTCGAAAGCACAAATATCAGTCTTTCCGTCGTTGAACATGACTCGATGGTGAATGGCGCTGCTATAGTGGCAATCACGGATATTTTCCGTCATCCGGCTGATTTTTTCAGTGACACGCAAAAGAAAAGCGAGTGATCCATTCCGGCAGCGCCTGTTGCATATGATGCTGCCGCATTCCCGTGACTTTATTCGTGTGAGCCTTCACTGTAAAATCGTGACGGACCATGAATGTGGAAGATCAGTAATCTTTGTAAACCAAACAACCATGCGACAAATCGTGCGACAAAAGGTATAAGATTTGGACTGCCCGTGCCTCACAGGCAAATTTAATATTGACTTTATGTATTAATCGAATTAATCTATATGTTGAGCAAAGATATATGCCATCAGGCTTCTGAGAGCTTTGCTCATCCATTCATTGGTTTCAATGTAAGATGTGATATCATTTATTTTTAAGGAGGACCTTAATCATGAAATTCTTTATCGACACAGCAAATGTAGATGAAATCCGTGAGGCAAATGACATGGGAGTTATCTGCGGCGTTACCACAAACCCGTCTCTGATCGCAAAGGAAGGCCGCGATTACAAGACTGTTCTGAAGGAAATCACCACGATTGTTGATGGAGCGATCTCCGGAGAGGTCAAGGCTACCACAACGGATGCGGAAGGAATGATCAAAGAAGGACGGGAGATTGCCGCGATTCATCCGAACATGGTTGTAAAAATCCCGATGACGGCAGAGGGGCTGAAAGCGATCAAGGTTCTTCACTCGGAAGGAATCAAGACAAACTGCACGCTGATCTTTACGGCAAATCAGGCACTTCTTGCCGCAAGAGCAGGCGCGACATATGTATCTCCCTTCCTGGGACGTCTGGATGACATCAGCACGAGAGGCGTTGATTTGATCCAGGAGATTTCCGACATCTTTGCTGTTGCCGATGATATCGACACCCAGATTATCTGCGCATCGATCCGCAACCCCATGCATATTACGGACTGTGCACTCGCGGGCGCAGACATTGCAACCGTTCCGTTTAAGGTAATCAAGCAGATGATCCATCATCCGCTTACCGATGAGGGAATTGTAAAATTCCAGAACGATTACAAGGCTGTCTTTGGAGAGTAAGCAGACATGAGATACCTGGTGCCACAGACTTAGTCAGTCTCGGATTCCCACACAGGGCCGCACCGTGATCATTCAGGCTATTGGGTCACGGTGCTGTTTTTTTGTACAGAAACAGCAGTGACCTTCTCGCTTCCGGCTGATGGTCATTACCGTTACCGTGTATTTTTGATGGAAATAATCTTTACCACATCGCTGTCACTGCCATATGACATTTATTACAGGAGACAATGAAAGAAATGGAAAATCTGGAATTACAGAAAATCGCAAATGAAGTCCGCAAGGACATCGTAACTGCCGTACATTCCGCGAAATCCGGCCATCCGGGCGGGTCTCTCGGAGCGGCGGATATTTTTACCTATCTGTACTTTGAGGAGCTGAAGAACATTGATCCGCACGATCCGAAGAAGCCGGACCGTGACCGCTTTGTGCTTTCCAAGGGTCATTGCGCGCCGGGACTGTACTCCGTTCTGGCGGAGAGGGGCTACTTCCCGAAGGAGGATCTCGTCAGCCTCCGTCATGTGGGCTCCTATCTGCAGGGACATCCGAACATGAACGACACTCCAGGTGTGGACATGTCCACGGGATCGCTCGGACAGGGCGTTTCTGTCGCCTGTGGAATGGCACTCGCAGCGAAGCTGTCCGGAGAAAGCTATCATGTATACACACTGCTCGGAGATGGTGAGTGCGAGGAGGGCGAGGTCTGGGAGGCCGCGATGTTCGCGGGCGATAAGAAGCTGGACAACCTGACTGTAATTGTGGACTACAACAATCTCCAGATCGACGGAACCCTGGAGGAGGTCAATTCCCCCCTTCCGCTCGACCGGAAGTTTGAGTCCTTCCGTTTTCACGTCATCTCCGTGGCGGACGGAAACGACTTTGATCAGCTCCGCGCTGCTTTCCGCGAGGCAGCACAGATCAAGGGCATGCCGACGGCGATCATCTGCAGAACCGTGAAAGGAAAAGGTGTCTCCTATATGGAGAACAACTGCGGCTGGCACGGCAAGGCACCGAATGACGAGGAGTA
>DGTF01000036.1:37112-65470 GCA_002394235.1 Eubacterium sp. UBA4343 | reverse complement strand
TCGAGATTGATGCGACTTGGAAAAAATACCCGACAGAGATGCTTTTCGGAGGAAAGAATAAGGTAAAGGGATCCCTGAATCTCCACCTGGAAGAAATTGACCACCAGACGCAGGAAACGGAACAGTGACACTTTTCTCAGCAGGCCCAACAGAAGAACCTTACCGAGAAACTGAAAGCAGACAACCAAATGGAATGGGTTGCCCGGATGAACAACATTCGGCACAGGACCGATGAGATTGTTCTGAATGAACTGATTTACGCCTAGAACACGGATCTTTATGAAAAAACGACAGACAGATTGGCATCTGCTCCAGTCTGTCTGTCGTTTCTTTTTTGTATCTGATATTCCTATCAAAAATCCTTTATTTTTTTCCGGCTTTTTTATGTGCGCCTGGCAGCTTACATTTCTGGAAAATCGCCCCGGAAAATACGGGTATCCCACGTTCAGAAGAGTTTTTGGCGCACAAATTTGAGAATCCGGTGTCTGTGCAGGCTGTTCCCGGAGATTGCACGAACAGAAACTTCCGGTGTGAAATCCTCAGCGCCGCACGAACAGAGACGTTCAATGTTAAATTTTAGTGTGGCGTTTTTCTGTACATATGGAATTCAAAATGGTATCATATCTGTTTAGTGAGTACATGAATTACGAGTGTGCATACAATTGGAAGTTATCATTTTAAGTAAAGGTGAGGTTATCCGTTGAAGCATTTTGTGAATAAGTACCAATACGGGCCAAAGGAAGTAGAGGAATCGATGGGCGCATGGTGGCTCAGAAAATACCGGATTCCTCTCACTGTACTCCTGGCGATGTTCGTGATTTTCGCAGTGTGTGCGGCAGTGACCGGGAATGCAGTCTGGCTTGTTCCCGGTCTGACCGGTATTTTCGGGTTTCTGATGTTCATCGTCAGAGAACGGCAGGCGGTCGGACGTGAGAAGGAAAATATCGTGCGGACCTATCATATGAGCGATCCGTTTATGCGGGTCGAGATCGATCATGAGATCCGCACCGTTGTCAGCAATACCAGAAATTCGATTCCGCTTGCGGGAGTTGAGGGCGTAATTGTTACAAAACATATGATTGTGCTCCAGCTCAGCCACGATATGTCCCTCGGACTGAAAAAAGATTCCTTTGAACGGGGCACGGCGGAAGAGTGTCTTTCTTTTATGAAGGAGCAGGTGGAGAAGAACCGGAAAGACCGGAAAGAGTTTTCGCGAAAGAAGAGAAACAAAAAATAGCAGACATGTTTAAACATCGCCCAAAACAGTTATTCAGAGTGAAGAAAATGAGGAGGGAAACACATGAGACTGGTTTATGATGTTGAAGAGAGGCCGCCGTTCCGAAAGAATGTAATTTACGCGTTTCAGCAGCTGCTGGCGATCATTGCCGCGACGCTTCTGGTTCCGACCCTTGTCAATCTGGGAACGAAAGGCGCCACGGAGGTTGTGATGAGCCAGCCGGCGGCGCTGTTCGGGGCGGGAGTCGGAACACTGATCTATGTACTGTGTACACAGAAAAAGAGCCCGATTTTTCTCGGAAGCTCCTTCGCCTTTATCAATCCGCTGATCGGTGCCTGCACCTTCGGCTATCTCGGAATCTTTCTTGGCGCTGTCTTTGCGGGTCTGGTATATGTGGTGATCGCGCTGATCATCTGGAAGGTTGGAACCGGATGGGTTGACCGTCTGATGCCGCCCGTGATCATCGGGCCGACCGTCGCGCTGATCGGACTGTCTCTGTGCGGCTCCGCTGTGAACAATCTGCAGAGCAATGCGGCCGGGGAATACAACCTGATCGCAATTTTTTGCGGACTCTGCGCTTTCTTCACGACGATTGTGGTATCTGTCCGGGGCGGGAGATCGGTTCGGATGATCCCGTTCATCATCGGAATCCTTGTCGGATATGTTCTGGCATCTGTCTTTACTCTGATTGGTTATGCGGCAGGAATCGAATATCTGAAGATTGTTGACTACTCAGCGCTGATCGATAATTTCCGTACACTCTCCGTAAACAGCTTTTTCAGTGTGCCGAATTTCACATTCCTCGGAATTTTCCATAATGGTGCGGATGCAATGAAGGGAGTCGCCGGCGTGCTTCAGGTCCTTCTGCTGTTCGGACCGGTAGCGCTTGTTGTATTTGCCGAACATATCGCGGACCATGAGAACCTCGGATCCGTCATTCGAAGAGACCTGATCCGTGATCCCGGCCTTCATCGGACACTTATGGGAGATGGACTTGGAACGATCATCGGATCATTCTTCGGAGGGTGCCCGAACACGAGTTACGGAGAGGCCATCGGATGTGTTGCAATTTCGGGAGATGCCTCTGTGTCCACCATCATTCTTACCTCCTGCATGGCGATTGTACTTTCTTTCTTCTCGCCGTTTGTGGCCTTTGTCAATACGATTCCGGTCTGCGTCATCGGCGGTATCTGCATTGCGCTTTACGGGTTTATTGCGGTCAGCGGTCTCCGTATGATTCAGACCGTGGACCTGAATGACAACCGCAATCTTTATGTTGTCAGCGCAATTCTGGTGCTGGGAATCGGAGGACTCATCCTTGATCTGAAATATGTGCAGATTACAAGCATCGCCACCGCTCTTATCGTCGGGATTCTTGTCAACCTGCTGATGCACAAAGGAAAAAGCCCTGAGGAAGAGGAGGAAGAGCAGGAGAAGAAATATGAGTATGATAAGAATGAGAAGCTCTTTTGATTTACGCGAACAGTGAGCCGCAGCCGAATGCGAAGTATTCGTGTGCGGCGAGCGTCGCGATAGCGAGATAAAACTCGCGCAGCGTGTTTTATCTCGTTTTGACTGAACGTAATAAGAAGCTGTCACGCCGGCAACCTTGGCGTGGCAGCTTTTTCAGGAGGGGAAAATGAAGCTTGCAGTTATTTTTCCGGGTATCGGATATCATTGTGACAAACCGCTGCTCTATTATTCTTCGAAAATTGCGAAGAATCTGGGAATGCAGATCGTGAAGGTCTCCTTCCATGATCTTTCCGGAAAGAAAGATCTGATCGGCAATGAGGAGAAAATGGAGGGCGTTTATAAAATCGCGAGAGATCAGGCGGAAGATATTCTCAAAGAGACAGAATGGGACAGAGCAGATGAACTGGTATTCCTGTCGAAAAGCCTCGGAACAGCAGTAGCGGCTTCCTATGCGCGGGACCACGGCCTGAGTGTACGCCATGTCTATTACACTCCGGTCGCCGGAACTTTTCATTTTATGGAGAAAGCCTCCGGGATTGCTTTTCACGGAACGGGTGATCCATGGGTCGAGACGGAAGTTGTGCGGCAGGGGTGCGGGGAGAAGATGGTTCCCCTGTACATCACCGAAGGCGCGAATCATTCCCTGGAGACCGGTGATGTGGTGGCGGACCTGCAGAACATGCGGAGCATCATGGAGAAGACACGTGGATATCTGGCCACGGAGGAGAGAATTTTCGGGATCCTCCGGATTTCCGAGGCGGACTACGGATGTGAGGAACTGCCGGAGAATACGGATGTCCCGGTATCCGTTCTGCTTGAGGATGCTTCCGGCATGGAAATGAGCATCACGGCAGGGGACGAGGAGCTTTATCGGAAGAATCTGAACGCCGGAGACCTTGCATTTGTCCGGAACGGAAAACTGTTTCATATATGAGAAGAAGTGCCAGGAGCCTGAACGGAAGCTTCGCTTTATACTTTGGGGCGCTGAGGAACTTAAGTAAGTGTCGGGATCAGAGAAGAACGGAGGCACCGGGATCGGCCCGGCAGGGAGCAGAACGCAGAGAGGAGAATATGTGAAAATAATACTTGCGGCGGTCAATGCAAAATTTATACATTCAAGTCTCGCAATCCGTGATCTGAAAGCATATGCTGAGGTTCACCGGGAATATCCGGAGAGACAGAGCGGCGGTCAGCGTGGCACGATGATAGAACTGGCGGAATATACGATCAATCAGCAGCCGGACAGGGCCCTCGCGGACCTGTACCGGAGACGGCCGGACGTGATCGCTTTTTCCTGCTATGTGTGGAATATGGAGTATGTGGCATCTCTGCTCGGCGATCTTCGCCGGATTCTTCCGGGCACGGAGCTCTGGCTCGGCGGCCCTGAGGTCAGCTATGACGCGGCAGAGGTACTTCGGAATTATCCGGTCCTCCGGGGCGTTATGGCCGGAGAAGGGGAGATTACCTTCACCAATCTGGTAAATGCCTATGAAGCAGCTGAGAGAAGCGGCTTGGCGCCGCAGCTTTCGGAAATCAGAGGAATCGTATACCGCAGCGAAAGCTCTGGGGCAGAGCATGAAATTCTGGTTAATCCTCCCGCGGAAGTACCGGATCTCGACGAGATCCCTTTTTTTTACGCAGATCATGATTCCGCAGGTGAGGAGATCCTCCATCAGTTTGAACACCGGATCATTTATTATGAGAGCAGCCGGGGCTGTCCCTTCCGGTGCAGCTACTGCCTGTCATCGATCGGAAAGAGCGTCCGCTTCCGGGACCTTGAACTTGTAAAGAAGGAGCTTCAGTTCTTTCTCGATGAAGGCGTGCCTCAGGTCAAGTTTGTGGACCGCACGTTTAACTGTGATCACGATCACGCGTCTGCAATCTGGAGCTATATCCGGGATCATGACAATGGGATCACAAATTTTCATTTTGAAATCGAGGCGGAGCTTCTGACGGAAGAAGAGATCCGCCTGCTGTCCGGCATGAGACCTGGACTTGTGCAGCTGGAGATCGGAGTACAGTCCACGAATCCTGCGACCCTCCGGGCAATCTGCCGGCCGCAGAACGTGGATCATCTCCGGCAGATTGTATCGGAAATTCACGCTGCGGCGAATATTCATCAGCATCTCGATCTGATCGCGGGACTTCCGGAGGAGGATTTTGAGAGCTTTGCCAGGTCCTTTGATGAGGTCTATCGAATGGATCCGCAGCAGCTTCAGATGGGATTTCTCAAATTGCTGAAAGGGTCGGCTCTTCACAGAAACGCAGAGAAATTCGGAATCGTCTGCCATGAGCGGGCGCCTTACGAGGTGATCCGGACAAGGTGGCTGAGCTACGATGATATTCTCCGGCTGAAGGGGATTGAAGAGATGGTCGAGGCATACTATAACAGCTGGCAGTTCGCATGCACGATGCGGGTACTTGTGGAGCGCGTCGGAAGCCCGTTCCGTGTATATGAAAATCTCGCAGCTTATTACTCGGAACATCATCTCATGGAGATTCATCTGTCCCGTCCGGAGCGATTTGAGGCACTTCTCGGTTTTGCCGCCGCGTTTGATCCCGGTTCGGAAAAAATATACCGGGAGCTCCTGGTCCTGGATCTGTATCTGAGGGAGAACAGCCGAAGCCGACCGGAGTGGGCGCGAGATGTCAGCCCTTACCGGGAGTTCTTCCGCAGATACTATCGGGATGTAATGAACATTAGGCAGGACCGCCGGATGGTTCACGGGGATCTATTCCTTCCGGAGACGCTGATCGCTGCGGGTCTCGTTTCCCCGGAGCTGAAACTACATGAAGGCGTGGCGGTTCCCGTGGTTTTTGATTACCGGAAGAGGGATCCTCTCACAGATAACGCGGTGGTGACTGTCCTGCCCGGACGTACGGATCAGGGAGCTGCGGGCAGCGTGTGAGCAGTAGAGGAAGGAACCAGGTTTGAACTTTGACCGTTTCAAAATACAGATTTTGTGATATGATCTGTGTATCGAAAGAAAAGGAGAAAATAGAATGAAAGAAAAAAAACAAACGATCTGGGAAAAGGATGATGAGCAGAAGCTGAACGATTTCTGTGAAGATTACAGAATTTTCCTTTCCGGACATAAAACAGAGAGGGAAAATGTCGCAGGCATGGAAGAGGAACTGAAGAAGGCAGGAGTAAAATCTCTGGAAGAGGCTGCCGCTGAGGGCAGAGCTCTTAAACCCGGAGAAGTTGTATATACGGATATGATGAAGAAGTCTCTTCTGATCTTCCGAATCGGACAGAAACCGATGACAGAGGGACTGCGTCTTCTCGGTGCGCACATCGATTCTCCGAGACTGGATCTGAAGCAGCATCCGTTGTATGAGGATACCGATCTGGCGCTTCTTGACACCCACTATTATGGCGGAATCAAGAAATATCAGTGGACGGCGCTTCCGATGGCCCTTCACGGCGTCATCGCGAAAAAGGACGGTTCGGTTGTGAATGTCTGCATCGGCGAGGATGAGAACGATCCGGTGTTCGGTGTCAGTGACCTTTTGATCCATCTGGCGGCAAAGCAGATGGCAAAAAATGCCGCTGAGGTTGTCGAGGGGGAAAACCTGAATGTTCTGGTCGGAAGCAGACCGCTCGCGTCCGCGGATGAGGATGAGAAGAATGCGGTTAAGGCGAATATCCTGAAACTTCTGAAGGAAAAATATGATATGGAGGAGGATGACTTCGTATCAGCGGAGATCGAGGTGGTTCCCGCAGGACAGGCCCGGGATTACGGACTGGACCGGAGCATGATCATGGGATACGGCCAGGACGACAAGGTGTGCGCATACCCGTCCTTCCGGGCAATCATGGACGAAAAGAATCCGGAGTACACCAGCGTCTGTCTTCTGACAGACAAGGAGGAGATCGGATCTGTCGGCGCGACCGGCACGCACTCCCGATTTTATGAGAATACGCTGGCAGAGGTTATGAATCTGCAGGGATGCTACAGTGAGCTGGCACTCCGCCGTCTGCTGACGAAGACCAGGGTACTCTCCTCGGATGTAAGTGCCGGATTTGACCCGGATTATCCGGATGTGATGGACAAGAACAACTGCGCGTATCTTGGAAGAGGACCGGTATTCAACAAATATACCGGTTCCCGCGGCAAGAGCGGTTCCAATGACGCCAATGCGGAGTATATTGCGTTCCTGAGAAAACTGATGGAGGAGAACAATATTATCTACCAGACCTCTGAGCTTGGAAAGGTAGACGCGGGCGGCGGCGGAACGATCGCCTACATTCTCGCAAATCTTGGAATGGAGGTTATTGACTTCGGCGTTGCCGTTCTCAATATGCATGCGCCCTGGGAGATTACAAGCAAGGCGGATATCTATGAGGCTTACAACGCATACCGCGCATTCCTGAAGTAACGGAATCGGGATCCGGGAGGCGGAATTTCCTCCCGGTAAACCGTAATGCTCCGCAGGCGGGGCAGCAGACACTGTATAAGCTGCGGATTGCTCCGTGCTTCGCAGGCGGGGCGTCACAAACTGTATAAGAAGGTAAGAAATCATGCATGACAGACTGACACAGAGCGATATTGACAAGATGCAGGCGGAAATTGACCATCGGACTCTGGTGGAGCGGCCTCGAATCCTGAAGGAGGTTCAGGAGGCGAGAGCGCAGGGAGATTTGAGCGAAAATTTCGAGTATTATGCCGCAAGAAAGGCCAATCGGGAGAATAACAGCCGGATTCATTACCTTGAGAAGATGATTGAAACGGCAATTGTAATTGAAGACCGCTCAAAGAGCGATGAGGTCGGATTGAACAAGAAGGTGACTCTGCAGTTTGACGACGAGGAGGAGACCGAGACCTACAAGCTCGTCACCTCTGTACGCGCGGATTCCATGCAGGGAAGGATCACTCCGGAATCTCCTCTCGGAAAGGCCATCATGCGTCATAAAGCCGGCGATGTCTGCCACGTCAAAGTCAGCGATACCATCGAGTATGACGTCAAGATCGTTGGTATCGAAAACGTCGGGGAAGAGGAATCGGATACGATCCGCAGGTTCTGAACCGGACGCATTTGGACGACAGGCGGGACAGACGCAAGGCGCGGATTCACCATGGTTCGCTGTTTGTATAAGGCAACAGGCAATTAGAAAAATTGTATAAAATTTATATCCGCACGGTTGACAGGAGATCGCTGATGTAAGATACTGGTCTATATCAGATTAGCCATCGGACGACTCGGCTGCTAATGACAGGGCCGTCGATGAAGATTCGGGACGAAAAGCTGACACACAGTCCGGAATCTGATCTGGAACCAAAACAATGAACGGAGGTGATAGTTTGAAAGAGGTAAAAAATGATAAAAAGCCGATTGCGTTTTATTATGCCATCGTGCTGCTCGTGCTGCTCCTTCTCAATTTTCTTTTGATCCCGCAGATCAATAGTGCCAAGATACAGGACACAACATACGGCAACTTCATTGAGATGCTGGAGGATGGGAAGGTAAGCCAGGTAGAGGTCAACTCGGCGGACAGTGAGATCGAGTTCAAGGATTCCTCGGGCAATATGTACCGCACCGGTATGATGAATGACTATAAGCTGGTGGACCGTCTGCTTTCAGCGGGAATCAAGGACTTCGAGAGCCCGATTCAGCAGCAGATGTCGCCTGTTCTGAGCTTCCTGCTGAGCTGGATTCTTCCGCTTGTCATTTTCTTCTTCCTTGGAAGATGGCTTATGAGTTCAATGACAAAGCGTATGGGCGGAGGCATGGGTGATGCCATGAGCTTTGGCAAGAGTAATGCCAAGGTGTACATACAGTCGGAGACCGGCATTAAGTTCAAGGATGTGGCCGGAGAAGACGAAGCGAAGGAGCTTCTTCAGGAGATCGTCGATTTCCTGCATAATCCCCAGAAGTACACGGAGATCGGCGCGAAAATGCCTAAGGGCGCTCTTCTGGTAGGCCCTCCGGGAACCGGTAAGACGCTCCTTGCCAAAGCCGTTGCCGGCGAGGCGAATGTACCGTTTTTCTCAATTTCAGGCTCTGAATTCGTCGAGATGTTTGTTGGAATGGGCGCGGCAAAGGTCCGGGATCTGTTCAAACAGGCCAACGAAAAGGCACCGTGTATTGTGTTTATCGATGAGATTGATACCATCGGTAAGAAGCGTGACGGCGGAGGATTCTCGGGAAACGATGAGCGTGAGCAGACATTGAACCAGCTGCTTGCGGAGATGGATGGATTTGATGGACGAAAGGGTGTCATCATCCTTGCGGCGACCAACCGTCCGGAGTCCCTGGATCCGGCGCTGACCCGTCCGGGCCGGTTCGACCGGAGAATTCCGGTAGAGCTTCCGGATCTGAAGGGAAGAGAAGAAATTCTGAAGCTTCACGCAAAGGATATCCGGATTTCCGACAATGTAGATTTCAACGCGGTTGCGCGCACCGCTTCCGGAGCAAGTGGAGCCGAGCTGGCGAACATGATCAATGAGGCAGCTCTTCGCGCGGTACGTGACGGAAGGAAATTTGTAACACAGAATGACCTGATGGAGAGTGTTGAGACCGTAATCGCCGGATACCAAAAGAAGAACAAGGTGCTGACGACGAAGGAAAAACTGATCGTCTCCTATCATGAGACCGGACACGCCCTGGTCGCTGCCCTTCAGACCCATTCAGCGCCGGTCACAAAGATCACGATTATCCCCAGAACATCAGGAGCTCTTGGTTACACCCTTCAGGTGGATGAGGGAGAACATAACCTGATGAGCAAGGAGGAGATTGTGAACCGGATCGCTACGCTTACGGGCGGACGTGTCGCGGAGGAACTGACCTTCCATTCTGTGACAACCGGTGCTTCAAATGATATCGAACAGGCGACGAAGCTCGCAAGAGCAATGGTGACGAGGTTCGGCATGAGCGATGAATTCGGAATGGTAGCGATGGAAACCGTTACGAATCAGTATCTCGGCGGTGATACATCTCTGGCGTGCTCCGAGGCAACATCGGGCAAGATAGACGAGATGGTGGTGAAGATTGTGCATGACGCGTACAGCAAGGCAAAGAGTCTGCTTTCCGCCAATATGCCGAAGCTTCATGAGCTTGCCAAATATCTGTACGAGAGGGAAACAATCACCGGTGAGGAGTTTATGCAGATCCTTGAGAAAAAGCCGGAGCTGATACCGGATCAGAATCAGGGGGAGGCAGGACAGGGCACCGCTCCGGCGGAACAATAACCGGTTCGCGGCATCCGCACTGTGAAAATTCCACCCTGATCCAGTGAGCAGTAAGGACTCATACGATGCTGTTCACGCAGCGCGAAAATCTTTGCTGTACATTATTGGGGCGAATAGTAACGCTCATCGGAAATCTGCAGAGAACACTGTGCAGATTTGTAGAAATTATTCTGAGAAATGATGTATAATGGGAACCAAAGTTCTGTCAGAGGCGGCAGTGCTTTGGTTCCTTTTTTACGCGAACAGTGAGCCGCAGCCGAATGCGAAGTATTCGTGTGCGGCGAGCGTCGCGATAGCGAGATAAAACTCGCGCAGCGTGTTTTATCTCGTTACAGAATGGGGAGAAGCATTTTTCAGGAGGAGACCAGATGAGCATGAAAGAAAGTATGGAAAGCAGAATCTATGACCTGATGGACTGGGCAGAGATCGAGGCTGTCGTATATGCGGAGGAGGATTCGCCGCGAAGAGTGCTGGGTCCTGTGGCACTGCCGGACGGCGTTCTAATCAGAGCATTCTTTCCGGGAGAAGAAAATGTCAGTGTAAAGACGGCTTCCGGAGATGTCGTTCCGATGGTTCTGGAGGACGAAGCGGGATATTTTGCGGTCATGCTTGACCGGAAGAGAATCCCCGATTACACTTTTGTGATTCTGCACGAGGACGGCACCGTATCGGAATACAAGGACCCTTATGCATTTCCGTGTCAGATCACGGAGAAGGAAGAGATCCGGTTCCAGGAGGGTATATGGGACAGGGCTTCGGAAAAAATGGGCGCGCATCTGATGAACATTAACGGCACAGAGGGGGTTTATTTCGCGGTGTGGGCGCCGAATGCGATTCGTGTGTCCGTTGTCGGTGATTTTAATCTGTGGGATGGACGCAGACTTCAGATGAACCGTCTGCAGAGCGGTATTTTTGAGCTGTTTGTACCGGGAATTAAAGCAGGCAGTTTCTACAAGTTTGAGATCAAAGCGAAGGCAGGTCTGGTCTATTTGAAGGCGGATCCGTTCGCATTTCGCGCGCAGCAGCTTCCTGAGGCAGCTTCGGTGATCACGAACACCGGATATGACTGGAAGGATGACGAGTGGATGAAACGCCGGGAGGAATTTGATCCGTCCCGTTCGCCCCTTGCGGTTTATGAATGCAATATCGGGACGTGGATGAAGCGGGAAGATGGAAACCCTGAGAGGACGGCAGAAAACCGGGAAGCAGAGGACGGATCGGGGAAGGCCCCGGACCCGGAAGAAGAGACTGGAGCGGTGCAGGCCCCGGACCGGAAAGGAGAGAATGGAGCTGAGAAAGCCCTGGATCTGGAAGAAGAAACCGGAGCGAAGCGGGCTGAAGACCGGAAGAAGGGGATCGGTGAGGCATCTTCGGTGTACCGGGAAATCGCGGAAGATCTCGTCTTGTATCTGAAGGACATGGGTTATACGCACGTAGAATTCCTGCCGGTAATGGAGTATCCGGACGATGCTTCCATGGGGTACGTGACCAGTGGCTTTTTTGCCCCGACCAGCCGTTATGGAACACCGGCGGATTTTAAATATCTGGTTGATCGTCTGCATCAGAATGGACTCGGCGTACTTCTTGACTGGGTGCCGGGTTATTTCGCAAGAGGCAATGATGGCCTCGCTTCCTTTGACGGGACCTGTCTCTATGAGCACATGGATCCGAAGAAGGGAGTCTGCCCGTCCAACAACGCACTGATCTTCAATTACGGACGCGGCGAGGTCGAGAGCTTTATGAAATCAAGCGCGATGTTCTGGATTTCGGAGTATCACGCGGATGGCCTGCGGATTCCGGATCTCTCCGGTATGCTGTATCTGAACTACGGCAGGCGCAATGGGGAGTGGATCGCGAATATGTACGGAGGGAATGAGAACCTTGAGAACATTGAGTTCCTCCGGAATCTGAACAATGACATCCGGGCAAACGGACACGGTGCGATCACCATCGCGGAGGAGACGACCGGGTATCCGGCAGTTACTGGAAATACAGAGGAGGAAGGCCTCGGATTTGGTCTGAAGTGGAACAACGGATGCATCGATGATTACCTCAAGTATATCCAGCTCGATCCGCTTTTCCGCGGGGCTCACCAGGATGATCTTACGTTCAGCATGGTATACATGTATACGGAGAAGTTCATGCTTGCGCTGTCCCACAATATACTGGAAAATGGAAGACCGCTGCTTCGCATGATGCCGGGTAAGGATGATTCCCTGAAGCTTGCGAATCTCCGTCTGACCTACGCATACCTGATGATGCATCCGGGCAAAAAGCTGATCTGTCAGGGGCAGGATTTCGGGCAGAAATCGAGAATGAGCGCCTCAGACGGTGTTGACTGGAGCGAGCTTGAAAACGCAGATCAAAAGAATATGAGAAATTTCAGCAGAGCCCTGCTGAAGTTCTACCGAGAGCAGCCTGCGCTGTACCGGCTCGATGAAGAACCAGAAGGCTTTGAGTGGATCAGCAACCTCGACTGGGAGAGAAATCTTCTGGTATTTCTGAGAAAGACGGAGAAGGAGGAGGATACCCTGCTCGTTGTCGCGAACTTTTCGAATGTCGTATATGATAATTTCATGGTCGGAGTACCTTATGCGGGGAAATACAAAGAGATCTTCAACAGCGATGCCGCGGAATTCGGCGGCGGCGGTGTGATAAATCCGAGGGTGAAGCTGAGCCGGGCGGTAGAACAGGATGAACGGAAGGATTCGATCAAGATAAAGGTACCGCCGCTCGGAGTATCCGTTTTTCGCTTTACCGAGACGTTTGAGCGCACAGCACCGGATCGGGAGGAGAAGAAGCCGGAGCGGACAAGCGTGAAAGCCGCAAAAGCCATGAAGAAGGGGGAAACCGAGAAAACGGGAGAGACCCTGAAGAAAGCAGCAGTCACGAAAACAGAAAAAACCGTGAAAAAGGTCGCGGCTGCGGCTTCCAGGAAAATGGTGAACAGGGGAAAGGGAAAAGCGTAATATTATACAGCATGGGCTTATAGAAAAGCGTAATGTATACAGCAGGGGCTTGCATTTGCGCGGCTTTCGTGGTATTTTGGTAACGTTAATAGTTGACTAAGGTAGGAGTGGGCGAGAAAAGCCCACTCCTATTTTATGAAAGGAGAGATTGCGTGAGCAGTAAGACGGAAGCGATCGAGAAGAAGGCGGAAGCGATTCTGATCCCGATTCTGGATGAGATGCACTATGAATTTGTGGATCTGGAATATGTCAAAGAGGCCGGCTGCTGGTATCTGAGAGCATATGCGGACAAGGAAGGCGGGATCACGGTGAACGACTGCGAAGACATCAGCCGGGTTTTCGGTGAAAAACTGGATGAGCAGGATTTTATCGAGGATTCGTATATTCTGGAGGTCAGCTCCCCCGGACTTGGAAGACCGCTGAAGAAGGAAAGGGATTATCAGCGTGCGATGGGACAGCGAATTGAGATCCGCACGTTCAGGATTATTGATCACGCAAAGGAATTTACCGGGGTGCTGACGGCCTATGATAAGGATACAGTTAGCATCGTGGAAGATGAAACGGAGAAGCCGATGACGTTTCACAAAAAGGAGATCGCCCTGATCCGTATGGCGTTTGATTTTTAACGGTTGAATATAAGTTGGTTTAAGACCAGGAGGATAATGAAAAAATGAACAGCGAGTTACTGGAAGCTCTGAATACTCTTGAAAAGGAAAAGGGGATCAGCAAGGACACTCTTCTGGAGGCAATTCAGCAGTCTCTTCTGCAGGCCTACAAGAACCAGTATGACCGTACGGATAATGTAACGGTTACTATTGATCCGGAGACCTGTGATTATCACATCCTTTCCGCCAAGACAGTGGTAGAGCATGTGGAGGATCCGGTCACAGAGATCGGACAGCAGGAGGCGTTCAAGATCAATTCCGGTGCGCAGATCGGCGATACAGTGAATGTTGAGATCCAGTCCAAGAGCTTCGGACGGATTGCAACCATGAACGCGAAGAACGTTATACTTCAGAAGATCCGCGAGGAAGAGAGAAAATCCCTGTACAATGAGTACTATGAGAAGGAACATGAGGTTGTCACGGGTGTTGTTCAGCGATATATCGGAAGGGATGTCAGCATAAATCTCGGCAAGGTAGACGCGATCCTGAAGGCCAAGGAAATGGTAAAGGGCGAGAAGTTCAAGCCTACGGAAAGAGTCAAGGTCTATGTGCTGGAGGTGAGAGATACCCCGAAGGGTCCGAAGATCCTTGTATCCCGCACACATCCTGAGCTGGTGAAGCGGCTCTTCGAGGAAGAGGTCGCGGAAATTCGTGACGGTGTAATTGAGATCAAGGCAATTGCCCGTGAGGCCGGATCGCGTACAAAGATCGCTGTTTACAGCAATGAGCCAAATGTTGATGCTGTGGGAGCCTGTGTTGGTGTGAACGGATCCCGTGTCAACGCGATAGTGGATGAACTCGATGGTGAGAAGATCGACATCATCAACTGGGATGAGAACCAGGCATATCTGATCGAAAACGCGCTTTCGCCGGCTAAGGTTATCTCCGTCCTCGCAGATCCGGATGAGAAACAGGCACTTGTCATTGTTCCGGATTATCAGCTTTCCCTGGCGATCGGAAAAGAAGGCCAGAATGCCCGCCTTGCGGCGCATCTGACGCAGTTCAAGATCGATATCAAAAGCGAGACGCAGGCGCGCGAAGAAGGCCTGTTTGATGAATACGCGGAAGACGATGAGGATGATGAGGACGATGAGGATTACGACTATGACGAGGAGGAATCCGGCAGGGAAGAATCCGAAGAGGCCGAATCCGGCGAGGAGAACTCCACAGAAACGTCCGACGCAGACAGCGCTTCTGCAGATGCTGAAGATATGAAAGATGACGAAGCTTCCACAGATACAGAAGAGACGGATCCGGAGGCCGGATCTGAGGATTCCTCTGACGGTGAGAAGGACACTCCGGAAACGGAAGAAGACAGCGCCGCGGCGAATGAGAATGACGCCGATGAGGCTGGAGCTGATCCTGACACGGAGGAAGACAGCAAACCTGAGGCATAAGCTGGCGAGGGAGGCGTTCATTGAGTATAACCCGTAAAATACCGATGCGTACCTGTGTCGGATGCCGTTCCAAGAAGACGAAGAAAGAACTGATCCGCGTTTTGAAAACGCCGGAAGGCGAGATCCGGCTGGATCCGACAGGCAGGCAGAATGGAAGGGGCGCGTATATTTGCGCAGATCCCGGCTGTCTGGCAAAAGCGAGAAAAAATCACGGCATCGAAAGATCTCTGGGATGTGCGATTCCTGATGAGGTATATGACAGGCTTGAGGAGGAGATGAAACAGATTGGACAGTAGAAAGGCACGGTTCATGATCAGCATCTCCATGAAGGCCGGAAAGGTCGCTGCCGGGGAATTTGCCTCGGAACAGGCAATCCGGGCTGGCAGCGCGGAATTGGTGATCGTGTCGGAAGACGCGTCGGCGAATACAAAGAAAAAATTTCGCGATATGGCTGCTTACCGGAAGATTCCGTTTACAGAATTCCTTCCGAAATCGGAGCTCGGCGCTCTGATCGGAAAAGGGGAACGTTCTTCCCTGGTAATTACAGACGCGAACCTGGCACGGGAAATCCGAAGCCTTCTGGAGTCGGAGAGCGAACAGAGATAATCACAGACAGATCAGGATTCATTAATAAAGAGGTAAGCGATACATTGAATAATAACGAAAATGAAGGCAAGATTGTAAACGATAAGATAGAGAAGTCAGCGAAAACGGAGGAGTCCAAAACCTCCAGGGAAGACAGCGCGGCAAAGGGAGAGAAGGAAGCAAAACCGGTAAAGAAAAAGAAAAGACTGATCGCTGTTTTTCACCCGCAAAATGCATCCAGTAAAGAGGGCAAGAGCTTCCATCAGGTCATGGATAAAGATAAAAAGAAGAAGACCAGAGAGAAGACCGGAAGAACAGACGGCGCCGCCGGTCGCGTGGAAGGCTCCCGGCGCGGTGTGATGCAGGAGAGCAGCCGCGGTGGACGCCCTGTTGGCAACCGTGCGTCTGCAGGAACTCCGATTGTGAAGGTACCGAGACCGCATCCGGTTATCCGGACCGAGGAGGCTCCGAAACCTGCTCCGGCGGAAACGAAGAAGAGTGCTGTCAGAAGCACTCCTGTGACAGAGGCGGCAAAGCCGGATGCAGTCGCGGAGACTGTCGGAAGTGAGACTGCTTCTGCAAAGCCGGCTGCAGCAGAAGCAGCAAAGATCCATACACCCGCGGCGGATATGGTGGCACAGAGCTCTGCGGCTGCAAAAGCAACGGAAGCAAAAGCAACGAATGGAAAGAATGGCGCATCACAGAACGAGGCGCCGGCAACTGAAAAGAGTGAGCACGAGACAGCATCTCAGGAGAGAGCAGGTGCCGGAACAGCAGCAGCTGCCGCTGGGGAGACTTCGGAACAGCAGAACCAGGGCATCAGAAATGATGCGGACCGGAATGGCGGCGGCCAGAGCAGAAGCTATGGAGATCGTAGCAGCCAGGGCCAGAGCAGAAGCTACGGAGACCGCAATAACAGCGGTCAGGGCAGAAGCTACGGAGACCGGAATAACGGCGGCCAGAGCAGAAGCTACGGAGACCGCAATAACAGCGGCCAGGGCAGAAGCTACGGAGACCGCAATAACGGCGGCCAGGGCAGAAGCTACGGAGACCGGAATAACGGCGGTCAGGGCAGAAGACCGTTTGGCGACCGCAACAACCGTCCGGGATTCGGAGGAAACAGACCTGGTTTTGGAGGAAACAGACCTGGATTTGGTGGAAAGGATGCGGAAGAAGGAAATCGTTTCTCAGGACACTCCAGAGGACAGCACAGTGATCACAAGGGCGGTCAGGGCGCTGCGATGGATATGGGGCTCAAGAAGCCGTCGAGAGATGGTGCCGGACACAATAAGGATAAGGACAAGAACAAGAGCGATCTTCGCGGCAATAAATACACGAGCGACAGAGGAAACGGACGCAACAACAGACATCTGATCCCGAAGGCACTGCAGAGACCGGTGCATAAGAAAGAGGAGAAGAAGGAAGAAAAGGTGACAGAAATCAAGATCCCGGAGAAAGTTACCATCCGCGAGCTTGCGGATAAGATGAAGATGCAGCCCTCCGTCATCGTTAAAGATCTCTTCATGAAGGGTGAGATGTATACCGTCAACCAGGAGGTCGATTACGAGAAGGCAGAGGAGATCGCTATGACATATGATATTCTCTGTGAGCCGGAGGAGAAGGTGGATGTCATTGCCGAGATGCTGAAAGAGGATGAAGAGGATGAAAGCAAAATGATCCCGCGTCCTCCGGTAGTCTGTGTCATGGGACATGTCGATCATGGTAAAACATCTCTGCTCGATGCGATCCGTCATGCACATGTGACTTCAAAGGAAGCCGGCGGAATCACACAGAATATCGGCGCATATGTCGTTAATATCAACAACAAGAAGATCACCTTCCTGGATACGCCTGGACATGAAGCGTTTACGGCGATGCGGCTTCGTGGAGCTCAGTCCACGGATATCGCGGTACTTGTCGTAGCAGCGGATGACGGTGTAATGCCGCAGACCATCGAGGCAATCAATCACGCGAAGGCAGCCGGCGTTGAAATTATCGTTGCGATAAACAAGATCGACAAGCCGGGAGCAAATGTCGACCGGGTAAAACAGGAACTCACAGAGTATGGACTGATTGCAAGTGACTGGGGCGGTCAGACGGAGATGGTCGAGGTTTCCGCGAAGACCGGAGTTGGTCTTGATGATCTTCTGGAGACAATTCTCCTTACGGCGGATATTATGGAGCTGAAGGCGAATCCGGACCGTCTCGCGAGAGGTCTGGTCCTTGAGGCGAAGCTGGATAAGGGCAAGGGACCGGTAGCGAACCTTCTCGTTCAGAAGGGAACCCTTCATGTCGGCGATTATATTGCCTGCGGCGCATGTTCCGGAAAAGTCCGTGCTATGACGGATGAAAACGGAAAGCGTGTAAAAACAGCGGGTCCGTCCACCCCGGTTGAAGTGCAGGGACTTGACGGTGTTCCGGATGCGGGCGAGACGCTGGTAGCTATGGAGACTGACAAGGAGGCGAAGAATTTTGCCGCAACCTTTACCGCTGAGCACAAGAATCAGCTTCTGGAGGAGACCAAGTCCAGGATGTCTCTGGATGATCTGTTCAGCCAGATTCAGGACGGCTCTGTCAAGGAGCTTGAGCTTGTCATCAAGGCGGATGTACAGGGATCGGTAGAGGCTATTCGTCAGTCACTTCTCAAGCTTTCCAACGATGAAGTAGTTGTAAAGATTATTCACGCCGGAGTCGGCGCGATCAATGAGTCTGATGTCACACTTGCCGCGGCGTCCAACGCAATCGTGATTGGATTTAATGTCCGCCCGGATGCGAATGCCAAAGCCCTGGCCGAGCAGGAAAAGGTCGATGTACGTCTGTACAAGGTAATCTATCAGGCAATTGATGATATCGAGGCTGCGATGAAGGGAATGCTGGAGCCGATTTACGAGGAAAAAGTCATCGGTCACGCCGAGGTACGACAGCTCTTCAAGGCATCCGGAGTCGGAACCATTGCCGGAAGCTATGTCCTCGATGGAATGGTACAGAGAGGATGCAAGGTTCGTATCAGCCGCGGAGACAAGCAGATTTTCGAGGGAGACCTCGCAAGTCTGAAGCGTTTCAAGGACGATGTCAAGGAGGTCAAGGCCGGCTATGAGTGCGGTCTGGTGTTTGACGGCTTCAATGAGGTCAGGGAAGGCGACCAGGTTGAGGCATATGCTATGGTCGAGGTGCCGCGTTGAGAAAAAACAGTGTCAAGAACATAAGAATTAATGAGTCGGTAAAGGAAGAACTGAGCAATATCATCCGGAATGAAGTGAAGGATCCGCGGATCGCTCCGGTCGTTTCCGTCACGGAAGCCATCGTGGCGACAGATCTGAAAAACTGCAAGGTCATGATCAGCGTTCTTGGAGATGAGAAGGCGAAGGAAGATACGATGGAGGGACTGAGAAGTTCCTCCGGTTTCATCCGCCATATGCTCGCTGTGAATTTGAATCTGAGAAACACACCAGAACTTCATTTTAAGCTCGACGAATCGATAGAATATGGTGTTGAGATGTCAAAACGGATTGATGAGGTCATGGAACAGGATCGAAGAGGAAAGCATGCAGAGGAAAATTGATGAATTTTTAAAGGATGTAAATACAGTCGCGATTGCGGGACACGTTAACCCGGATGGAGACTGCGTCGGATCGTGCATGGGCATATACCTGTATTTGCGGGATAATTATCCGGAGATCAGCGCGGACGTATATCTCGAAAAGCCCCGCAGTTCCTTTGACATGATCGAGGATATTGACAAGGCGAGACAGGTCTGCTCTGCAATCCGGTATGACCTGCTGATTCTTCTGGATATCAGCAGTCAGGACAGGATCGGTGTTGCCGGAGCTCTGCTGAAGACTGCAGACCGCGTTCTCTGTCTGGATCACCACAAGACGAACCGTGACCACTACACCTGGCTGTTTAATTATCCGGATCTCAGCTCCACCTGTGAGGTTGTCTGGAATTTTCTGGATCCGGAGAAAATCGGGGAGAAGTGCGCAGAGGCATTGTACATGGGCATTGTTCATGACACAGGGGTTTTCCAGTACTCCTGTACATCACCCCGCACGATGCGAATCGCCGCGTCTCTGATGGAGAAGGGAATCCCGTTCAGTAGAATTGTAGACAGTACATATTATGAGAAAACCTTTATTCAGAATCAACTCCTCGGAAGAGCGCTTATGGAAAGCTTCCTTATGTTTGACGGGAAAATGATTGTCTCCTGTATCCGGAAGAAAGACATGGACTTCTACAATGCCTCGCCGGCGGACATGGACGGAATCGTGAGCCAGATGAGAAATACGGCGGGTGTAGAGGTTTCTGTTTTCATGTATGAGCTGGAAACCGGAACATGGAAGGTTTCTCTGCGCTCCGTAGATAAAGTGGATGTGAGTGTTGTTGCGCAGATTTACGGCGGCGGCGGGCATGCGCGCGCGGCAGGTGTGACGATGCAGGGATCCTGTTACGATGTTGTCAATAATCTGACATTGTATCTGGAAAAAGAACTCGTCTGACCGGTCGGACAGACTGGACATCAGCAGATATAACATCTGTTCGATCGAACGGGTTGGACATCAGCAGGGAGAACAATGAAAAACGGAGTCATTAACATATACAAGGAGAAGGGCTATACTTCCTTCGATGTTGTCGCGAAGCTCAGAGGTATCCTGCATCAGAGGAAGATCGGTCATACGGGTACGTTGGATCCGGACGCTGAAGGCGTCCTTCCGGTCTGTGTGGGAAAGGCCACTGGCCTCGTGGAGCTTCTGACTGATGAGACGAAGACATATGAGGCAGTGCTTTTGCTAGGAAAGGACACCGACACGCAGGATATCAGCGGAGAGGTACTGTCCGAGCATGCGGTGACCTGCGATAAGGAGGATCTGGAGAATTGCCTCAAATCCTTTGAGGGTGCACAGATGCAGATTCCGCCGATGTACTCCGCTCTGAAGGTTAATGGGAGGAAGCTGTACGAGCTTGCCAGAGAGGGAAAGACGGTGGAGAGAAAGGCCCGGCCGGTTCATTTCTATGAAATTCATCTGCTCTCCTGCAATCTGCCGAGAGCGGTTATCCGTGTAACCTGCTCGAAGGGCACCTATATCCGGACGCTATGCCATGACATCGGGGAAAGGCTGGGCTGCGGAGGCTGCATGGAAGCACTCACCCGGGTCCGCGTCGGACAGTTTCATATTGAGGATTCGCTTCGCCTTTCCGAGGTCGCCCGGCTGACCGGAGAGGGGAGATGGAAGGATATCCTGATTCCGGTTTACCGGCTGTTTGATTATCCTTTGATCCGCACTTCAGCTGAGGCAGACCGGCTTGCGCATAACGGCAACCGGATCCCCAGAGAAGAATACCGCGTGATACAGGACAAGGACCTGATTTCGGAGGATGGAGTCCGTGTTATAGAGGACGGGAGCCTGGTTTCGGAGGATGGACACTATGTTATACAGGACAGGGTCGGGAATCCGGAGGATGGAGTCCATGTTGTAGATGACAGGGACGGGCATCCGGAGACCGGATTTCACGTCGGGAGAGCTGCAGGTCAGTCCGCAGAAGAGAAACGGCGGGTGAGGCTTTTTGATTCTGAAGGCGTTTTTATCGGAATTTATGAATCTGCGACATCCGGCGGTTTACTGAAGCCGGTCAAGATGTTCTACGACCCGGTTGATGAATGCAAAGTTAAAATTTGAGGAGCGTCAGCTTTGGAATATATACAGGAAGTGGAAAAATATACCGGCGCAGAGCGCTGCGTCATTACGCTTGGAAAATTTGACGGCGTTCATAAGGGCCACCGGAAGCTGATCGCCCGGGTGAAGGAAATTGCCCGCGCGCACGGATGGAAGACTGCTGTCTTTACCTTTCAGGTGTCGCCCCAGGTATGCATGGGGGCACGCCGGCCGAAGATGCTGATGACAAATGAAGAGCGAAGGGAGATCCTCAGGGAGCTGGATGTGGATCTTTTGTTTGAGTGCAGGTTTACAGAAAGAATGCGCAGCATGGAGCCGGAGGATTTTGTCCGTGAGATTCTGCTGGACAGGCTTCATGTGTCGGCAGTCGTCATGGGAACGGACTTCCATTTCGGGAAAGACCGGAAGGGAGATTCGGAACTGATGAAGCAGATGGGAGAGAAGTACGGATTCCTGGTAGAGGTGCTTCCGAAGGAGAAATATCACGGCAAGGAGATCAGCAGCAGCTATATCCGGGAGGAACTGGAGCTGGGCCATATGGAGAAAATCACCAGGCTGCTCGGACAGCCATACTTCATCACGGGAAAGATTGTGCATGGCAGGCATCTCGGACATTCCCTCGGATTTCCCACCATCAATCAGATTCCGGATCCTGTAAAGATGACTCCTCCCCGGGGCGTCTACTATTCCAGAACCCTCGTGGCTGGCAGGTGGTATCAGGGAATCTCAAACATCGGAATCAAGCCGACTGTCGGCGGCACAGCGGTCGGACTGGAGACATATCTGTTTGACTGTACATTGGATCTGTACGGCCAGGAGGCTAGAGTAGAGCTTCTGTCCTTCCGGAGACCGGAAGAAAAATTTTCGGATATCAATGAGCTGAAGGAGCAGATGGACCGCGATATCCAGGCGGCAGACAACTATTTTTCCAGAGAAGAATGAAAATCGCCAGAAGAATAAAATCACCAGAAGAATAAAAATCACCGCGCGCTGAAAATATGCAATCGCGGTCACACCGGTTGCGTTGAAACAGCGAAACAGATTCCTGCCCCACGATTTTCTCAATTTTTTTCATGGCAGCCGTTATCAGGCTTTGTATGCGCCTTGCGAAAAGGAGCTGTTCTTGACTGCGGTACACTAAAGTGGTAACATGATTTTAGCAGTCACTTTGATACTGTGAAATTGTGAAGTATCAGAGATGCATCGGTTTCGTGACGAAATAATAATTTTGGGAGCAGAGAAAATGAGCAAAGATATTCATACGGAAGAGGTGGATCAGCTGTTTCAGGCTATTCTGACGCTGCGCACGCTGGATGAATGCTACACGTTCTTTGAGGATGCGTGCACGATCAATGAAATCCTTTCCCTCTCACAGCGCTTTGAGGTTGCAAAGATGCTGAGAGAGAAGAAGACATATCTCGACATCTCCAGAAAAACGGGCGCTTCGACGGCGACAATCAGCCGCGTAAACCGTTCGCTGATCTATGGGAATGACGGTTATGAGATGGTTCTGAAGAGAATGGGAATCGAAAAGCCGGCGGATTCGGAAGAAGCCGGCGGAGAAAGCTGACATATATCCATAACGCACGTACAAAGAAGTACCGGGTACCGATCCCTGATGAAGAGGATCAGTACCCGGTCTTCTTTTAAGCCATCCGATAGCGCAGTGCTCCAGATCTGAGGCAGTGTCCATGATCTGAGGCAGTGCCCATGATCTGACGTAGTGTCTATCATCGGAAGACGGTGATTTTCCGCGCGCGATAATAACCACCATACGATACATTATTCGACAAATTGCACAATCTACGGCTTATATCGTGCCGGGGCTCTCACAATTCTACAGTTATTTATGAAGCTTCCTGATGGAAGGAAGCTGAGCCAGAATGACCCCAGTGAATACGAAGATACATCCGGTCAGTTCCTTCGGTGACATGGAATCGCCGAGGACGATCCAGCCGGATATGGCGGAGATGACCGATTCCAGGCTCATCAGAAGTGAGGCAAGTGTCGGATTGAGGCCCCGCTGTCCGATGATCTGAAGGGTGTAGGCCACCCCTGAGGAAAGAATTCCCGCATAGAGAATAGGCCAGATGCACTGCGCGATGGAGGAGATGTCAGGAGTCTCCAGAAGAAAGGCAGGGAACACGGAAAGCGTTCCGGATACCAGAAACTGAATACAGGAGAGCTGGATTCCGTTTACGCGTGGAATGAAATGGTCCACCGTCAGGATGTGCATGGCAAACATACAGGAAGAACACAGCGTCAGAAGATCACCGCGGTTCACGGAAAATCCTCCCCTGATACTGAGAAGATAGAATCCGATGACAGCGAGGGCAACCGAAATCCAGACCAGAGAGGGACACTTTTTGTGCAGGAACAGCCCGAAGACCGGCACAAGAATAATGTACAGGGCAGTGATGAACCCGCTCTTTCCTGCGGTTGTGTATTCGAGGCCTGCCTGCTGAAAGCCGCCGGCAAGAAAGAGAAGAATGCCGCATGCGATCCCGCAGATCCGGAGATCCCGGGTCCGTGATTTCTTCGGACGCATCCCGGGAATCGAAGCGCCGGTGTAGTTCGGAGCTAATGGATCTTTCTTTCCCACCAGAATTGCGACTGGCAGCAGAACGAGAGCGCCGACGTAGAATCTGCAGAAGTTATAGGTGAAGGGCGAGATGCTCTTCGCGGCAATGCTCTGCGCCACAAAGGTGGTGCCCCAGATGAGCGCTGCCAGAAGGAGCAGCAGCGAATGACGTATTTTCAGGGAATTCCGGGAACGGCCCAGGGCGTCTCCGGTATCCTTTGACAGGGTGTCTGATGACATATGAAAACCTCTTGTATTCGTGAAAAAAATAAGTTACGATGTAATTTGTCCTGAAAAAAGGTCACGCAGCCGGCAGGAAAAGCCGGCCTGCGGCAGACAGACTTAATCATCATAGCATCTGAAAATGGAGAATTCAAGGAATGATAGCGATAATTGATTATGATGCGGGCAACATCAGGAGCGTTGAAAAGGCGTTCGTTTCACTCGGACAGGAGGTAACGGTGACCCGAGATGCCGAAGTACTCCGGAGCGCGGATAAAGTGGTTCTCCCCGGAGTCGGAAATTTCGGAGACTGTATGCAGAATCTGGAGAAGTTCGGGCTTGTTCCGGTCATCCGTGAGATCGCATCGAGCGGCAAGCCTTTCCTTGGAATCTGTGTCGGTCTCCAGCTTTTATTTGACGAGAGTGAGGAATCGCCGGGGGTGAAGGGTCTCGGAATCCTTAAGGGAAGGATCCTTCGTATCCCTGACGGGGAGAATCGGAAAATTCCCCACATGGGCTGGAATTCGATTCATCTGGTCCGGCAGAACGGTGCCGGCAGGCTGTTCCGTGGAATCCCTGAACAGTCCTATGTCTATTTTGTACATTCCTATTATCTGAAAGCCGCGGACGAAAGCATTGTCACCGCTACCACTGAGTACGGCGTGACGATTCATGCATCCGTTGAAAAAGGCAATGTGTTCGCAACCCAGTTCCATCCGGAGAAGAGTTCCGACACCGGACTGGCGATTCTCAGAAACTTTGCCGGACTTTGATAACCAGAACCATGATCCCGGGAAATGGAGTTAAGCAATCAATAATAAGGATCCAAGCGAATACGGATCTAAGCGAATACGGATCCAAGCGAATACGGATCCAAGCAATTAAATATTTAAAATACTCATGGAGAATGCTATGTTTACAAAACGAATCATTCCCTGCCTGGACATCAAGAACGGGCGGGTTGTAAAAGGCGTGAACTTTGTAAATCTCAGGGATGCCGGAGATCCGGTGGAGGTCGCGAAGGCTTATGACAGAGAGGGTGCGGACGAGGTCGTTTTTCTCGATATCACCGCTTCCAGTGATCACAGGAACACCGTAGTGGATATGGTCCGGAAGGTGGCCGAGAATGTCTTCATTCCATTCACAGTGGGCGGCGGTATTCGTACCGTGGAGGATTTCAAGGCACTTCTCCGTGAGGGCGCAGACAAAATCTCTATTAACTCATCCGCCATTGAAAACCCGGATCTGATCAGCGAAGCAGCTATGAAGTTCGGGAGCCAGTGTGTTGTCGTGGCGATTGACGCGAGAAGAAGACCCGGCGGAGAGGGATGGACGGTTTACAAGCACGGAGGCAGAGTCGATGTGGGTCTCGATGCAGTCGAATGGGCTGCGGAAGCGGAACGGCGGGGCGCGGGAGAGATCCTGCTTACCAGCATGGATTGTGACGGCACCAAGGCAGGATATGACCTGGAGCTGACCGGCGCGATTTCCAGGGAGGTCGGAATACCGGTCATTGCTTCCGGAGGTGCCGGAAGTCTGGAGGATTTTTACAAGGCGCTGACAGAGGGAGGCGCTGACGCGGCACTGGCGGCATCGTTGTTTCATTACAGGGAGCTGGAAATCCGGCAGGTCAAGAAGTATCTGCAGGAGCACGGGGTGCCTGTGAGACTGGTCTGAGGCAAGAATTATGACAGGCGGATGAATACAGCAGGAGGGAACAGGAGATGGCAGGTCTTACCGGAAGCTGGGAAAAGGCTATGAAACCGGAATTTTCCAAGCCGTATTACAGAAAACTCTTTTTTACCGTAAGTCAGGAGTACAGGACGAGAACGATATATCCTCCGGCAGAGGATATTTTCAATGCCTTTCATTTTACGCCGCTGGACCAGGTGAAGGTGGTCATTCTCGGGCAGGATCCGTATCATGAGCCGGGACAGGCTCACGGGCTCTCTTTTTCCGTGAAGCCGGGAATTGAGATCCCCCCTTCCCTCGTAAATATCTACCAGGAGCTTCACGATGATCTCGGGTGTTACATCCCGGACAACGGTTATCTGGTCAAGTGGGCGAAGCAGGGCGTCATGATGCTCAATACGGTTCTGACGGTCCGCGCTCATCAGGCAAATTCTCACCGGAATATCGGGTGGGAGGAGTTTACCGATGCGGCGATCCGTGTACTTGCGGATCAGGACAGGCCGATGGTGTTCATTCTGTGGGGAAAGCCGGCCCAGAGAAAAGCGGAGATGATCTATAATCCGAAGCATCTCGTGCTGAAGTCGCCGCATCCGAGTCCGCTGTCCGCGTACAGGGGCTTTTTCGGAAGCAGACCCTTCTCGAAGACAAACCGGTATCTCGAGGAGAACGGAATAGAACCCATTGACTGGCAGATCGAGAATATCGCCGGAAAATGAGAAAAACAGACCGGCCGGACCGTGGCCGGTAGATGGAAATATTAGCAGGAGCACGGATACCATGTCAGGGAAAAGTTCAAATTCACTCGTAAAAAACGCGTCCGTTCTGATGATCGCGTCCATCATTTCACGCGTCATCGGTCTTCTCTACCGAAGGCCGCTCGGAAGTATTCTGGGTTCGGTTGGACTTGGGTATTATGGATACGCAAGCAATCTGTATTCGATTCTTCTTCTGATTTCTTCCTACAGTATTCCAATGGCAACATCAAAGATTATCTCTGAGATGCTTGCAAAAAAGGAATACCGGGGAGCACATAAGGTCTTCCGGGGAGCTATGCTCTATGCGGTCATTGTCGGAGGAGTCACGGCACTGATCTGCTTTTTCGGCGGGGCGATCCTTCTTCCGCAGAACCAGCAGAATGCACTCCCGGCGCTTCGCGCGCTGGCGCCGACGATCTTTCTTTCTGCAATCCTCGGCGTACTGAGAGGCTATTTTCAGGCACACCGGACGATGACGCCCACCTCCATCTCGCAGATCCTGGAGCAGATCATGAACGCGATCGTCAGTATTCTGGCGGCATGGATTCTGATCCGCAATCTTGCGCCGGAGGGCGGCACCAGAGCTGCCATCTACGGAGCCATGGGCGGAACCATCGGAACCGGTGCGGGCGTTGTGGTCGGACTTCTGTTCATGACATTTGTGTACATGTTGAACAGAGGTTATTTCCGGAGAAAAATTGCGCATGACCGCAGATCCTCGGAGCAGAGCTACCAGGAGATCCTGAAGATGCTCGTTCTGATGATCACGCCGATCATTTTTACCTCATTTATCTACAACTGCAGTGCATATGCGGACAGTTATCTGTACTCGGCAATCCAGGGGTTTAATGGAATGTCTGCGGATTCCATATCCGCTGCCTACGGAGAATACAGTAATTACTATGTTCCCCTTGTCTCGATTCCGCTGGCGATGGCCTCCGCCAGTACCTCTGCCATGATGCCCGAGGTATCAGGGAAATACGCAATTGGTCAGTTCGACGAGCTGAACCGCCAGGTAAATCAGACACTTCGTCTGACGATGTTCATCTGCATTCCGTGCATGATCGGACTGACGGTTCTCGCGAAACCAATCATGGGCGTGCTCTTTCCGTCAGCAAGTGAGCTGGCGGAGAAGCTGCTCTTCGCCGGTTCCGTCTTCGTTGTGACGGATTCCTTCTCTATTGTAACGGGAGGTGTGCTTCAGGCAATCGGAAAGCAGCATATGGCTCTGGTCAATGCAGGAATTTCACTTGCCGTCAATCTGGCTTCTCTCGCGGTTATGCTGTTCGCAAGACCCGGACTTGATATTTATGCGGTTATGCTCTCCAATATCATTTTCTCGCTGGTATGCTGCTTCCTGAACATTCTGTCCATGAAGAAACATTTAAGGACAAGGCACGAGATCCGGAAAACATATGTGGAGCCTCTGGCATCGTCCGTGATCATGGGGGCTGTCGCCTGGCTCATCTATACGGCGCTGTTCCATCTTACGAGAAGACCGTTCATCGGTCTGCTAGTGGCGATTCTGGTTGCGATTGTTGTCTATCTCGTATCCTATGTCGTCATTTCAAAGACAACAGAGGAGGAGATGTACCGGTTCCCGATGGGAGGGAGAATCGTGAAATTCCTGCGGCTGATCCGGATCTATCGGTGATCTGTGAGAGAAATTTTCCGGCGAATGAGGATTCCTCCTGCAACGCTTCATGGAAATCGTGTATTTTCTCACAATTCCTCTCGCAGTTCACAGTGCCACAATATCTGGTTTGATGTTTCAAGATCGGGCAACCAAAGATAAGCTTAAGATCTGCGCTGCAGGAGTATCCGATTCGATATTTCAGGATCGTGTAATGAAAGATATATTTTGCAGTTTAAACGGCTGCAACGAGATAAATCACGCTGCGCGAGTTTTATCTCGCT
>DGTF01000036.1:0-37040 GCA_002394235.1 Eubacterium sp. UBA4343 | reverse complement strand
CACACGAATACTTCGCATTCGGTTGTGGCTCACTGTTCGCGTAATATCCGATTCCCGGGCATGTACTCCCGGGAATTTTGTTACAGAGATGTTAATGAATTTTACACGTTGTTACGCAAGATCTTGTGGTGTCTGTATGCAAATGCCACTATCTGTACATGGCGCGACAAAAAAGTAAAAAAGCCTTAAAATAAAGGCTTTTTTTGCTGCGGGAACTGTGATATAATCGGTATCAGTCAGAGAATACAAGGGATTCCAGACTGGTTTTACTGAGGAAAGAGGGAGTAATGCAATGAGAGGGGCCAGAAGGAAAATTACAAAAATATTAATCACTGTTGCACTAACATTAAGCATGTTTGGCTGTGCAACAAGCGTATTTGCAGCCGGGCGCGATCTGGTAGGCGGAGGAACGACCAGAACGGTTGTCCGCAGTTCTTCATCATCCGCCGGAAACGCTGCTTCTTCTGCAGCTGCCGGTTCCGACGCAGCAGCATCCGGATCTGCGGGCACCCGGGCTGTTTCCGGGAATACTGCATCGGCAGAACAGCAGAATGAGGGTACGGCCGCAGGCGGGGAACAGAGCACCGCTCCCGCGGTAACGGTCGTCGCAGGAAATGCGGCGACGGGATATATTGATATCATCACGCCGTTCATGGTATTGTTTGTGTGGACATTCCTTCTGTTCTGGGCGCTGACGATCACCCTGATTCATCGTGTCAGAGAGAGAAGAAATGCGGTCTATCACGAGGAATATCTGGAGTTCCGGAGAACAATGAGCCAGGATATCGATCTTGGCAGCATTATCACCATTTAAATTCAATATCATCAAACCCTCATCGGAGAGATTCGGATGAGGGAATTTGGATGAAGAAGTCATGCAACGAAAAGAGAGACGGGTCTGCCGCGTGAACCTGAGGATTTCACGGCCGGCCCGTTATCTTTTGGGAAAAACGGAAATAAGGGAGGAAAAATGACGGAGCAGAAGAAAGACACCGTTCTGTCAAATGTCCGGCACACGCATGTGCTGGAGGACGGAACCGAGATCACGCATACCCACGAACATGCACACACGCATACGCATCAGAATACGAAGGCGGTAGTCAATCGTCTTTCCAGGGCAATTGGTCATCTTACCATGGTGAAGAGAATGGTAGAGGAGGGCAGGGACTGCAGCGATGTTCTGATTCAGCTTGCCGCGGTCAAGTCCGCGCTGAACAGTACAGGCAAGGTGATTCTGAAGGATCACCTGGAACACTGCATGGTTGATGCCATTGAGAGCGGAGACATGAAGGAAATCGAAGAGTTGAACAGAGCAATTGATCAGTTTATCAAGTGAGGATAAATGAAAATGAGTACATTCGACAGAGAGAACGGGACAGATGTCTCCGAGGAGGAACTGTTCAGGCATTATCAGGCTCAATACGCAGAGACGGAGCCTACACATATCGCAAACAGACTCGGACTTCCTTTTGACTATATCTTTGAGCGGTTCAGCGTCTCATTTATGGGAAAGGAATACTATGTCTCACATCCCGGCATGAGGATTGAGGCTGCTGACGGAGAGGATCCATACCGGCTCGAAAGCCTTCCTTCCGGAAGAATTCTGATTGGAAGATATCTCCTTCACGCGACGGTGTTTCCGCAGAACGGGGAATTCATAGCATTCCGGGAACTGCCCAGCGGAGAGGTATATGCACGGCAGTTTGAGGAACGATGCCTGAGCCGTCTTGCCAGACGGTTTGGAAGCCACCTGGATGAATTCGGGGATATTATGGAATATATCGGCGCGGAGCATATTCACGGCGCAGATGAGGCATGGGAATTTGAATTTCTGGACGGACTGTCCATTCGTTTCTTATTCTGGAGAGGGGACGAGGAGTTTGCGCCAACGGCACAGATTCTGTTTTCCAGCAATTTTCCGGCGGCTTTCGGCACCTATGATCTGGCGGAGATCATTGACACCTGCATGGAGGCATTCGAAAATGTTCTTCAATATCTGAAAAAATAACCCCCCACCCAGCTTCTTTTTTGCCGGAGCAGGGACTATCATTGTGTGTGAACGGTGATGCGGGTGCTCTCCGCGCGCCGGAATATGTAGTTGAAATGGGGGATTCTTTTATGCACATTCCAGAAAATTATCTGAGCCCGCAGACCTGTGCGGTGATGACCGCAGTGATGATTCCGGTTTGGGTACATGCGGTGAAGAAGATCAAGGTGGAGATTCCGAAGTCGAAGATGCCTCTGATGGGGGTGGCTGCGGCATTCTCCTTTGTTGCAATGATGTTCAACGTTCCGCTTCCCGGAGGTACAACGGGACATGCGGTAGGAGGAACGCTGATCGCGCTGCTTCTCGGCCCGAATGCGGCCTGTATCTCGGTGACGATCGCTCTACTGATACAGGCACTGCTTTTCGGTGACGGCGGGATTCTGGCTTTTGGGGCCAACTGTTTCAATATGGCCTTTGTCCTTCCGTATCTCGGATATGCAATTTACAGTCTGATCCGCAGCCGGACCAGATCTGAGAAGGGAAGGCTTGTGGCCGCGGGAGTCGGAAGCTATATCGGCATCAATGCCGCAGCGCTCTGCGCGGCCGTTGAGTTCGGCATTCAGCCCGCGCTCTTCCACACGGCATCCGGTCAGGCTCTGTACTGCCCGTACGGACTGAACATTGCAATACCGGCTATGATGCTCGGACATCTCACTATTGCAGGCGTTGTCGAGGTGATCTTCACGGTCGCGGTGCTGGCATATGTACTCCGCACCTCACCGGGGATCCTGCCGGACGCGTCACATGAACAGACGGCAAAGAAGGCAGGAGCAAAGCCGCTGGCGATCCTTCTGGCGGCATTGATCTGTGCGGTGCCGCTTGGACTTCTGGCTACGGGAACGGCATGGGGAGAATGGGGCGCCGATGAGATCGCGTCGGTTGTCAGTGGCGGAAAAGCACTCGGCTATACACCGGCCGGAATGACACAGGGCTTCTCCCTTGAGGCACTGCTGCCGGATTATTCCATCGCTGGGCTTCCGGATGCAGTCGGATACATTCTTTCCGCACTGATCGGAGTGCTTCTTCTGATCATTATTTTCCGAATCATTGCGGCATCGATGAAGGATACGGTAGACTTTCACAAGAAGAAAGTATCCGGGGCATCCGCGGATTGAGAGAAAATAGAATATTCGGGAATGAGGATCCGCGCGGCTTTGTGTCGGATCCTCATTTCTGCTGCCGCACAGTCTTTGGGCGGTGAGCCATATCCGCTCACACAGTGTGAAGTGGCGGAGTGAACGCTGCAGCAGACCGACGATCCGGCCACAAGTGGCTGCTGCGAGCGCTGCGAAGCAGCGGAGCAGCTGGCTTAATACAGTATGCAGCACATTTATTGTTTGGGCGTTTGCTGTACAAACGGGACGCGTGGGGTTAAAATGACAGTCAGGCCTGTTCGACGGGATCGGAAGGCCTGACTGACTATAATCAGGAAGTGTGAGTATAATATGACTGCTGAAGAAAATGAAATTCCCGAGTGGCTTACGGCAGAGGAGAATTACGATCCGCCGGAAGACCGGGACAATTTTATCACAAAAACGATGCTGAAGCTGATTGGGGTTTTGTCCAGCGCGCGGGAGGACGGGAAGATCCGGGCGCAGGGAGCAAGCCCGGCGGTAAAAATTATCTACATTCTGTACTTTATCGTTCTGACAGCGCTCTGCACAAACGCATTTTTTCTGTATTGCATGTTGGCTCTTTGCCTTGCGCGGTATTGTTTTCTTCCTGCGAAAAAGCTCGGAAGAATTCTTCGAAGCGGGATCACTGCAGCGCTTCTGAGCATGCTGATCCTTCTCCCGGCGGTTTTCCTCGGACAGCCGTCGACCATGCTCACGGTTTCCCTGAAGGTGTTTCTCTCTGTCAGCATGCTGACGTTTCTGTCGGTAACGACACCCTGGAACCGGCTGACAGGCGCACTCAGAGTCTTCCATGTACCGAACATTTTTATTTTTACCTTTGATATTACACTGAAATACATTGTGATACTTGGGGACATGTGCGTGAATATGCTGACCGCAATGAAGCTTCGATCCGTCGGAAGAAACAGGGATAAAAGCAGATCGCTGTCCGGCGTTCTCGGGAGCGTCTTTTTGCGGTCGAGAGAGATGGCGGAGGAGATGTACGGCGCCATGCAGTGCAGAGGATTTGAAGGAGAGTATTATTCTATGAGGAAAAATCTGTTTGCAGGAAGAGACGTGCTGTATATTTTTCTGATGGCGGCAGTGACCGCAGGATTTCTCTTTCTGGAAACAGCAGCCTGAACGATTTATGACAGATACGAAATAAAAAAGGAACAAATAGATGAATGATACATTATTACAGCTGAAGGATATCTGCTATGCGTACGAGGATCATATTGCGCTGCGGTATATCAATCTTGAAATCCGGAGAGGAGAGACCATCATTCTGGAGGGCGCGAACGGAAGTGGGAAATCCACGCTTCTGAAGCTGATCAATGGTCTTGTTTTTGCAAATGAGGGGAGCTACCTATTCGAGGGAAGAGAAATTTCCGAGGAGAGCCTGAAAAATAATAAATTTGCGAAGTGGTTTCACCAGAAAATCGGCTTTGTCTTTCAAAACTCCGATATACAGCTGTTCTGTTCAAATGTCGAGGAGGAAATCGCTTTCGGACCTCTGCAGATGGGATTGGATGAGGAAGCTGTCAGGCAGAGGGTAGATGATGTGATCCGTCTTCTGGATATCGATAAGCTCAGAGACCGGGCGCCCTATCATTTGAGCGGAGGCGAGAAGAAGAAGGTCGCAATTGCCTGCATCCTCTCAATGAATCCGGAGATCCTGGTGCTTGATGAGCCGCTGGCGGGACTGGACCGCCCCGCCCAGGAGTGGCTGATTTCGTTTCTTCTGAAGCTGAAGAAAGCAGGGAAAACGATGATCATCGCAACACATAATGAGGAACTCGCGGAACATCTCGCGGACCGGCATATCTTTTTTAATGAAGAGCATGAAGCCGAAGAGCTTCAGGTGTTCTACCACACACACAGGCACTGCCACGTCCTTCATCCAAAGTCGGAGGAGGAAGAAATGCTTGTGGAGGAGGGAATTGAACACCATACGCACACGGAAGAGGAACTGTCCGGAGATCTGTGATCCGGCGTCTGCTTCAGGATTTGCGCCATTCCTGGTGATAAGCAAGCATCCGGTACGTGATCTGTGCCATTCCCTGTGCTTAAGCGGACACCCGGTACGCGGTCTGAGCTGTTACGGGAGCGGAGTACAGGACAGCAGATCTGCATGTGAACCACCCATGCTGAAGCTTTTTCGCTTCCAGTTCTGTTGCGTGGCGGCTTTCCTTCGACAGCAGATCTGCGTGCGAACCACCTATGCTGAAGGACGCTTTAGTACTCACGAAGTACCTGAAAAATATAAAATTTCAGGTAGTAGGAGTCGTCTTCCGCCCCAAACAGGATCGGATGATCCGGAGCCTGGGTGCGGAATTCAGCCTGGCGGAGACGGACATGAGCATCTCTGGCTGCCTGGGCAATAGTCCGGGCAAAGAGCTCCTGATCCATGAAATGGGAGCAGGAACAGGTCGCAAGGAATCCGCCGTCCTTTAACAGGCGCATTCCCCGGAGGTTGATTTCGCGGTAGCCCTTTGCGGCAGCCTTGATGGAATTCCTTGATTTTGTGAATGCGGGCGGATCCAGGATTACGACGTCGAACTGCCTGCCTTCTTTTTCGAGCTCCGGAAGGAGATCGAAGACATCGGCAACCTGATAATCAATCCGGTCGGCCAGGCCGTTGATTTCGGCGTTTTTTCTGGCCTGCTCGATGGCCGTATCTGACGCATCTACCGAGAGAACGTGCTTTGCGCCGGCAGACGCCGCGTTCAGTCCGAAGGAGCCGGTGTGTGTGAAACAGTCGAGAACCTCTGCGTTCCGGCAGATGGGCCAGATGGCTTTACGGTTCAGCTTCTGATCCAGAAAGAATCCGGTCTTCTGGCCGTCGCGAACGTCTACTATATAGCGGATGCCGTTTTCTGTGATGCGGACATTTGTGTCAAAGGGAGCAGAGAGGAAACCTTTGGTTCTCGGCAGCCCTTCCTTTTCACGCACCCTGGCATCGCTTCGCTCAAAGATGCCGCGGATCCGGATGCCGTCCTCTTTCAGCACTTCGACCAGCGCCTTCAATATGAGATCCTTCAGACGGTCGATACCAAGTGCCAGGGATTCCACGACGAGGATGTCCTCGTATTTATCGACGGTGAGACCGGGCAGACCGTCCGCATCCCCGAAGATGATCCGGCAGCTGGAGGTATCAATCACCTGCTTCCGGTAATTCCACGACGCCCGGACTCTTTCCTTCAGGAGTGCGGGAGTGACCTTCTCGTCCTTTCTTCTTGTAAGCATCCGGATTCGTATCCTTGAAACGGTATTGATAAAACCATAGCCCATAAAATACCCGTCAAAGTCCTGAACGCAGACAATGCCTCCGTTCGTGAAGCTTCCGGCAACGGCGGCAACCTCATTGTCGAATACCCAGAAGCCTCCCTTTTTCAAGGTCCTGCCTTCTCCCTTTTTCAGGGTAACAGATGCGCCTTCTGCCAGATCGCGATCCGATTCTGTATCTATCGTCATGTCAAGTATATTCTCAAGCTGTTGGACTTCTTTGATTTCGCTCATTCTGCCTCCTGTATCTCCGGAAATGAAATATTCTACCGCATGGGAATGCTCTGCCGCCTGGCACAGCTGATTTTGCTTCTGCGTCAATATCCGGGTGCCTTCCATGAACGACCTTCAACTCGCGTGAAATTTTTAAAATGCACCTGAATTTATTCGAATTCTAACATAGGCTATAGTAAATAACAAGCCGTATGAACTGCCCCTTCCATTGAGCGAAGGCTTACCGGAAGGAGGCTTGTTAACCCGGATGAACCCGGATGAAGCATAGATAAAAAAAACTTTTAAAACAGTCTTTGCTATGATATAATCAATTGGAAATACCGGAAACAGGTATGCGAATAACGAGGAGGCAGAAAATGAAGCATATTAAAACATTAAATACAAGAAATCTTCAGAACTCAGTTAAAGACGGCGGATGTGGCGAGTGCCAGACATCCTGTCAGTCTGCATGCAAGACATCCTGCACAGTAGGCAATCAGACCTGCGAGCATGCAGCAAAGTAATTTTTGCATAACCGAACAAGTACAATGATGAGGTGTTCCTGTTCCAGCCGGAGCGGGAACACCTTCTTCTTGTAAGACCAGATGAAAGTTAGGAGAGCATTTTTGATACATTTATATAAAAACAACGGATACAATATCTGCCTGGACGTGAACAGCGGATCGGTTCATGTCATTGATGATCTCACCTACGATGTCCTTGAACGGATGGATCAGGGAAAGAGTGCGGATGAGATCCAGCAGGAGCTTTCCGGAAGATATGATACGTCAGATATCTCGGAGGCAATCAGCGAATGTGATATGCTGAAACGCCAGGGGATGCTGTTTTCAGAGGATTCCTACCGGGGAGCCATCGAGCATTTTTCGGAGCGTCCTACTGTAGTGAAGGCTCTGTGCCTTCAGATCGCTCACGACTGTAACCTCGCCTGCCGCTACTGTTTTGCGGATGAAGGCGAATATCACGGAAAGCGCGGACTGATGTCATACGAGGTCGGACGGAAGGCTCTGGATTTTCTGATTCGAAGCTCCGGAAACCGGCACAATCTTGAGGTGGATTTCTTTGGCGGAGAACCGACCATGAACTGGCAGGTGGTCAAGGACCTCGTTGCATATGGCAGATCCAGAGAGAAGGAATGCAACAAGAAGTTCCGGTTCACACTGACCACGAATGGTGTCCTTGTCAATAAAGAAATCATGGATTTCTGTGACCGTGAGATGGGCAATGTGGTAATGTCCGTGGATGGCAGGAAATCGGTTCATGATCACATGCGCCCCTTCCGCGGGGGAAAGGGCAGCTATGATGTCGTCATTCCGAAGTTTCAGGAATGGGCGGAGAGAAGACATCAGGACAAGTACTATGTAAGAGGAACTTTTACTCATTATAATCTTGACTTTGCGGCGGATGTTCTTTCTCTTGCGGATCTCGGCTTCAAGCAGATCTCGATGGAGCCGGTTGTGGCTCCGCCTTCAGAGGATTATGCGATCCGTGAAGAGGATATTCCGAAGATCTGCGAGCAGTACGACATTCTCGCAAAGGAGATGATCCGGCGCGCGAAGGAGGGAAGAGGCTTCAATTTCTTCCACTTCATGATTGATCTCTCCGGCGGTCCCTGCGTGTACAAGAGGCTCTCAGGCTGCGGATCCGGAGGAGAATATCTGGCAGTTTCCCCTTGGGGAGAGCTCTATCCCTGCCACCAGTTCGACGGCAATCCGGACTTTATTCTGGGAAATGTGGATGAGGGAATTCTCCGTCCGGATCTTGTACAGGAATTCAAGAAGGTAAATGTATATTCCAAGCCGGAGTGCACGGCATGCTTCTCGAGATTTTACTGTTCTGGCGGCTGCGCGGCGAATTCTTATAATTTTACCGGGGGGATCAACGACGTTTACAGAATCGGCTGCGAGCTTCAGAGAAAGCGGGTAGAGTGCGCACTGATGATCAAGGCCGCTCTCGCGGATGACGAGGGCAACACCGAGATGAAGATAGACGGGAAAGATTTATAAAAGATATTGTAACAAGAGGGAAAAAGAGATGAAAAAGAAACAGAGCGTAGCGGTGCTGATTATCACAGCCGTTCTTACCGTGCTTCTCGGATATACGGTAATCTTCGGATGGGGAAGCCACCACACAGGAGCAATGAAGAATATCCGGACCGGACTTGATCTTTCCGGAGGCGTCAGCATCACATATGAGGCGACGGAATCTAATCCGTCCGCGGAGGACATGTCGGACACCATCTACAAACTTCAGCAGAGGGTGACCACATACAGCACCGAGGCGAATGTATATCAGCAGGGTCTTAACCGGATCAACGTCGAAATTCCGGGCGTCACAAACGCGAATGAGATTCTGGACGCACTCGGAACACCGGGTTCCCTGACATTCCAGGACGAGAGCGGCAACACGGTGCTCGAGGGTACGGATATCGCGGACGCACAGGGTGTGTCCACGACGAAGCAGAGCACGGGCGCGCGAGAGTATGTCGTTGATCTGACGATGACAAGCGCGGGAGCAGAGAAATTCCAGAAGGCGACCGCTGCGAACATAGGCAAGCAGATTTCCATTATCTACGATGGTCAGACGGTAAGCTCGCCGACCGTACAGAATGAAATCAGCGGCGGAAAGGCACAGATCACCGGCATGAGTTCCCTGGAGGAGGCACAGAAGCTTGCGTCCTTCATCCGTATCGGTTCTCTGTCCCTGGAACTGAAGGAGATTTACTCGAACGTAGTCGGAGCGTCTCTCGGTCAGGAGGCACTGACAACGAGTATTACTGCCGGCATCATCGGACTTCTGCTGGTGGCGCTGTTTATGATCATCATTTTCCGGATGTCGGGTGTGGCGGCCGCCTGGGCTCTGGTCATCTTCACCTTCCTTGACCTCGGCTTCATGAACGCCTTTGATCTGACACTTACGCTGCCTGGTATCGCGGGTCTGATTCTGACCATAGGAATGGCAGTGGACGCGAATGTCATCATTTACACGCGTGTAAGAGAAGAGCTGGCAACCGGTGTAACTCTCTATCGGGCACTGAAGGCCGGCTTCCACAAGGCGTTTTCCGCAATTTTTGACGGACAGATCACTACTCTGATCGCGGCTGCTGTGCTTTATATTATGGGAACCGGTACGATCCGCGGATTCGCTACGACACTGGCAATCGGAACAATCCTTTCCATGTTCACGGCTCTTGCGATCTCCAGATGGCTGAGCTATGCGTTTTACGGCATTGGAATCCGGAATGTACGGTTCTACGGAACGACGACACACAAGAAAAACTTCCGTTTCGTTGAGAAGAGAGCCGTTACCATGACCATCGGCCTTATCCTGATGATTTCTGTACCGGTCGGCATGATCATGTACAGTGCAAAGGGAAAGCGCGCGATGAATTACAGCCTGGATTTCATCGGTGGAACTGCTACTACAGTTGATTTCGGACAGGAGATGAGTCTGACCGATCTGGACAATGAAGTCGCTCCGGTGGTTTCGAAAGTAACCGGCAACAGCGACGTACAGTTCCAGAAGATATCCGGCAGCAACCAGGTCGTGATTAAGACCACAGAGCTTGATGCCGATGAAAGGCAGGCACTGAATGATGCTCTTGCCAAGAACTTCAGCACGATCGATGAGTCAAAGATTACAGCGGAGAATATTTCTTCCACGATTTCCGGAGAAATGCGGAGAAATGCGATTCTTGCGGTTATCATTTCCGTTATCTGCATGCTCTTCTATATCTTTGTCCGGTTCCGTGATATCCGTTTCGCATCCAGCGCGGTTCTGGCGCTGTGTCATGATATCCTGGTAGTCGTTGCCTTTTATGTGTGGTCAAGAGCTGCGGTGGGAAGCACATTCATCGCAGTCATGCTTACGATCCTCGGATATTCCATCAACTCGACCATCGTTATCTTTGATCGTGTCCGTGAGAATATCCCGATCATGAGAGGAACCAGCTACAAGGAAATCGTTAACGCGTCCATTACACAGACGCTGACCCGAAGCCTGTACTCCAACATCACAACCCTTATCACCATTGTGGTGCTGTTTATCATGGGAGTAAGCTCGGTGCGTTCGTTTGCGCTTCCGATCATTATCGGCCTGTTAGCCGGCGCGTATTCTTCCATCTTTATCACCGGACCGCTCTGGTACATGATGAAGACCAGGAATGGAAGGAACGATCTTGCACCCGCCGCACAGGGAGCGTCAGGCAGGACTGCAGGAGGAGAGAAGAAGGCATCGGGAGATTCTTCAGATGTTCCCGGGACCGGCAGAAAGAAACATGTCAAAAAGGACAGGAGTGAGCTTTCGAGCGTGAAGCCGAAGAAAGGCAGAAACAGAAAGTTCTGAATAATAAAACTCTGAGAGGACGAGGGCGGTGGCTTCCGTCCGACAGCAGAACAGACGGCAGGCATCCGGACAGGGTCCGGGTGCCTGCCTTACTGTATAAGGATTGCGGGAGTGCGAAGCACGAAGCAATCCGTAGCTTATACAGTATGTGGCACGACTTATCGTATGGCCGTTACTGTTCAGAAACAATCCCCGAAAGGAAAGAAGAAAAGAAGAATGGAAGAGAAATGGGTAGTCGCCGCAAAACGGGCGGATTTTGGCGGTATCGGGAAAAGGCTTCATCTGGATCCGGTTATCGTGCGGTTGATTCGTAATCGCGATGTCTTTACGGAAAAGGATGATCCGGAAGTCGCGGATAGAAAAATCCGGAAATATTTGGACGGAGGGTTGCCTGACTTGTATGATCCGTCACGCATGAAGGACATGGAGAGAGGCAGCAGAGTCATCTTTGACGCAATTCGAGATAGGCAGAAGATCCGGATTATCGGAGACTATGACATTGATGGGATCATGTCGTCCTGCATTCTGATCACCGGTCTCAGAAAACTGGGGGCAGATGTGTCCGTGAGAATACCGGACCGTATCCGGAACGGATATGGACTGAATGAAAGCCTTGTGAGGGACGCTCATGAGGACGGCATTAATCTGATTGTTACCTGTGATAATGGCATCGCCGCGGCAGAACAGATCCGTCTGGCCCATGAACTCGGAATGAAAGCTGTTGTGACGGATCATCATGCCATCCCATTTCGGGAGACGGAGAATGGAGAAACGGAAGATCTGCTTCCTCCGGCAGATGCGGTGATCAATCCGCACCGCGCAGATGATTCCTATCCGTTTGACGGTCTCTGCGGAGCAGGAGTTGCATTTAAGCTGATCTGTTATATGTATGATCAGGCAGATATCGCGAACCGTGAGGAGGAGAAAGAAAAGCTTCTGGAATTTGCGGCGATTGCAACAGTCGGTGATGTGATGGATCTGACAGATGAGAACCGGATTTTGGTGCGGGAGGGCCTGAAACGTCTGCATCGGACTGCGAATCCGGGTCTCTGTGCACTCGCAGAGCAATGCGGGCTGGAAAAGGAGGAAATCGGAACCTATCACATCGGTTTTATCCTCGGACCATGCCTGAATGCGAGTGGCAGGCTGGACAGCGCCGAGCGGGCACTTCGGATGCTCCTGACAGACAGCCGGAGGGAAGCGGAGGAGCTGGCAGCCGATCTGGTCAGCCTGAATGCCAGCCGAAAGGATATGACGGCAGAAGGACTGGAGACGGCTCTCGAGATGGTGGAAAGCTCCGATCTGAAGAAGGACAGGGTTCTTGTCGTATATCTTCCGGAATGCCATCAGAGCCTGGCCGGCATCATCGCCGGACGGCTGAGGGAGCATTACTACAGGCCGGCTTTTGTACTTACCGGTACCGATGAGGTCAAAGGATCCGGACGTTCCATTGAAACCTATTCGATGTATGAGGAACTCTGCAGGGTTCGCGATGTATTTACAAAATTCGGCGGGCACCCCATGGCTGCAGGCGTGTCTCTTCCTGCGGAAAAGGTCGGGGAGTTCCGCAGAAGAATTAACGAGGTCTGTACCCTCACTCCGGAGCAGCTGACGCCAAAGACGGTCATCGATGTTGCAATGCCGGTTTCCTACATACGGGAGGATCTGATCCGGCAGATGAAAATGCTGGAGCCGTGCGGCAAGGGGAATAGCCGGCCTGTTTTCGCGGAGAGTCAGATGCAAATTCAGTCGCCCAGAGTATTCGGGAAAAACCGGAATGTGTGCAAGATGAAGCTGTCAGACCGGAACGGATACAGGATTGACGCCGTCTGGTTCGGTGATGCAGACGAGTTCGTCCGCAGCGCATCCGGAAGGACGATATCGGTTACCTATTATCCGGAGATTGATACCTGGCAGGGAAGAAACCGTCTTCAGGTACGTATTCTGTCTTATCGGTGAGGATAATGACTGTTTTATTTACGCGAACAGTGAGCCGCAGCCGAATGCGAAGTATTCGTGTGCGGCGAGCGTCGCGATAGCGAGATAAAACTCGCGCAGCGTGTTTTATCTCGCTACAGAAACAGTAACAACGGTAACGGCGTCTGTACGTGAGGGCAGTAAATATTGCGGCGGCAGAAATTTGATGCTATACTGAGGTTTACGGTCACCCGAAGAAGACAGAACAGGAGATAAAACAGGATGAAAGAGTTAAAAGATTATGTAACTACAATTCCGGATTTTCCGGAACCGGGTATTATGTTCAGAGATATCACCAGTATCCTTGACGACGCAGACGGCCTGCAGCTTGCCATTAATACACTTCAGAAGTTTCTTGAAGGATTGGATGTGGATGTAATCGCCGGAACTGAATCCAGGGGATTTATCTTCGGTATGCCGATTGCGTATAACCTGCACAAGCCTTTTGTGCTCATCCGCAAGAAGGGCAAGCTTCCGAGGGAGACAATTTCGGAGACATACGATCTTGAGTATGGTCAGGCGACGATCGAAATCCATAAGGATTCCATCCGGCCTGGGCAGAAGGTTGTGCTTGTCGATGACCTGATTGCGACCGGCGGCACGATCGAGGCAGCCGCGCATCTGGTTGAGAGACTTGGCGGAGAAGTGGTCAAAATGATTTTTGTCATGGAGCTTGCCGGACTTAAGGGAAGAGAGCGCCTGTCAAAGTATGATATTGATTCTGCCATTATTTATGAAGGAAAATAATTTCCGCGGCTGATTTTTGTTTACAGGAGCTTTGCGATAGCGGGGGAAACGTGTGAAAGGCATTTTGCCCCGCTTTTCCGGTATGCGGGGTCTGGAGAACATCATATGGAGAACACGCAGAAATTAAACCCGATCGATAGAGAAAAGCTGCGCAGGGAAGATGAAAAGCTGAAGAAGGATGTGGCAGAGGTTGATGCAAGCCTCAAGACCATGGAAGATTTCTCGTCTCCGGAAAAGCTCTATGAGGAACTGGTCCGGAGCGTCAGAAAATACCATCCTTCTACGGATCTGTCCATGATTGAGAAGGCATACAAGGTTGCGTCGGATGCTCATAAGGATCAGAAGAGAAAATCCGGCGAGCCGTACATCATTCATCCCCTTTGCGTTGGCATCATTCTTGCGGATCTTGAACTGGATAAGGAGTCCATCGCCGCAGGACTGCTTCATGATGTTGTTGAGGATACAGTGCTTACCAAGGAACAGGTCGCCGAACTTTTCGGTGATGAGGTCGCACTGATCGTAGACGGCGTGACGAAGCTCGGTCAGCTGAGCTATTCGGCGGACAAGGTAGAGGAACAGGCAGAGAATCTGCGCAAGATGTTTCTGGCTATGGCGAAGGATATCCGCGTCATCATGGTCAAGCTGGCGGACCGCCTGCATAACATGCGGACACTGCAGTATATGCGGCCTGAGAAGCAGCTGGAAAAGGCCAGAGAGACCATCGATATTTATTCTCCCATCGCGCAGAGACTCGGCCTTGCGAAAATCAAGAATGAGCTGGATGATCTCTCCCTGAAATATCTGGAGCCGGAGGCATACTATGATTTGGTGCACCAGATTAATCAGAAGAAATCCGAGCGTGAAGCCTTCGTCGAGGAAATCGTCGAGGAGGTACGAGTCCAGATCGAGGACGCCGGAATTGAGGCGCAGATTTACGGAAGAGCCAAGCATTTCTTCAGCATCTACAAGAAAATGGTCAATCAGCACAAGACGCTGGATCAGATCTACGATCTGTTTGCGGTCCGCATCATTGTGGAGACGGTGAAGGACTGTTATGCTGCTCTCGGGGCCATTCATGAGATGTATACCCCGGTTCCCGGACGCTTCAAGGATTATATTGCCATGCCGAAGCCGAATATGTATCAGTCTCTTCATACGACGCTGATCGGACCGAACGGAACCCCGTTTGAGATACAGATCCGGACCTTCGAGATGCACCGGGTGGCGGAGTATGGTATCGCTGCGCACTGGAAATACAAGGAGGCATCGGACGGCAAGACGCCGGGGCCTGAGCAGGAAGAGGAGAAACTGAACTGGCTGCGTCAGATTCTGGAATGGCAGCAGGACCTGTCGGACAACAGAGAGTTCATGAGTCTTCTGAAAAGTGATCTGAATCTGTTCAATGAAAATGTCTATGTGTTCTCACCGGCCGGCGATGTGAAGACACTGCCGGCGGGGTCGTGCACCATTGACTTTGCGTATTCGGTACATTCTGCGGTCGGGAACCGGATGGTCGGTGCCAGAGTGAATGGTAAGCTTGTTCCCATCGAGACCGAGCTTCACAACGGCGACCGTGTCGAGATCATAACCTCGCAGAACTCAAAGGGACCAAGCCGAGACTGGCTGAAGGTCGTGAAGAGCACACAGGCGAAGAACCGCATCAACAAATGGTTCCGGGAAGAGAAGAAGGAAGACAATATTCTCCGCGGGAAGGAACTTCTGACCAGTTATGCCCATTCGAAGGGGCGGACGATCAGCGATCTTCTGAAGCCGGCTTACATCGAAAAGGTGATGCACAAGTATGGCTTTCAGGACTGGGATTCCGTTCTGGCAGCGATCGGGCATGGCGGCCTGAAGGAAGGCCAGGTCATGAACAAGCTGGTTGAGTGCATGGAGCGGGACCGCAAGATGCAGATGACCGATCAGGATGTTCTGGACGCGGCCGCGGCGAACGCGCAGTCTCAGGATAAGGCAGGTGTGAATGATCCTGAGGTTCTGAAGCACAAGGGCGGGATAACTGTACGGGGCATTCATGACGTCGCGGTGCGTTTTTCCAAGTGCTGCAGCCCGATTCCGGGAGACGAAATCGTCGGATTTGTGACGCGGGGCCGGGGGATTACCATCCACAGGACAGACTGCATCAACATCATGAACCTCCCGGAGGCGGAACGAAGCAGGCTGATCGAAGCGGAATGGGCACCGGAGCAGGACAAGGGAGAGTCTTATTCTGTCAGCATCGTGCTTTACGCGAACAACCGCACGGGACTTCTGGTTGATATCTCCAAGATTTTTACCGAACGCGACATCGATGTATCGGCGATGAATGTGCGGACGAGCAAGCAGGGCACGGCTACTATCGATATGACCTTCCATGTGAGAAGCACAAATGAGCTGCGTGATCTTACCGAGAAGCTTCGTCAGATACCAAATGTTCTGGACGTAGAGCGGCAGAAGGGATAAAAATCTTATTTACGCGAACAGTGAGCCGCAGCCGAATGCGAAGTATTCGTGTGCGGCGAGCGTCGCGATAGCGAGATAAAACTCGCGCAGCGTGTTTTATCTTGTTTTATACAGAGCAGGAGAAGATTTATGTCTGAGATGGAAGTACAGAGCATGGTTCTCGGCATGGTCCAGACCAATGTATATCTGGTGAAAAACAAGAAAACCGGCGAACTTCTGGTGGTGGATCCTGCGGACAGCCCGGACCGGATCGCCCGGAAAATCGGAGAGATGGACGGGAAGCCGGCGGCTATTCTGCTGACACACGGCCATTTTGATCATATTGGCGCCTGTGCGGCGCTTCGTGCAAAATATGGAATCATGGTGTATGCGGAGGAGCATGAGAGAGAGGTTCTGACGGATCCGACGAAGAATCTGTCTGCCTCCTGGGCCTCTCCGGTAACGGCTGAAGCGGATCGTTATGTGAAAGACGGAGACATTCTGCGGCTCGCAGGTTTTGAGATTCACGTATATCACACCCCGGGACATACCACAGGGAGCTGCTGTTATTATTTTCCGGAGGAGAAAGCGCTGTTCAGCGGCGATACTCTGTTTTGTGAATCCTACGGAAGAACAGACCTTCCGACCGGCAGCGGCCATGATATGGAGGAAAGCGTTCAACGCATTTTGAGAGAAATTCCGCCGGATACAGCCGTGTACACCGGCCATGAGATGTTTACGACGATTGCCCGTGAACGGAAGTATAATCCGCTCGCCCGGTGACGGGAAATGAGGTGAAAGGTGCCTGCCAGATTTACGCTGCAGTTCAATGAACGAGAATATGAATACGATGTCTACAACCTGATCCGGGCATTTTTTCCCTTATCGGAGATTACAATATGGTACGAGGGAGAGGAGCGTCCCGAGGGGGATTTTAACGAGAATTTTGTGATCACCTATCACAGAACGTATGTCTCCTTTTCCTATGGATCGAGGCGGGAGGAATGTTCCCTTTCCGATCCGGATGACAGGATTCATACGAAGAATGAGCTGAAGCAGCTTATCTACAGGACCTTATCGGACGCAACCGGGATTACGCTGCCGTGGGGGGATCTTACGGGTATACGCCCGACAAAGATCGCGATGAAGCTCCTGGAGGAGGGCCGGACCGATGAGGAAATCAGCCGCGAAATGCGGGAGAATTACTTCACATCGGACAGTAAGATCCGGCTGTCTCTTTCTGTGATACACAGAGAGAAGGATATCCTCGACCGGATGCACCTCAAGAAGGGCTACAGCCTTTATGTGGGCATTCCGTTCTGTCCGACCATCTGTCTGTATTGTTCGTTCGGCTCGCACCGGCTGGATCTCTGCCGGAAAATGGAGGAGCCGTATTTTCATGCCATGTACCGGGAGCTGGCATTTATTGCTGACGAGATGAGAGATTTTACCCTGGACACGGTCTATATCGGCGGCGGCACGCCGACCTCGGTCTCGGCGGAGCGTCTTGATGAGCTGCTGTCGGTTCTCGACCGGGAGTTTGATCTGCATCACCTGGCAGAATTTACCGTGGAGGCAGGACGTCCGGATACGATCACGGAGGATAAGCTCCGCGTGCTTCAAAAATATCCGGTGAGCCGCATTTCCATCAATCCGCAGACCATGAATCAGAAGACGCTGGATCTGATCGGCAGGAAACACACGGTAGAAGAGACAATCGAGAAGTTCCGGCTCGCGCGCAGAATGGGATTTGACAATATCAATATGGATCTGATCGTCGGTCTTCCCGGGGAGGGAGCAGACGAGGTGAGCCACACGCTGGAGGAGATCCGGAAACTGGATCCCGACAGCCTCACGATACATTCGCTTGCGCTGAAACGCGCGACGCGGCTGAATCTCTTCAAGGAGGAGTATGAACCAATCTCCTTCCGCAATTCCACGGAAATCATGAACCGCACGCAGGCCTGCGCAGAAGAGATGGGAATGAGCCCCTATTATTTGTACCGCTACAAGAATATGGCGGGAAATTTCGAAAATGTCGGATATGCCAAGCCCGGCAAGGCGGGGATCTACAACATTCTGATCATGGAAGAAAAACAGAGTATTCTGGCAGCCGGTTCCGGAGCCTCCACAAAATTTGTTTTTGAGGATGGGAAGCGGATTGAGCGCGCCGAAAATGTAAAGGATCTTCGGAATTATACAGAGCGTATCGAGGAGATGTGCCGGCGCAAGAAAATTGGGATTGATTCTTATCTGAGGCAGTGAATACAAGGTATGAAGAAGAAAGACAGCAAATCCGGTGAAGTGAAGGACGGAAAAAAGGGGAAAGAGAAGAATCCAAAGAAGAAGCATAAGACGCGGGACGGACAGAAAACGTCAGACACTCATAATAAGACGCGGAACGGACAGAAAACGTCAGGCAGGCACAAGGTGCATGACGGGCAGAAAACGTTAGACCGGGACAAGACGAAGAACGGGAAGAAAAAAGCGAACATAGAGGCGCTGAACGGGCCGAAACGATCTAAGACACAGAACAGGATCGTCGCCTATCATAATACCCGTCATCTGTTCGGCGCAAATATGTCTGAACAGCTGGAACACGGAGAAAATGTCAGCAGTCTTGCGTATGAGGTCGGCCGTGAGCTTGGACTGTCTGATAAGGAGTGCGAAGATCTGATCATCGCGGGATTTTTCCACGATATCGGAAAGGCTCAGATCTCGAACGAGGCGCAGGGAAGGGATTGCATGCTGGTAGAGGAGATGAATTCTGTCCGGCAGCACCCGAAGGCAGGATACGAAATACTGAAGCGCCACGGCTTCTCGGAGGAGATCTGCAGGGAAGTCCTGTACCACCATGAGAATATGGACGGGAGTGGCTATCCGGAGAGCCTGGAGGGGGCCAATATCCCGCTGGGGGCTTGCATTCTCCGTGTCTGTGATGTATTCTGTGCATTGATTCAGGATCGTCCTTATCGGAGTGCGTTTCCGCCCGAAACCGCTATGAAAATGATGATTGAAGAAGTGGAAAAGTATAATCTGAAAGTTTTTCTGGCATTCCAGCGGGTTCTGCACAGGAGTCCGGACGGCAGCATTGCCTTGCCTGAGGTACGGCCGGAAGTGAGAGGAGTTTGGAAGAAATTATGAAGCTTACAAAAAAACCTGTGACAGGAATGAAGGATATTCTCCCCCGGGAGATGGAAATCCGCAATTATGTGATTGGCCTGATCAACGACACCTATTCCAGATTCGGCTTCACGCCGATCGAAACTCCCTGTGTGGAGCATATTGAGAATCTGAACAGCAAGCAGGGCGGAGAGAATGAGAAGCTGATTTTCAAGATCCTGAAGAGAGGTGAGAAACTGAAGCTGGCAGAGGCAGAATCTGAGGCGGATCTCGTGGACAGCGGACTCAGATATGATCTGACATTGCCGCTTTCCCGTTTTTATGCCAATAACGCGAATGAACTTCCGAGCCCTTTCAAAGCGCTTCAGACAGGAAACGTGTTCCGGGCGGACCGCCCACAGAGAGGAAGATTCCGTCAGTTCAGACAGTGTGACATTGACATCCTCGGTGAATCATCGAATCTTGCTGAGATCGAGCTTATTCTTGCCACGACCACACTGCTCGGGAAACTGGATTTCCGGAACTTCACGATCCGCATCAATGACCGCCGCATTCTGAAAGCAATGGCCGCGTACAGCGGTTTTCCGGAAGAATCTTACGATGAAGTCTTCATCATCCTTGACAAGATGGACAAGATCGGGCTGGATGGAGTGGAGAAGGAACTTCTGGAGTCCGGATACGAGAAGGAATCTGTGGACAAATATCTGGAGCTGTTCCGCATCATCACTCCGGACGCCGCAGGGGTGAAGACGGCAAAGGAAAAGCTGACGGGCTTCCTGGATCCGGAATACGCGGATGGCCTGATCACCATTATGAACAGTGTCGACGCGGTCAAAACCGCTGATTTCCGCATGAAATTTGACCCGACGCTTGTGCGGGGCATGTCCTACTATACAGGTCCGATCTTTGAGATTTCAATGGATGAATTCGGCAGCTCCGTCGGAGGCGGCGGAAGGTATGATGAGATGGTCGGAAAGTTCATCGGACAGCCGGTACCCGCAGTTGGTTTTTCCATCGGCTTTGAGCGGATCGTCATGCTGCTTCTGGAACGTGGATATCAGGTTCCGGGAACTGCTGTGAAGAAGGCATATCTCATCGAGAAAAAATGCTCCGGCGAGAAGATTCAGGAGACAGTCCGCAGAGCCATGCAGGAAAGAGCAGAAGGCAAGACCGTGAATCTTCTGGTCATGAAGAAAAATAAAAAATTCCAGAAAGAACAGCTGACGGCAGAAGGATACACAGAAATAGAAGAGATTTATACTGTATAAGCTCTTCGAAAACGCAGACAGGATCGTCACGCGCGAAGCGTGTGTAAGAGACTGGATGCGATTTCGAAGGCAACAGGTATGAGCGTGAAGCCGTGTGAAACACGGCGAAAACGCGAATGCCTGTAGGATTGCGGGAGTGCGAAGCACGGAGCAATCCGTAGCTTATACAGTTATTAAATAAGCTCTTCGAAGACGCAGACAGAATCTGATATAAAAGAAAATAAGGAGACAATTAACCATGGCGGAAAGTATGAAGGGAATGAAACGGACCTGCAGAGCTGCGGAGGTGACTGCTGATATGATCGGCAGCGAAGTGACTCTGATGGGCTGGGTACAGAAGAGCCGCAACAAGGGCGGTATTATTTTCGTGGACCTCAGAGATCGTTCCGGAATCATGCAGCTGATTTTTGACAGCAAGGAGACCGAGGAGGAGTGCTTCAGCAAGGCGACAAAGCTCCGGTCGGAATTTGTAATTGCGGTAAGGGGAACCGTCCGGAAACGTGAGGGAGCGGTGAATGAGAAGCTTGCGACTGGATCGATGGAGGTTCTCGTCAATTACCTCAGAATTCTGGCAGAGTCCGAGACACCGCCATTTCCGATCGAGGAGAACAGCAAGACGAAGGATGAAATCCGTCTTGCTCATCGCTACCTTGACCTCCGTCGACCGGATCTCCAGAGAAATATGAAGCTTCGTTCCGATGTGGCTTATTATACACGTGAGTTTTTCCACGATGAAGGATTCATGGAGATCGAGACGCCTATGCTTGGCAAGAGTACCCCTGAGGGTGCCCGTGACTACCTCGTTCCGAGCCGGATTCATCCCGGAAGTTTTTATGCGCTGCCGCAGTCTCCACAGCTGTTCAAGCAGCTTCTGATGTGCTCGGGGTATGACCGGTATATTCAGCTGGCCAGGTGTTTCCGTGATGAGGATCTTCGTGCGGACCGCCAGCCGGAGTTCACACAGATCGATATGGAGCTGTCCTTCGTAGATGTGGATGATGTCATCGATGTCAATGAAAGATATCTGAAATACCTGTTCAAGAAGACGCTGAATGTTGATGTTCCAACACCTATCCCGAGAATGACCTGGATTGAGGCGATGAACCGCTTTGGGTCAGATAAGCCGGATGTCCGCTTCGGTCTTGAGCTTGTGGATGTGTCAGAGGTTGTAAAGGACTTTGACTTTGCGGTATTTAAAAACGCCCTGGCGTTGAAGGATGGTTCGGTTCGCGGCATCAATGTCAAGGGACAGGGCAACATGGGACGCAAGCAGATCGACAAGCTTGCCGAGATGGCAAAGGGCATGGGCGCAGGCGGTCTGGCATATATTCAGCTGAAGGACGATGGAACAGTGAAATCCTCCTTCTCGAAATTTATGACGGAAGATCAGGAAGCGGCTCTGATTGGCGCAATGAAGGGTGAAAAGGGTGACCTTCTGCTCTTTGCGGCGGATCGCAACAAGATTGTGTGGAATGTGCTTGGACAGCTTCGCCTGCATTTCCGCGATGAGCTGGGGCTCACCAGGAAGGATGATTTCCGTTTCCTTTGGATTGTTGAATTCCCGCTTCTGGAGTGGTCTGATGAAGAGAACCGCTTTATGGCGATGCACCATCCCTTTACCATGCCGATGGAGGAGGACTGGGACAAGATCGACTCCGATCCGGGTTCCGTCCGCGCGAAGGCGTATGATATCACGCTGAACGGCAATGAGATCGGCGGAGGCTCTGTCCGGATTCACCAGAACGACATTCAGGAAAAGATGTTCGAGGTTCTCGGTTTCACGAAAGAACGCGCATGGGAGAATTTCAAGTTCCTGCTTACTGCGTTCAAGTACGGCGTTCCGCCGCATGCAGGTCTGGCATACGGACTTGACCGTCTCGTCATGCTGATGGCGCAGGCGGATACCATCCGCGACGTTATCGCGTTCCCGAAGGTTAAGGACGCATCCGATCTCATGACCGAGGCACCTTCCAGAGTGGATCAGAAGCAGCTGGATGAGCTGGGACTGGAGATTCCTGCGGAAGAATAACCGACGGGAAGCCGGGCATGGGTTCTGGCAGATACCCGCCCTGACCCGGCCATATCATGGTTATCATTTGAACAGTCACAGACCGCTGGATTCGCGCCGGCTGCAAACCGGGGCCGATCCAGCGGTCTTTTTCTTGACATCATGTGTACTGCGTTATATAGTACACAGTATACAGAGACTTTTTCTGAGGCGGAAGGAGGGAAAGCTTTGATTGCGATTGACTACCAGGATCGGCGTCCGATCTATGAGCAGATCGCGGATTACTACGAGATGCTGATTATTAAGGGCGTTCTGGCGCCGGATGAGAAGATTTCTTCCGTGCGGCAGCTGGCGCAGGAGTTGTCGATTAATCCGAATACAATTCAGAAGGCCTATGCGGTGCTGGAGAAAGAGGGTTACATTTACACGGTGAAGGGACGAGGAAACTTCGTTTCCGGCAATCCGTCTTCTCTGGCGGAGCGAAAGCAAAATATCTGGAAGGACAAGATGAAGGAATGTCTGAAGGAAGGCAGAGAGCTTGGGGTCGACCGGGAAGGCTGTACCCGACTTGTCGATGAAATCTTTGGAGGGGTACAGGAATGATCGAGTTAATAAATGTGTCAAAGAAGTTCCAGGACGTTCAGGCTCTCCGGGAGGTTACGTCCGCTATTAATGAGGGAGAGGTCTTCGGACTGGTAGGAACGAACGGTTCAGGCAAGAGTACTCTGCTTCGCATGATCGCCGGAGTGCTGAAGCAGGATACAGGAGAAATCCTTATTGACGGTATTCCGGTGTGGGACAATCCGGCGGCAAAGGCTGACGTCTGCTTTATTCCGGATCTCAGCTACTTCCCGGTGAATGCAACGCCGGTCACAATGACCAGCATCTGGAAAACCATTTATCCGGATTTTCAGGAAAAGCGGTTTCTGGAACTTCTCAGCAAAATCGGGATGGACAAGAAACGCAGAATCAACGCATTTTCCAAAGGGATGAAGAAGCAGCTGTCCCTGTTTCTCGGTATCTGTTCCGGTACAAAATACCTTCTCTGCGACGAGACCTTCGACGGGCTGGATCCTGTCGTCCGTCAGGCAGTCAAGGGACTTCTGGCTTCGGAGATTCTGGACCGGGAATTTGTCCCCGTGATTGCCTCGCATAATCTGCGGGAGATGGAAGACATCTGCGACCATGTAGGACTTTTACATCATGGAAAGCTTCTCCTGTCCAGTGCCCTCGATGACATGAAATTCAACATGCAGAAGGTGCAGGTTGTCCTGAGAGATCCCATGATGGAAGAAGAGCTGAAATCACGTCTCGATGTGATTCTGAGTGAGAAGAGAGGCTCAATTCTCACGATTGTTGCCAGAGGATCTTACCAGAATGTCATGGATATCATTGAAAGAATGAATCCGATCTTCGCGGAGAATCTGCCGCTGACACTGGAGGAGATCTTTATTACAGAAACGGAGGTGGCCGGGTATGATGTTCGAAGCATTCATTCATAAACAGAAATCCATGCGGGCGTCTGCCGGGAGAAGAAATCCCGATCGGAAAATCAGCCTCGTTCGGTTTATACGGCAGGAGGTCAGCCTCTCTTACTGGCTCCCGGTGCTGATCTCTGTGATTGCGTTTTTTGAATATCCGATGCGTCTGTATCTGGTTCTGAACATCAACAATCTATATGCCGAGAAAGGGAAAAACTATGCGGAGATGATCCGTTCCCTCCGGATAAAGGCACTTGAGTCAAGCCTTGGATCGGGTGACATTCCTACGATTCTTTCCGTCGGCGTCGCCGCACTCCTGTGTGCCTGCACGATGTTTTATTTTCTGGATTCAAGGGAGAGAACTGATTTTTACCACAGCCTGGCGCTTACCCGCAATGAGCTGTATTGTGTGAAGTTTGCGGCAGGATGGCTTGCGGCGGCAGTCCCATATCTCGTGAATGTGTTCGGCGGATATTTCCTGTTCGGGGGAGTCTACGGGCTTCTGACCCGGGATACGCTCCGGACGGTGGCGGGATCGGCGCTGTTCTTCCTCCTGGCTTTTTCTGCAATTTATGGGGTCTGCATCCTCGCGATGATTCTGACCGGAAGACTTCTGACAGGACTTCTGACGGGAATATTTTTTCTGGGATACGGGCCGACATGCTTCTATCTGATCAGTTCACTGATTCTGGAAAAATTCGTGACATACAGCAGCTATACAGATAGAGGTGGCAATGTGATCTGGCTTCTGTCCCCGTTTTCGCTGATGTGGCTGAGAAGTGACAGACTGTCCTCTCTTTTCGGAGCATTGCTTCCGGATCGGGTACATTCTCTGCTTCTTCCGGGTCTTTTCCTGACGGGATACTTCATTTTTTCAGTCATACTCGGATTGCTTCTGTACAGAAGGAGACGTTCGGAGGCAGCGGAAAATTCTCTCTGCTACCATGGCTTCGGGGCATGTGTAAAGCTTCTGGTAAGCGTTCCGGGCGGAATCGCGTTTGGAGCGCTGCTCTCGAGAAGCACGGACAGCAGCAGTGTGAGCTGGGTTGTGTTCTCTGTGATCGGAGTCTTTCTGATCAATGGCATCATCGAATTTATCTACAGCAGAGATCTGAAGAGTATTCCGAGACACTGGGTCTCCCTTGCCGCGGAGTATGCCGGAACAGCCCTGCTTCTCGCACTCATGATCGTAAATCCCTTTGGATATGACAGCTGGCTTCCGGAAACAGATCAGATTCTGTCGATGTCAATGATCCCATGCAGTGACGGAATCCGTATTCTCGGTGAGTACAGCTATTGGGATATGAGTCAGAATGCCATACCCATGCTGAAGAAAACGGAGACTGGAGATTTTATGTCCATCTATACGCTGGCGGAAGAGGGCGTGAAAAATGCGGAACAGGCAGGGGAGACAGAGTATGTTCCAAATATCTGTGTCATGTTCCATATGAAAAACGGCGGCGTTGTATACCGGCAGTATCAGGTGTCGGATAAGGCACTCCGGAAGGCAGAGAACGTGCTTTCGGCGGATTCTTCCTGGAGGAAGAATAATTATCCTGCCAATTTTGTGGATCCGTCCGCGATTGAAAGCGTTGAAATCTGTCCGTGGGAGATCGCGAAAGGCCCGGGGACGACACCGGATCTGTCTCAGGAGGAAATCCATGACCTGATTCAGGCGTTGAGAGACGATTCCAACGCAACGGATCTCACGGCGATTCAAAAGCAGGAACCTGTTGGTACCCTTCGGTTCACACCGAAGGACTGGTCCGATGGGATTTCCATTGATGGCAGACAGATGGATGTATATGAGCTGTATCTCTATCCGGAATACTGCAGGACATTGGAATTTCTGAAGAATCACGGCATCAATCTGTTGAAGGGCTCATCCGGAGACGAGGAGGGAATCAGCAGCGACATCCTGTCCGTGGATATACAGAGCGGAGAGAACAGTTATCTGCTGACGGATCCTGATGAAATTTCAGATTTTCTTCAGCATGTCACACAGATCCGCGGTTATTATACGGACGCAGAGGAAGACGGCTCCTGGTGGTACATGTCGGCTGCCTATCAGGGCGAGCAGGACGACAGAACCGTCTACTTCAATCCGGACGATGAAGCTTTGAAGATCCTGAAAGAAAATAAAATATCGGATCAGAATGCGCAGTGAACCTGAAATGGTTCAGTTCAGCGCAGCCATTCGTAAAACGAAAGGAGCATTATGAACAGGAAAAAAGCAGGCATTCTTGTGCTGATTATTGCCGCTGCGGGTGCTTTGACAGTCGGAGTCATCCGCATGCATGCAGCGAATAACAAAACGGATAAAACAGGAGAAACAGCGTACGTCGATCTGGTGTCAAACCTTGCTGATACCGGATCGCTCGGAACGAACAACTACTATGCTGGTACGGTGGAGACGCAGGAAACCTGGTCTGTGAACAAGAACACGGACGCTGAGGTGAAGGACCTGAAGGTCGCCGTGGGACAGGAAGTGAAGAAGGGCGATGCACTTTTCACTTATGACACGACAAAATACCAGCAGGATCTGGAGCAGGCAAATATCGATCTTCAGAGGCTGAATAACGAGTATACCTCAATGGGACAGACAATCAGTCAGCTGACAAAGGAGAAGGCCTCCGCTTCGGCATCGGAGCAGGCGGATTATACCATCCGGATTCAGGAACAGCAGCTCTCCCAGCAGCAGAAGCAACTCGATATCCAGAGCAAGCAGCAGGACATCCGGAAGCTGCAGGACAACATCAACAACGCGACGGTGACCAGCCAGATGGACGGTGTGGTTAAGAGCATCAATGACGGAACATCAGCCTCTTCTGACGGTACGGATACCTCCTATATCACGATAATCAAAACCGGAGACTACCGGGTGAAGGGCACCGTCAATGAACAGAATGTCGGAACGCTGTCCGAGGGGACGCCGGTCATTGTTCATTCCAGAGTGGACGATAGCAAAACCTGGAAGGGAACCATAAACAAAATTGACACCGAGAATACCGTCAGCAGCAATAACGATTATGGGTACAGCGGAGCGTCGTCTTCCGGAGGCACAAACTATCCTTTTTATGTGCAACTCGAGAACAGCGATGGACTCATGCTGGGACAGCATGTATACATGCAGACGGATACCGGAAGCAAAGTGGATAAGAGCAAGGGAATCTGGATCGGTTCGTATATGGTCGATCAGTCTGATGAGAAACATCCCTTCGTATGGGCGGCAGGGAAGAACGGAAAGCTCGAGAAGCGTGAGGTAAAGCTGGGAGAGAGCGATGATACAACCGGAGAGGTGCAGATCACAGAGGGAATCACCATGGAGGATTCTCTGGCAATACCATCTCCGGATCTGAAGGAGGGCATGGCAACAGCCCCGATGAGTGAGATGCCATCGGAATCCGGAATGGAAGGCGTGATGTCCTCGAGTTCGATTCCGCTCTCCGGAAATGACGTGATTTCCGGGAGCTACTACGACGATACGATTTCATCGTCAGAATATCGTGAGACCGAGAGCAGCAATAACCCGGAGCTGTCAGCGGCGCAGCAGGAAGCGGCGCAGGGATCGGAGGGCGGATCAGAAGGATACGCTGACAGCACAGATGACGGACAGGTAGCCGGCGGCGCCGTTGCCGCAGACTGAGGAGGTGCCGAAATGATCCTTGAATGCAGACATATCTATAAAAATTATATTCAGGGAAAGCTTGAAGTACCGGTTCTCAGGGATGTGAATTTTTCGATGGACGAGGGAGAATACGTGGCGGTCATGGGACCGTCCGGATCCGGAAAATCGACGCTGATGAACCTGATCGGCTGTCTGGATCAGCCGACCAGCGGTACGCTGATCCTGGACGGGAACGAAGTATCGAAACTTTCGGATAATGAGCTCGCTGACCTGCGGCTGGCAAAAATCGGGTTTGTATTTCAGAACTTTCAGCTGCTGCCGTACATGACCGCGCTGGAGAATGTGGAACTGCCACTGACCTATGCCGGCCTGCCAAAGAAAAAAAGACGGGAGCTGGCGAAGGAGGCACTGGCCCGGGTTGGCCTGTCGGAGCGGGTGGATTTCCGGCCAAATCAGCTCTCCGGTGGCCAGAAGCAGCGGACCGCGATTGCGCGCGCGATTGCGAACCGACCAAAAATTATTCTTGCGGATGAGCCTACCGGCGCTCTGGATTCAAAATCCGGCAGTCAGGTCATGGATCTGTTTCAGGAGCTGAACCGGGAGGGATCCAGTATTCTTATGATCACGCATGATCCCGGAATTGCGGCAAGGGCACAGAGACTCGTTGAGATCCGTGACGGCGTTCTGTTTCTTCCCGGGCAGAAAGATCCTGTCGGGCATAGGGAAGAGAAAAGTGGTCAAAAAGAGGGGAAGATGTGGAAGGAATGCGGACATACCGATGCAGGGGAAGGAGGGGATCCGGGCAATGAAGGCTAAGAAAGTAATATCTGTTATCCTTGCATCCGTGATTGCTGCAGGCGCCGGATACGGAATCTTCCGCGCGGTACAGGTGACGACCAGCCAGAGGACTGTCACAGTTTTCAATGCCTCTGACCTGAATTACAGCGGAGGCTACGGGTATGACAGCCAGACCATGCAGGGAGTCGTCACAACCGATGCCAGCCAGAACATTTACGTAACAGATACGGAGGATATCAAGCATGTGTATGTAAAGCAGGGACAGGCGGTTCGCGAAGGAGATGTCCTCCTTGCTTATGATACGACAAAGACAAGCCTGAACCTGGAGCAGGAGAAACTGAACAACCAGCAGATCCGGCTGAATATTGAGGTGGCGGAGAAAAACCTTGATACTCTGCGTCGGATGAAACCGGTCAGCAATGTGATTCCGCCGGACGATTTCGCGCCGGTGGATCCATCATCGATCGATGATGGAGACATTGTCCCTGATAACGGTCCGGATGACATTAAAGAACCGGGGCAGAACAAAGACGAAAAACCGGGCGGGAATGACAGGGAACCGATGAAGCTTGTGAAATACAGGGAGCTGACCGCTGATTCGGAGGCAAAGAATGAAATGACCGCGGACGGAACAGCAGAAAAACCCTATCTGTTTCTCTGCGAGCCGGACAAGGAAGGCAGGATCACCATTGGTACCGGATTTATCCGTAAGCAGCAGGAAATGGCAGACAAGACGGGTCAGAAACAACGCTATATTGTTCTGGAGATTCTTGACGCGGATGATCATGCTGTTTCCGCATGGATGCAGGATATCTGCAGGCTGGATCCGGACAGCCCGGTGACGGTGGATGCCGCTACGGGAAATGCCGATTTTGCCGATCTTTCAGCTATGACTGCAGACCAGATCGCGAAGGCACTGGAGGGAATCCGTGATACGGACAAGCTTGCGGCTGCGCTGCAGAAACTGAGCGGAGATGAAGAAAAGCTGAATAACATCCTGAAGAAAATGGACAGAGAAACGAGGGAGAAGCTTCTGCAGGCGCTGACAGAGCTTCAGAAAGAAGATGATCCCCGGGATACGCCCGCACCGTCTCAGGATACGCCCGCACCGTCTCAGGAGCCGACCGCGCCGCCGAACCCGACACCATCTCCTACACCGCAGGGAGGTGAGGGGTCAGAGCCCGGGACTTCTCCACAGCCATCTCCTGCAGAGGCTGCGGGGGATACAGAACAAAGCGGAGGCACCGTGCCTGCATCAGTTTCAGCGACAAATAACGTTTTTCGGGGAGCCTTTGCTGACTGCAAAAGCTATAGGCGGATCGGAGACGATGCAGACGATGCTGTTTTTTCGGGAGAAACGGCGGAGTATTCACAGAAACCCGCGTGTGTCGGGAATGGAGATTTCGGAATTCTGACAGCAGATAAAAGCAGGACATCCCTCGGATCAGATTCCGGAACGGACAGCGGTTCAGGCAGCAGCGGGCTGATTTCCCCCGATGAGGAATATAGCGCAGATGAGCTGAAGCAGGCGATCCGGGATCAGGAAAGTCAGCTTTCGGACCTGAGGCTCGATCTGCAGGAATCGGATCTGAAGGTGAAGAAAGCGCAGCAGGATGTCACAGATGGTGTCGTAAAGGCGAAGATGAACGGAATCATCAAGACAGCCGGAGATCCGGACAATCCTCCGACTGACGGCAGCCCGTTTCTGCAGCTGGCGGGAGCGTCCGGCCTGTATGTAAAGGGAGGTGTTTACGAAAACCGTCTGTCTCAGATAAAGGAGGGAACGGAAGTCACGATAACCTCCTGGCAGTCGGGAAATACCTACCCGGCGACGGTAAAGAGCATCTCTTCGTATCCGGATACGAGCGGAATGTACGGCTCTGACAGCAGCAACTCCATATATCCGTTCATCGCCTATATCGACAGCGCCGATGCAGCTCTGACGAATGGCGAATATGTTCAGATCACAATGGATTCGTCGGGAATCACACCGGATAATACGGCGAATGGAGAATCCGACTTCTACCTGTACGGCGCCTTTGTTCTCGATGAAAACGGAAAAAAATACGTATATCTTCGCGGCAAGGACAAACGACTGGAGAAGAGAGAAATCAAGACAGGCACATATGAAAATGGATCCTATCAGATTAAATCCGGGGTCAGTCTGTCTGACTGGGTGGCCTTTCCTTACGGGAAAGATATCAGGGAAGGCGCAAAAACGAGAGAAGGGACGATTGATGAATTGTACTCATGATTCATTCGGTACAGAACAAACCATGAATAGCAAGGAGGAGACATGGCAGAAAATCTGAAGTTTTCCTTTCAAAGCATATGGGCACATAAGATGAGGTCCTTCCTGACGATGCTTGGCGTGATTATCGGAATCGCTTCGATCATAGGGATTGTGTCAACCATCAAGGGAACCAATAAACAGATTCTGCAGAATCTGATCGGCGCCGGAAACAATAATGTAACGATATCTTTGAAGCAGGGAGAGGGCGACTACTGGATGGACGGCGGTCTGCCTGACGGTGTCGTCCCTGTTTCCGATGCGCAGAAGAAGGAAATCCGGAAATTGGACGATGTCGCGGATGCATCCTTCTATCTTTCAAGAAGTTATGCGGACAGTATTTCAGCCGGAGACCAGACGCTGGACAGCGGACAGATGCTCGGTATCGACACACATTATCTTTCAACAACCGGTTACCGGATTTATTCCGGCCGTCCGTTTGTGGATGCGGACTACACGAAGTTCCGCAAGGTTGCGCTTCTGGACGAAACGGCTGCAAACATTCTGTATCCGTCCGGCAATGCTCTTGGGAACATCCTCAGCATAAAGGGAGAACCGTACACGGTGGTGGGGCTTGTGAGAAAAATACAGAAGACGCGGCCAAACTATGATTCCTTTCAGGATTATCTGACCTATGCAGAAGAGGAATATGGAAGGGTTATGATCCCCGACGCGGACTGGCCGATCAGTTACAGTTATGACGAACCGCAAAATTGTGTCGTGAAGGCCGTCCGGACGGAGGATATGAGTAATGTCGGGAAAGAGGTTCAGGATATCATGAATGAATCCGTCAGTGCCTCAGATACAGGAGGTAAGGATGAAAGCGGCAGCGCGATCCGATACAAGGCAGAGGATCTGCTGGAAAAGGCGAAGAATAAGCAGGAGCTTGCAGCAAGCACCAACAACCTTCTGATCTGGATCGCCAGCATCGCCCTTCTGGTCGGCGGAATCGGCGTAATGAATATCATGCTCGTGTCCGTGACAGAGAGAACAGGTGAGATCGGGCTCAAGAAGGCACTCGGAGCAAGAAAAAACCGTATTCTGGCACAGTTTCTCACGGAATCCGTTGTCCTGACGAGTATGGGAGGCATTCTGGGAGTCATTGTGGGAATCGTTCTCGCAGAGGTGATTTCCAAATCATCCGGAACGCCGGCGGCAATCAGCATCCCGTCGATATTCATCGGCGTCGGATTTTCGATGGCCATCGGCATCCTTTTCGGGCTGCTTCCCTCGATCAAGGCTGCGAACCTGAATCCGATCGACGCGCTTCGAAGAGAGTGACGGCGCCGCCAATTGTATAAGCTGCGGAATTACTCCGTGAACTCGCGAAACCGGTCCTGACCGCTGCCGATGCACGCCAATTGTATAAGCTGCGGAATTACTGCGTGAACGGCAGCGATAAGGCAGGACCTCCGGGCTATGTCAGAAGCCGAGGTCCTCGCCTACCATTACTACCTTAATCCTGCCCGGATGTTTACTGTAGCGGGTGATGACTTCCTGACAGCAGATGGTTTCCGGACTGAGGCAGTTTCCGCAGGTTCCGGTCACGGAGCAGGGCGTCTTGCAGCCGAGACGGACACAGTTCGGCGGGGTGGCACAGTTGTGTATACGCTGGAAAGCCTCGGGAATATCAAAGGCAAGCTTGTTCATTCCCGTGACAACAATGACATGAGCTGGGCCCTGAATCAGAAAGCAGACCCGGTTGCCGTTCCCGTCGATATTTACAAGCTCTCCGTCCTTCGTGAAGGCGTTGGTGCTCATCAGAAAATAGTCGGCCATCATCTGCCGCGCCATCATTTCACGCTTTTCTTCAGGTGTTCTTGCATCTGTCCTCTCGATAAAAGAGTAATTGCCGGTTCTGACCGCGTCAAGGATTCCACATTCATTTAGTGTTGCGGATCCGCCGTAGGTCACCGAGGATCCCTCCGGTATCAGCTCCAGTACCTTCGCTCTTGCCTCCTCCCGTGTCGCGGTGTAGAAGGCTTCGATATTCCGTTTTTCAAATTTTTTGATCATGCTCTCGCCGAGATGGCGGTAATTTAGTTCCTTCGGTGTCATGAGAAATCCTCCTTTACATGCAAAATCCCTTGTCTTGAAACTTATCGTTGTTTCCATTATACTATATTAGATCCGGTCTGTGCACGAAGGACATCGAAAACACAGTCTGGCAATATCTGCAGAGCGGGACGGAAGGAAATATCCTTTTGGGAGCACGGACGTCGCTTAAACGGCTTTGCAGAAGTCGGGGCAGGTAAAATTATATGAATATCTTGTTTTTTATCACGCCAAAAGCAGAATGCGCGTACATCAGTGCGGACTGTTCCCTGCGGCAGGCAATCGAGAAGATGGAATACCACAAGTATACGGCGATTCCGATTCTCGATGAAAGGGGACGATACATCGGTACGCTGACAGAGGGAGATCTGCTGCGCATCATCAAGGACAGGTATGATCTCAGCCTCAGGGACGCCGAGGAGATCCGTCTTTCCTCCGTTCCGCGGAGATGGAAGATGGACCCGGTCAATATCAATTGCGATATCGAGGATCTGATTCAGACATCGATGCGTCAGAATTTTGTACCTGTGGTCGATGACGAAAACGTCTTTATCGGGATTATCACCCGAAAGGCCATCATCCAGTATTGCTATGAACATTTCAAAAAATACAGGGATGAACTGAAGGAATTGCAGCAACGAACGGAACAGCGTTCCTCCGGTGAAGAACCCAAGAAGGAAAAAGCAAAATGAAGAAAGTAATCGAAGAAATCAGTGAAGTAGTAGCAGAAGCCTTTGAAAGGGCGGGATATGATGCCGGATTTGCCCGGGTCACTGTCTCAAACCGCCCGGATCTCTGTGAGTATCAGTGTAACGGAGCAATGGCAGCCAAAAAGCAGTACAAAAAGGCACCGATACAGATCGCCGGAGATGTTGTAGCGTATCTTCAGGATTCCGAACTGATCGAGAAGGCGGAAGCCGTTATGCCGGGCTTTATTAACATCACGCTGAACAGAAAATCCGTTGCGGAATACCTTCAGAAAATGGCGGAGGATCAGGAACTCTCCGTTGCAAAGACGGCAGACCCGGAGACAATCGTCATCGACTACGGCGGCCCCAATGTCGCGAAACCTCTTCATGTCGGACATCTGCGTTCCGCAATTATCGGAGAAAGTATCCGGCGCATGGGCCGCCGGCTCGGCCATCACATGATCGGTGATGTTCATCTCGGAGACTGGGGGCTTCAGATGGGCCTGATCATCACTGAGCTTCATGAAAGAAAACCGGAGCTGCCCTATTTCGATGACTCCTATACCGGAGAATATCCGAAGGAGGCGCCATTTACCATCAGCGAGCTGGAGGAGATTTATCCGACGGCAAGCAAAAAATCGAAGGAAGATGACGCCTACAAGAATAAGGCTCTTCAGGCGACGGCGGAGCTTCAGAGCGGAAGGAGGGGATACCGGGCTCTCTGGAGACATATCATTTCCGTTTCAGTCACCGATCTGAAGAAAAACTACGAAAAACTGGACGTCCATTTTGATCTGTGGAAGGGAGAGTCGGATGCACAGGCCTATATCCCGGACATGGTTCAGATGATGAAGGACAAGGGATACGCCTACGAGGATCAGGGCGCGCTGATCGTGGATGTCAGGGAGGAAAAAGACCAGAAGGAGGTTCCGCCCTGCATGATCCTGAAATCCGATGGAGCAGCGCTTTACACAACTACTGATCTGGCTACGATTGTCGAGCGTATGCAGGATTTTGATCCGGATGAGATCCTATATGTGGTGGACAAGCGTCAGGAGATGCACTTTATCCAGACCTTCCGTTGCGCACGGAAGACGGGTCTTGTAAAACCGGAGACAAAACTGACATTTCTCGGCTTCGGAACCATGAACGGGAAGGACGGAAAGCCGTTCAAGACCAGAGAGGGCGGTGTAATGCGTCTGGAGACTCTGATCGCGGATATCGATCGGGAAATGTTCCGAAAGATCGTGGAGAATAAGAGCGTCAAGGATAAGGACGCAGAGGAAACCGCGAAGATTGTAGGACTTTCTGCCATCAAGTACGGAGATCTCTCGAATCAGGCGTCCAAGGATTATGTGTTTGACGTCGATCGTTTTACTTCTTTTGAAGGCAATACCGGGCCGTATATCCTGTATACGATCGTGAGAATCAAATCCATCCTGAATAAGTTCAAAGCGGAGGGCGGAAGTCTGGAAGACGCGAAAATCCTGAACGCCGCAAGTGACATTGAGAAGAAACTGATGCTTCAGCTGTCGCGATATAACGAGGCGCTTACCGGTGCCTTTGAGGAAAAAGCGCCGCATCGTCTCTGCGCCTATATTTACGAGCTATCCAATAATTTCAACAGCTTCTATCATGAGACCCGGATTCTGACCGAGGAGAATGAGGGGCAGAAGAAATCCTGGCTGCTTCTTCTGAAGACTGTTCAGAGGGTACTGGAGGATGCAATCGATGTCCTCGGTTTCAGTGCCCCGGAGGAGATGTGAGGAAACCTGAAGATCCGGAAGAACACAACAGGTCCGATGCGGTCAGTGACCGGAAATCGGAAATGGATGAAAATGTGTTCGTGGGAGGAGAGGAGAAAATGGAGCGCCTGATCGTCTTCGATTTTGACGGCACACTTACAGATACGGGGCTCGGAATCACAAGGAGTGCCCAGTATGCGCTGGATCAGATGGGATGGCAGCATCGGGAGGCGGAAGAACTTGGATTCTTTGTCGGTCCGCCTCTGAATGAAAGCTTTGCACAGATGGGTATGAATGAATCGGAGTGTGTTCAGGCAGTCCGTCTGTTCCGGGAGCGGTATGAATCGATCGGTAAGCTTGAGTACACGGTATACCCTGGGATCGGAGATCTGCTGTGCTCTCTGAAGGAAAGAAAATGGCGGATTGGAATGGCAACCTCAAAGCCCGAAAAGTTTGCGAGGGAAATCGCTGACGACTGCGGATTTCTAAGGTACTTCGATTGTGTGAGCGGGATATCTCTGACCGGGGTGGAGGGGACGATCTCCAAGGCCGGCCTGATTCAGCGGGTACTGGACAGGACTGGCTTCTCGGGAAGAAGAGATGCGGCATGCATGGTCGGAGACCGGAAATATGATATTGAGGGCGCGAGAGCAGAGAAGCTTCTGGCTGTCGGTGCAGCCTATGGATACGGCGGGAGACAGGAACTGGAGAGAGCGGGGGCGGATCTGGTTTTTGATACGCCAGAGGAGATGGCTGAGGCTTTTCTGACCAACAGAGTCCTTTAAACGTAGAGCCTTTAAACGTCCTGCTGCGGAGATAAGAAAATGACAAAGAGACAGAAAATCTGGGATGTGGTTTTTCCGCTGGTCTTTATATGGCTGTGCATGGCGGCGGTTACGGTCGTCCTTCTGCTTGTGACGGGGCTGATTGTCGGAGAGTATGATCCGGAGAAGATCTATGACAGGGTCCCGACACTCCCGATGTGGATCAGCATCGCAGCATTCGGCCTCACGCTTCTTCTGCAGAAGAACAATTACCGGGTGGACTCCATGCGCTTTCCGATGAGGGACGGCGGGTGGAAGGCATGGCAGATGGTGTGTGGCTGTCTGTGTGTTACATTTGCCGGTCACGTGTGGAGCAGCCTGATCACGGGAAGCGGTCTGGAACGGGTTTTCACGGGTTACACGCAGAACGCCGCACCTGCCTTCGAAAACCAGAATCTGCTGCTGCTGATCCTCGGAACAGTGATTCTCGGACCGGCAGCGGAAGAGATGATTTTCCGCGGCATGCTGTTCCGCCGCGCGGCGTACTATGCCGGTATGAGAAAAGGAATCCTGCTCTCTGCTTTTTGTTTCGGTATCTATCATGGAAATGTGATTCAATTTCTCTACGCGTTCCTGCTTGGCTTTCTTCTGGCTTTTGTCTATGAAAGGAGCGGCGACCTCCGTGCTGCCGTTGCGGCACATATGAGCGTCAACGCCTGGGCTGTGTTCGGGGACCGTCTGATACGAAAGACTTTCCATGGATCTGTTCCCGCATCCTGTCTGGCTGCGGAAGCAGCTGCTTGTGTGACCTGCTTTCTCCTGCTTTATTTTCGGAGAAAACAGAAAAGTGCCTGAAAGAATTCATGAACAATATAGCGTTTGCAGAAAAAAATACGAATATAAAAAATATCAAATTTCCCCTTGCATTTCCCGGGGATGTCTGATAGAATATCACATGTTGCAAGGCAATGCACAAAGCATTGGGCTATCGCCAAATGGTAAG
>DGTF01000075.1:24503-31443 GCA_002394235.1 Eubacterium sp. UBA4343 | reverse complement strand
TTACGCGAACAGTGAGCCGCAGCCGAATGCGAAGTATTCGTGTGCGGCGAGCGTCGCGATAGCGAGATAAAACTCGCGCAGCGTGTTTTATCTCGTTGTAACCGCTTTTTGAAGGACTGGCAGATTACATTTTCACCGGCATATTTCATTGACGTTTTACTTCACAGGCATTACCCCGGTTAAGAGCATTTGAATTGTAAAAAAATACCGGGTAAAAGTCCGCTAATCCTATAAACATAAAATATATTTGCATATCGTACATGCAATGGTATAATTTTTAAATCAGATGACAGCATGGGCGACGTAGACGTAATTGAAAAACTTTTCGAACCGGATCCCGGCTGCAACACGGATATTGATGAAGGCGTTTATCTCAAAAGAGGGGATCAGAGATCATGGATGATAAAATCACATTTGTACTGAACGACGAAGGAGGACAGCATGAGAGGGACACAGTCGAATCAGAGGATATGAAAAAGCTGACCTCTGTTGTGGCACCGATTGCTGACAAATACAACATTCAGGGGCCCGCTCTCTACGTTGTGTATGATGACAATATTCAGGGAGAAGACGGTACAGTATGGGGCGGAGAATTTCTGCTCGGAGACAGAGAACATATATTGAAGATTCAATACACGAAGGAACCGGATGACAGTGGGGAGACTCTTCATGCGGTCCCGATGCATGATGAACTGGACGAGGAAGAGAAGGAGCCGGAGGTCGCGGAGCGCAGCGGCAACTACATTCGTATGGGGTGTCTGCAGCCGGTTCAGCTTCTCGGAGGCAGGGACGATACGAAAAACGCGCAGATGGTACTTGCCTGCATGATGAATGATGCGGAGGACAGAGGTCTGATCTGGGAGGATTATGAGTCAGATCAGATTCTCGATCCGAATCTGCACCAGACGATCGCAATTGCACTTGACGCGGGAAGAGACACTTATATCTCGACGTCACTGCTGCGGCTGTTCGATGCAGCCGCGGCAGTGCTCGGCATCTGCGAGGAGAATACCTATCCCGGTGAATGCGCAAAGAGGCTTGTGGAGGCAGCCAAAAATGCGGTCAGAAAATGGAATGACGGTACATTTGGAATGGCGGCACATCAGATTGATGTTCTCAAGAACCGGTATCCGGTAAGGATGATTCTGGAGAAGAAAAACGGCGAGTGGATTGCTGACGGCCCACGTCTGATCGGAGATCTTCGCATGGCAAAGGACGGCGGCATTCCGACGGATGAGCTTGCACTGGAATTTCATGACGCGGTAGCGGAGATGACGGTCAAGATGTGTGAGAATATAGTTGCCGATGCTTCCGGGAATGGAATTCAGGTAAACCGTGTCGTGCTGAGCGGAGAAATATTTATTGACGACATATTAAGAGAACGCACGATCAAGGAACTTCAGGACAAGGGATACCAGGTGTATTACTGAGGCAGGTCGACATAACCTGCATGGCATGTTGAATTTGACAGGAGACATCTTTTCTTATATAATCTAATGGTTGTCTGGCCGGATGTGCAGATAATGCTGTTTTTCCGGCGGGGAAGTATCCGAACTTCCGATTCAGCCTGTTTTGCTGCAGAAGCGGTATACAAATCAGAATTTGGAGAATATATGGAAAAGAAGGATTTCAGCAGCTTCTGGAGAAAACACTGGAAGCTGTTCGCTTATATCGGCGTACTTGCTGTCGCTGCGCTGCTGATCTGGTTCGCATTCGGCGACATGATCCCGCAGTATCTGAAGTTGCTGCGCGGCGGCGACGAGAAGGAAATTGAATTGTTTATCAATAGGGAAGCTTCCTGGAAGGGCCCGCTGTCGATCATCGTGCTGGCTGCGCTTCAGGTTGTCAGTATAGTCTTTCCGGGATTTGCAATTCAGATTGCATCCGGTGTAATCTATGGCTGGTTCCATTCTTTCTTGATGTGCTACTTCGGCTTTTTACTGGGAAACCTTCTGGTGTTCTTTTTTGCGAGAAGGATGGGCAATCAGATTGCAGGATTCGCTCCGGTGAAGAAGAACAAGAACAGCTGGATCAAGGAAAAACTGAAGACGACCAAGCCGGAATTTGTGGTTGCTTTTGTAAACCTGCTCCCTATTCTTCCGAATGGAATTATTCCGTATATTGCGGCAGGATCCTCGATCACGACGCTTCATTATTTTATTGCGATTGCTGTTACAAGCTGGATTCAGATTTTCTTCAACTGTCTCGCGGGCGGGTTCATCAAGCACGGGCAGTATCTGTTCATGGTGCTTGCGTTGGGATTCCAGATCTCTGTTCTGATTTTTGTCACCCTGAAGAGGAAGTGGCTGATGTCACTGATCCCCGGTGGAGACGAATCGGAAGAGGATGAGCCGGATTCGAAAATCGGCCTGTCAAAGCATGCCAGGACAGACAAAGAGAAGGAGAACACTACTGTCTGAAAGTCTGTAGCGTATGATGTGATGCTGTATGGCACTATCTTTTCCAGGCGCGGGTGGATATATCTTTTTCTTTGTATGTTATTGGAATTTTTTTCTGTTACAGGTAAATTCTGTGAGTCTGTTTCTGTGTATGCGGAGACAGGCTTTTTTCATGGGATGAGACGGTTTTCCCGGAGATCAGCAGCCATTCACGCATGCACCGTTCCGCTCAGCTATGGATGTGAAATTATGCTGTGGATGCGAAACTCTGCTGTAAATGTGTAATTATGCTGTGGATGGGGAGCTCTGCTATGGACGTGAAATTATGCTGTAGTTGTGAAAGTATGCTATGGATGTGAAATTAGGCTATGAAGGTGGTGCCTTGCAGCTAGGAATAAAAAAACAGGCAGACCCCGCTGCGACAAAAGACGCGTATCCGATAACTCGGATACGCGCCGAATAGTGGGGGCAACGAGGATCGAACTCGTGACCTTTCGCGTGTGAGGCGAACGCTCATCCCGGCTGAGCTATGCTCCCATCAGTTCTCAGGTTATCACTTTTTCCATAAAAATGCAATGAAAATTTGTCAGAAAATTCAAATTTTGACGCAAACTTAAGTCACTGTGGCACAAGCCCGGGTCCTTGCGATGCAAGTTTAAGCCTTTGCATGCAAGCGCAAGTCTTTGCGAAGGAAGATATCGTGCAGGATGACGGGTTGTATAAAAGGCAGGTGAAGGCAGCCGCGGGGCAAGGTTATGCTTTGAAAAATGAAAAAGTTATGATATGATGTTATCTCAGTGAAAGACTTTAGATATCTGCCGAAACGGTGTACGTCCCGGCGGATAAATGATACAGGAATCGAGGAGGAACTGACACAATGGCGATCGAAGAAACTTCTAAAGAACAGGGGTCGGGTGAGGCAGAAAGAGAAGTCGTTTCCCGGAACTTTATCGAGCAGGAAATCGATAAAGATCTGAAGGAAGGCCGATATGACACGGTTATGACACGTTTTCCGCCGGAGCCGAACGGGTACCTTCACATCGGCCACGCAAAGTCGATCCTTTTGAATTATGGCATCGCGAAGGAATATAATGGTCAGTTCAATCTCCGTTTTGATGACACAAATCCCACAAAGGAAAAGGGAGAATTTGTAGAGGCAATCAAGCGTGACGTGGAGTGGCTCGGTGCGAAGTTCAACGGTCCGTTCTTTGCATCAGACTATTTTGACAAAATGTATGAAGCTGCGCTTAAGCTGATCCGCGACGGAAAGGCTTATGTCAGTGATCTGTCCGCAGATGAGATCCGTGAGTACCGTGGAACATTGACGGAGCCGGGAAGGGATGATCCGAATCGGAACAGAAGCGTAGAAGAGAATCTCGATCTGTTTGAGCGGATGAAAAACGGCGAGTTCGAGGATGGATCAAAGGTTCTCCGGGCGCGAATCGATATGAAAGCGGCGAACATCAACATGAGAGACCCGATTATCTACCGGATCGCTCATCTGCATCACCAGAATACGGGAGACAAATGGTGCATTTATCCGATGTATGATTTTGCCCATCCGCTGGAGGATGCCTTCGAGGGCATTACCCATTCTCTCTGTACGCTGGAGTTTGAGGACCACCGGCCATTGTACAACTGGGTGGTGGAGAACGTGGGTTTTGCGCACCCGCCGAGGCAGATTGAGTTTGCAAAGCTCTATCTGACCAATGTAGTCACCGGTAAGAGATATATCAAGAAACTGGTGGAGAACGGAACCGTTGACGGCTGGGATGATCCGCGTCTCGTCACGATTGCCGCGCTCCGCAGAAGAGGATATACGCCGGAATCGATACAGAAGTTTATCAGCCTTGGAGGAATTTCGAAGGCCAACAGCTCCACAGACTACGCGATGCTGGAGTACTGCATCCGGGATGATTTGAAGACCAGAGTTCCCAGAATGTATGCGATCCTGGATCCGGTAAAGCTGATTATTGACAATTACCCGGAGGGACAGACAGAGGAGTTTACGGTTCCAAACAACCCGGAAAATGAGGCGTTGGGGAACCGCACCGTCACTTTTTCCCGTGAACTGTATATCGAGCGGAATGACTTTATGGAGAACCCGCCAAAGAAATATTTCCGGATGTTCCCGGGCAATGAAGTGCGCCTGATGCAGGCTTACTTTGTAAAATGCGTTGATTTCCGCAAGGATGAAGATGGGAAAATCACCGAGATCCACTGTACCTACGATCCGGCGAGCCGCGGCGGCAACAGCCCGGACGGCCGCAAGGTGAAGGGAACGATCCATTGGGTGAATGCGGCGGATGCAAAGCCGGTGGAGATGCGTCTCTATGAGAATCTGATCGATGAGGAAAAGGGCGTGTACAATGAGGACGGCACGATGAATATCAATCCGGATTCTCTTGAGGTTCTCCAGGGAGTGGTCGAACCCGCTCTGGCAGAGGCAAAGCCCTATGAGAGCTTCCAGTTTGTGAGAAACGGTTTCTTCTGTGCTGACGCGAAGCTGTCGAAGCCTGGCAAACCGGTGTTCGGCAGAATCGTATCGCTGAAGAGTTCCTTCAAGCTTCCGAAGGCATAAGAGAATCGGAGAAACTTCAGAAGGCATAAGAGAATCGGAGAAACTTCAGAAGACGTAAGAGGTTCGGAGAAACTCCGGAAGGCACAAGAGGTTCGGAGAAACTTCCAAGGATATAAGAAGGCCGGAGCAGATTGACTCTGACATGAATAATGAAAAGGCTGCTGTATCCCTGCTTCCTGCAGGTGCGGCAGCTTTTTTCTGCTCTTATTCCGAAAATGCCGTTCTGCAATAAATGTCCTTAATGACAGAGAAATAATGAAGAAGTATATCTTCGATTGTGTTATCCTGATAGAAAGACGGGCTGAAGTTGTCCGGATCAGTCGCGCGAAAGAAGAACCGGGGGAAAGCGGAATCTCACGGAGACCGTTGTACACCGGGGATTTCCGGAAGAGAGAAAGGAAGAGCAGGAAATGATAAAGGCATGTATTTTTGATCTTGACGGCACGCTTACAAAGACGCAGGAGTCCATTGCGCGTCCGGTCAATATGACACTGGAGCATTTTGGGCTTCCTGCGATGCCGGTGGAGAATTACAATTATTATGCGGGTGACGGCCTTGACAATGCGTTAAAAAGGGCATTGAAGGATGCAGGTGACCCGGAACTGAAATATTATGAGGAGGGAAGACCGCTGTGCCGGAAATGGTTTGTCGAGAATTCACTGTATCATGTGAAACCTTACCCGCACATTGTGGAGATGCTGAAAGAGCTGAAGAAACGGAAGATCCGTCTTGCAGTATTTTCCAACAAGATGCATCAGGGAGCGATCGATGTGGTGACGGCGATCTTCGGACCGGACACCTTCGACCATATTCAGGGACAGACCGACACTGTGCCGATCAAACCGAATCCGCAGGGCGTCTATGAGATCCTCAGGGAGTTCGGGGTGGATAAGAATGAGGCACTGTACTTTGGTGACACCAATACCGACATGCTCACGGGCCATAATGCCGGCCTTTTTACCGTCGGGGTGACCTGGGGGTTCCGTCCGAGAACAGAGCTTGAGGAATATCGGGCAGACGATATTGTCGATGATCCTCTGGAGATCGTTGATCTTGTGGATCGTTTCAATTCGAGGGGAAAGGAAAATGTCAGATAAAAGAATTCCATCGATAAGAATTCCGTCGAATATCCGTCTCATTGCAAGTGATTTGGACGGGACACTGCTTCAGGGAGACGCACAAAGGCTGAAACCCAATACCTGCGAGCTGATTCACAGGCTGACTGACAGAGGAATTATTTTTCTTGCGGCGAGCGGAAGACAGTATGCCAATCTGCAGAGACTCTTTGCTCCTGTTCGCAGCGAGATCGCGTATCTCTGCGAGAACGGCTGCCTCAGCTTCTATGAAGGCGAGATGGTGCACAGAGTGACCATGGACCGGGCGCTTGGACAGGAGATTATGCGCGAGATCATAGGGACGCCGTCCGCCGAGGTGCTCCTGTCGGGAGTGAATACAAGCTACATTCAGCCGAAGGATATGAGCTACTACTATCATATGCGCGATGTGGTCGGCAACAATGTCACACTGGTGCCGGATATTCTGAAGACGGAGGAACCGTATTTCAAGATTTCCATCTACGAGAGGAACGGCCTTACCGATGAGGAAGTAGCATTCTGGCAGGAAAGATTCGGAAGGTATGCCACGGTGGTTACGGGCGGAAATGACTGGCTCGATATCATGCCGCTTCATGTGAATAAGGGAACCGGAATCCGGAAACTGCTGAAGAAGCTTGATATCCGTCCGGAGGAATGTATGGCGTTTGGGGACAACTACAATGACATGGAGATGATGAAGCTGGTCGGATGGCCGGTTGCGGTAGACAACGCCAAGCCGGAAATTCTCGGCGCAAGCCGTGACCATACGCCGACGGTGAAGGAATATCTTGAGAAGATATTGTCGGGCGATTTTACCGGATAATGCCGCTGTATACCGCTCCATGCTCATACCTGTTGTCGTCGCT
>DGTF01000075.1:7130-24421 GCA_002394235.1 Eubacterium sp. UBA4343 | reverse complement strand
GCTCCCCGTGGGCCAAGAACATTGCGACTGGATTTATACAGTACCTTGCTAGCACTCGACAAAATCGAGTGCTAGTTTTTTCTTGACTTTCTGTAATAAGGGTACTAATATAACACTTGTCGGGTATAAAATGAATACCGGTCATATTGACAGAAAATCACAGCCGGAATGATCCGCGAAGTGGGGTTTCCACAGACAGCGGTTCATCAGCGGCGATAACATAAATTTCCATTTTCCTGACGGGGATATGTCACGAAAATGAAGGATCAAAAGTGAAAAGGAGTGTGTATTAGTATGGAAATGAGACATGGAAATCTGTCGATTAACAGCGACAACATTTTTCCAATAATCAAGAAATGGATGTATTCGGATAAGGATATCTTTATCCGGGAACTGATTTCGAACGGATCCGATGCCATAACCAAGAGAAAAAAACTGGATGCCGTAGGCGAGGTAAGGCTTCCGGAGGGATATAAGCCGAAGATCACCGTATCGGTTAACGATAAGGAAAAAACACTGAAATTCACCGATAACGGAATTGGTATGACAGCGGACGAGGTAATCCGTGACATCACAGAGATTGCTTTTTCCGGTGCAACGGAATTTCTGGAAAAGTATAAGGATAAGGCAGACAGTGACCAGATCATCGGACATTTCGGACTCGGATTCTATTCTGCATTCATGGTAGCGGATCTGGTGGAAATCGATACATTGAGTTTCCGTGAGGGAGCGGAGGCCGTTCACTGGGAGTGTGACGGCGGTACAGAATATGATATGAGCGAGGGAACGCGAACCGAGGCCGGAACGACAATCACGCTGCATCTGGCAGAGGATAGTCTGGAATTCGCCAATGAGTACAAGGTGCGTGAGACTCTGGAGAAATACTGCTCCTTCATGCCGGTAGAAATCTATCTCGAGAACGAGACAAAAGAGCCGGAGACAGAGATCATCGATGAAAAGGATCTCAAGGATACCGATGTTGTCATTGAGCATATCCATGAGGACGCGAAGTACGAGGAGAAGAAGAATGACAAGGGCGAGACCGAAAAGGTCGAGACTAGCCCGGAGAAAAATCAGGTAAAGATTCAGAAGCGGCCGGTATCCATCAGTGATACGCATCCACTGTGGACAAAGCAGCCCAGTCAGTGCACAGATGAGGAGTACAAGGAATTTTACCGCCATGTATTCCTGGATTACAAGGAGCCGCTGTTCTGGATTCATCTGAATATGGATTATCCGTTCCGCCTGAAGGGCATTCTGTACTTCCCGAGAATCAACACGGAATACGAGTCCATTGAGGGAAAAATCAAGCTGTACAACAACCAGGTATTCATCGCGGACAATATCAAGGAAGTTATCCCGGAATATTTGCTCCTGCTCAAGGGCGTGATCGACTGCCCGGATCTGCCCCTCAACGTCTCTCGTTCCGCGCTTCAGAATGACGGTTTCGCGCAGAAGATTTCCGATTACATCTCAAAGAAGGTTGCGGACAAGCTCTCAGGCATGTGCAAGACCAAGAGAGAAGAATATGAGAAATACTGGAACGACATCAGTCCGTTCATCAAGTTCGGAACGCTGAAGGATCCCAAGTTCTCTGAGAGAATGATGGATTACATCCTCTATGAGGATCTCGACGGCAAGTATCACACGCTGAAAGATATCATCGCCGCCAATACTCCGGAAAAGGCAGAGGAAGAGAAGGCAGCGGACAAGAGCAAGGCTGCGGACGCGAAGGAATCTGAGGCGGGTACCGATAGTGAGAAGAAACCTGAGGCAGAAGCTTCGGAAGAGAGTAAATCCGGTGATAAGGATCAGAAGGACGACAAAAAGGATGCACCGAAGATCACCATCTATTATGTGACAAACGAAGTGCAGCAGAGCCAGTACATCAATATGTTCCGAAGCCAGAAGAAGCAGGCATATAAGCTGATCCATACCATTGATGCACCGTTTATCTCCCATGTGGAGCAGCTGAATGAAAATCTTCATTTCCAGAGAATCGATGCGGATCTCACCGATGATATGAAGGAAGACAGCGAATCTCTGAAGGAAGAGAGCAAGGATCTGCAGGAGCTCTTCCGCAAGGTTCTGAACAAGAGTCAGCTGTCCGTCCGGGTGGAGAATCTGAAGGATCCCAGTGTTTCAGCCATGGTCACGATCTCCGAGGAGATGCGTCGTTATAGCGAGATGATGCGCATGTACGGAATGGCGGACAAGAACATCAACGTGGATGAACTCGAGGGACAGCAGACACTTGTTCTGAATGCAAAGCATCCGCTTGTGAAATATGTATTCGAGCATAAGGCATCCGAGGATGTCAGCCTCTTCTGTGAGCAGCTTTATGATCTGGCAGTTATCAGCAACCGCGCTCTGACTCCGGATGAGATGACAAAGTTCATCAGCAGGAGCAACGAGATCATGGTAAAACTTGCGGAGAACGCAAAGCCCGCGGGAAAAGCCCAGATCAAGAAGGCGGATACAACAAAGAAAGAAGTGAAGGCGTCGGAGAAGAAGGACACCGCAGTACCGAAGAAGAAAGCTTCGAAGGAATCAAAGGACAAGAAGAAATCTGAATAAGGAAGATTGATAGAGGAGCGGGATAAAAATGCGCAGCAGGCGTTTGTTCCCGCTCCTTTTGTTTCACACAAAACATTTTTCAGGTATTCGCGTAAATCATTTTCCTGGCATTCACACAAAAAAGCACATTCCGGCATTTGTGCAACAGCAATTTTCCCGGCGTTCAGTCGAGATGACAGGCAGTGAAAAAATTCTGCACATACCGGTCCCACGCCTGGTCAACGGAGTGATCCAGCGTAAAGACCCGGAGAGAGGATCCGGTAGTTACTGTCAGTGTCTGATTCCGGTATTGAATGTTCAGGAACAGTCCGAGGATATCATCCGGATCGTAATTCAGTTCGTTCTTTTCCATAAAACGCCGGATCTGTCCGGCACTCAGCTGGAAGACAAAACGGAAGGAGAGAGGAAGCCTGCGGCCTTTCAGGATCTGTACGCAGAAGGATCGGATATCCCTCCAGTGCACCAGAGATTCCCGGTGTGTCTGTGGGTTCGTGGCTTTGTTCGTGATTCCGTCATCTGAAGAGTCGCCCTCATAATATTCCGGGTGAGCCTGACCGTCGATGGAAAATGTGGTAAAGGTTGTGATCTGCGCTTCCGAGACCAGAAAACGGTCGAACGTTTCCTTCAGAAGAAGGTGATTCATGAAGCTGCCGACATGTTCAATCTGTAATGCGATCATAGTAAAAACCTCCGAAATACAGTATCCATTATAATAGACTTCCGGGTATCTCACAATCCGGGAATTTACGGATTGTGCTTTGCATTTGATTGGAATTGTTGTATACTGTTTACATTGGGCCGCCGCAGGAATTATGGCAGATGCGCGGAAATTTCTGCCCGAATCAGCCGGAGCCCGGATCAAGAGACAGGTAAGGAGTATGTTGGAATGAGTCAGGAAAAGGTCGATTTATATAAGGAAGAGAAAAAGAACCGCAAGAAGCTCATGCGGAGAGAAAAGATCAGAACGAGACTGACCGTAGTTGCAGTTGTGGCCATTTTCGGTATTCTGATCGGCTGGTTCAGCTGGGCGGTATATAATAATGTAAAGAACAATCAGGCGACTACGGCAAAGGCAACGACGACGGAGCTTGACCTCTCTGCCATCGAATCCTACACGACAGCTTTAAACAGCTATGTCACAGAGCAGAAGACCGGTTCAGACAGCACTTCAGCTGATGCATCATCCGCGACAGCATCCGACAGCAGTGAAGCAGCATCAGCTTCTTCTGACGCATCCGTATCATCGGCATCGGATGCGCAGTGACGGATTCCGGCAGAACGAGAGAATGATTTCTCCCGTCAATGCTCATAAGTGCCATGCATGACAGCAGTCACAGAAGAAGAGCAGGCATAAAAGATATTTTACAGCAGCAGCCATAGGGACTATGTATGGTAGCAATAATATAGCACAAGATCTACAAGGCGTTCTGCGAGAGCAGGGCGCCTTTTTTACGCGAACAGTGAGCCGCAGCCGAATGCGAAGTATTCGTGTGCGGCGAGCGTCGCGATAGCGAGATAAAACTCGCGCAGCGTGTTTTATCTCGTTGAAATGCGCCAACAGAGAAAACCCGCTTTTCAAAGATGAGACAGCAGAGAAAAACCGCCTTTTTGAGATGCGCCAACAGAGAAAAACCGCTTTTCAGAGATGAGAAAGCAGAAAAAAACCGCCTTCCGGAGCGGAAGACGGTGATTTTTCGATTGAACTGATTATTACGTGTGCAAACACTTGATGCGTAACTTAATATCTCTATATATAAATCAATGCTTCAAAATGCTGTAACAAGAAAAGCAATTCTTTCGATGTCTGGATTAGTGATTCGGGTTCATTCGCTGAAATTACAGTTTAACAACGTTTGCTGCCTGCATTCCCTTCGTGCCTTCAACCAGATCATAGGAAACAGCCTGGCCCTCGTCCAGAGATTTGAATCCCTCACCCTGAATAGCTGAGAAGTGAACAAATACGTCCTTTCCGTCCTCACCAGTGATGAAACCATAACCTTTTTCAGCATTGAACCACTTAACAGTGCCCTTGTTCATTTGAAGTACCTCCATACTTACTAAGAAAAATAATGAATCGGTGAAGCCTTCACCGTGATTTGATTATAGGTTTGAAAGGTTGAAAAGTCAAGAAAATTTGAACAATTCGACTTTCTTTTCAGTGGCCCCTTCAACGGCACTTTCAATGGCCTCCGGGGCAGTACCGGCAAAGTTTTTCCGCTTTTTTCACGCGTTTTTTCCAAGAGCTCATTTCAATGTCCAGGCGGAGTGAGATCCTTGAATTCTCAGACACCATCTTGTATACTGTAAACGGAAATTTATGCCCGGGACAGGAAAGGCACAGAAGAGGGTTTGATGAAATCCGGCCGGATGTCCCTCATATGGAAAGGCAGAAATCGTTATGGATACAATTCTGATAAGAAACGGCAGAATCATCGATCCGGACACCCGTTTTGACGGCATCGCTGATCTCTATCTGTCGGGAGGAAAAATCACCAGAGTCGCGAAAAATATAAAAGAGAAGGCGGACCGGGAGATCGACGCAAGTGGAATGTGGGTCATGCCGGGTCTGATCGATCTGCATGTACATCTCCGTGATCCGGGACTTACCTGGAAGGAAGATGTGACGACAGGATCGAAGGCGGCGGCCAGAGGAGGCATCACAACCATCGTCGCGATGCCAAATACAAAACCGGTCTGTGACAGTCCGGACCGCATCGACTATGTGATGCATAAGGCGGAGCATACCGCGTCGATCCATGTGCTTCAGGCCGGAGCGGTCACTGAGGGGCAGGCCGGTGAAAAGCTGGCAGATATCAGAGGAATGGCGGAGCATGGAATCCCCGCTGTTTCCGAGGACGGAAAATCTGTCATGAACGCCGAGCTTGCGCGGGAGGCAATGAAAATCTGCCGTGAACTGAATATTCCGTTTCTGGATCACTGCGAGGACAGGAATCTCGTGCAGGGCGGCTGTGTGAATGCGGATGAGATATCCAGAGCTGAGGGCCTGCCCGGTATCACAAATTCGGTGGAGGATGTCATCATCGCGAGAGATATGATTCTTGCTCATGAGACAGGCGCGCATCTTCATCTCTGTCACTGCTCCACGAAGGGAAGCTACGAGATGCTGAAGGCGGCGAAGGAAAAAGGCTGGGATGTGTCCGGCGAGGTCTGCCCGCATCATTTCATTCTGACGAGCAGCGACAGAGTGCACGGCGACACGAATTATAAAATGAATCCGCCGCTGCGTACCGAGGAGGACAGGAAGGCACTCTGCAGGGGACTGGCTGAGGGGGTATTTGAAGCGATCAGCACGGATCATGCGCCCCACACGCGCGAGGAGAAGGATCAGCCCATGGAAAAGGCCCCCTTCGGCATTGTCGGTCTGGAGACCTCAGTCGCGCTGACGATCACATATTTGGTCAGAACCGGTATCCTGACGCCAATGCAGATGGCGGAGCGGATGAGCGCGGGCCCGGCGAAAATTCTGCATCTGGATCAGAGGGGATCTCTTGCAGAGGGCAAGGAAGCGGATATAACGATCATCGATCCCGATGTATCCTATAAGATTGACGCGCGGGAATTTGAATCCCGGGGGAAAAATACACCGTTTGACGGCTGTGAGGTTACCGGCCGGGTCGACACCACGATCTGCGGCGGGAAAATCGTATATCAGAAAGGAAGAATGTACTATGATTAATCGCCTGATTCAGAACATCAGAGAAAAGAACGCGCCGGTGGTCGTCGGTCTGGATCCGATGCTTTCCTATGTGCCGGAATCTATCCAGAGAAAAGCGTTCCATCAGTATGGAGAGACGCTGGAAGGCGCTGCGGAGGCAGTCTGGGAGTTCAACAAGGAAATTGTAGATGCAACCTTCGATCTGATCCCTGCAGTAAAGCCGCAGGTCGCGATGTATGAGCAGTTCGGCGTACCGGGGATGGCTGTTTATGAGAGAACGGTTTCATATTGCCAGAGTAAGGGGCTTGTCGTGATCGGAGATGTGAAACGCGGCGATATCGGATCAACGTCAGAAGCCTATGCTGTCGGACATCTCGGGCATGTGAAGGTCGGAAATAAAGAGTATTCCGGTTTCCATGAGGATTTTGCGACGGTCAATCCTTATCTGGGAAGCGACGGCATCAATCCGTTTATCAAGGTCTGCCGCGAGGAGAAGAAGGGAATCTTTGTTCTTGTGAAGACGTCAAATCCGTCAAGCGGAGAGTTCCAGGACCGGCTGGTGGACGGAAAGCCGCTGTATGAGCTGGTGGGCGAAAAGGTAGCTGAGTGGGGACGCGAGGCGATGGGCGATGAATACAGCTATATCGGCGCCGTTGTAGGAGCAACCTATCCGGAACAGGGAAGAATGCTCCGGAAAATCATGCCGAAGACCTTCATACTGGTTCCGGGATACGGTGCGCAGGGTGGAAAAGGCGCCGATCTCACTGACTTTTTCAATGAGGACGGACTCGGCGCGATTATAAATTCCTCCCGCGGAATCATCTGTGCATACAGGAAGGAAGAATATGCGGAGTATGGCGAGGACCATTTCGCGGATGCCTCAAGGGCGGCAGTTGTCGACATGATCCGGGATATCAACAGTGCTCTGGAAGCAGTCAGATGAATCTTTGAAAGGACAGCGAAAACATATGAAAGTAAAGGAGACGGCAACAATCGTCAGCCAGAACCGGATCAGCGACGGCATATATGACATGGTTCTCCAGGCGCCGGGAGTTTCCGGCGAGGCAGTTCCCGGACAGTTTGTAAATGTTTTTCTCAATGACAAAAGCAGACTGCTTCCGCGGCCGATCAGCCTCTGCGGAATTGACGCGGACCGGCAGACGATCCGGCTGGTCTACCGCGTTTCCGGAGCGGGAACAGATGAGATGGCGCAGATGAGTGCCGGTGAAAAACTGGAGATTCTGGGACCTCTCGGCAATGGCTTCCCGCTCGAGGAAGCCGCGGGCAAAAGAGTGTTTCTCATCGGAGGAGGAATCGGAGTTCCGCCGCTTCTGGAAACGGCGAAAGTGCTTTCCGAAAGCGCGGCACTTGATGAGGAACAGTCAGATGTGATTGAAGATGAGCAGAGAGTTTCCGAAAAGTCCGACGGAGTCAATGCGAAGATTCGTGATACAGAGGTGATCAGCGTCATCGGTTATCGAAGCGACTGCTTTCTGAAGTCCGAATTTGACCGGTACGGCGATACGATCATCGCGACGGAAGACGGAAGCGTGGGAACGAGAGGAAATGTAATGGACGCGATCCGTGCCGATGGAAGGAAGCCGGAGGTGATTTTTGCCTGCGGACCGCTTCCTATGCTCCGCGCTCTGAAGGGCTGGGCGGAAAAGGAGCAGATACCGTGCTGGGTTTCGATGGAGGAGCGGATGGCTTGCGGAATCGGCGCCTGCCTTGCATGTGTCTGCAGGACACGGGAGATCGATGAGCATTCCCAGGTGAAGAATACCAGGGTCTGCAAGGACGGACCGGTGTTTAATGTGATGACTCTGGATCTCTGAGAGATTATCCGGGCACATGGCAGGAAAACCAGAAGCAGCTGGAGGCACAGATAGATGGGAACAACGAACAGACTTAGCGTAAATATCGCCGGGATTGAATTGAAAAACCCGGTCATGACCGCGTCCGGAACTTTTGGGTCCGGCGAGGAATACAGTGAATTTATAGACCTGAACGGACTCGGAGCCGTTGTCACAAAGGGAGTGGCCAATGTGCCGTGGCCCGGCAACCCGACACCGAGGGTGGCCGAGGTGTACGGCGGCATGTTGAATGCCATCGGTCTCCAGAATCCGGGTGTTGAGGTCTTCTGCAGGAGAGACCTTCCGTTTTTGAAGAAATACGACACAAAAATCATCGTAAATGTCTGCGGCCATTCGGTCGAGGAATATACGGAAGTGGTGGAACGGCTGGCGGATGAACCTGTGGATATGCTGGAGATCAATATCTCCTGCCCGAACGTCAGAGAAGGAGGAATTGCCTTCGGAACGGTTCCGTCTGTCGCGGAAAAAATTACAAAAGCATGTAAGAAAGTGGCGAAGCAGCCGATCATCATGAAGCTCAGCCCGAATGTCACCGATATCGGGGAGATGGCCAGGGCAGTGGAGGCAGGCGGCGCAGACGCGGTTTCGCTTATCAATACCCTGACCGGTATGAAAATCGATGTGAACCGCCGGAAATTTGTCCTAGCGAACAGGACCGGAGGCATGTCTGGGCCGGCCGTAAAGCCGATTGCCGTCCGGATGGTCTATGAAGCGGCGCATGCGGTACATGTTCCGGTCATTGGCATGGGCGGTATCGCGTCCGCGGAGGATGCGCTGGAATTTATTCTCGCGGGAGCAACGGCTGTGTCGGTGGGAACCGCGAATTTCATAAATCCGCGCGCAACCCTGGATGTTGTCGCGGGAATCGAACGATACCTGGAAGAAAATGGAATCGACAGCGTACAGGATCTGGTCGGCGCAGTTGAGGAATGATGTGCGGCAGTACTGATACTGAAAGATCCGGGGGCGATGGGCAGCATGGATTTGCTCACTTGAGGTGTGAGGCGATGGGGTTATCCGCTGCGGCAGACCGGTGCAGCCGGTCACCTGCAGATCTGCAGAATGGAAGGAGCAGCAGACAAAAGATGGAAGAATACAAAAAACAGTTTATTGATTTTATGATTGACAGTCATGTGCTGAAGTTCGGAGATTTTACGCTGAAGAGCGGAAGAAAATCGCCCTTCTTCATGAATGCCGGCGCGTATGTAACCGGCTCGCAGCTGAAGAAGCTCGGCGAGTTTTATGCAAAAGCCATTCATGACAGCTATGGGCTTGATTTTGATATTCTCTTCGGACCTGCATACAAGGGGATTCCGCTCTCGGTTGTAACCGCGATCGCCATCAGTGAGCTGTATGGTGTCGATGTGAAGTACTGTTCCAACCGGAAGGAAGCGAAGGATCATGGCGGCGACAAGGGAATCCTTCTGGGGAGTGAAATCAGGGACGGAGACCGCGTTGTCATCATCGAGGATGTGACAACCTCCGGAAAGTCGATCGAGGAAACCTTCCCGATTATTCAGGCACAGGGCGATGTGCAGATCAAGGGGCTCATGGTATCCCTGAACCGCATGGAGCGTGGAAAAGGAACCAGAAGCGCGCTTTCGGAGATCACTGAAAAGTACGGATTCCCGGCAAAGGCCATTGTCTCGATGGCCGATGTCTTCCGCTATCTCGGAGAAAATCAGCAGGCAGGACGAATGACGCTTACGGATGAACAGAAGCAGGCGATCCGGAGCTACTACGCGCAGTACGGCGCAGAGGAATATCAGGGGTTGTTCTGAGGCGGCATGATTAAGAAGAAAAATGTAAAATATACTTTTATCAAAAAGGATAAATTTACGGACACCAGAGTATCACTGACACTCTCGGTGATCTCGTTAGGCGTGCTTCTGGTAACGGTTCTGATCTCCTTTATTGTGCAGGCGCAGGGCGGGATTGCACTCGGCTGCGCGGGGCTGATCGCGATGCTTTTTTCCTTCTACGCGTTTTACCTGGGTATGCGTGCGCTGTCGGAAAAATCCGAGAGCGTTCAAAGAGGAACCTTGGCGGCACTTGCCTCAGGAATCATGTCGATCCTGTGGGTTGTGCTTTTCCTGTTGGGCATTCATTAAAGAAAGCAGAAAATACATAAGCGCCGATTAAGGTGCCTGCAGAAATGGGGACAGGATATATCGGCGCCAATGTGAGGCAGAAGAAGGACCGTGAATGCTGGTGATGCTGTGCGGCAGAATTGAGGCGGATTTTATATGGAAATGGATCAGGAGCGATTCCGGAAACAGCTTGCTTTTATTCTTGAGATTGACAAGGAGAAAAACATTCTCCGTCAGACCCATCTGACAGGACACGGCCGCCGTGAGGATGACGCGGACCACGCATGGCATCTGGCTGTCATGACATGGATACTCAGGGAGTATTCCAATCAGGAGATTGATATTGTGCGTACGATTCTGATGGTACTGATTCACGATATTGTGGAGATCGATGCCGGGGACACCTACGCATACGATGCGGAGGCCAAAAAGACAGAAGCAGACCGGGAGATGAAGGCGGCGGAACGGATATTCGGGCTTCTGCCGGAGGATCAGGGGCGTAAGCTCCGTGAAATCTGGGAGGAGTTTGACGCATACGAGACACCGGAAGCCCGTTTCGCGCATGTGATGGATAATTTTCAGCCGATGCTGCTGAACAATTCGAACGGCGGTGGAGACTGGAGGGAGCATGGTGTGAACCAGTCTCAGGTCAGGCAGAGAAACGCGAAGACAGGAACCGGATCAGAGGAGATCTGGTCTTATATGCAGGAAATTCTTGCGGAAAATATCAGGAAGGGCAGTTTAAAACCTTGAGGAACGAACAGATTATTGCGGATACCGAAGATTATAAGGAACGCTTCTCGCTTGCGCTCGGACGCGTAAGAGAGATTCCGGGGGAGAAAAGGGTGCGAGAGCCTTTCAGGGCATGGTTTGAGCAGGAAGCTGCTTTTCTCTCGGATATGGCGGAGCTGATGCTGAAGAAGGAAAGAGGAGAATTCAGGGATGCCTCGTTGGAGGAGCTGAGAGAACAGAACCACAGCATGTATCAGGACATACTTCTGGAAAATTATGGGAAGAGCTTTGGAAATCCTGATTTCTCTGCGGATACCCTCGGTGAGGATTACGGGCAGCTTTTTTCTTTTCTGTACATGGAACTTCGGGGCACCATTGTGTATGCATTTGAGGACAAGGTATGGGACATGCTGATTTCTCTGGAAATTTTTCTCGAGGTATATCAGCTGTTTACAGACGGTGAGCTTCCGGAACCGGAACTGATCCGGGAGTCGCTGTACTGGTACTGCAGTGATTACTCCGCGGAGATGATGGACAGAAGAACCCGCGAATGTCTGGATCCCGGACTTTCCTTTGCACGGGACATCATCATGAAGGAGGACCTTGGCGACCTGCGGTATCTGTACCGGTTTGGGGAATATGTGACAGAGAATGAGGAACAGACGGCGTTATTTCTGAACACCCTCTCCGAGGAGGAAATCGCGTCGATCGCCCGCACATGGACGGAGGGGTATCGGATCGGATTTGAGGTCGGGCGCAAGGACATCCGCAAAAAAAAGACGGTCAACATCCGATACCGGCTCGGCTTCGAGCGGGTTGTGCGGCAGGCGGTTCTTCAGTTCCGGGAGATGGGACTGGAAAGCATCATATACCGCTCTGCCACACATGCGGTGAATAAGAGACAGCATCTGAGGATCGGCTATTACGGAGCCGTGCCGAATCCTCAGTTTGAATATGACCACCGGAATGACGCAGGCATTTTCCTTGACGAGAAGTTTGTCACCCGGAAGCTGCAGGGATTGCGGGCAGCATACGAGAAATACAAGGACCTGGCGAAGGTCCACGGCGGTCCGGCGTGTATGGAGGTGTTTGGTGAGACGCCGTTCACTCCGGCGGAGTCCCAGCACAGCTGTGCTCTGACCGAGGAACAGCAGAAGGAGCAGGTGCGGTACAACAATGAGGCGGGACAGATTACGAACCGTTATATCATCGGATCGGAGCGAAGCTTTACGATCATTGCCTATCCCGTACCCGCAATCGGAGAGCGCTTCCGTGATATTTTCCGGGAAACCGTGAAGATCAATAATCTCGACTACCGGAAGTATCAGAAGATCCAGCAGAAGCTCATCGACGCCCTGGATCAGGGCACGGCGGTCCGTGTCAGAGGAATGAACGGCAACTGTACCGACCTCAGGGTGGCACTGCACACACTGACTGATCCGGAACATCAGACAAATTTTGAAAACTGTGTGGCAGATGTGAATATTCCGGTCGGAGAAGTCTTCACCTCTCCAGTTCTGAAGGGAACAAACGGGGTATTGAATGTGAGTCGGGTTTATCTCGGAGAATTCCAGTACCGGGACCTTAAGATTGAGGTCAGAGACGGTATGGTCGCCGGCTACAGCTGCGGCAATTTCGCGTCGGAGGAGGCAAACCGCCGCTATATCGAGGAGAACATCCTTTTCCATCACGCGTCACTTCCAATGGGCGAATGTGCCATTGGAACCAATACAACGGCGTACCGTATGGCGAAGATTTATGGGATCGCGGACAAACTTCCGATCCTGATCGCGGAAAAGATGGGACCGCACTTTGCGTTCGGCGATACCTGCTATAGCTGGGAGGAAGACAATGCGGTTTATAATCCGGATGGCAAGGAAATCATCGCGAGGGATAACGAGCGTTCCATCCTGCGCAAAACAGACCCGGGCAAGGCATATTTCGGCTGTCACACTGATATCACGATTCCCTATGAGGAACTGGGAAGCATTACCGTGGAAAAGGCGGACGGAGAGGAGATAACGCTGATTCGGAATGGAAAATTCGTGCTTCCGGGAACGGAAGAATTAAATGAGCCGTTGAAAGATTTAGCGGAATCAGATATGATGAATGACGTCAAATGAAAGGAGATAACAGACGATGGCAAAAGTTGGAATTGTGATGGGAAGTGACTCGGACATGGCAGTCATGTCCAAGGCGGCAGCGGTACTCGAGGAGTTTGGAATCGATTATGAGATGCGGATCATTTCCGCTCACAGAGAACCGGAGGAACTTGTGTCCTGGGCAAAGGGCGCGGAAGAGAGAGGAATCCGCGTGATCATCGCGGGAGCCGGTATGGCGGCAGCTCTTCCGGGAATGGTTGCGGCACTCTTCCCGCTTCCTGTCATCGGAGTACCGATGAGCAGCAAGGCGCTCGGAGGTACGGATGCGCTTTATTCTATTGTTCAGATGCCGTCAGGTATTCCGGTTGCGACGGTTGCGATCGACGGATCGAAGAACGCGGCGATTCTTGCGGCCCGGATCCTTGCGGTTTCAGACCCGGAGCTTCTTCAGAAAATCCGGGACTACGGCGAAGAGGGCAGAAAGAACGTCGTGGCAAAGGACGCAAGACTGCAGGAAACCGGCTACAGGAACTACACAAAGTAAATCTGCATGCCCCGAAGGCGGGGCGCCACAAACTTTATAAATTTCCGCGTCACTTCGCTGTCCTCACAGCTGCCACGTAATCACCGGGAATGTGGAAATGCGGAAAGACGGAAAGAACAAAAACAACAGAAAGAACAGAAACAACAGGAACAACACCAGGCCATGCGGGATTTGCCCGCGCCACAATATGTCTGTCTGGAGAAGAATGGAGGACAAAATGGATTATAAGTCATCTGGAGTAGATATCGAAGCCGGATACAAATCAGTGGAGCTGATGAAAAAGTATGTAAAGGAAACGGTGCGTCCTGAAATGCTCGGAGGACTGGGCGGCTTTTCCGGTGCGTTTTCAGCGGATGCGTTCAAGAACATGGAGCATCCCACGCTGGTTTCCGGAACTGACGGCGTTGGGACAAAGCTGAAGATTGCATTTCTGATGAACAAGCATGATACCGTTGGAATCGACTGCGTTGCCATGTGCGTGAACGATATTGCCTGTGCGGGCGGCGAGCCGCTGTTTTTCCTGGATTATATTGCGTGCGGAAAGAACTATCCGGAAAAGATCGCGGAGATCGTAAAGGGAGTCGCGGACGGCTGTCTGCAGTCCGAGGCAGCGCTGATCGGCGGCGAGACCGCTGAGATGCCGGGCTTTTATCCCACAGACGAATATGATCTTGCGGGATTTGCTGTCGGTGTAGTGGATCAGAAGGATATGATCACCGGAGCGGATCTCCGTGACGGAGATGTACTGATCGGTCTCGCGTCCTCCGGCGTACACAGCAACGGATTTTCGCTTGTCCGGAAGGTATTTGATATGACTCCGGAATCACTGGACACCTATTATGATGAACTCGGCGGAAGACTGGGCGATGTTCTTCTTGCACCGACAAAGATCTATGTGAAAGCACTCAAGAGCATCAAAAAAGCCGGTGTCAGAATTCAGGGCTGCAGTCATATCACCGGCGGCGGTTTTTACGAGAATGTTCCCCGTATGCTCCGCGACGGCGTTTACGCAGAAATTGAGAAGAACTCCTATCCGGTGCTCCCGATCTTCAAACTGATGCAGAAAAAAGGCGATATCGACGAGCATGTGATGTACAACACCTACAACATGGGAATCGGCATGGTGCTGGCGGTTCGTCCGGAGGATGTGGACGCAACAATGAAGGCAATTCGTGATGCCGGCGAATATTCCTATCAGATCGGACATATCAGAGCAGGTGAGAAGGGCGTAAAACTGATCTGATGTAGTGTATAAGCTATTCGAAAACGCAGACAGGATTGCCGCACGCAAAGCGAGCATAAGAGAGGGTCTGCGTTTTCGAAAAATTCTAAGGGCAGGAGGGAAAAATAATGCTGAGAATCGCAGTGCTGGTTTCCGGCGGCGGAACAAATCTGCAGGCCATTCTGGATGCAATTGACAGCGGGACAATTACAAATGCCGAGGTTGTCGGAGTGATCAGCAATAATCCGAAGGCTTATGCCCTGGAGCGGGCGAAGAAAAAGGGAATCGAGGCCGCGGTGGTAAGACCTGCGGATTTCGCAAGCCGGGCGGAATTTGAGGACGCATATCTGGAGAAGACACAGTCCTATCATCCGGATCTGGTGGTTCTGGCCGGCTGTATGGTTGTAATCCCGAAGAAGATGGTGGAAGCCTTTCCAAATCGCATGATCAATATCCATCCGGCACTGATCCCTGCTTTCTGCGGGACTGGTTATTACGGTCTGCATGTGCATGAGAAGGTGCTGGAGCGTGGCGTCAGAGTGACCGGAGCGACGGTTCACTTCGTAGACGCCGGGACGGATACGGGGCCGATCATTCTTCAGAAGGCAGTCTATGTACAGAACGGAGACACGCCGGAGATCCTTCAGCGGCGCGTAATGGAACAGGCGGAATGGAAGATCATGCCGGAGGCGATTAACCTGATCGCAAATGGAAGGGTATCCGTAAGAGACGGAAAGGTGCAGATCCGGGATTATACCTTTGGTGAGATCTGAGCGATCACACAGGGACAGAGAAGTTCTGATAAACAGCGGATGATTTGCGCAGAGGATGCTGTCGGTGTACAGGCATTCTGACAGGAAACGACAGCGCAGGTATTGATTTGAGTGCAGACAGGTGATCCGGTATGGGATAGGGCGTATGCGGCTTGTATACAGACCGGCTGCCTGCAGGATAAAAAGAAAGCGAGGAGCGCGACATGGGAATGAAAGTACTGGTAGTCGGAGGCGGCGGACGGGAGCATGCAATCGTATGGAAGGTTGCGCAGAGCCCGAAGGTTGAAAAGATATACTGTGCGCCGGGCAATGCCGGAATCGCAGAATTGGCAGAATGCGTTCCGATTGGGGCGATGGAATTCGATAAGCTGACCGCCTTCGCCAGGGAAAAGGAAATCGACCTGACGATCGTCGGAATGGACGATCCGCTGGTAGGCGGAATTGTCGATGCGTTTGAGGCGGAAGGACTGCGTGTCTTCGGACCGAGAAAAAATGCGGCGATCCTCGAGGGCTCCAAGGCATTCTCAAAGAATCTGATGAAGAAATACAATATCCCCACGGCCTCCTATGAGACATTTACATCTCCGAAGGATGCGATTGCCTATCTCGAGAAAAATCAGAAGTACCCGATTGTTCTGAAGGCGGACGGCCTCGCGCTGGGCAAGGGCGTGCTGATCTGTAACAACCTTCAGGAGGCGAAGGACGGTGTGAAGGAGCTGATGGTCGATAAAAAATTCGGCCACGCAGGCGATGAACTGGTTATTGAAGAGTTCATGACCGGCCGTGAGGTATCGGTTCTGTCCTATGTAGACGGAAATATCGTGAAGACAATGGCATCTGCTCAGGACCATAAGAGAGCCAAGGATGGGGATCAGGGCCTGAATACCGGAGGAATGGGCAACTTCTCACCGACGCCGTTTTACACAAAGGATGTGGACGATTTCTGCCAGAAATACATCTTCCAGCCCACCGTGGATGCGATGAAGGCCGAGGGACGCCCCTTCAAGGGCATTATCTTCTTTGGCCTGATGCTTACGGACGACGGCCCGAAGGTGCTTGAGTACAATGCCCGGTTCGGGGATCCGGAGGCACAGGTCGTGCTTCCAAGAATGAAAAATGACATTATCGATGTCATCGAGGCATGCATTGATGGTACACTCGATCAGATCGATCTGCAGTTCAGGGATGACGCCTGTGTGACCGTCGTGCTGGCCAGCGACGGATATCCGGTCTCCTATGAAAAGGGATTCCCGATTCACGGACTTGAGAACTTCAAGAACAAGCCCGGATATTATGTCTTTCATGCCGGAACAAAATTCAATGACAAGGGTGAGATTGTGACAAACGGCGGACGTGTGCTCAACGTCACGGCACTCGGTAGGGATCTGAAGGAAGCAAGAGCAAACGCCTACAAGGCCGTGGACTGGATTGACTTCCAGAATAAGTATTACCGTCATGATATCGGTCACGCAATCGATGAGTTCAAGGGCTGAGAAGACGACAGCACCTTCACAATTCCCTTCGCGGCCGCCTCGTCCAATCAATGCGTTCAGAGGCTGAGAAGACAGCGGCACTGCAGAATGGCAGATTGGCAGATTGGAGCAGAGCTGTTGTGGAAAACATCATAAAAATATCGCGCGGAAGCTCACACGGCAGTATGGTGTGGGCTTCCGCACTTTTTACGCAAACAGTGAGCCGCAG
>DGTF01000075.1:0-7035 GCA_002394235.1 Eubacterium sp. UBA4343 | reverse complement strand
AGCGAGATAAAACTCGCGCAGCGTGTTTTATCTCGTTGGCGCCTTGTTTGTGAAAGCAGGTAAATTGCTAAATATGCAGAATACTCTGACAAATATATTTTAATAAAATTATTTGCATAAAACGGTTGACAAATCTCAATTAGTTCTGTATTATAGACTCAAGAAAAGAGATAACCAATAAGGAATAAAAGTTACCGATTTTCTTTCAGATATATTTACTTCAGGAGGATGGTCCGATGGGAAATTGAAAGCCGGATAATCAGAGAACGGGAAAGCAGTTGAATGTTATGCGAGCTCAATAGGATTTAACTGATAAAGCTAAAAAAATACTCACAGAAAAATCAAATCGCAGGAGTGCGATGAGCGAAGAACGAGATCTGAGAAGTCGGAAGGCGAAGAAACATTTGATCCGGAAGATCTGCCAGAAAAGTGAATATGGTGTAATGAATAGAAAGTGAGGTTATACAGTGAAACTTCAGGATATTCATTAAGAGGGCTGCTTGATTTGAATGAGACGATCAGGCAGCCCTTTCCCATTGGGTTCGGCATTTCATAAATGTTTCATAACTGTGCATAAAAGCCATAAATGTTTTTTCAAAAAAGCCATAAATGTTTTTTCAAAAAAGTGTTGACAATTGAAACAATATCAGGTTATAATAGCAAAGTGAGTTGAGGAAAGAAACAAAGCAAACGGGATCTTAGCTCAGCTGGGAGAGCATCTGCCTTACAAGCAGAGGGTCACAGGTTCGAGCCCTGTAGGTCCCATATCTTTCGCTCACATCGCGGCAATTCAATATGGCGAGATAGCTCAGTTGGCTAGAGCATGCGGTTCATACCCGCAGTGTCGAGAGTTCGAGTCTCCCTCTCGCTATGTATAATCGGGAAGTCAGGTTTTTGCCTGACTTCCTTTTTTCCGTATTACAATTACACGTCCTATTTTCACACGTTCTGCTTTTACACCTTTTTACACTTTGTTATTGCAACTTGTTAATGCTTTGTTAATTGAATCTCCCGGCAGGAGGGGAGTGGAAAGGCGGTGACCGGATACAAAAGGCGGCGATGAATTTTTGATCATTGGTACGCAGAGTGCGCTGGAGCCGGTCAGCAGTTTTGTGGAACTGCTGCATCAGCAGGTAGAAGAGGATGCAGGCAGGCGCAATCTTCCTTACCGTCTCTCGATCAGCGTCGGATACTCGCTGTGTATGTCTTCTTCAATGCAGCCAAAAGAGCTGACTGCCGCGGCGGACCGCATGCTTTACGAAGACAAGCGCCTCGCGCACCAGAAGGAGTGAACGGAATCAAATCCCGGTCCGCGACAGCAGGACAACCGTCTCGACGGTAGTCTCAGATTCCAAGGACAATTCCTTAACTTCCCCGCCTTCAACAGTCATCGGGAAATTGAATACAATACTCCTGATCCAGCAGCCGTCCTTCCTCTTTTCCGGGTACAGGTCAATTCTTTCGATGAAGGCCTTCATAAGTTCCTTCCGCTCAGCTTCGGTAGCAAGGGTTTTCATGTGCCAAGCAAACGCGATGTACCGTCATAATGTCGTGTTTTTAGCTTAAAGCGCTCTTCTTTTTGTGGATATTGTTTCCTCCGACAATGCGGTATATTATGAGTGGTAAAATTCTCGGGAAAGAATTTTTAACACACTCACTACCATACTAAGGAGGTAACGATTATGGCACTGTCCCTGGATTCCAAGATTCGCGACATTATGCGCAGCCCTGAGGGCAAAAAGGTTCTGGAAAAGTACGTTCCCGGATCCAGCAAGGATCCCCGCATGAAGCTGGTAGGCGCGCTGACCTACCGCACGCTGCTGTCCTACCCCGAATCAGCCGAGGTCGCTAAGCTCGCTGATCAGATCGACGAAGATCTGAAAAAGTGCTCTCGCTGAGTCCCCATATTGAAAATGCCGCCGCAGGAATTTTCCCGCGGCGGTTTTCTTACTCCCTGGACTGCTGCACCATGTCCTCTATTTCCATGGCTTTGAGAATGATCTCCAGCTGTAGCCGTGTATCCGGATCCTTCAGATTGACATCCAGTTCCCGCTCGATCCGGCTGATCCGATCTACCACCGTACTGCGGTGGATGTACAGCTCCTTCGCCGTCTGGGAATAGGACATGCTGTTGCGAAGAAAAACGCGCAGGGTGTCCAGGTAGGAAATCGGCCCGGTTTTATCATGCCTGATCAGATTCTGAAGCTGTTCTGAGAAATAAGCCTCTGCCGGCAGGTTTCCCACCGCGTTGATCACCATACTGATCAGCGCGTAGGACTGAAAATAGAATAGCACCGTCTCCGGATTGGTAACCATGCCGTTTTCAATGGCTGCTTCCGCCTGCGCATAGGCGATCCGCGCACCGGAAAGCTCCGAAAACCCGTTGCTGATCCCCGCGATGCCGCTGGTTTCCTTCAGGAATTTTTTGAGTTTCCCGTTCAGATTGGAATAATAGCTTCCCTTTTTATCCGTAAATCCGGATACATCCAGAAAACAGATAATGACATTCTCCTTCGGAAATGCAAAAGAACCAGGAAATTCGCTTTCAAAAGCGCCGCAAATATATCCCTTGGGAAGCCGGGAAAGCCGGTTTGCGCTGTGTTGGGTGATACAGACGAAATGCTGTCCGGGCTTTCTCAGATTGAGCTTCCATTTCTGGTTGGCAGTCAGGGGGTATTCATTGACCAGATTCATCAGGGCATTTTTGATCATGGTTTGCTCGCTGGTAAGCATGGAAGGATTCCTTTCGATGGCCTTTTCCATGAGGCTGCCCATAAATTCCGCCAGAACCTTGTCGCCTTCTCCGAAAGGGCGATCCCCGCCTTCCAGATAGGCGCAGCCGATATAGTCTCCCGCTTCATTGAACAGATTGACGCACAGGTACTGTGTGCCTCCCATATCCAGCAGAACTGCGCCGTGTTTATCCGTAATCATTTCAAAGGATTCCAGATATTGGCTGATTTCCTCCGGTTCCAGGCTGATTTCCTCGGGGCGCCCCTTCATCTGCGTCAGATAATGAAAGGAAGCGTCCAGCACATGGATCGACCGCCCGAACAGAGGGACACTGCAGTCCACGATCTCCTGCAGATCCGCAGACCCCAGGAAGATATCAAAGAGCTTCTTCTCCCATGCGTAGTAACGATCAAAAACCTGACAGATATACTTGTTGACCTCAAAGAAATCCGCCTTTTCTTTGATCACTATGAGGCAGCATTTTTCCCGATAGCGAGAGAGCTTCACCCCCTCTCCGATTACGACGATCACGACGTTTCTTTGAAGCTTGGGATGCAGAGGAAGATGATCTACCGTTGCCAGATACAGATGATCCGACAGAAACTCCACCTCGTTATCCAGGTACAGCTCCGGACGGGAAATCGTCATGTCCGTGGTCTTTGTCCCCATCATTCTAACGGGATACCGCTGTTTTAACGCACCGAATACAATATCCGCATTCAGTTTCATGGGATTCCCTCCCTTTTTTGTTCTGCCCTCATTATAGGGGAATGTGATCGAGGAGTCAATGATCCGCCCGTTATTTTGTCGGAATATTAAGCTATAAAAACCTTTGTTTTGTGCATATTCATAGTTCTATTTTCAAATTACAATAACCATGATGTTCGATCCCGAGAAGAGTATTCATTATTATACACCCATCAAAACGATGGTGTACTAAGAAAGAAGGAGTCTTTATGTCATTTCGGCCCGGTGATAAAGCCATGTTGGAGGGCTACATAAAAGTTGCCCGTCCCCTGGAGGATATGTTTTCTGTAAAAGGCAAAGTCGCCCTGGTACCCGGGGGCAGCTCCGGTTTGGGTTTTGACATTGCACTGCGTCTGCTTCAGGGCGGCGCCAAGGTGGTCATCGCCTCCAATTCCGATGTGGAAAAGGAAGCGGCCATGGATCTGCTGACCCAGCAGGGTTATGGCGATCGTGTTCAGTTCTGCTTCTGCGATGTCCGTGAAGAGGAACAGGTGGAAAAGCTGGTTAGCTTCACCGTGGATACCTTCGGCGGTCTGGATATCTTTATCAACTCCGCGGCCACCTGGAACTACGCCCATTTGTATGATCTTCCCAGGGAGGATCTGGAGAAGGTCATGGACACCAACGTCAACGGTGCGTTCTACCTTGTGAAGTACGTCAGTCGGTACATGGTGGAGCACGGTGTCAAGGGCAAGATCGTGCTCATCGCCTCCAACAGCCCCTGGATGCCCTACCCTGTGTTCGGCGGATACGCCCACTACGCCGCCAGCAAGGGCGCGGTAGTGGCTCTGGCCACCCAGGCCGCAAAGGAGCTGAAGCGGTACGGAATCATGGTCAATTCCGTCGCCCCCGGCGGAATGGTCACCCCCGGCGCGGCAGGCAATTTAGCTTCCGAAGGGATTTCGGAAGAGAAGCAGGATGAAATCTACGACGAGCTGATGGCCTGGAGAACGGATGGACAGCAGCCGGTGGACGAGGTCGCCATCATCGCCTACGCCCTGTCCACGCCTATGGCGGACGGCATTACCGGCGAATGCGTGGTTGCAGACTCCGGAGCGACCCACAACATTTTCCGTTTCCAGCCCGCCCTCGACCAGTACCCCCCTGAAGAATAAGAAAGGAGTACCGTAATGAGCAAGAAAATCGATGAAAGAATCCCCCAGGATTCCGGCGTAGGTACCTCTATAAAGGAATATGTGGCCATCCAGTCCCCTTGGAACAAACTGATTAGCTATCACGAGGCAATGCACTACATCAGCCGTTTTGAATCCGTCCTTTCCGCAGCCGCCATTCAGGCGCTGCGAATCATTGTGCCGGACTATCCCGAGCGTGCCCAGATGATGTGTGAGGAGGCTTTCCAGCGGCTGTACATGACCGGAAAATATTACGGTGACGATGACGGCTTTGGCATTCACCCATTCATGTGCGGCGATTATCCTGGCGCCCTGATTGGCGACAAGGGCGACGACGCCCTGCTGATGTGCGGTCGCTGCCAGGACTTCGGTACCTACCGGTGCGAGAAAGAACTGGATGTCTGCGACTGGGATATCGTGGGCTCCGAGCTGTGCCGGACAACTACCATGAGCCTCCAGGGTCAGGCGAAGGCAGCCCGGGAACGCCGCCCGGACGGCCCTACCCTGGACTATATGATGGTCGAGGCAAAGGGCTGCGGCGACCGTCACTGCCGCATTATCGCTGAGAACCGGGAAAAGTATCCCGCTCCCCCTCACGCACTGTGGGAGAGCTTTGGTCCGGCAGTTACAGACGATTATAAGAAGTACACCCAGGAAGAGGACACCGTGGAAGAGCCCATGATGTTCCGTGAGGAGTGCAACTATCATTTCGTCAACGGCACCAACAACGAGACCGATTCCTCCAACCAGATGATGAATATGTCCACCGCCGCGTCGCTGTATGTGCTCCCTGCCATCGCGGAGACCGTGAAGCGGGGCTACGTTACCCAGACGCAGGCCGACCACATCCTGTGGTGCGTGCTGGAGGCCGCCGGCAAGGCCATGTTTGGCGAGCGCTACGCCATTAAGGGCCTGCGGGACTGGATGGGCGTACCCAATTCCCTCAAGGAAGACGGGCGGCTGCTGGCAGGGCTAATCGAAATGCAGCTCCAGGCACTGGTCTGCTCCTACGAGGTTGAGGCATTCAATGAGAAAGAGTGCATCCTGGTCATTGATCGCAGCGGTTTGGAGATTACCGGCACCAAGAACATGCCGGAAGCTCATGTTGCCATGTGGTACGGCATGTCCAAGACCCTGATCAATGCCCAGTGGGCCTGCTGGGAAGAGGACTCTCCCGAAAGGAAGCTCCGCATTAAAATTGCCAAGAAAATCGACAAGTTCGCTTAATGGGGAGGAAGCACCATGTATAAGAATATATTCAAATACGATGATATGAAGCGCAGCGAACACATGGCTGTCCGCAAAGCCGTTGGCTGGTATTTCTGGACCCATCAGCTCATCGAGATTACCGGCCCGGATGTGGTGGCATTTCTGGATCACATCTATACCGGCAACATTGCCTCCCTGGCTGTGGGGCGGGATCGCTACACCACCATGCTGAACGAGCAGGGCGAGATCATTGATGACGTGGTTATCATGCGGGTTTCCGAGGATACCTATTGGGTTTCCACGCTGTATGCCACCAAGGCTGACGACTGGTGGTACTACCATCAGGGCGATTATGATGTGGAATGGACGGAGATCACCGAGGATTGGCAGATGCTGGCTGTCCAGGGGCCCAAGTCCAAGGCTGTCATCGAGGCCCTGTGCGCCAATTCCGTCGAGGATCAGAAATTCTTCGAGATCCGGGACAACGAAATTAATGGAATCCCTGTGAAGATCAACCGGGGCGGCTTTACCGGTGAAAAATGGGGCTACGAGATCTATATGTCCCCCGACGATCTGGAAGCCATCGAGCAGCTGGTGGATGCCGAGGTCGTGAAAAACGGCGGAATGCGTGTCACCGAGTTCCAGATCATGGCCTGGACACTGCCCACCGAAGCGGGTATCTACTATATGCGGGATCTCGCCCACACCAATCCTCTGGAAGTAGGTCTGGACAAGAACATCAAGTGGGATAAGGACTTTATCGGCAAGGAAGCGCTGCTGAAGGTGAAAGAAACCGGCCCCGCCCGGGAAATGGTTGGCTTTGAAGTGCTGGCGGATGACTTCTACATCCGGGCCAAGCAGTACGGCGGCCCCGGCGAAGCTGTCTTTATCGACTCTGAGGAAGAAGAGGTTGGCCGTGTCTCCAAGATGGTCTACTCCTATGTGAAGGAAGTCAACAACGGCTACATTCTGGCAAAGAAGGGCGCGCTGAAAATTGGCGACAAGATAAAGATCCACGGCTACGACTGCGTGATCACCGAAAAGAACTGGCTGGCATAAGGGAACATCTGAATAAATCGTCTTCGGCTGAGCAGCGGATCTTTTGCACCCTCAGTGCAATTTGGAAAATCGGAAATACATACAGTATTCCCCGATTTTCCAAACTTTTTGAGGAAGCAAAATCTCTCGCGTAAGTGGTAAATAATCGGTACCT
>DGTF01000019.1:7283-14416 GCA_002394235.1 Eubacterium sp. UBA4343 | reverse complement strand
CATCCGGATGCCAATATCAACAATCCCAACAAGGACAAGGCAGAGGAGATGTTCAAGCTTGTTCAGGAAGCATACAAACAAATCATGGACGAGCGGTCCGGGAAGATTCCCGGAGGATCCGGCGCATACGGATATGGCGGTTTTGGCGGATATGGTCAGAGATCGGATTCGCCGTATGAGAATCCGGAGATGCAGGCGGCCGCAAACTATATCAATACAAGGCATTTCACAGAGGCTATGAATGTGCTGGAGAATATTTCGGAGCGGAATGCGGAGTGGTATTATCTGCACGCCGTGGCCAATTACGGACTCGGAAATAATGTGGCTGCGCAGAACGACGCGCAGACCGCATGCAATATGGAGCCGGACAACGGCCGGTACCGGCAGCTTTATCAGCAGATTTCAGCCGGAGGAGCCTGGTATAATGACATGGGTCAGGGTTATGGCTATGAGGGTTCTCCCTGTTATGGCGGAACCGACAGTCAGGGAGGCAGCACCTGTGCCAGAACCGCCGCGGCGATCTGCGGAACGCTGGCATGCTGTACCTGCCTGGGAGGCGGAGGCATTCCGCTGTGCTGCTGTATCTGATTTTTTCTGCTGCAGGTATGGAGATTATGACGGTGAATCCGGAAACGTTTTGGATGGGAACCGGAAACAGATTAGAGAGCGTTATCGGATCATATAGCGTTATCAGATCATATAGCGTTATCAGATCATAGAGCGTTATCGGATCATAGAGCGTTATCGGATCATAGAGTATTATCGGATTAGAGAGTATTATCGGAGGATGAGATGGAGAGAAAGCAGTGGGTGGAGAGATACATGCGTGAGCTTGATCGCAGCAGGAGAAAGGAGATCCTGGATCAGGCAATTTCCGAGGAGGGAGATGCACCGGACAATGAGCTCCGGGCAAAACTTCTGCAGGAGCGTTACGGCAAGCTGAATTCCCAGGATGTCGACTATTTTATCCGCGGCTGGATGAGCCTTTACTATGTGCACACGACATCGAAGGGATTTTTCGGGAGAAAAAAGATCGAAAAGGAAAAGGCTTCCGTGCTGTCGGACTGGAAGGTGGAGCTTGCCGGAGAGTACGGTGAGATCGGCGAGGAGGTGCTTTATGAGGAGCTGTTTAATATGACGCTTCTGTACTTCCACCTCTGTGAGACAGACAAGAATTATGGCTCGATCCTGCTCGGACTGGGGCATATGAAGAGTGAGACATTGATATCGAAGATTGCCGGCGAGGTGTATCGTCTTGCATATGAGACTCCGCAGGTCATGAATGCGGAGAAGGAGCTCGCTGTATTTACCAGGGCGGCGACGGATGCCTTCTGCGAAAAGTACAACGATCAGCAGGGATACCTGATGGACAGGGTGCGCGCCGGAAAATAAGAACTCGTGCGGTCAACAGGGATACGTACTGTTTGAACTGCATTTTCCGGCCAATTCGGAAGGGAAAAGAGATATGTCATTTAATTTCAATGATAATGACGGACCGGATTCGGGAAACGGTCCGGGACGGAATAACCGGACGATCTGGATCATCGTGACGGCGATTATGCTGGCAGTGATTATTTTCAGTGTAATCAGCAGCATGTTCCAGTCGTCTTCATCGAAAGAGATCACCTATGACAGATTTGTGCAGATGGTGGAAAAGGATGAGGTGTCGAAGGTTGTGCTGCAGAACGGCACACTGACGGTAACTCCGAAGTTCAAAGAGGGAGACAAACTGTCCTTATATACCTACCGCGCCACGATGGTCGGTGATGAGAACGGCCTGAATGAGCTGCTGAAGGACACGGATATCACCTACGAGAAGAAATCCTCCAGCGTCGGCTCGCAGGTGATGTCTGCGATATTTCAGATTGTGATACCGATTCTGATCATGATGATTGGCCTGAACCTGGTACTAAGGTATATGGGAAAGGGCGGCGGCGTCATGGGCGTCGGAAAGAGCAAGGCCCGGACCTATGTGCAGAAGGAAACCGGCGTAACGTTTGCGGACGTTGCAGGAGAAGAAGAGGCGAAGGAATCTCTGCAGGAAGTGGTTGATTTCCTGCATAATCCTCAGAAATATACACAGATCGGCGCGAAGCTTCCGAAGGGAGCTCTTCTGGTAGGCCCTCCGGGAACCGGAAAGACACTGCTGGCAAAAGCGGTTGCCGGTGAGGCACATGTTCCGTTTTTCTCCCTTTCCGGATCGGAATTTGTAGAGATGTTTGTCGGCGTGGGCGCCTCCCGTGTGCGGGATCTGTTTGAGGAGGCAAAAAAGCAGGCGCCATGCATCATCTTTATCGATGAGATCGACGCCATCGGAAAAACCAGGGATTCCAGCTACGGCGGCGGTAATGACGAGCGGGAGCAGACGCTGAATCAGCTTCTTGCCGAAATGGACGGCTTTGACAGTGCATCGGGACTTCTGGTGCTCGGCGCGACAAACCGTCCTGAGGTGCTGGATCCCGCACTGCTTCGGCCGGGACGTTTTGACCGGAGAATTATTGTGGAACGCCCGGATCTGAAGGGGCGTGTAAACATTCTGAAGGTACACGCGAGAAAGGTTATGCTCGACGAAACCGTGAATTTTCAGGAAATCGCGCTCGCAACCTCAGGAGCCGTAGGATCTGATCTTGCGAACATGGTAAATGAGGCTGCCATCCTGGCTGTCAAGCACGGGAGGCGGGCAGTGTCCCAGAAGGATCTGCAGGAGGCCGTCGAGGTTGTTCTTGTGGGACAGGAGAAAAAGGAACGCATTCTCAGCAAGGAGGAGCGCCGGATCGTCGCCTATCATGAGGTGGGTCATGCACTCGTGAATGCGCTGGAGAAGCATTCCGAGCCGGTACAGAAGATCACGATTATTCCGCGTACCATGGGAGCGCTTGGATATGTCATGCAGGTTCCGGAGGAGGAGAAATATCTGAATTCGCGGAAGGAGCTGGAGGACATGGTGACGGGCTTCCTCGCGGGAAGAGCGGCGGAGGAAATTGTCTTCGGCGATGTTACGACCGGTGCCTCGAATGATATTGAAAAGGCGACACAGATCTGCCGCGCGATGATCACGCAGTACGGCATGTCTGATAAGTTCGGCCTGATGGGACTTGCCAGGACCGAGAGCAAATATCTGAACGGCAGAGCAGTTCTGGACTGTGGAGATGAGACGGCGACAGAGATTGACCATGAGATCATGAAGATGCTGAAAGCATCCTATGAGAAGGCAAAGCAGATGCTCAGGGAGAACCGGGATGTGCTTGACCGGCTTGCCGGCTATCTGATTATTCAGGAGACAATCACCGGAAAGGAATTCATGAGAATCATGAATACGGTCATCGGGGAGCGTTCACAGAATCTTCCGTCCTGAACGACCGTGAACACTCGGGATGCAGAGTCGCTGCAGAGCTGCCGTGACCGTAAACACCCGGGATACAGCGGGTTGCGGCTGCAGAGCCGGCTGGCTGCCCGGATGTGGAGGTATGAAAAGGCCTGCTCTGTGCGTCATTTCCTGGGATGATTCAGAAGAGACAGGAGCATTTATGGCATTTGATATTCAGGAGGAGCTGAAGAAACTGCCCCAGAAGCCCGGCGTTTATATCATGCACGGACTTCAGGACGAGGTCATGTATGTGGGGAAGGCCGTTAAGCTGCGGAACCGCGTGCGGCAGTACTTCTCCAACAGCAGAAACAAGAGGCTGAAGATCTACAGCATGGTGCCGCAGGTTACGCGTTTTGAGTACATTGTGACGGATTCGGAGGTTGAGGCCCTCGTTTTGGAGTGCAACCTGATCAAGGAATACCGGCCGAAGTACAATACCATGCTGATGGATGACAAGGCATATCCCTTTATCCAGGTTACGGTGCAGGAGCATTTCCCCCGGGTTCTGTATGCGCACAGGATGAAAAAGGACAAGTCGCAGTATTTCGGGCCTTATCCGGACGCGGCCGCCGCGAAGGAGACGATTGATCTGGTCCGGAAGCTTTATCATCTTCGGAACTGCAGCAAAAAACTTCCCGAGGATCAGGGCAAGGAGCGCCCCTGTCTCTATTATCACATCCACCAGTGCAAGGCACCCTGTCAGGGATGGATCTCAGAGGAGGAATACCGGAAGCAGGTCAATGATGCGATTGCTTTTTTGAACGGGAAGACGGAGGATGTGCTTCAGGAACTGAAGACGAAAATGCAGGAGGCCGCCGATGCGCTGAATTTTGAGGAGGCCGCTTCGCTGAGAGACCTGATCGGTGCCGTGAAGAAGGTAAGCGAGAGACAGAAGATCACCTCCGGAAGCGGAGAGGATCAGGATGTGATCGCACTTGCGGCAGACGGAGAGGATGCCATCGCGCAGGTATTTTTTGTCAGAGACGGCAAACTGATCGGACGGGATCATTTTTATCTGAAAATCGCGAACGAGGAGAGCTGCAGCGAGGTCATGGAGAGCTTCCTGCAGCAGTTTTACTCCGGAACTCCTTTCATTCCGCATGAGATCATGCTTTCGGATGACATTGCGGAAAGGGAGCTTTTGGAGCAATGGCTGACCGGGAAGAAAAACGCCGGCAGTACGAAGGTTCGGATTCTTGTTCCGCAGAAGGGCAAAAAAGAGAAGCTTGTGGATCTTGCGAAGCGGAATGCGCAGATCATTCTGACACAGGACCGGGAACGGATCAAAAAGGATGTCGCGAAGACGATCGGAGCGGTCAACGAGATCGGACAGTGGCTCGGAATCGAGCCGCCGGACCGTATCGAATCGTACGATATCTCCAATATCAGCGGTTACCAGAGCGTCGGTTCCATGGTGGTGTATGAGCAGGGCAAGCCGAAGAAGGCGGATTACCGGAAGTTCCGGATCAAGTCTGTTGAGGGACCGAATGATTACGCAAGCATGGAGGAAGTTCTGACGAGGAGATTCCGGAGAGGGGTACAGGCGGACAGCGGATTTGAAAAACTGCCGGATCTCCTGCTGATGGACGGCGGCAGAGGACAGGTGAACATCGCGCTTTCTGTGCTTGAAAAAATGAACCTGTCGATACCGGTCGCCGGAATGGTGAAGGATGACAGGCACCGGACCAGAGGGATCTATTTCAACAATGTTGAGATTCCGATCGATACAGATTCCGAGGGCTTTCATCTGGTCACCCGGATCCAGGATGAGACGCACCGGTTCGCGATTGAATATCATCGAATGCTGCGAAGCAGGGAACAGGTACATTCGATCCTGGATGATATTCCGGATATTGGAGAGAAGCGGAGGCGTGAGCTGATGCGCTCCTTCCCGGACATCGAGGCGATCCGGAGGGCGGACATCGAGAAGCTGAGAAGCCTGCCGGGGATGAATGAGAAAGCCGCGAAGAGTGTCTATGGTTTTTTTCATAAAAAAGCAGAACAGTTATCGTGATTGAGCAGACGTTCAATTTGCGGGACACAAGCTTTGTCTTTTTGCGGGAGAAAAGTTTTGCCCTTTCACAAGAGCGTAGATATGGTTTTTCGCGGGAGACAAGACTTGTCTTTTGATGGGAGAAAAGTTTTGACTTTAGAGCAGGAAAAGAATCGTGCAAAGAGGTGTGTGCGTGGTATACTGTTTTATATAAGGCATTTCGTATTTGCAGCCAGGTCTCAACGCGTGCGGCGCGGGAAAGAGATATAAAGAAGATTGTACAAAGAACAGGTCTCACCACATGTGACGCGTGAAAGAGATCTGCAAAGGAAGATTGCATAAAGAACAGGGCTCATCGCACACGGAGCAGGAAAGAGAACGGGTGCGAATTACCTGCAAATTTCTGGGAGGATTCGGCATGACATCTAAATTTATCACGCTGGAAAAGCTCGAAAAGGACATGGATCTGAAAAACCTGACTCCGGATACGGATCTCGGGGACAGGGAGATCACGGTTCCTGAAATCAATCGTCCGGCCCTTCAGCTGACCGGATATTTTGAGCATTTTGCAAATGAGAGAGTTCAGATTATCGGAGTTGTGGAGCTTTCGTACCTGAATCGCATGGAGTATGATAAGAGGAAGGAATCGTTTGAGGCATTTGTCTCGAAGGGTGTTCCGTGTATTATTTTCACAACCTCTGAACAGCCCGGTGAAGAGCTCCTGGAAATATGCAGGAGATATAAAACGCCGGTTTTCGGAACAGACAAAACGACATCTGCGTTCACCGCTGAGATCATCCGGTGGATGAATGTTCAGCTGGCACCGACGATTTCGATCCACGGCGTGCTTGTCGATGTATATGGCGAGGGTGTTCTGATCATGGGCGAGAGCGGAATCGGAAAAAGTGAGGCCGCTCTGGAGCTGATCAAGCGTGGCCATCGACTGATCACGGATGATGTGGTACAGATCAGCCGGATTGATGATGTGACACTGGTCGGAACTTCGCCGGACATCACCCGTCACTTTATCGAGCTTCGCGGTATCGGAATTATCGATGTGAAGACGCTGTTCGGTGTCGAGAGCGTTGAGAATACACATACCATAGATCTGGTCATCAAGCTGGAGGAGTGGAATAAGGATAAGGTATACGACCGCCTCGGACTTGAGGAGGAGTATACGGAATTTTTGGGTAATAAGGTTGTATGTCATTCTCTTCCAATCCGTCCGGGACGTAATCTGGCGGTTATCGTTGAGACGGCTGCTGTTAACCATCGTCAGAAGAAGATGGGCTACAACGCGGCGCAGGAGCTTTACAAACGTGTTCAGGCTAATCTGGCCAGAAAACGCAGCCATCCGTGAGCAGAGTGTGAACATAATCGGTGTGCGAACGCAATGAGTGTGAACGTAATCGGTGTGAGAACGCAATGAGTGTGAATGTAATCGGTGTGCGAACGTAATGCGTGAGTGAATGCCAGGCAGTGGAGCAGAGGAAGAAATCTTCTCTGGATAATAATCGTTAATAAATTTGAACAATAGCCCCCTGAAGACATATGATCTGCAGGGGGCTATTGTTCCGCCCATTTTGACAGGATAATTAATGGGACCTGGAGATAAGCTAACTCCAGGAAATAAACTAACTCCAGGAAGTTATATTATATGTTTTTTCACATGCTGCAGTGTATTTACAGAATCCGTTGTTCCTCACAGGACTGCCGGGCGGCGGAAATCAAGAATTCCAACGAGATAGAACACGTTGCGCGAGTTTTATCTCG
>DGTF01000019.1:0-7181 GCA_002394235.1 Eubacterium sp. UBA4343 | reverse complement strand
TGCGGCTCACTGTTCGCATAAAAAATCTCCGCCTGTCACAAGACGGGCGGAGAATAAATGACATATACAATCAGAAAAATAAATGATCCTGTAAATAATCTCATATTTCCAGGTGGTTAAATGATTCCGCACAATCAGGAGATCAGAAAATCCATGCAGTCAATCACTGGGTCTGCTCTGTCTGGGTATTCTCTCCGGTGTTGCCGGAAGAGGTGTCCCCTCCGGTTCCGGTGTTCTCCGCGGGTGCATTCTCGCCGGTACCTTCACCGGCAGCGTTCTCGGTATGCTGGTTTGTGTCGGTATTATTGTCGCCGGCTGCGGCAGTGGGCGAAGCGGTAGGCGCAGCGGTTGGGGCTGCAGTAGGCGCTGCGGTCGGCGCCGGCGCGTCGTAGGTGCAGATGGTCGTTGGTGCATTCGCTACGTCGAAGTAATCGGTGACGGTAGGACAATAGGTATTCGGCAGCAGGCCTGTGTTTGCACATACCGTAAGCTGTTCTACAGAATCCGGAACCGAGAATTCCTTGATGGGAAGGGATTCATGAATACGGTTCATGACGTTCGTCCAGAGTGTGGAAATGTAGGTCCGGTCTGCTTCGGGAAGTTCCACGTTTGTATCGTATCCGGTCCAGATGCCGGCAGTGTAGTATGGCGTATAGCCCACAAACTGAAGATCTACATAGGAATCTGTGGTTCCTGTCTTTCCGGCAACCGGCATGCCGGAGGAAAGCTGATAAGGTGTTCCGGTTCCGGATTGAACGACGCTCTGCATCGCACTGGTCAGAAGATAGGCGGTGCTTTCCTTGAAGACGCGGCGGCTCAGCTCTGAATTTTCGAGAATCGTCTTACCGCTGTGATCGGTGACTTTTGTGTAAAATACCGGGCGGTTGTATGTGCCACCGTTGGCAATGGCTGCATATGCGGCCGTGAGTTCAAGGTCACTGACACCGTTGGTGATGCCGCCGAGAGCAAGTCCGGGCGAGTTGTCATTGTCGCTGTCCAGTGTTGTGAATCCGAGCTTTTTCAGATAAGAGAGGCCAACTTCAGGCGTCAGTTCCTGCATCAGCTTGAATGCGATGACATTGTTCGAGGTCTGAATCGCGTTTCTCACCGTCATTGTGCCGTGATGCGTGTTGTCCGCGTTGTTGACTTCCTGACCGGTCGCGTAGTATGCGGCATCGTCCGTTTCCATGGAGGTCAGGGTTATTTTTCCCTTATCAAGGAGCGGACCATAGGTGGAAGGAATCTTAAAGGTGGAGCCTGGCTGACGAAGGGAATCCGTCGCACGGTTCAGGGTAAGGCTCGCGGTTTTCTCCCCGCGCCCGCCGACGATGCCGACGACATATCCGGTCGACTGGTCGATGACGGTCATGCAGGCCTGCGGTTCCGGAACGAATGCGGTCCGTTCCGCGACGATGGTATCACCGTCTCCGACAACGGAGGCCTTGTACTGGTCGATGCAGCTCTGTGCCTCTTCCTGGGAGCTGAAGTATTGATCAAAGTCGGCATCTCCCTGCTGTTTGAAGTACTGCACCAGCATTTCAACGCTGTAGTTCTGCCTGCTTCCGTCAGCCTTATCAACAGTCAGTGCCCAGTCCAGACTGATCTGGGAATCTGCGGGGAAAATCGACTCATCCGAGAATTCACTGTCCATAATTGACTGAATATCAGAGTTCTCGGTGGAATAAATGTGAAGCCCGCCACTGTAGATCAGGTTATTGGCCTGAGCCTCCGTATAACCCTTCTGGGTCATCAGATCGTCTTTGACCTGACTGATCAGTTCATCGACAAAATAGGAATACACCGTGGAATCCTGTGCAACCTCATTGTTCTGGTTCTCCTGAATCCGGTCATAAACGTTATCTGCGAGAGCTTCTTTGTAATCCTTCTCTGTGATATAGCCCTGCTGGAGCATGTATTCGAGGACCGTCTTCATACGGCTCGCATTCTCCTCGGGGTAAAGGATCGGATTAAACTGGCTGGGGTTCTGGGGAATCGCGGCAAGCACCGCGCATTCGGAAAGCGTCAGATCTTTTGCGTCCTTGCCGAAGTAGGTCTGTGCCGCAGTCTGCACGCCATAGGCGTTGTTGCCAAAGTTTACGGTGTTGAGATAGTTTTCCAAAATCACCGACTTGGGATCCTCTCCGGCCTTCCGAAGGGATGCCTCCAGCTGAACGGCGAGATACTGTTCCTGAATCTTACGCTTGATCGTCCCCATCCTGGATTCGTTCATCCAGTCTGTAAAAACGTTGTTCTTCAAAAGCTGCTGAGTGATGGTACTCGCTCCTTCGGATTCCGAGAAATTCGAACTCAGCATGACCATGATGGCACGAAGCATTCCGTGCGGATCAACTCCGTTATGCTGATAGAAACGGGAATCCTCGATCGCAACGATGGCATGCTGCATGTTCTTTGGAATTTCGTTGATGGAAATTGAGACGCGGTTGCCTTCTGCGGAGCTCAGCTTCTGTATCTGATTTCCATCACCGTCGTATACAAAGGACGCATAGCCGAGAGGCGTGATATTGGAGTCCGTGATCTCCGGCGCGTCCGCGATGATCCCGCGATAGGCACCGATGCCGAGGCAGATGCCGAATACGGCGGCTGCGATCAGTAAGTAAATGATGACACGCAGGACAGATACGCTGATGCGGCTTGCCAGTTTCGGGGCAGCCGAATCCAGGCGTTCGCGCTCCTGCTGAACACCGTGTTTGCCAAAATTCATGAAAGCTCCTTCTCCGGGCATATCCTGTTCCGGACGGAAGACAGTTTTCGGGTTTTCTGTCGTGAAGACAGTTTCCCGGGTTCTCTGCCATGAAGACAGTTTTCGGGTTCTCTGCCATGAAGACTGTTCCCTGGGTTTTGCACCTCATGTTTTCAGGTCATAGACAGATACTTTGCAAAACTGTGTCCCGCCGTATCCGGAAGAATCCGGATCGGATCAATCTTTCCCGGTTGAAAATAAAAATGACGTTTATGCCTCAGAATGTGAGGTAATTGAGCTGCTTTATTGCCCGGTATTCAGCAAACAAAGAGGAAGGCGGCCGCAGGTGCCAGCGGCAGGATTTTCAGAGCCGGCGGCAGGTGCCCTTTCAGAGCCTGCGACAGGAGCCTCTTGTCTGATGGAATACTGCGGGAATCCTTAATCCGATAATTATATCAAAATTACAGAATGAAATAAAGAATAAATTATGGTAGTATGGATCCATGGGAAAATCAAGAAGAACCGAAAGCAAAACAAAAAATAAATTAGAAAATAAAACCAAAAACAAAGCAGAGGGAAAGACAGAGCAGGAATTCGGGAAAACGAGCGGGACGACAGACGTTCAAGGAGGGGAAAATCTACCTGAGCGGTATCGCACGGTGTATCAGAATGGCGAGGGAAGGTACGAGGAGAAGAAGTCGGTATTTATTGCTACTGTTCGTCATGTGACAAGTGTTGAGGAAGCCTCATCTTTTGTTGAAGAGATGAAGAAAAAATACTGGGATGCGAGACATAACTGTTACGCCTGGGTTCTGGGAAAGGATGGTGGAAATGTGAAGGCCTCCGATGACGGAGAACCATCGGGTACGGCGGGACGGCCGATACTGGATGTTCTTACAGGAGCGGGATTGACGGATACCTGCATAGTGGTGACGAGATATTTCGGCGGTGTACTGCTCGGGACGGGAGGACTTGTGAGAGCCTACACACAGGCTTCCAGAGATGGAATCGGGAAGAGTATCCTGATCGAGAAGGAGAACGGAGTACTTCTGGACATCGTCGCGGATTACACGGATGCGGGAAAGATTCAGTATCTGATCGGACAAGAGAAAATTCATACGGTAGAGTCTGATTTTTCCGATGTGGTACGGATCCGTGTTGTTGTGCCTGCTTTAGAGGAAGGACGTTTCACAAAGCAGATCACAGAAGTAACCTCTGCCAGAGCCCGGATCAGAAAAAACGGCCGCGCCTGGTTTGGCGTGGCCGGGGGGAAGCTTATTCTTGAACCGGGGGAGGAATGATATTCCATCGCGCGGATCGGGAAGCCGGGCACCGGTTGTCCGAAAGCGCAATGGAGTCTGTCAGACCCCGGTTATCCGAAAGACGTCTGTATATTTACAGCGTTTCTGGCTCGGGATAATCTACACCGAGGGTATCGACGGTCATGGATTTGATAACCTGAGGCTCTGTGGGGCGGTCGCTCCAGTCTGTAGGAACTTCGGCGATCTTGTTCACAACGTCCATGCCCTCAATGATTTTTCCGAATGCGGCATACTGTCCGTCCAGGTAATCTGCGGATTTGTGCATGATAAAGAACTGGCTGCCTGCAGAATCCGGATCTGAAGCGCGAGCCATGGAGAGCACGCCCGGCTCGTGCGAAAGATCATTCCGGAAACCATTGCCGGAAAATTCGCCGCGGATGGAATAGCCGGGGCCACCGGTTCCGTTGCCGGCAGGATCACCGCCCTGGATCATGAAGCCGGAGATGATGCGGTGAAATCCGAGCCCGTCATAGAATCCCTTGCGGACAAGGCTGATAAAGTTGTTGACGGTGTTCGGCGCGGTTTCCGGATAGAGCTCTGCCTTCATGACATCGCCGTTTTCCATGGTGATGGTAACGATAGGATTGGCCATAATTTTTCTCCTTGTTATCTGTATTTATAAAATGTGTCCTGGTCAGGATGCAGTTATTGTCCACGGACTGCCCTTGGACATGCTGTAAATAAATACGGATGTGAGACCAGGCCGTCACCGGTAAGGCCGAACCGTGTATTTTGAACAGGCTGTAAGAGCAACGGATATAAGCACCCTGTTTTCAGGAATGGAACGTATGTTATTATACGGTAAAATGTGATAAAATAAAAGACGCTTGTGCGACACATGACAGGAAAACCGGAGGGACTTGAGTCGGAATGGTTATTGAGACAAGAAGCCCGGAGGAAACCCGCTCATTTGCCCGGAAACTCGGGGAAAAGGCGGTTCCGGGGACGATTTATACACTGGATGGGGATCTCGGCACAGGGAAAACCGTATTTGCAAAGGGACTGGCAGAGGGCCTCGGGGTGACCGAGCCGGTGAGCAGTCCGACGTTTACGATCGTGCAGGAATACCTGAGCGGCAGAATACCGTTTTATCATTTTGATGTCTACAGGATTGAAGAGCCGGAAGAAATGGAGGAAGTCGGATATGACGACTATTTTTACGGCGGCGGTGTCTGTCTGATTGAGTGGGCGGATATGGTCCGGGATATAATACCGGAAGGTGCGGTTCATGTGACGATTGAAAAAGATCCTGACAAGGGATTTGATTATCGGAGGATTACGATTGAAGATACTGGCAATTGACAGCTCAGGTCTTGTAGCGTCCGTCGCCCTTCTGGAGGACGATACGCTGCTGGCCGAGTACACGGTGAATTACAAGAAGACACACTCACAGACACTGCTTCCCATGCTGGATGCCATTGTACAGATGATTGATCTGGACCTGAACGACATTGACGCGATTGCCATTTCCAAGGGGCCGGGCTCCTTTACCGGACTCAGAATCGGCTCAGCTACGGCCAAGGGTCTCGGTCTGGCACTTGATAAGCCGTTGGTTGAGGTACCTACGGTCGACGCATTAGCGTATAATCTCTATGATGCACAAGGGCTGATCGTCCCGATGATGGATGCCCGGAGAGCCCAGGTATATACCGGGATCTACCGGTTTGTGAATCACGAGCTCACGGCGGTGAAGGCGCAGTGCGCCGAAGCGGTGGAGAGCCTTATGGAGGAACTGAACTGCCTCGGAGAACCGGTCATTCTGCTTGGGGACGGAGTTCGGCCTTATCTGGACCGAATCCGCGAGCTGCTGAAGGTTCCGTTCACAGTGGCGCCTGCACACCTGAACAGACAGAGGGCAGGCGCGGTCGGAGCTCTCGGCGAAAAATATTTTTCCCGGGGAATGACGGTTACGGCAGATGAACACCGGCCGGAATACCTCCGCGCCTCACAGGCAGAGAGAGAACAGACCGCGAAGGGTGTTCCGGTAAAGGAAATTGAGAAAAATTCGGAAAAGCTGAAGCCGAGGGATTACTCCTGATGGGAAGGCGCGGGAACAGAGGGAAGGATGACGCATCAGCGCAGAGTGTTTCTGTGACTCCTGAGATCCGGAGAATGGTTCTGCCGGATCTTCCGGAGGTAGAGAGGATTGAGCAGGAGAACTTCTCAAGACCGTGGACTGCGGAAGACTATCAGAGCTTTCTTGACAGGGAAGATGCGGATTTTCTTGTGGCGGTGGTGGATGGAAGGATCGTCGGATACATTGGGGAATACGGAATCCCGGACGAAGGGGATATCACGAATGTATCGGTAGACCAGAGATACCGGAACCGCCATATTGGAACATGTCTGGTATCAGAGCTTATAGAGGCGGCGGGAGCGCGCGGCATCCGGAAGATTTTTCTGGAGGTGCGGGAGAGCAATGCGCCGGCGATCCGGCTGTATGAAAACGCCGGATTCCGGAAAACCGGGGTTCGCAGGAATTATTACACGTCTCCGGTGGAAGATGCCGTTCTGATGATGCGCGGGCCGGAGACGGGGAGAGACGGAATATAGTGGCCGGATGAGAAAAAGACAGAATATAGAGGTTGGATGAGAAAAAGACGGAATATAGGGGCCGGATGGCAGATGTAGAAGCTGAGTATACGACGGCCGGAAGATATTATGCAGCGGCACGGCGGAAGCTGATCCGGCGGCCGGGATATGGAGGATGATTATGTTTAACAGTACCTTTGACTGGTTCCTTGCGGGAATACTTTTCCTGCTTGCAATTGTGTTTTTTGCGGGAAAAGGACAGGGAATTCTGGATGCGTTCAGTGGAAAGTACCGGGATAAGCGGAAACTGAGTCCGGAGAACCGGCTCAGATATCAGAGAGCAGTAGGGGTTTTTCTGATCATCCTTTCTGCAGTTGAAGTGTTTATGGCACTCATCGAGAACCCGATCATGGGAATTATTTCAATTGTCGTTACGGTTGCGGATATGATCGGAATCGTCATCTATCTGAGAAGATTGTATGATTGAGGGTGAATGACGGGCCGGGCGGGAAAAAGCTTACTTCATGCGCCGTGCAGACCAAAATGAGCAGCCTTTGGAAACATTTATACAGCAATCTCTGACAGCCGAATTGCTTTGTACAGAATGAGCACTATCTGATTTACAG
>DGTF01000028.1:10779-12332 GCA_002394235.1 Eubacterium sp. UBA4343 | reverse complement strand
GTACATGGCTCCGGTGTCAACGTAAATAAAGCCAAGCGCTTCGGAAACTCTCCTGGCTATGGTGCTTTTCCCCGCTCCGGCGGGGCCGTCAATTGCAATCTGAAAACTCATTTCTGACCTCGTACCTGCCGGATGTCGGAGACGCATATAATTTACGCGAACAGTGAGCCGCAGCCGAATTCGAAGTATTCGTGTGCGGCGAGCGTCGCGATAGCGAGATAAAACTCGCGCAGCGTGTTTTATCTCGTTTGCTGTTTATTTGTAGTTATTCAGCCGGAAAAAGCCAACAAACGGTCCTTTTCTGGCTGAAATTATGATGCACTGAACAGTTAGATTCATTTATTCTTATTTTGCTTCTTGACATCTTCCATCATGAGGGCGCGTACCTTCAGAGGCAGACCGAACAGATTGATAAATCCGCTTGCATCACTGTGATCATAGAGATCTCCGGTGGTGAAGGATGCCAGGGAAGAATTGTAGAGGCTGTACGGAGAAGTTGTTCCGTTGCGGATGATGTTGCCCTTGTAGAGCTTAAGCTTTACTTCTCCGGTTGCGACATTCTGGGTAGACTCCACAAATGCACTGATGGCCTCGCGAAGAGGTGTAAACCATTTTCCCTCGTAAACAATCTGTGCCAGCTGGCTTCCGAGTTTTTTCTTTGTCTCCATGGTTTCGCGGTCAAGCACGAGTTCCTCGAGCTGATCGTGAGCGGCCATGAGGATTGTTCCGCCCGGGGTTTCATAGACGCCGCGGGATTTCATGCCGACGACACGGTTCTCTACGATATCGATGATGCCGATTCCGTTTGCGCCGCCAAGTTTATTCAGTTCTTCGATGATCTCGGCTACTTTCATTTCCTTGCCGTTCAGCGTCTTCGGAACACCCTTTTCAAAGGTAAGGGTAAGGTCTGTGACCTTGTCCGGCGCTTTTTCGGGAGTGACGCTCAGAACCAGAAGCTTATCGTAGTTCGGCGCCTGTGAAGGGTCCTCCAGCTCAAGACCTTCGTGACTGATGTGCCAGAGATTCCGGTCACGGCTGTAGCCTTTGCCCATGGAGAAAGGAAGGTCAATGCCATGGTCCTTGCAGTACTGGATTTCATCTTCACGGGACTGCATGGTCCATACGTCGGTCATGCGCCAGGGGGCAATGATCTTAATTGTGGGATCAAGGGCTTTGATGCCGAGCTCAAAACGGATCTGATCATTACCCTTTCCGGTTGCTCCGTGGCAGATGGCGGTTGCGCCTTCCTTGTGCGCCACCTCGACAAGCTTTTTCGCGATCAGCGGGCGTGCCATAGAGGTACCGAGAAGATAGCTGTGTTCATAGACCGCACCCGCTTTGACACAGGGCATGATGTAATCCTCTGCAAATTCGTCGATGACATCGATGATGTAGAGCTTGGAAGCACCGGAGCTCAGCGCTCTTTCATTCAGATTGTCATCGGTCAGCTCTTCTTCCTGTCCGCAGTTGATGCAGCAGCAGATGATTTCGTATCCGAAGTTCTCCTTCAGCCATGGAATCAGCGCTGTGGTATCCAGACCGCCGGAATATGC
>DGTF01000028.1:0-10737 GCA_002394235.1 Eubacterium sp. UBA4343 | reverse complement strand
GACCGCCGGAATATGCAAGAACAACCTTTTCACTCATGGGAAATTTCCTCCTTTATATATCAAATATGAAATTACCGATTTTGTCGGATGCAGCCGGTGGACCGGTTGTACAGAAGCAGAAGAGCCTGTACATGGACCGGTACACGGAACATTCTCATTATACCGAGTCGCCGGAGATGGAACAAGCGTTTTCTCGTGTATAAGTCCCTGCGTCACTTCGTGCCCATACCTGTTGTCGTCGCTAATGTTCTTGCTCACTGGTAAGCAAGCTCCCCGTGAGCCAAGAACATTGCGACTGGACTTATACACGAATATACATCACTTGTGTATGATATGCAAGCATTAAATGCATTATTTTGAAATAATATGCATTATTTTAAAATAATATGCATAATTATACATATTTAGCTCTTTACATATCCAAAAAAGAAGTTTATTCTTAACAGAGAATCGACAAGGAGGATGTTTTGTATGAATATTGGACATGATGGTGTGACAGCCGCGATGGGTTTTAAGGCGGCGGGCGGACACACTGGCATTAAAAAAGGAAATACAAAGGATATGGCGATGATTTACAGTATTGTGCCCTGTGTTGTTGCGGGTACTTTTACGACGAATCTCGTCAAAGCGGCTCCGGTGAAATGGGATCAGCATGTGGTGCATGACAGCAAGAGCGCGCAGGCGGTTGTGATCAACAGTGGAATCGCAAACGCGGCTACGGGTGTACAGGGTTATGATGCATGCCGGAGAACGGCGGAGGCGGCATCGAAAGAGCTTGATATTCCGGCGGATTCAGTTCTGATCGGTTCGACCGGGGTGATCGGTGCGCAGATCCCGGTAGATGTCATCGAAAAGGGAATTCATCTTCTTGCTCCGATGCTGGACAATTCCCGGGAAGCGGCTTCTATTGCGGCACAGTCCATCATGACCACGGATACGCATCCGAAGGAGGTATCGGTGCAGATCGAACTGGGCGGAAAAACAGTGACCATCGGTGGAATGTGCAAGGGAGCAGGCATGATTCATCCAAACATGTGCACGATGCTTTCTTTTCTCACCACGGATGCGGTGATTTCCGGGACGATGCTTCAGGAAGCGCTGTCAACGGTGGTGAAGGATACTTACAATATGATTTCGGTTGATGGAGACACCTCCACGAACGACACCTGCGTGATCATGGCGAACGGTCTTGCCGGGAATCCGGATATTACCTCCCGTGGAGAGGATTATGATAAATTCGTCGAGGCGCTTTTTGCGGTGAACCGTGAACTTGCGAAGATGATTGCGGGCGACGGAGAGGGAGCAACCAGACTTTTCGAAGTAAAGGTTGTGCACGCAAAGACGAAGGATCAGGCCGTAACATTGGCGAAATCGATTGTTACATCAAACCTTACGAAGGCGGCGATCTACGGAAGAGATGCAAACTGGGGCAGAATCCTCTGCGCAATGGGATATTCGGGTGCAAAATTTGATCCGGAGAATGTGGATCTTTATTTTGAAAGCAAAGCCGGTAGGATTAAAATCGTAGAGAACAGCGTTTCGACGGGCTACAGCGAGGATGAGGCGACAAAGATCCTCTCTGAGGATGCGGTAACGTGTATTGCTGACGTCAAGATGGGAAGCGAGGAGGCGACAGCCTGGGGCTGTGACCTCACCTATGATTATATAAAGATCAACGCAGATTACAGATCCTGATTTCTGCATGGCTCCGGAGGTGAAAGATGGTTAATCAGAAATACTTAGACAAGGCGGAGGTCCTCATCGAGGCACTCCCCTATATTCAGAGATTCAACCGCAAGATTATAGTGGTAAAATACGGCGGAAGCGCGATGATCGACGATGAGCTGAAGAAGAATGTCATCAAGGATGTGGTTCTGCTGAAGCTGGTCGGATTCAAACCGATTATCGTTCATGGCGGCGGAAAGGAAATTTCAAGGTGGGTAGGAAAGGTCGGCATGCAGCCGAGGTTTGTCAATGGACTGCGTGTGACGGATGAGGATACCATGGAGATCGCCGAAATGGTTCTGAACAAGGTGAATAAGGAACTGGTGAGCATGGTTGAGAGCCTTGGCGTAAAGGCTGTAGGAATCAGTGGAAAGGACGGAGGACTTCTTCAGGTTGACAAGAAGTATTCCGACGGTGAGGATATCGGCTACGTGGGCGATATTCGCAAGGTGGATCCGAAGGTCCTGAACGATCTTCTGGAAAAGGACTTTCTTCCGATCGTCTGTCCGGTTGGCGCCGATGACGAGTATCATTCCTACAATATTAATGCCGATGATGCGGCCAGCGCAATCGCAGAAGCGGTGAAGGCGGAGAAGCTGGCGTTCCTCAGTGATATTGAGGGCGTATATTATGACAAGGATGACCCGTCCACACTCATCTCTCTTCTCACGATCGATGAAGCGAAGAGCCTGATGGAGAGCGGCCATGTGGCGGGAGGAATGATCCCGAAGCTTCAGAACTGCATCAATGCCATCAATAACGGAGTAAACCGGGTGCATATTCTGGATGGAAGAATTCCGCACTGTCTGCTTCTGGAAATCTTTACAAACAAGGGTATCGGCACCGCAATTCTGAGAAATGAAGAGGAAAAATTTAATCATGAAGACTGAAGAAATTATGCAGGAAACCGATCAATATGTTCTTCACACGTACAACCGTTTTCCGGTAGTATTCGAAAGAGGTGAGGGGGTTCATCTCTATGACACGGATGGGAAAAAATATCTGGATTTTGCGGCAGGCATCGCTGTTTTCGGCCTCGGATACGGAAACCGGGAATACAATGACGCACTGAAGGATCAGATCGACCATATCATACATACCTCCAATCTGTACTACAATGTTCCGATGGCGGAAGCGGCGAGAAAAGTGGCGCAGTCCTGCGGCATGAGCAAGGTGTTTTTCACAAACTCCGGAACAGAGGCAATCGAGGGCGCGATCAAAGCCGCAAGAAAGTATGCATGGCTCAGGGACGGGAGTTCGGATCATGAAATCATTGCCATGGAGCATTCCTTCCATGGCAGAAGCCTTGGCGCACTCTCCGTCACCGGAAATACCTCCTATCAGGAACCGTTCAAGCCGCTGATCGGCGGAATCCGTTTTGCCAGATTCAATGACCTCAAGAGCGTTGAAGAGTGCATCAACGGCAAGACCTGTGCGGTTATCATGGAAACTGTGCAGGGGGAGGGAGGCATATATCCGGCCGAAAAGGAGTTCCTTGAGGGAGTCCGGAAGCTTTGCGATGAGCATGATATTCTGCTGATTCTGGATGAGATTCAATGCGGAATGGGTCGTACCGGCAATCTCTGGGCATGGCAGGAATTCGGCGTACAGCCGGATATTATGACCTGTGCCAAGGCACTTGGCTGCGGCGTTCCCGTCGGCTGCTTTGTGCTGAACGAGAAGGCGGCATCACGGTCTCTGGTACCTGGCGACCATGGCAGCACTTACGGAGGAAATCCTCTTGCGACGCGTGCGGTCAGCACGGTATTTGACCTGTTCGAGAAAAATCACATTGTCGAACATGTGAGAAAGCTGACTCCATACCTGGAGCAGCAGCTTGACGCACTTGTAGACAGATATGATTTTCTCTCGGCGCGCCGCGGCAGGGGATTTATGCAGGGGCTTGTTGTGACAGGAAGACCGGTGGGTGAAATCGTCGGAAACGCCTTAAAGAACGGGCTTGTGGTTATCTCAGCGGGATCAGATGTGATCCGTCTGGTTCCCCCGCTCATCATCGAGAGGGAAGATATTGATGAAATGATTCGGAGACTGGAAGCTTCGTTTTAAAACGCTTCTGAATCTTTCGCGAAAGTCTTCTTCTGAGTCTTTACTCTTGTAATTGTTACAAAAATTCGCTACAATATTTATGGTCGGGTATCTCTTTATCGGAAACATTCAGGAAATGACGATGATCGGAGAGATACAAATGATAAATACAATCAGAAAGCGGATCCGCAATGCTTCCGTTCTGCTTTTTGTCGCGTTTACAGCCGCGGCTCTTCTATCAGGCTGTGGAGAGGATGAGGGCATCTATCGATACGGGTCTGCTGTTCTTGAATCTTCAAATGGCCGGTTAGATGGCTTACCTTCGCGGGAGAATGCTTCCGGCGAAGCGCCCGCCACAGGTGAGGCGGAAAATACTTCCGCCAAAGCGGCTGCCGCACGCGAAGCGGAGGATGCTTCCGGCGAAGCGCACGCTGCAAAAACAGGAGATGCTTCCGGTGAATCACCCGCTGCAGGAGAGGAGAATGGCGCACCGGAGACGACATGTTATGTATATGTCTGCGGAGCAGTAAACGCGCCGGGAGTCTATGAACTGCCGGCAGGAAGCCGTGTGTACGAGGCGATTGCGATGGCCGGCGGAATGACCGGAGAGGCGGACGGACGAAGCCTGAATCAGGCGGCACAGGTCGCTGACGGTCAGCAGATCACCGTGTATACGAGAGAAGAGGCAGAGAAACTTCAGAAGAACGGCAGCAGCGCCGCAATGGCAGGACAGGATGCAGGTTCTGGAGGAAACCTGTCTGCAGGAGAATCCGAGAAGGCAAAGGTAAATATCAACACGGCCGGCAGGGAAGAACTGATGACACTGCATGGAATCGGTGCTGCCCGGGCAGATGCGATCCTGGCATACCGCGAGCAACACGGTGCCTTTTCCAGAATCGAAGACATTATGAATGTCGAGGGGATCAAGGAAAAGGCTTTTGCGAAGATCCGGGACGATATTGTGGTATAAAGACGTATATTTAGAGGCAGGGGTCTGGAGATGGCAAATAAGGTTCTGGTAGTTGACGATGAAAAGCTTATCGTAAAGGGTATCCGGTTTTCACTGGAGCAGGACGGGTATGAGGTGTCCTGTGCCTACGATGGAGAGGAGGCGCTTAATCTGGCGAAGGAGAATGATTATGACATCATACTTCTGGACCTGATGCTTCCGAAAATGAGTGGCCTGGAGGTCTGTCAGCAGATCCGGGAATTTTCCAATGTTCCGATTATCATGCTCACCGCGAAGGGTGAGGATATGGACAAGATTATGGGATTGGAATACGGAGCCGATGACTACATCACGAAGCCGTTCAATATCCTTGAGGTCAAGGCCAGAATCAAGGCAATTCTCCGGAGAACGAGAAAGACAGAGAAGACCGAGGAGAAGACAAAGATCATCCAGGCAGGAGATCTGCGGCTTGATATTGACAGCCGCCGGGTCTTTATCGGTGATCGGGAGGTCAATCTGACCGCGAAGGAATTCGATGTGCTGCAGCTTCTTGCTTTTAATCCGAACAAGGTGTACAGCCGTGATAATCTTCTGAATATCGTATGGGGATATGAGTATCCGGGCGATGTCAGGACGGTTGACGTCCATATCCGGCGGCTTCGTGAGAAGATTGAGGACAATCCATCTGAACCCCGGTATGTTCACACAAAGTGGGGAGTCGGCTATTATTTTCAGGCATAAAATTTAATGGCAGACCTGCTTTCCACGGGCAGGCGGCAGTAGTAAAGTTCCCACCGTTGGCAGAGGTTAACGGTGGGAATTTCTGTCAGAGCGCGGCTTCGTATGGAAGATGCGGCGTGGCTTTGCTATAATAGCATTCAGCAGTTATTGGAGGAGAAATAAATGGCTGGAAGGAAACGAATCTTTAACGACCGACCGCTCAGGATCATCATGGCAATTCTGATCGCTGTGATGGTCATACTTTTTATCCGTTATATGGCCTCTCCCTCCGGCAGGAACAGTTCTCCGGAGAATAGAGAAGCGATACAGAGCACATCGGCGTCAGCATCCGCCGGAACAGAGGGCGCAGTGGCGTCTTCTGAGAACAGTCAGGGTATCCTGCAGGCAGTGGCTGCGGACTCTTCCGACTCCTCTGCCGGAATCGGAACAGCGGCGGGATCCGGGGAGACGGTGCGGACGTCGTCTGCTTCATCACCTGATTCTCTGCTTTCCGACGCTGATTCCGCCGGAGATGCCTCCGGAGAGAGTGCAGAATCATCATCTGTTTCCTCAGACAGTGGGACAGACGATTCTGCCGTAAAGGGAGATACCGCAGTGCTTTCTGACGGGAACGGCAATACGGTGACAGTGACCTACGACAGCGGAGTCGCGTGGTACGATGAGAATCAGAATGTATATTCTCCGCTGGGATCCGGGAACTGGATGGATGAATCAGGCAACATTTATACGGAGGAAGGCGCTTCGAATGCTTCCGGAAGCGCGGCGGGAGGCGGAAGCGGGATTAATCTCGTGCAGAACAGAGGATAATATATGGATATGGAACGTAATGCCGGAGAATGGTATCGGCTGGATAATGCGGCAAAATTGATCCCATCGACCATGGTCGGCGCGGATACCAGGGTTTTCCGGCTTGTCTGTGAACTTAAGGAAGAGGTGAATCCGGAGATCCTCCAGAGGGCCCTGGAAGAAACCATGAAGGAATTTCCGTATATGAACTGCTGCCTGCGGAAGGGGATCTTCTGGTATTACATGGACCAGCTTCCGGGATGTGAAAAGGTACAGGAGGAAGATATACCGGCGCTGAAGGCACTTTATATTCCGGGAAAGAAGAATTTTCTCTACCGTGTGAGTTTTTTTCACAGAAGAATCAATGTCGAGATTTTTCATGTCCTTTCGGACGGAACCGGGGGATATATGTTTATTGAGTCGCTTGTGACCAGTTACCTGATTCTGAGACACGGTCTTGACCGCTCTCTGTTCCGGTCAGATCAGGGGTCAGTAACGGAGAAGCAGCTCGACGCTTTCAGCAAGTATTATGAAAAGGGCGAACGGAAGAAGAGAAACTATCTGCGGGAGATGTTTCCGGTAAAAGCCTACCAGATTCGGGGGATTCAGGACGCGAATCTGGAGGAACATCTTCTGGAGGGGACAGTCTCTGTCAGAGAGATTCTGCGTGTCGCGCATGAGAACCATGCGACCATTGGCATTCTCACCACCGCCCTCTGGATTGAGGCCATCCTTAAGGAGATGAAGCATTCCGAGTACAATCGGCCGATTGTGGTCAGCGTACCGGTAAACCTTCGCCAGTTTTTCCCGTCAGAGACCAGCCGGAACTTTTTCGGCGTCATCCAGGTAGTCTATTATGCAGGCGATTATGACGGTACCCTGAAGAGCATCATGGATCCGGTCAGCAGAGAATTCTCAGAACAGCTGACGGAGGAGAACGTCCGGAAAACCATGAATTCTTATTCCGCGCTGGAACATAATCTTGCGGTACGCGTGATTCCTCTGTTTATCAAAAATGTGGCACTGCAGGGAATCGCACATCGGATGAATACAGGAGTTACAACCTCAGTTTCGAACGTAGGGGTTGTGAGGCTTCCCGTAGAAATGTCTCCGTATGTTGAGAAATTCTCGAGTTTTATGTCCTGCAAGACGGTATTTCTGTGCGTCAGCACATATGAGGACCAGATGGTATTTGGCGTTGTCTCCAGCTTCGAGAGACACCCGGTTGCCATGAATTTTTTTCGCAGGCTGGTACAGCTGGGGGTTCCGGTGGAAATCGCGAGCAATGACTGTGACGAGGGGGTGTAAGGAATGCAGGAATGCGGCAGATGCCATGTGAAGATCAGGGGGAACAAGCGCTGCTGTCCGCTGTGCGGCGGACCGCTTTCGGGAGAACCGGAAAATCCGGCTTTTCCGGCACTTCCAAAGAGAAAATTCAGCCGTCTTAGTGCCGTGAAACTGGCGGCCTTTCTTTTGATTGTTTTCCTGATTTCGGACGGGGCAATGATTTACATCATGGGAGGTGTGCCGTCATGGATCCCGCTCTCGGTACTGAGTGCTGTGGTAGGCTTCATCGATATCTGCGTGACCATGTATTACAGGAATAATGCATTAAAAACCATGCAGGTGCAGGTGATTATCGGTATTTTTCTGAGCCTTGTCATCGATGCGGTGACGGGGTGGCACAAGTGGTCGATCCACTGGGTCATGCCGGTCGCCTTTGTCGGTGTCATGGTGGCTACAATACTGATCGGTATCGGACTGAAAATGGCACTGCAGGAATTTGTGCTCTATCTTCTGATGGATACGGTACTTTCCCTGCTGCAGTGGATCTTTCTGCTGAGGCATATGAACTGTTTTCAGATACCTGCGGTGATCAGCAGCACGGCCTGTATTCTGATGTTCCTCGGGATTCTGATTTTCCGCTGGAGAGATTTCACATCGGCGTCATCCAGATTCTTTAACATCTGACCGGATAGCAGGAGAAGAGGTCAGGACCTGGAGTTTTTTATGAAAAAAAAGATAAAGCATTTCGCCTTTTACAGAAGTATCCGGTTTTATATTATGATACTTCTTTTTATCATGGGTATTGTGCCCTCTATTATTGTGGAAAGCGTCATCGTACAGAGCTATGAGAACCGCGCGGTCAGCCAGAGGACCGTTATGGTCAAAAATCAGTGCGAAATACTGGTAGATCAGCTCTTTAACCGGAATTATCTGTCCGACACCAGTGATGATGTGATTAACGGGGAGTTTAATATGCTCACCGGAATCTACGGGGGACGAATTCTCGTAATCAACCGCGACGGCAGAGTCGTTATGGATACCTTCAATATCGACAACGGGAAATATTCTCTGTCACAGGAGGTTATGGACTGCCTGAACGGGAGCGAAACCAGTCATTACGACAGGGCAAATAAGTACATTGAGCTGACGTTCCGGATCAAGGATCCGGACAAGAAGAGCAGAGATGCAGAGACGATCGGCGTCCTCCTGGTCAGTGTGTCGACGACGGAAATCAGTATCAGTAAGGGAATTCTTGAGGAGCGGGGCACGATGATCCTCGCAATTATCACGGTCGTTATTCTGATTCTCGGCTATATTCTTTCGGGAATCCTTGTCAAGCCTCTGCAGAAAATCACACGCTCGATCGAGGGAATCACGGACGGGTATCAGGATGAGAGCATTTCCGTCAATGATTATCGTGAGACGAAGCTGATCACCGATGCGTTTAACCGGATGCTGGCGAGGGTGAAGACGGTGGATGACAGCCGTGAGGAATTTGTGTCTAATGTGTCGCATGAGCTGAAGACGCCGCTTACTTCGATGAAGGTGCTGGCGGATGTTCTGAATCAGAACCCCGATGCTCCCATTGAGGAGTACCGTGATTTTATGAAGGATATCTCGGCGGAGATTGACCGGGAGAACTCCATCATCACGGATCTGCTGGCTCTCGTGAAAATGGACAAGAAATCCGCGGATCTGAATATCACGGACGTCAATATCAATGATGAACTGGAGCAGATTATCAAGCGGCTGAAACCGATTGCCGATAAGGCACATGTGGACCTGATTCTTGACAGCTTCCGTCCGATAACGGCTCAGGTGGACGAGACCAAAATCTCTCTGGCATTCACCAATATTATTGAGAATGCCATCAAATATAATAAGCCGGATGGCGGATGGGTGAGAATTTCACTGAATGCGGATCGGAAATACTGTTATACGACGATTGCGGACAACGGAATCGGAATACCGGAGGAATCCCTGAACAATATCTTTGAGCGTTTTTATCGCGTGGACAAGAGCCATTCCCGGGAGATCGGAGGAACGGGTCTGGGTCTTGCAATCACAAAGAAGGTAATCGTCATGCATCGGGGAGCAATCCGTGTCAAGAGCAAGCTTGGAGAGGGAACCACTTTTTCCATACGGATTCCGCTGGTTCACATCGTTTAAAGGAGGCAATGGACGAATGAAGAAGCTTCTCAGCTGCCTGATGATTCTCAGCCTTATCGCCGGCCTGGCGGGCTGCGGATCGACGGTCAGCAGTTCATCGGGCGTTCAGCCCAGTGCTTCTGTTCAGAAGACGTATCTTTATTATCTGAATCAGGACGAGGACCGGATCAACTGGGTGGAATACCACTTTAATGAACCGGACACAGAGGGACAGATTGTTGAGATGATCGCCCTGCAGACACAGAAGCCGGGAAATAAGGGAGATGTTCTCCTCCTGCCGGACGGGGTGAAAATTCAGAATTATAAGCTTAGTGATCAGGTACTAACGATTGATCTGAGCGCGGGCTTTAAGGACCAGGCACAGACGAGAAAAGTGCTCTGCATCGGCGGTCTGGTGCGTAGTTTTGCGCAGATAGACGGCGTTGACAAAATCCTGTTTACTGTGGACGGCAAGGATCTTACTGACAGCAGCGGAAATGCGGTCGGAGCTCTGACAAATGACAGCTTTGTGGATAACGCCGGAAAGAACATCAATGCCTACCAGGAAATAGAAATGACGCTGTACTTTACGGATCAGACCGGGGCGAAGCTGGTCCCGGAGACGAGAAAGGTCTATTACAGCAGCAATGAGCCTGTGGAGAAGGCGGTTGTGGAAGAGCTGATTCAGGGACCCGCCGAGGAGGGACACTACCCGGTATTCTCCACGGACACACAGGTGCTCAGTGTCATTTCGCAGGCGGGAATCTGCTACGTGAATTTTGATGACAGTGTTCAGAATTCGATCCTGAGTATCAGTGAGGAGATTCCGATTTACGCAATTGTGAATTCGCTGGCTGATACCTGTGATATCAAGAAGGTGCAGTTCTCCATCGACGGCGAAAGTGACACGGTCTTCCGCAACAGCATGGATCTGAGTGTGCAGTATACCAGAAACCGGGATCTGATTTCGTCGTGACGGCAGATTCAGCAGCAGTTCGCGATACGGGGGTGGCCGCCTGGTTGGCGGTCACTGTATTTACGCGAACAGTGAGCCG
>DGTF01000072.1:5374-28506 GCA_002394235.1 Eubacterium sp. UBA4343 | reverse complement strand
GTGTAAGAGACTGGATGCGATTTCGGAGGCAACAGGTATGAGGATGAAGCGCAGACGCGCGAAATCCAAATATGCGCGGGCAGTGAGCCACATCCGCTCACACAAAGTGTGAAGCGGTGGGGCGAACGCCGCGACAGACCGACGAAGTCGGTCACCTGTAGGATTGCGGGAGTGCGAAGCACGGAGCAATCCGTAGCTTATACAAGGTTATTAAAAAAACAGCTCTTCGAAAACGCAGACAGGCCGCCTGTCGCGAAGCGTGTGTAAGAGACTGGATGCGATTTCGAAGTCTCTTACTTTTCGTTACTTCGTGTGCTCCTTCTTCTTCAGCGCGCTCCACTTCAGGTACGCATTGATAAACGGATCAATATCGCCGTCCAGGACAGCACTTGCCTGTGCACGCTCTTCTCCTGTCCGCAGATCCTTCACCATCGTATACGGCTGAAGGACATAGGAACGGATCTGATGTCCCCATGCAATATCCGTCACCTCACCGCGGATTCCGGCCTCTTTCTCCGCCTGCTTCTCCTGCTCGAGCATATACAGCTTTGATTTCAGGACCTGCATAGCCTTGTCCTTGTTCATATGCTGGGACCGCTCATTCTGACAGGTGACCACGATTCCGGTCGGCAGATGGGTGATCCGGATTGCCGATGAGGTCTTGTTGATGTGCTGACCGCCGGCACCGCTGGACCGGTAGGTATCCACACGGATATCCTCGTCACGCACCTCGATATCTATATCCTTGTCCAGATCCGGCATGACATCGCACGATACGAAGGAGGTCTGCCGCTTTGCCTGCGCATTAAACGGAGAAATCCGGACCAGACGATGAACTCCTGCCTCCGACTTGAGATAGCCATACGCATTCTCGCCGTTGACCTGGAACATTACCGACTTGATGCCGGCCTCATCGCCTTCCTGATAATCCAGCTCCTCAATGCTGAAATGATGTCTCTCCGCCCACCTTGTATACATACGGTAAAGCATGCCGCACCAGTCCATTGCCTCGGTTCCGCCCGCTCCCGCGTTCAGTCTCACGATCGCGTTGCAGGAATCATATTCCTCGGAGAGGAGTGTCTTGATCCGGATATTCTCAAGCTTCTCCTTGAACTCATCCAGCATCTCCCGCACTTCCGGAACGACCGACTCGTCATCCTCTTCTTCGCCCATCTCGATCAATGTCTCGATGTCTTCCTTAGAGGATACCAGCTTCTTGTAGGTGTCCCGATCGTCCTTGAGATTTCCCAGCTCTCTTGTCTGCTTCTGAGCCTCCTCCGGGTTGTCCCAGAAATTCGGCTCCTCCATTTTTCTCTCTAATTCTTCGATCCGCTGCTCTTTGCTAGCGAGGTCAAAGTGAATCCCTCACTTCCACCAATGGCTGATCGAATGTCCTGAGTTCCTGTTTCATGTTTTCAAGTTCTACTACCACCAGCTTCACCACCTTTTGTTCTGTGAACATTTTATTCCGGTTTGTGTATCCTGAAGGGCCGGTTCCGAAAACCGGTAATCGGGGCCCTCTTTAACGAGATAAAACACGCTGCGCGAGTTTTATCTCACTATCGCGACGCTCGCCGCGCACGAATACTTCGCATTTGGCTGCGGCTCACTGTTCGCGTAAATGACGATGCTGTCGCACCGGCAGGACACCACCCGGCACGGCAGCTCTTCTGATCATCTGCTCTTCAGATCAGTTCTTCACTCAGATATCAAGCGGCGGTGCTCCCTTACGTCCGTGACACTGCTTATACTTCAGACCGCTTCCGCACGGGCAGGGGTCGTTCGGATAAATCTTTTTTGCCTTTTTCTGTATCGGCTTCCGTTCGGACGTGTCATCTCTGTTGGTTCCGGTGACCTGAGCTACCTGCTCACGCTCCACCTTCTCCTCAATCCGGACATGGTACAGCAGGCGGATGGTGTCCTCCTGAATTGACGCGGTCATTTCATTGAACATGTCATAGGCCAGCATCTTGTACTCCACCTTCGGATCCTTCTGGCCGTATGCCTGAAGTCCGATACCCTGGCGCAGCTGCTCCATATCATCGATGTGATTCATCCATTTCTCATCGATCACACGCAGAAGGATGACACGCTCCAGCTCACGGATCTGTTCCTCAGACTGGAACTGGGCCTCTTTTTCCTCATAAAGCCGGACTGCCTTGTCCTTGAGGTTCTGCTTCAGCTCCTCCTTGCCCTTCTTCAGAGCAGCGACATCTTCTTTCGTTATCTTCTGAAGAGGAATAATCGGAAGCAGCAGACGGTTCAGTTCATCCAGATCCCAGTTGTCCGGTTCATCTCCACTCTCGCCGATCGCCCGCTCCACGGTGTTGTCGATCGTGTCGTAGATCATCTTCATGATAGAATCACGCATGCTCTCGCCGTTCAGAACCTGGCGGCGCTCCTTGTAGATGATCTCTCTCTGCTCGTTGTTGACAAGGTCATAATCCAGAAGATTCTTACGGATTCCGTAGTTATTGCCCTCGATCTTCTCCTGCGCCTTCTCGATTGTCGAGGAAAGCATCTTGTGATGAATCTCCTCACCCTCGGATACGCCCAGAGATTTGAAGACGGACATCAGCTTCTCGGAGCCGAACAGGCGGAGAAGATCGTCTTCCAGTGACAGATAGAAACGGCTCTCTCCCGGATCTCCCTGTCGTCCGGAACGTCCGCGCAGCTGATTGTCAATACGTCTCGACTCATGCCGCTCCGTACCGATGACCTTCAGTCCTCCGGCAGCTCTCGCTTCCTCATCAAGCTTGATATCGGTACCACGGCCTGCCATATTCGTGGCAATGGTTACCGCTCCCGCCTCGCCCGCGTGGGATATGATCTCGGCCTCAAGCTCATGATATTTCGCGTTCAGTACCTGATGCGGAATTCCCTCTCTCTTCAGCATGCGGCTGAGAAGCTCTGAGGTGTCAATGTTGACGGTACCCACAAGTACCGGCTGTTTCTTCGCGTGAGACTCCTTGACGTCCTCGATTACCGCCCGGTATTTCTCCTTCTTTGTAATATAGACAGCGTCATCATGATCGATTCTGGCGATCGGTTTATTCGTCGGAATCTCGATGACATCCATTCCGTAAATATCGCGGAACTCCTGCTCCTCTGTCAGAGCGGTACCTGTCATACCTGCCTTCTTCTCATATTTATTGAAGAAGTTCTGGAAGGTGATGGTGGCAAGCGTCTTGCTCTCGCGCTTTACCTTTACGTGCTCCTTCGCCTCAATCGCCTGATGCAGTCCGTCGGAATAACGGCGGCCCGGAAGCACTCGTCCGGTAAACTCATCTACGATGTATACCTGATCATCCTTGACAATGTAATCGCGGTCCTTGAACATCAGGTTGTGTGCGCGGAGCGCCAGGATGATATTGTGCTGGATCTCAAGATTCTCCGGATCTGAGAGGTTGTCGATGTGGAAGAACTGCTCCACCTTTTTGACGCCCTGCTCGGTCAGCGTCACAATCTTGTCCTTCTCATTTACGATAAAGTCTCCGGTCTCCTCGATTTCCTCGCCCATGATGGCAGTCATCTTGGTAACCTCGCCGGAAGCCTCACCGCGCTGAAGCTGTGTCGCCAGAATATCACACGTCTCATAGAGCTTCGTGGATTTTCCGCTCTGGCCGGAAATGATCAGAGGGGTGCGGGCTTCATCGATCAGAACCGAGTCAACCTCATCGATGATCGCATAAGCAAGATCTCTCTGCACCATCTGATCCTTGTATATCACCATGTTGTCACGAAGATAATCAAAACCGTCCTCATTGTTTGTGACATAGGTGATGTCACAGTTGTACTGGGCACGGCGCTCATCATTCTTCATGCTGTTCAGAACGCATCCTACGGTCAGACCCAGGAACTCATGAACCTTTCCCATCCAGCCCGCGTCACGGCTCGCCAGATAATCATTGACGGTGATGATGTGCACTCCTCTTCCCGTGAGGGCGTTCAGATAAGCCGGCATCGTGGATACGAGGGTTTTTCCTTCACCGGTCTTCATCTCCGCGATACGTCCCTGATGAAGAATGATTCCGCCGATAATCTGAACTCTGTAGGGTTCCATACCCAGTACACGTTTTGCCGCCTCCCTTACGGTTGCAAATGCTTCCGGCAGAAGGTCATCCAGTGTCTCGCCGCCCGCCAGGCGGTCCTTGTACTCCTTCGTCTTGGCGCGAAGCTCATCGTCGCTGAGCGCCTGCATGGCGGGACGATAGGATTCTACCTTGTCTACGATCGGCTCAATTCGTTTTAACTCTCTCTGGCTGTGTGTGCCAAAGATTCTTTCTGATAATTTCATTCCTAAATTCTAAGCTCCTGTGTGGTTTACGAGGAAAAAACGCCTTTCGGCGTCTTTTCCCTCTGGCAGGTCTGCCGGAAACGGTGCGATCCGAAAATCTCAGATCAGTTTTCCGGTTCAATCAGACCATAAGTGTTTCCTTTTCTCTTATATACGACATTAACCTGATCCGTGTCCGCATTCATGAACACGAAGAAATTGTGTCCGAGAAGTTCCATCTGTACACATGCGTCTTCCGGATACATCGGCTTGATATCAAACTTCTTCGTCCGGACAATACGGATCTCCTCATTCTCCATATAATCATTGTCGATGTATGTCTTCTGGAAATTAGAAGCAGCCTGTTTCTTGTCTATAATTTTCGTCTTATACTTGCGAAGCTGACGCTCGATCACCTCTTCTACAAGATCAATGGATACATACATATCGTTGCTGACCTGCTCGGAACGGATGATTTTGCCTTTGACAGGAATGGTAACCTCGATTTTCTGTCTTTCTTTTTCCACACTCAGTGTAACGATTACGTTTGTATCCGGTGTGAAATATCTCTCCAGCTTGCTCAGTTTTTCATTTACTGCAGCTCTGAGACCGTCGGTAATCTCTATATTCTTTCCACTGATCGTGATATTCATAAAAACATCTCCTTTCGAGGGGTACATACACCCTATTTTGATTAGAATATTATAACAACAGATCCGGCATTCGTAAAGTGCAGATAACCCCTGCGTGAACAGTTGCGCGCATTTACGCGGTCCCGGGTCTGTCGGACCGGCCGGACACTGATACATCTGTGAACAGCTGCACCCGGTCACCATGAACCGGGCCGTGCCGGATCCTTATGTGTTTTTGTTGAGATATGCGTAGATCTCCCGTTTGCCGCAGCCCCGGTCACGGGCTACCTGCTTCATGGCCTCTTTCCGGTCTGTCCCGCGGTCCAGATAATATGCCATGTGCTCTTCCACGGTCATTTTCTTCCAGAACTCCTGCTCTTCCTCTTTCCGCTCCCGGAAGCTCTTTCCCGCAATGACCAGAACGAACTCACCTCTCGGCGCCTCCGTCTCAAAATGTTCCAGCGCCGCGTCAATTGTCGTCCGCTGTACATTTTCGTGCTTTTTTGTCAGTTCCCTGCAAAGACTGATCCTCCGTTCTCCGCCGAGCACATCCCGAAGCTCCCCGAGCGTCCTCACCAGGCGGTGGGGCGCCTCGTAGAGAATGATCGTTCTCGTCTCTGCCTTCAGGTCCTCCAGTACCGCTGCCCTCTCCTTTTTCTCCATGGGAAGAAATGCCTCGAAGGCGAACCGCCTCGTGGACAGTCCCGACATCGTCAGCGCCGTGATACAGGCGGCCGGCCCCGGAAGCGAAGTGACCTCTATCCCCGCCTCCACGGCCAACTCGACGAGAACCTCTCCCGGATCGGAGATGCCCGGTGTGCCCGCGTCCGTGATCAGGGCAATATTCGTTCCGGAAAGCATCTTGTCCACAAGCTGTCTGCCCTTGTCGTAGCGGTTATTCTCGTGATAGGCAGTCATCGGGGTGTGGATATCAAAATGATTCAGCAGCTTGATGCTGTTTCTCGTATCCTCCGCGGCGATCAGATCCGCTTCCCTCAGCGCCCGGACAACCCGGAAGGTAATATCCTCCAGATTTCCGATCGGTGTTGCGCAAAGTGTAAGTCTGCCCGGCATTACAGCCTCCTTTCCGGCACTTTCGCCGTATCTCAATTGTTTTCCATGAGCCGGCGCGGGATTATCTTCCGTCACCGTAAATCTCGCGAATCTCCCGGGTATATACGCCGGGCCTCTCGTATACGATCAGAGGTTTTTCCACCCGGATCCTCGGATTTCCGTTCTTGCACGCTTCCAGAAGAACCATGTTCGGTTCCTTGTCCGCAAAAGGATACACCAGACGCATCCGCTTCGGCTCCAGCCGGTACTCCTTCAGGGTACACATAATCTCCGCCAGGCGGAAGGGCCGGTGAATCAGGTAGAAGCGTCCTCTGTCCGTGAGAATCCGGGACGTCTGCTCCGCAATGTCCCGGAAGCTGCACAAAATCTCATGTCTCGCGATGGCCACTGCCGGATCGGGATTCGTCAGTCCGTGCCGGCCGATCATATAGGGCGGATTGCTGACCACTACGTCAAAGGAAGCCGCACCGAATATGGATACGGCTTCCCGGATGTCTCCCTGTACAATTGATATTCTGTCGTTCAGATGATTAAGAGCCACACTTCTTCCGGCCATATCCGCACTTTCCTTCTGAATCTCCAGCCCCGTAAAGCTTCGTCCCGGCGTCTTGGCAGCCAGAAGGATCGGCAGAATTCCCGTTCCCGTTCCGAGATCCAGCACCCGCTCTCCCGGTTTTACCTTTGCGTAACCGGACAGCAGCACCGCATCGATTCCGTAGCGGAAGCTCTTCTGCCCCTGGATGATAAAAAATCCATTCTGGAGATCATCAAGATGTTCTCCTTCTTTCAATTCTGCGGACATTTACGACTCCTTGTTTTCTTCCGGCATCTCTCTTCTGCTTCGATCCGGGCGTCTGCGGTCGCGTCTTTTGGTCCGCTCCGGATTCTGTGATTCCGAATCTCTTCCGCCTTCCGGAGAGCGTTTTTCTCCTCGCGGGCGAAAGCCTTCATTCTCGCGGCTCACCGTTCCCTCCGGATCCGCCCCGCCTCTTCTGTCCCGGTTTCCCCGTCTTCCGCGGCGGCTTCGACGGCTTCTTCTCTCCGCGTTCTCATCCTGACGCTCCTCCGCGCCATCACCCTCCGGAGCCGGTCTGCCGCCTCTCTCGGAGGTCACCTTCTCACCTGCGGCTGTCCTCTGACGGCGTTCCTGCTCTCTGCCTCCGGATGATTCTCCGGATTCTCTCCTGGATCCATCTCTTCCGGACTGCTCCCGGCGGCTCTCTCTCCGGTCTCTTGCCTCCTTCTTACCGGACAAACCATTCTCTCCCGGTGCGGACTTCTCTGATTCTCCCTGCGTGCTTCCTTCTCCGGAAGAGATCGCCCGACCCGGCCGCTCCTTACCTCCGCGCTCCGCGCGAGGGTTGTTTGCTCCGGATTTTCCTCCTTTTTTCCGCTTCTGGATCAGCGTGATCTCCTCTGCCGCATAATCTGCGACTTCTTTGTCATCGCCTTCCTCGATCAATACCCGGACCTTCTGACGGAGAACATTCAGAGACTGAACCTCTCCTTCCCGTCCGTCCGGTGTCTGAACCACATCGCCGACACCCGGAAGCTTCCGGTTCAGGTATTCGTAAGTTTCCTCTTCATTCTTGAGGCAGCACATCAGCCGCCCGCAGACTCCGGAAATCTTCGCCGGATTCAGAGAGAGATTCTGCTCTTTTGCCATCCGGATCGAAACCGGTGCAAAATCGGACAGATACGTACTGCAGCAAAGCGGTCTTCCGCAGGTCCCGATTCCGCCGAGCATCTTTGTCTCATCGCGGACACCGATCTGACGAAGCTCAATCCTTGTCCGGAATACCGAGGCAAGATCCTTCACCAGCTCCCGAAAATCCACTCTTCCGTCCGCCGTAAAATAAAACAGCATCTTCTTGTTGTCGAAGGTATATTCCGCCTGTACCAGTTTCATGTCCAGGTTGTGATCTCTGATCTTCTGTCTGCAGATCCGATAAGCTTCCTTTTCCTTGCGCTGATTCTCCTTCTCGTGCTCAATGTCCGCCTCTCCGGCCTCGCGGATCACCGGACGAAGCGGCTGCACCACCTGACTGTCCTCAACCTCCCGCGGCGCGAGGACAACTCTTCCGCACTCCACGCCCCGGGCAGTCTCTACGATCGCGTAACCACCCTTCTTGAATTCCATGTCCTTCGGATCGAAATAGTAGACCTTTCCCCCATTCCGAAACCGGATTCCGATAATTTTTACCATTTTCTGCTTACTCCTATCAGTCCCGTTCCCGGGATCTGTATTTCACATCATCTCCGCCGGTCAGCACTCCCGTATTGTGAGGAACAGAAGCTCCAGTGTCAGATCAGGATTTACATTCGCCCGGAATCTTCCCGCTGCCGTCTGTATCGCTTCCAGAATCTTCTGCAGTCCCTCATAGGAACTCGTGCTTGCCCGCTCCCGGATCGCGTTGATCTCACCCTTCATCACAAGACCGTCCACTTCCTTTGTCGCCTTAAACATCAGGACATCATGGAACCAGATCGTGAAGATATCAAAATAATCATAGATTTTCTGCTTATCTCCGGCCATCTCCCGCACGGCGTCAATCATCTCACTGACCTCCATCTTCTGGGAGTTCTTCAGAAGATATACGGCATTCTCCACCATCTCCATGAATTCAGAGGACTCTGCGATCCGTTTTGCCTTGCCGATATTTCCCTGGGCAAAGGATGCCATGATATCCGCTTGATAGTCGGGCACATGGAGCTGCTGCATCAGATAATCCTTCATCTCTTCCTCGGTAACCGGCTTCAGATTCAATGTCACACATCTGGAACGTATCGTCGGAAGCAGAATCTCCGGATTGTCCGCCAGAAGCATAATGACGGCATATTCCGGCGGTTCCTCGATCGTCTTCAGAAGCGCGTTCTGCGCCTGCGGCGTCATCTTTCCCGCTTCCTCCACGATATAGATTTTATACCGGCTCTCATAGGGACGGATCTGCACATCCTCTACAAGCTGCTCCCGGATCTCATCGATTCCTACAGAATTCGGTTTTTCATGCGTCACATAGATGATATCCGGATGATTTCCGCTGAGAGCCTTCCTGCAGGAGGCACATTTTCCGCAGGGCTCCGTTCCATGCTCCCCGCACTGCAGCGTCATAGCGAACAGTGTCGCTATGAGACGCTTTCCAGAGCCCTTTTCCCCGCCGATAATATACGCATGAGAGATTTTTCCCGTCCGGACTGCATTCTGAATATGTGACACCACATCCTTATGTCCAACAATCCCCGCAAATCCTTTCATTTCGTCAGGTTCACGCATGATAATCCCTCCTTGAGCTTGAATATTCTGTGAACTTCTGCTTCGCGCGTGACGATCTTGTCTGCATTTTCGAAGAGCTATTCAATCTATGATACCATAATTCCTGCCGCCTGGGTACCCTCCGCCTGTTCATCTTCTGCTGCTGTCCATCCTTGCTGCGCGCCTGACTGACAGGGCCGATCATTCACAGGACCCTTATCTGAACATGATGACTGGCAGCGTTTTTTCTTCCTGCGCATGATTGTCGGCATTCTTCTTCTGTCAGGGCATCATGACCGGCGCTGTTTTATCGAAAGGATAAAGCCTGCGATTTCATCGATGCAGTCCTGGATCGTTCCGTTGTTTTCAAACCGCCTGGTGATGCCGGCCCGCGCTGTTTTTTCCCCGGAAAAATCCTTCTGATCCGCCAGAAAGCGCCTGCACATTTCTTCGTACTGGGGCTGCTTCTGCTTCCGTTCTCTCCGCAGTGCCCTCTCCAGACGGATTCCATCGTCCACCTCAATATAGAGCGGCACCATGACATTCCTTCCATAGTACCGGACCATCTGCTCATAGGATTCCAGCGTACCGATTCCGAGATAATCGCTCTTCTTCAGATCAATCTGCCCCTCATCCGCCGTAAAATAATACCACGGTCCGCTGACCGTCTGATAACAGCGTTCCTCAATGATCCGCCCGGCTTTTCTCAGTTCCGCCAGATGCCTCTCGTCTGAAAAATAATATTCTCTGCCGTTCTCTTCTCCCTGCCGCATCGGCCTTGTGGTATACAGCACGATCGGCTTCAGATTCAGCTCCGACCGGGCAAGCAGCGCGGTGTATATGTGATCCTTCCCGCTTGCGCTCTTTCCCATAATGTAAAAAATTGTACCCATATTCACTCTCCACCGGTCACCGATACGCCCGGTACCTCACACGGCTTCGTCCTGTATCATGACCTCATCCCGAGCTGCGGCTTCCTCCCACACAGCGACCTTTCTCCTGCGTCACAACATCTGGTCCGCACCGCGCATTTTCCCTGAGTCGTAACATTTGATCCGCGCCGCGGTTTTTCTGTCGCACGGTTTCCTTCCCCACGACCGCGGCTGTTACCTGCGCTGCGGTTTTCCCGCGCCGCGGTCTTTCTGACGCTGCGGCTCCTTACTCTGTCTCCGCTTTCTCGTTTGTCGGCCTCTTTCCCATCCGGCGAAGACGCCGGATCAGGAATGGAAGCTCAAATATGCTCATCGCGATCCATCCGAAAAGATACGACCATGGAATCGAGATGAAACCCCAGTGCCACACGAACACCATCGGTATTTCCGATGCGACCCGGACTCCCATGTTGATCAGACTGGAATATAACGTGACCTTCAAGTCCCCCGTTCCCCGGAAATATCCCTGAAGTCCGTTTGTGAACGCGGGAACCGGATACATGACCGCAATGAGCCGCATATAGCGCTGCCCTTCCGCGATGACCTCAGGATCCGAAGTAAACAGCCTGGTCAGCGGCCCTGCCGCAAAAAACACCACAGCACCGATCACCACGCCATAAACGAGCTCGCAATACATTCCGGCACGATATGTCCGCTTCACCCGCGACGCATTCCCCGCTCCGACGTTCTGCGCCATCACCGAAGTCATGGCGTGCGCGATATTCTGCTGGGGAATCGTTGCGAAATCATCCACCCGGTTCGTTGCGTTGAAAGCCGCCGTCGCGTTTACCCCGAGCGTATTTACGATGGTCTGGGTTCCGATCTTTCCCATCTGAACCGTGCTCTGCTGGAGCGCACTCACAAAACCGAACGCAAGGGTTTTCTTCAGCATCGACCCGTCAAAGATCAGCCATTTTTTTCCAAGACGAAGCTCCGGAACCTTCCTCTGAATATAGAAATAACAGAGAACCGCACTGAGTGCCTCACAGATCACCGTACTGATTGCGGCGCCCTCCACTCCCATGTGAAGTAACGCGATAAAAAAAAGATCCCCGAGAATATTCAGTACCGCACTTCCGCCGAGAAAAATCAGCGGAGAGACGCTGTCACCCATCGCCCGCAGCATACTGGCCAGATAATTATAGATAAAACTGAAGAACATGCCGAACAGTATGATCCTCAGATAGAAGACTCCCTCCGGAAGAATGACCGCCTCCACCTGCAGCGCCATCAGAAGCGGCTTCGCTGCCACAAACATCACAGCCGCGACTGCCACGGAGAAAACGCACCCTGAGATCATTCCCGTACTTACCTGTCTCTGCAGCTCCTCCTTCTTTCCCGCTCCATACAGCGTGCTTACCAGTATTCCCGCCCCGAGACAGATCCCGTTTGTGAAAAGCAGAACCAGGGTAACCAGAGGATTTGTCGTACCCACTGCCGCGAGCGCTGTTTTTCCGACAAACCGTCCCACAATCATGCTGTCTGCCGCATTATAAGTAAGCTGAAGAAGCGTTCCCAGAACCAGGGGAATTGTAAACAGTATCAGGGTCTTTAGAATCGGCCCTTTCGTCATATCCTTCGTCATATCCCAAACCCGCTTTCAAACTCATACCTGCACATTATACCACCGAAGATGCAGGATTCCATTTTAAATCTGCGGCAGGAAGACAAAATCACCATTTAACGTACCTGTTCACGAATTGTCCGCAGGTCATGGCTTCACCGTTCATATAGCATTGATCGGCCGAAATCCCAAGCATGGCGATCGCCGGAGCGCTCGGGCCTACGCTTGTTCATATAGCATTGATCGACTCAAATCCGAAGCGCCGTTCGAACGAGCAGGTTTTATGCCTTTCCGAACTTTTGTATCATCTGCTGACTCTGCTGACTTTGCTGTCTTTAACCACACAGGATTGACACTGAAAAATAAAGTGACTAAAATATAAAAATACAGCAGGGGAGTCCGCCGGAAAGGACTGAGATACAGATGTTGTCTGTGACCCTTATACCTGATCTGGATCATGCCAGCGTAGGAAGCGTAAAGAGAATCATAGGATTTTTCCGTAGAAAACCCGCTCTTCATCCTTGATACAGCAGTGCCTGATTCATTCCGGTGCTGCTGCATTTTTTATGCCGACAGACGCAGAAATCCACCTGCGGCGCGCGATTTCCTTGTTGGCTGCTGAATAAGAAAAAATTGAAAATGAAAAGGAGGAAGAAGAAATGAAGGCAAGTGTAGCCATTCAGACATTACCAGATGTGGACAACGATGAAGAGCTGATCCGGATTGTAGATGAGGTTATCGCCTACATCAAGAGCACCGGCCTCAGCTATTATGTGGGGCCTTTCGAGACCGCCATCGAAGGAGACAGCTACGACCAGCTGATGGACGTGGTAAAGGAATGCCAGCATGTCGCAATCCGCGCCGGCGCACCGTCTGTCTCCGCATACATCAAGGTGGTATACAACCCGGAGCAGGAGATTCTGAGTATCGACAAAAAAGTTTCAAAACATCATGTGAAGTGACCGACCCAAGACGGACCTTACATCATTTGAAGTGACCGACCCAAGACGAACCTTACATCACGTGAAAGAAAACAGCCTGAAATTTCCGGAGCCAGTCGTCTGGAGTATCCCTGCTGCAGTCATTATATATATGCCGGCTGCAGCAGGGATAAAAAGATACTCCTTTCTGCAGCCGGCAATGCTCGGATAAACCGCACTGAAAACCTCTGTTTACAAAATCTTCCTGAAATACAGGATCTTCAGCCTTCTCTGTGATAAAGCCTGTTGTAGTATTCCAGGGAATAGTGGTAGAGCTCGTCCCTCGCGATGTCCGTCTGTTTCGGATCTGTCATATCCGTCATTACGCTCGCCAGGATTCTGCCGTTTTCTCCGTAATAATCCACGAAATCACGCACAATTCTCCGGATTTCTTTCTCATCCGCCCCGTGTGGTATATCAATATCAAAGGCGAAGCTCATTTTCGTATTCCACTGATCAAACAATTCATCGTAATCATTGGCACGATGCTGCGGATTCCAGTAATCCACTCCCATTTCGATCATTTCCGGGAGATACTGGCCGTTCTTGCCACAAGAGTGCAGCTCTACAAACCGACCATTCTTTTTTACGAAATCATGCAGGAATTTTTTCTCATAGGGCAGAAGCTGCTCGTCGAACATCTTGTTCGAGAAAAAGCCTGCTCGCTCGGTGCCCCAGTCATCGTGATACAGAACGCCGTCCACGCGCCCGTAATAATCGAATACCTTCTGCGTTGTCTCGATCTTGTAGTCCGCCATTTTGTCAAAGAAGTCCGCAAGAAGCTCCGGTTCCTCATAAAATGCCATCAATGACTCCGCAAACGGAATCAGCTCGTGAAGTCTCTCAAAAATACCTTCCGTACACTGGTATATATGCACACGATCCGGATCCAGATCCTTCTGAATCTTCTTCCCGTCCGCTTCAAAATCGACCCCGGAGATATCCGGCCATTCCAGTTCTTCCTTCCACTTCGAAAAATCCGATATGGTTCTGGTTCCCGGTTTGGTAATCATACCGTTAATACTGTCGACCATCTCCCAGTATACGCCCCACCAGTCATATCCGCTGACCTCCGGAACCGGATGTTCCTCTATGGCGTCCGGCCATATGGTGTTCGATTCAAAGAAATAGCACGGAATCCAGTACGGTTGTTCTCCCTTGACCGCACGGATGTAATTGTCCCGCACGGATACCGGCCTCCCGCTGATCGGCGGTTTCGGCTGCTGAATCAGCCACGGAAATGTACCCGGCTGTGCCCAGCTCCTGGAATAATCTCTCTCTGATGCCCTTTTCATATATTTTCCAATCATATCTATTCCTCTTTTCCTCAACCTGTAAGCTTCTCAATTTGAAAAATATACGCATTCAATTTCGTCAAAAACTCTGTTCCTGCGCCGGCTGATTATATCTATTCTTCCCGTCGTTCCTGTCCTTCTTTTCTTGCTTATGTATTTTCTGTCTTATGTATTTTCTTTCCTGAACGGACTCGCAAAAGCAAAGACAACTGCCGCCACAAGATCGAATACAATCGCGATCACAATCATCGGAAGAATAAAATGATCCTCACCAAAGATCCGCATCAGAAGCGAGTTATACGGTGAAGCCACAAATCCTCCCAGATTCATGCAGGCAAGGATCAGAGAAGATGCCATTGCTACCGTGCTCGGCGGTGTCACCATGCCCATCCATGTCATGAATGCGGGGAAGAAGGTCGAAAATCCGAATCCCACAACAATAAGACCGATGGTCATGACGATCATGCTGTGTCCGGCGAAGACCAGCAGAAAACCAACTCCGCACAGAGCCATCCCCAGAGTAATTACAAACCTCTTTACTGCCTTAAACAGAAAACCGAAGGTGAAACCGGCAACCACTCCGGCAACTGTGTACAGGGAGAGGGATGTGGCCGCTACTGCCGGACCTCCGGCATTTCTCTGCACAAACAGCGTCGACATATTCAGCATGATCGGAAACGCGAACAGATTGTAGAAAAAGATCAGTGCTGCGATCACATACACCTTTTTCCCGACGGATTCTTTTTTTCCGCTGTTCGAAACAACCTCTTCCACCGGTGGCTCCGGAAGGAAGAATGCCATGATCACGGCAACAATAAGAAGCGCATGTCCCCAGAATACCATCTGCCAGCCTCTCTCACCTGTACCTGCCAGGAACCCTCCCAGCATCTGCAGGACAATCCCTCCGGCATTCATAAACAGCGTACCATATCCCAGAATGCTTGCCTGTTTCTGTCCTTTATACAAGCCAACGATCAGCGCATTGCCGAGCGGCGCCATGAGACCTGCTCCGAAACCCATGACCGCGCGGCAGACCAGCGTAAGCTCAAAATTGTCAAAAAACGCCGGCGCCACGCCTCCGATCAGCGCAATGACTGACGCGATGATCGCAAGCGTCCTGTACCTGATCTTTCTCCCCATTATCGCCCCGGCAAGAAATGTGCCGATCACGATGAATAAGGTCGGGAGCGTTGAAATATAGGAAATATACTCTGCCTTGTCCGGCCAGTGTTCCATAAAAGTTGCCATAGCGGGGGTCACAACCGTGATCGCCATTGAGACAAAATACAGTGTCATGATCGCCGCAAGCTGTGGGCCACGTACCTTTTTTTCTTCCATCTTTTATCCTCCTTGTAAATTTTCCTTGTAAATCCTCCTGTCCTGCATAAACGACACTGCTATACGTGTAAATTCGCCGCACCGCAATTAATCAGGTTCGGTCTTCTTCCATTTTTCCGGAACCGCGCGCACCTTTCCGGACTGCAGAAAACCGAAATTCTTGTTCATGGTTAATATTCTAGAGAAATAAACCTTTCCGGGACAGAGCATGTCAGCACAAGAATACCGAATTTACGGCTTTGAATTTTGTGCCGTAAAACAACAGAAAGATAAAAAATACCGAATTCACAGTTTTGAATTTTGTGCTATGAAACAGCCAAAAGCCAAAATATCAAATTTACGTTTTTGATTTTTTGCTGTGAAACAGCAGAAATGTTATACTCATAATTGAGGATAAAAAATAATGAAGGAAACAATATCATGAAACTAAGTATGTGGATGATCGCCAACCGGCTCTCTCCTTTAATGGATATTAAGACCAGTATTCGACCGGACGCTGCTCCGGTACTGAAAAGTGCAAGGCTTGTATATTCCACGGACTGTGTCCATGTCTATCCGGAAAAAAACTACGTCGTCTGCAGCGGAGAAGGGGATAAGATCTATCTGTATGACGTGACCGTAAAAGAAGCATTTGAAATCATTCAGGATGTTTTTGATTTTTACCAGGACTGGGAAGATGGGATTCAGAAGGCTGTTCAGAAGAATGATTTCCAGAAAATCACCGATTCCTGTGAGCTTATGATACAAAATCCAATGAACATACAGGACGCAAATAACAGGCTTCTTGCGATAAGCAGGCATCCGGATCCCGCAACCGTAGACCCGGAATGGGAATATATCAGCCGATACGGCTACTCTTCTCTGAACGCAATTAAGGCTTTCGACCTCTCCAACAGCAACATTGATTTGAGCCGCCACGGCGTGCATCATTTCACCGCTGCCGACCTTGCGTCACTGGAATACGGAGGCCTTTCTTATATCCTTGAGTTCAACGGTGTACCGTGCGGAAGAATGACCGTTCTTGAGATGGTGCGCCCTGCAAACGCCGGCGACTGCCAGATCCTTGACCGAATTGCGCAGTACCTTGAACCGGCACTCGGCACCATCACCCTCTCCGGAGCATCCAGTCCGTGTTTCAACGCAATATACAGCCTGATTTTTCACCGGACCTATGACCCGAGAGAGCTTCAGATGCAGCTGACGTATCAGCAGTGGACCGAAAATGACGATTTTCAGATGCTGCTCATTCAGCCGGACTCCAGGCAGAATTCCTATCGGTCGGTCGAAATTCTATACGGAATCCTGCAGCACAATCTGCCAAGCTGCGTAATTTTTCGAAAAGACCCCTTCGTACTCGTACTCTCGAACCAGATCCTCGAAGGGAACCAGAATCTCACCGATTTTCTCACGGCGATGCATAAAAGCAATCAGATCCGGGCCGCCTTCAGTCTCGGTGCGAAGGGAACTGCTGAGATTCCATGGATGCTGAACCAGTGTCTCTTCGCAATAAAAAACACAGATCTGAAAACGCCTGATGGCTGGCTCACCGGATTTGCTCCCCATGCCATTGATTACATTCTGTTTTTTGCAGAAAAAAATGAGCGGGTGCACGCCTGCCACCCGCTGATCCGCAAACTCTGGTATGATCAGGAAACCAACCATGACGAGACTTTTCAGACCCTGCTGACCTATCTCGACAACGAGCGCTCGGTCAGCAAGACCTCTGCAGTCCTTTTTACGCACCGCAACACCGTCATGTACCGGATCCGGAAATTACAGGAAATCTATCCCGTTGATCTGAATGATCCGCAAACGAGATACTATCTCCGTCTTTCCATGGAGATCCTGTCATCTCCGGTCCGATTGAACATGGAATCCTTCCGCGATCAGAACATGATCTGAATCGGCTCTCTTGCCGCTTCCAGCTGTTCCTTCGTAAATCCATACTTTTCTTCATTGATCTTGTCAATGATATCAGACATACTCTGATATACGCCCGGGAATACGGAGCCGGGACCTCCCTGTGCGATGCAGGGGATGAAGTATCTGGTTCCGTCTTCCTGAAGCGTCTTCCGGATCACCGCCTCATTGTTCTCGTCCGTCCATCCCTCAAAATCTACCAGATGATTCTCGATTCCTCCCATGAAGGTAATCTTTCCGTCTGTCTCACGGAGAAGCTTCAGAATATCATTCGTCGAGAAGCATCCCTGCCATACATCAATTCCCATCTCGATCATATCCGGAACCAGTGTCGCGGCATAGCTGTCAGAGTGATGGAAGACATACTTTACACCGTGATCGTGATAATATCCGTAGATCTGCTTATACGGCTCTACGAAAAATTCCTCAAACATCGACGGACTCATAAAGGTACTCTTCTGACTGCCCCAGTCATCGTGATGGAAAATTGCCTCCGGATGAAGATGATCACAGATTCCTTCCGCAATGCGCAGCTCGAACTCCGTCAGCATCTTAATCATGTCATGAAGCTCGTCCGGGGACTCATACATCGCCATCAGCGTATCATCGATCTTGCACATATGATGACACTGTTCAAATACTCCTGGCGCAATAAATGTGGTCTTCATCGCCTTATCCCCGACAGCGTCATACATCTCCTGACATTTGCCCCACTCTTCGTCCGTGAAATTCGTATCCGGGACTTTTACATAATCCTGCCAGTGATCAATATCCTTTACCAGAACATGCTCCGCGTCCTGCACAGGGAATGCGCCGGGCGTGTTCTTCGGAAATGCGTTATAAACACCCCAGGCATTCGGAATTGCGTCCTTGACCTCTGTTCCCTTTGGCACCATCGGCGAACGGAACAAGAAAGGATGAAACAGAAGAGCAATTCCCTCATACTGGTTCACAATCCGATCCGGTTTTCCGCCTTCTATTGTTTCGATTAAATTTTCACGTGCTGTTAACATAACAAATACCTCCCTTTCCGAATATCTCTTTCTGAAGAATGCTCCTGTAAACGCCCATACGATAAATTGTGGAACATTCTGTATACGCTACGGATTTCTACTTACTACTTTACTATCCCGCACAATATTTGCCATGTAATTTCAACACAAAAAAAGAGCGGCATCGCCGCTCCTTTTTTGTGCCGTACGGTCACTGCGATCAGATCTCCGCTTTCCAGAGTCCGTGCAGATTGCAGTATTCATATGCCGCGACTGGTTCCTCTCCATCCGCGAGCGCAAAGACCGCCTCTGGCTTATCTCCCGGTTTCAGATCTCTCTTCTGGAATCCGTTCTTTGTCTCCAGGATGATCCACTGGATATAATGTTCATCCATCATTGGATGTGCCACGCTTCCGACCTTGACCGTAACCGTTCCGTTCTCAACACTGACCACCGGCACATGCTTCTCTGTCGCCGCGTCCGTCGTGTTCGGTGTAAGCTCCTTCATCGTTTCGCCGCAGCACTTCGGCGTACATGCCGTCTTCTCCGTCAGAAAAGTAATAAAGTTTCCGCATCCATCACATCTGAAAAATAACATATCTATACCTCCTTTTTATCTGCCACCCTTGCGCGTGGATCAATACAGCTCCTGGCATGTCTGCAACATAGCCATTTATCTCATGATACACGAATATTAAGCTATACTCAAGCATGTTTTCTGTAAAATAAAAGGAGTAACACGCATTTTACAGATCTGTCCGTGTGCGGACGCCAAGGATTCTGTCCCGGCACAGGCTGACTGGATACCAGCTGCAGGTTCCGCATATGGAATGCAGCCTTTCCCTGGTCATATGATCATCAATGTCCCGTATCAGCTTCTGATAATTGTAGGTCTCTCCCTCCTTCAGACCGAACAATTCCATGACCTTCCGGTCAAAAGCAAGCACCTTGTCATCGCTCACGCAATGCTCAGAATCGCTGAGATTCGGACAGGCGGCACAGATATCATCCGGACGAAGGGTGATCTCAATACGAAAGTTCTCTTCCCGGCGCATCCGCGTTACATAAGCCGTCATCCTTCTGACGAAATGTTCATCATAGCCTTTTCCCTCATAACCCTGCGTACACAGCAGATGATGGGGACGAAGCCTCATATCCGCCTTCCGGCCGTCTGTCTCCATAACACAATTCTCCATATCCGCCTTCCGGCCGTCTGTCTCTATAAGATGGTTCTCCTTCCAGGAATGAGACAAAACACGTTCGCTCGTGATTCACGTATTGTATTCCGCAAATGACACAAAACACGATAACACACGATTCACATTGTGTATTCTGCTGACAAGTTAATGAATTCACACAGCAGCTGTGCGTCTGACCTCCAGAACATGTGCCTTCTCCAGAGAATGCTTCAGAACCGGACCGAGAATCAGCACCAGAACCGCCTTCAGAATCGACGTTGGAATAAAGGGTATCACACAGGCTGTGAGCGCTGTCATAAGATTTGCCTGTGCGACTGCCATAAACCACACAGATCCCACCGCATAGTTCAAGACGTAGCCGACCAGAACACCGATCAGAAGGCTCACGCAGGAAATGACCTTTCTGCTCCGCGCACTCTTCGACGCAGAAAGGCGGACGCCGATTTCATCTCCAAGACCGGTAAACAGCGCAATCAGCGGGAAGGAAACAAGGAATCCACCCGTCATTCCCATAATCGCGCCGATTCCGCCTGTCCATCCGGCGAACACCGGAACGCCGATTGCACCAATCAGTATATAGATAACCGTTGACCAGAATCCCTTCTTCGATCCGAGAACTGCGCCGGCCAGCGCGATGATCAACGTCTGCAGCGTCATCGGAACGCCGCCCGGAAGCGGAATGCTGAACTGTCCCACGATACTGATGATCGCCGCAAAAACAGCAATCATACAAAGGTCCTTTACTGTATTCTTCTTCATTGATTTTTCTCCTCCTGTTTTTAAACAGTTCTGAGTATAAATTCAACGAAGAACATTGTCAACCCGTTTTGTCTTTTAGGGTGACAATGTTTTATTTACGCGAACAGTGAGCCGCAGCCGAATGCGAAGTATTCGTGTGCGGCGAGCGTCGCGATAGCGAGATAAAACTCGCGCAGCGTGTTTTATCTCGTTTTTCAGGATGACAATGACAACCCGGAGCAGATCTCTCCGGGTTACAGTTCCTGCATTTTCAAAGCATAACGATAGATTTTTCTCCATATACCTCCAATATGGGAAATGTTACTGCTCTCAGTCTGACAGAAACGCGCACATAAGTCCCTGTGACCAGCTTATATTTTAAAACGATAGCCGACACCCCATATCGTCTCAATATACTGTGGTTTTGCTGTATTGAACTCGATTTTCTCCCGGATCTTCTTGATGTGCACCGTTACGGTCGCAATATCTCCGACGGAATCCATGTTCCAGATCTCGCGGAACAGCTCTTCCTTTGTAAACACATGATTCGGGTTCTCAGCCAAAAAGGTCAGAAGATCAAATTCCTTGTTGGTAAATGTCTTTTCTTCTCCGTTCACCCACACTCTTCTGGCTGTCTTGTCGATCCGGATCCCGCGGATCTCGATAATATCGTTCTTAGGCTGGCTGCTCACAAGACGGTCATACCGCGCCATGTGCGCCTTGACCCGCGCCACCATCTCGCTCGGAGAAAACGGCTTCGTCATATAATCGTCCGCGCCAAGTCCGAGACCATGGATCTTGTCGATGTCGTCCTTTTTTGCCGACACAATGATGATCGGCGCGTTCTTTTTCTCACGAATCTTTCTGCAGATTTCAAATCCGTCTACAACAGGAAGCATAAGGTCAAGAATGTACAGATCATAATCGGTCTCCAGCGCCCGCTTCAGCCCCTTGTCTCCTTCATTCTCAATATCAACCTCGAATCCGGAGAGCTCCAGATAATCCTTCTCCAGTTCTGCTATGGATTCCTCATCCTCAATGATTAGAATTTTGCTCATGTCTTCCCTCCTGATATTTGCGAAGCACGAAGTAAATAATTGTTCCCTCGCCTTCCCTGCTCGTCGCCCAAACCTTTCCCTCGTGATCTTCGATGATCTTCTTGACAATGGAAAGCCCGATTCCGCTTCCTCCTCTTGCTCTTCTTGCCTGATCGCTTCGGTAGAACCGGTCAAAAATTCTCGGTATATCCTTCTGATTGATTCCTCTCCCGTTATCTTCGATCTCCACCTGTATAAAGTCACCGACGTCGCGCAGGCGGATGCTGATGATTCCGGGATCCTTATCCATATATTTCACGGAATTGCCTACGATATTGTTGATCACGCGGCGGAGCTGTTCCGGATCAGCAATAATTACGGCATCATCGACCAGATCATTGCTGTAATTCAGCCGGATATTCTGCTGTTCCAGCTCCATGCTCAGTTCCTCACGGCAATCCTCAAAATAGGAGGACGCATGGATCTTCTGAAAATTATACGGAATCCGGTTCGTGTCGATTTTGGAGTACATGGTCAGCTCGTCGATCAGCCTCGTAATCTCAATGGTTTTATTGTAAATCGTGCGGATATACCGCTGCTGCTTCTCCGGCGTGGCTGCCACGCCGTCGATCAGCCCTTCCGTGTAACCCTTGATCGCGGTCACCGGTGTCTTCAGATCATGTGAAATATTGCTGATCAGTTCACGATTCTGCGCGTCAAAACGGATTTTCTCCTCGGCAGATTCCTTCAGCCGTACTCTCATCTCCTCGAAATCATCGCAGAGATCATCCATCTCCTTGATTCCGCTCTTCTGCGTCACAAAATTCAGATTGCCGTCACGGATATTCTGCGCAGCTTTTTTAAGCTGGTTGATGGGGATGATGACACCCCGGTAGATCCAGATACCCATCGCAATGCTGGTAAAGCTCAGAATCACGATAATCAGCAGTATCGTCTCCGTCATTGCCCCTTTGATCTCCGGCGCCAGCTGGTTCAGCATGCTGATCAGAAAAATACTTCCTCTTGAGCCGTCGGAAAATCGGAAGCTGATCTGCTTGAGCATTGCCTGGTTCCGGACCTGTATATAGGAATTTTCTCCATTCTCCTCATTTCCGGATATCCCGTCGGCCGATGACGGAAGCTGCGACAGCAGCTCCGCATTCGAAAGATCCGTGCTGCCGTTATAATATATGCTATTTCCCTTCCGCACCACAATGAATGCTCCATTTCCGCTGAGTGTCTCATTCAGTTCCTTCAGATACCTCTTATCCTCCAGCCTGTCCGGATCGTTCTCAAGCGTGTGCTGCACGGACGAAAGTGTCTCGTCGAGAGTCTTCGAAATCAGCAGCGCATTGTTATACAGACTCTCCATTCCCGGATTGTCAATCCCATACTGTCTGCCAAGCTGCCTTACCTTATAATTCATCAGCACATAGAACGCCGCGCTGCAGAGCAGGACAGGTATCAGAATCACCAGAATAAAAGCGATTCCGATCCGCGTCCGGAGATCCATGGCTGTTTTTTCTTTCTCTCGCTTCAAAATCAATGTTCTCTGTTCCTTTTTCCGTTATTATGATTTTTTCCGATGCACATACACCGCTCCTGGTGCCGCAGCCTTTTTTTCCTTACCTCCGCTGCGCCCGCGCCTCTTCCAAAACCGCAGCCTCTTTTTCCTTTGGATCCGTTGTGCACTCACCGCTGCCGGTGCCGAAACTTCTTTTTACTTACCTCCGCTGCGCCCGCAGCACTTACGACTCCGCAGCTTCCGCATCGCCGCACCACTCTTCGTTCAGTATATCACACTCACGATCTGCGATTTTTGAAAATTTTTTGAACGAGATAAAACACGCTGCGCGAGTTTTATCTCGCTATCGCGACGCTCGCCGCACACGAATACTTCGC
>DGTF01000072.1:0-5345 GCA_002394235.1 Eubacterium sp. UBA4343 | reverse complement strand
CATTCGGCTGCGGCTCACTGTTCGCGTAAAAAAGGGTTCTTCTCCCGATCACAAAGACCGGGAGGAGAACCCTTCCTAAATAAATATCTATACCATAAATATCTATATCATGCCACAACCGCAATATTTACCGAATGCGTTCATCTGCATATTTTGACGCCCCATCGGGAGCATGTCCCATACTTCTATCGCGTCGAATCCGCAGCCATCAAAGGCTTGCCTTGATCGCGTCTACCTTGTCGAGATGCTCCCACGGAAGATCCACGTCGGTACGTCCGAAGTGTCCGTAAGCTGCTGTCGCCTTGTAGATCGGACGGCGAAGATCAAGCATCTTGATGATTCCGGCCGGACGAAGGTCGAAATTCTTGCGGATGATCTCTACAAGCTTTTCATCGGATACTTTACCGGTTCCGAAGGTGTCAACCATGATAGAAGTCGGCTCTGCGACACCGATCGCGTAGGAGAGCTGAATCTCACATCTGTCTGCAAGTCCTGCCGCAACGATGTTCTTTGCGACGTATCTGGCCGCATAAGCTGCAGAACGGTCAACCTTTGTGCAGTCCTTACCGGAGAATGCGCCGCCGCCGTGACGAGCATATCCGCCATAGGTGTCTACAATAATCTTCCGGCCTGTCAGGCCTGCGTCACCGTGTGGTCCACCGATTACAAAACGGCCAGTAGGATTGATATAGATCTTGGTCTTGTCATCTACCATTGCCGGGTCCAGAACCTCATCGAATACATATTTCTTGATATCCGCGTGAATCTGCTCCTGGCTTACGTCATCATCATGCTGTGTAGAAAGAACGACTGCCTCAAGTCTCACCGGCTTTCCGTTCTCATCATACTCTACGGACACCTGTGTCTTGCCGTCCGGACGAAGATACTTCAGCGTTCCGTTCTTGCGAACCTCTGTAAGCTTCAGTGCCAGCTTGTGTGCCAGAGCAATCGGATACGGCATCAGCTCCGGAGTCTCATTGCAGGCATATCCGAACATCATACCCTGATCACCGGCACCTGTGTCCAGATCATCCTCCTGCGCGCCGCCCTTTGCTTCCAGGGATTTGTCGACGCCCATCGCAATATCGGCAGACTGCTGATCCAGTGCAACCATAACCGCGCAGGTATTTCCATCAAAACCGGTCTTCGCGTCATTGTATCCGATCTCATTCACTGTCTCGCGGACGATGGAAGGAATATCAAGCTTCGCCTTTGTGGTGATCTCGCCGGTTACAAGAACAAATCCGGTGCATGCAGCCGTCTCGCAGGCCACACGGCTCATCGGATCCTGTGCCATGCAGGCGTCAAGGATCGCGTCACTTACAGCATCGCAGACCTTGTCCGGATGACCTTCGGTAACAGACTCGGATGTAAATAATCTCTTCTCCATTTTGTCTCTCCTTCTGTTTCAGGACCTACGTCCTGACCAATATGTAATGACCTCCGGCAGATGCCGGTCATCGTATGAACTGCCTTGCCTCTTCGACTTTCAGCAAGTCTTTGCTTATTCCCTGTTTGCAGCTGATCGCTTCTGCACCCGGATTGCCGGGAACAAAAAAGCGGCCCAACAAGTACTGAATTGGATCCGCCGACCAATTCCCTTATTGTTCGAGTATCTCGCTCAGGTTGGCACCTTCCGTCTCCGGGGTTGCCGTGGTTTCACAGATCCTATGTATCTCCGCCACTCTGAATAAGAGAAAGCAATATGCAGTTTTCACAACTTCGTGCTATACGATAACGCTTTTAATATAGCCCGTCAAGCCGATTGCCTGAAAAATACCACGTATTTAGACACCGAAAATAAATTGTCCAACCAGTCTCCGCTCAAACGGGCATTCTGTTATTCAGTAAACGCCCATACGATACATCGTGCCACATACTGTATAAGTCCAGTCACTTCGCTGCTTCGCAGCTTCCGTGACTGGACTTATACAGTAAGGTTTTCACACTCTGGTTTCACATCTGTCAGAAAAGATTATTTTTAACCGACTCTGAGACGGAACTTCTGAATCTCCCGCTCATCAGACACTCTTTCTATTTCCGCTCCAACATTTCTGAGCTTTGCGTCGAAATCCTCATATCCTCTCAGGATATAGACAATATCATCGACAACGGTAATGCCTTCCGCTGCCATTCCCGCGATGACAAGAGCTGCTCCGGCACGCAGATCAGGAGCGCTTACTCTTGCTCCGGTGAGACCCTCCACGCCGTCGATGATCGCTGTGTTGCCCTCCACTTTAATGGAAGCGCCCATACGTGCCAGCTCATCGGCATACTTGAAGCGATTTTCGAAAATACTCTCTGTCACAATACTGGTACCGCTTGCGAGGCAAAGAGTCACACTGATCTGTGGCTGCATATCGGTCGGAAATCCCGGATACGGAAGCGTCTTCACATGCGTCTTGCCCAGACGATGCTTTGCGGAAATGCGAACCGCATCATCAAATTCCGTTACATCACAGCCGATTTCCTGCAATTTCGCTGTTATCGCCTCCAGATGCTTCGGGATAACATTTTTGATCAGAAGATCCCCTCTGGTGGCCGCTGCAGCCATCATGTATGTGCCGGCCTCAATCATATCCGGAACAATCGCGTAATTTGTGCTGTGAAGCGACTCCACACCGCGAATACGAATCACATCGGTACCGGCGCCCTTGATATTCGCACCCATGCTGTTCAGGAAGTTGGCTGTGTCAACCACGTGAGGCTCCCTCGCCGCGTTCTCAATGATGGTGTTGCCTCTGGCAAGAGCCGCTGCCATCATGATATTGATGGTGGCTCCGACAGAAACCATATCCATAAAAATATGCGCGCCGTGAAGATTCTCTGCCTTCGCAACAATTACACCGTGACGGATCTCCACGCTGGCACCCAGCGCACGGAATCCCTTCAGATGCTGATCGATCGGGCGGCTTCCGATATTGCAGCCTCCCGGAAGCGGAACCTCCGCATGCTTGTACTTCCCGAGAAGCGCTCCCAGAAGATAATACGACGCTCTAATCTTCTTGATATATTCATAATCCACACTGACAGAACCAATGGTATTCCCGCAGATTCTCACAGAGTGGCGGTCAAGGCGGTCAACGGTCGCGCCAATAACGGAAATTGCGTCAAGCAGTACATTAATATCACTTACGTCCGGCATATTCTCAATGGTAACCGGATCATCTGTCATTATTGCAGCTGTAAGTATAGCAAGCGCAGCATTTTTGGCTCCTCCAATCTCTACTTCTCCGACAAGAGGATTGCCTCCCTTGATTACATACTTATCCATTCTCCACCTCGATATTTCCGACTGTCATATCTCCCCTGACCGCCGTACTTATTCTATGTATACGATATGCAACGGTATAAAAACCGATCCTTACATTTTATCATCCAAAGCGATACAAACCTGAATATGACGACTGCTGAAATCACTGTTTATGATGATTAATGTATTCGATGACTACTGTAATTATCGTTTGACACGATTTCTTTACCTGATATTACCACAGTATCTGCCTGCACCCGGACAATAAACGGAACCACAGGCACAAGCGCATTTACGTCACCATATTAACCTACTTTTAATCTTTTGTAAAGCAACCCTGTTCCTTCAACGCGTTCTTAACCAGAACCAGTGTACCTTCAATATCTCTTCCGGACTCATCAACAATGATGTCCGCATATTTTTCATAAAGAACACTTCTCTCCTTATAGAGATCCCTCAATGTCTGTCCATCTCTGAGAACAACCCCGCGGTTGTGGAGATTTCCCAGACGGCGTGTAAGAGGGCGATAGGGAAGCTTCAGATAAAGAACCGTACCGATTTCTCTGAGATGATTCATTGCCTCCTCACTGTAAACAACACTTCCGCCTGTGGCGATCACCGACCGCTCTGCCTGAAGTCCGGCATTTACCTCACTCTCAATCCGAAGAAACCCGTCAACTCCATCCTGTTCCAGAATATCCTTTAACAGACGCTTTTCCCTTTTCTGAATCAGAAGATCCGTATCCAGAAACTGATATCCGAGCTCCTTCGCCAGAATTACTCCCAGTGTACTTTTGCCTGCTCCAGGCATTCCAATCAGCACAATATTATTTTTCATGACAACTCCATTTCCCCGGGTGACCGAAACAAGGATGCCGGATAATCAACTTGCGAACAGCCAGATCATCTGAGCTAAATCAGAATAGAGAGATTGTACCCGTTAACCCGTCCGTTTGCAAGTTATTTCTGTTTGCAAGATATTTCTGTTTTCTGTGCATACTTTGCGTGTGACGATCCTGTCTGCGTTTTCGAAGAGCTTATACAGTAACACCCATACTATATGCCACAAACTGTATAAGTCCCCGCGTCACTGCGCTGCTTCGCAGCTTCCGTGCCGACTTATACAGTAAGCGGGACCGGATTTCTCCGGTCCCGCTTACTGTTCTTATCTGTTGCTCTGTTGCTGATCAGACAATGCCCTGAGACATCATTGCGTCTGCAACCTTCTTGAAGCCTGCGATGTTGGCACCTGCAGCATAGTCTCCTGCCTTGCCGTATTCCTTCGCTGCTGCGTCAATGTTATGTACGATGTTGATCATAATCTGTTTGAGCTTTGCGTCAACCTCCTCGAAGGTCCAGGACAGGCGCTCACTGTTCTGAGACATTTCAAGTGCAGATGTTGCAACGCCGCCGGCATTTGCAGCCTTTGCCGGTCCGAAGATAACGCCGTGCTCCTTGAGGTAATTTGTCGCATCCAGAGTGGTAGGCATGTTTGCGCCCTCGCATACAGCAGTTACTCCGTTAGCAACCAGTGTCTTTGCATCGTCAAGGTTCAGCTCGTTCTGTGTCGCGCACGGGAATGCAAAATCTGCCTTGATTGTCCACACTCCACGTCCCTCATGATACTCACTGTTCGGACGATACTTCTTGTACTCTGTCAGACGTGCTCTGTTGACTTCCTTGATCTCCTTCAGTGCCTCTACATCAATGCCGTCCGGATCATAAACCCATCCGGTAGAATCTGAACAGGTAAGAACCTTCATGCCAAGCTCCTGTGCCTTCTGAATTGCGTAGATCGCAACATTACCTGCACCGGATACAACGGCTGTCTTGCCTGCGACATCAATGCCGTTAATCTTCATCAGTTCCTGTGTGAAGTAAATCAGACCATAACCGGTAGCTTCTGTTCTTGCGAGAGAACCGCCGTAGCTCAGTCCCTTACCGGTAAGGACTCCTTCATACAGTCCTGTGATTCTCTTGTACTGACCATAGAGGAATCCGATCTCACGTCCGCCGACACCGATATCACCTGCCGGTACATCAGTATCTTTTCCGATATGACGATACAGCTCTGTCATGAAGCTCTGGCAGA
>DGTF01000002.1 GCA_002394235.1 Eubacterium sp. UBA4343 | reverse complement strand
GTCACTTCGTGCTCATACCTGTTGTCGTCGCTAATGTTCTTGCCCATTGGTGAGCAAGCTCCCCATAGGCCAAGAACATTGCGACTGGACTTATACAGTAAACAGGAGGACAGGAAAATGAAGAATAATTCAAAATCTATACCCCGCAGAAATATTGAGCCTGTTACCCGGATGAAGGAACTCCCGGATCAGTCACGTCCCTATGAGAAAGCACTCCGATTGGGGACCGGTGCGCTGACCGATGCGGAGCTCCTGTCGATCATTCTCCGGTCCGGTACGAAGGGAAAGAACTCCCTCCAGCTTGCGGAAGAAATATTGGATCTCTGCAAGTTCAGGAACGGATTGCTTGGGATCTATCATCTCACGCTTCAGGATCTGATGTCGCTGGATGGAATCGGTGAGGTGAAGGCGCTGCAGATTTTATGTGTTCGCGAGCTCTCCAGGCGGATTGCGCAGATGAACACCTCTTCAGCTCTCTGTTTTGACCGTCCCGATACGGTCGCGCATTATTTTATGGAAGAAATGCGTCATCAGGAGACGGAGAAGGTTATCTCCGTCATGCTGGACAGCAGAATGCAGCAGATTGCGTCTCCGGAGATTTCCTCCGGCACGGTAAACATGTCTCTGGTATCTCCGAGGGAGATCCTGCAGAAGGCATTGTCCTACCATGCGCTGCATCTGATACTGATTCACAATCATCCGAGCGGAAATCCATCCCCGAGCCACGAGGATTATCAGGTCACCCGGAATCTCTATCGGGCAGGCAAAATCGTCGGGATCGAGCTGTCGGATCACATTATCATCGGAGACAGGACCTATTTCAGCTTCCGTGACGACGGATTCTTTGATACGCTTGCCTTTCAGGAGAAAACGCAGACAGACACCGGTGATTAATGTGGCCGGGGCGTACAGCACAGTCAGAGTACAGGAGTTTTATATGTCGTTTAACCATGTGTATGGCGTGGATATGGGCACCGGAACGGTGAAGATCTACGACAGGAACAAGGATTCCATCACCAAGGAAGTGAATATGATAGCGGTCCGGAATGGGGATACCGTGATAGCGGTCGGAAATGACGCCTATGCCATGTATGAGAAGACCCCTGAGAATATCGAGATCATCTCACCGATGAGCAATGGACGGATCAATGACGTTCTGATGATGGAAGCTGTGCTGCACACGATGCTCGGACGGACCGGCGGATACGCCGGGTATCGTCCGGTTCTGTATTTTTCCGTTCCCGTCGATATGACTGAGATCGAGCGCCGGGCATATTCCACAATTGCGCGGAAGGGCCGGTTCCGCCGAAGCCAGGTTTATCTTGTGGAAAAACCGATCGCGGACGCACTCGCCCTGGGCATCCCGCTGCATCACACCAGAGGATCGATGATTATCAACATCGGAGCTCAGAGCACCGAAGTCTCCTTCATCGCCGATGAGCGGGTGATCATCAGCAGAATGATTGCCATCGGCGGACAGGCATTCACCTCCGCTATCGTAGAGGGCATCCGACGAAAGAACAGCTTCATTGTCAGTCACCACACAGCACAGCGTCTGAAGCTGACGCTGACAAATCTGGAAAAAGACATCAATGAGGGATGTAAGGTAAACGGTATTGATCTGGACAGTGGCCTTCCGCGAAACGGCGTCGTGACGAGCTACAATGTTACCGCCAGTGTCACCGCACAAATGCAGAAGATTGCCGCGGAAATCCGCCGGATTATGGAGCGGATACCGCCGCAGATCCGCACAAATGTTCTGAAGGAAGGAATTTATATCACCGGTGGCAGCACGCACATCGCCGGCATGGTGCCGTTTCTGGAGGAAGCGCTGGACTGTCCGGTTATCCTGTCAAAATATTATGATCTCAGCACCGTATGCGGTCTGAAGGAGCTCATCACTCATCCTGAAATGCAGCACTGGGCATATCTGCCGGGAAAGAAGTTATATTCATGAAGAAAAAGGGTACACATATCAAAAGCAGATATCTGCTTGTCATTCTTACAATCATCTGCGTCGCGCTTGCCATGCTGACCGGCAGTCAGGTCATATCCATATCACCGCTGCGGAATGCCGCCGGAACCTTTCTGGTTCCGCTGCAGACCGGAATCAATAAAGTCGGCGACTGGCTGAACGGACAGAGAATCGGGCAGAAGAATGCCAGACAGCTGGCTAAGGAAAACGAAGAGCTGAAGAGCAAGGTGGCAGATCTGGAAGAGGAGAACACGGTTCTTACCGAGAACACCAAAGAACTGGAGGATCTCAGGAAGCTTTATGACCTGGATCAGGATTATAACGACTACGACAAAATTGCTGCGTCCGTCATCGCCAAAGGTACGGGAAACTGGTATAACACCTTTACCGTGAACCGCGGCACGGACGATGGCGTTGCCGTCAATATGAATGTCATTTCCGACGGAGGTCTTGTGGGCATCGTCACCGAGACCGGCAAAAACTGGTCGACCGTCCGTTCCATCATCGACGACGACAACAACGTCAGCGCCATGCTTCTCGATTCCTCGGAAAACTGCATTGTCACAGGCAGTCTGTCACTGATTGAATCCGGTAAGCTTGCGCTGAGCGAGCTCAAAACAGATGCCAAGGTATCCACCGGAGAACGTGTCGTCACCTCCAACATCAGTGACAAATACCTTCCCGGGATTCTGATCGGGTATGTGGATTCCGTACAGGATGACTCCAACCTGCTGACGAAGACGGGCTACATTATTCCTGCAGTGAATTTTCAGTCCGTGAACACCGTTCTCATCATCAAACAGCTGAAGGAGACCGCTGATCAATGAAGAAAAATATCTGTATTTTTCTGATTATTGCCGCAACCTTGGTGATGCAGTCCTCTCTGGGTCTGCTCCTGCCCGCGATTCTGTCTGTGCCGAATCTGGCGCTGATCCTCACATGCTCCATGGGATTCATGCGGGGAAAGAAATCCGGCATGTGGACAGGCTTTATCTCCGGACTGATTCTGGATCTGTTTTACGGCGGAATATTCGGATTCACTGCACTTATTCTTCTGTACATCGGATATTTTAACGGATTTCTGTTCAAGGTATTTTTTGATGAGGACATCCGGATTCCCCTTGTCGCAGTGGGAATCAGCGATATCGTTTACGGCCTTGCCTGTTACCTGATCCGTTTTCTGAATGGTACGAGCCTTACGCTCGGTTCCTGCATGATCCATACGATTCTGCCGGAGGCGGTATGCACCATGCTCTTAACCATTCCGCTTTATTTTCTGTACCACTGGCTGAACAGCAAAATCACCGCAATTGAACTGGAGGAAGAACAATCACCTTGGCTAAGAAGATAAAAAAAGCATTCATCCGATTTTTCAGCAGAAGAGGATTGATTCTTGTTCTGCTTTTTGCTGTTCTGGCGCTGATCCTTCTGGTACGGCTCTTTCATCTTCAGATTATCCGCGGAAAGGATTACGCGAACAGCTTCACGGTTATGACGACTGCCACGCGCACGCTGAAGAGCACCCGCGGCAATATCTATGATGTAAACGGGAAGGTTGTCGCGTCCAATGAGCTGGCAAATAATGTCACAATCGAAGATAACGGGTCATATGATACCACCCGGCAGAAGAATCTGTCTCTGAACGGCGAGATCTACCGCCTGACGAAGATGATCCGTTCCAACGGCGACACCCCTTCCCATGATTTCCATATTATTATCGGATCGGACGGAAATTACGCCTTTGATACCGACAATACCACGACAATCCAGCGTTTCCGTGCGGACATTTACGGTTATCAGACCACCGATGAACTGAAGGCGGGCGAGGCGGATGCATCCCCGGATAAAATTGTCCAGGATCTGAGCGGTTCAAAATACTATGGACTCGCGGATGCGGATGAACCGTATACGGCGGAGGAGCTTGCCGAATACGGCCTCCCGGAAAAGCTCACGAAGGAAGAGGCGCTGGATATTATTGTGGTCCGCTACCAGCTCAGTCTGGTCAGCTACCAGCGCTATGTCGCGGTTACTGTCGCGACCAATGTCTCCGACAGTACCGTTGCGGCAGTGAAGGAAAACACGGATTCTCTGCAGGGCGTGGAAATCGCAGAGGATTATATCCGTGTCTACAGCGGCGGTGAGGCGATGGCACCGATCATCGGTTACACGGGAAAGATCTCCTCGGATGAACTGGAAGATTACGGCTCCGGTGATACACGATACAACAGCAACTCCATTGTAGGAAAGGCCGGAATCGAGAAGGCAATGGAGAGCACCCTGCAGGGAACCGATGGCTCCGAGGAGGTTACGATCAATAACCTCGGAAAGGTTGTCTCGGAAAATAAAGACTCCCTGGTGCAGCCTGCCAAGGGCAATGACGTTTACCTCACCATCGACAGCGAACTTCAGAAGGCAGCCTATCAGATCCTGGAAGAAAGAATCGCCGGTATTCTCCTGACCAATATGACGGATGCAAAGTCCGTGGACGCGGCAAGCCTCGCGGACAATGATACCATCTCCATCGCGAGCTACGACTGCTACAATGCCCTGATTGAAAACAGCATCGTTGATATCGATAAATTTTCGGACAGCGATGCCACAGAGGCGGAGAAGAAGGCACAGACCGCGCTGGATACCGGCCAGACCAATACGGTGAACTGGATCACCGGACAGTTGAGCAGCGACAGCGCTGCCAGGTATTCGGATCTGTCTGCTGAGCAGAAAGCAGTCTTCGATTATGTGATATCCGATTTTCTCACAACAGAGTACGGAATTCTGGACAGTTCTTCCATGAAAACAGACGATGCCACTTACCAGGCATATTTCAAGGACGGCTCCATAAGCCCCCGTGCTTTTCTCCAGTATGCGGCAAATAACAGCTGGATCAATGTAGCCAAGCTCAGCGACAAGGATTCTTCGTACCTGACCTCTGATGAAATCTATCAGGCAGTCCTTGATTTCATCACCAGTCACATCACCGGAGAAAAAGCGTTCCACAAGCTTCTCTACAAATATCTGCTTCAGGATGACTCGCTGGAGCCGAAGGTGATCATGCAGATCCTTTATGATCAGGGAATTCTCTCAAAGGATGACGCTGACTATGCTTCCTTTGAGAGCGGGGCGACCAGTGCGTACCAGCTCCTGTACAACAAGATCTACAGCCTGGAAATTACGCCCGCAATGCTTGCCCTGGACCCGTGCTCCGGTTCCATTGTCATCACGGACCCGAATACAGGTCAGGTCCGCGCGTGTGTCTCATATCCGGGCTATGACAACAACCGTCTTGCCAATGACATGGACACCGATTACTACAACAAGCTGAATACCGACCTTTCCACTCCGTTTTACAATAAGGCGACGCAGCAGCTCACCGCTCCGGGTTCTACCTTTAAGCCGGTCATGGCCGCCGCAGGTCTCACCGAGGGGGTCATTGACGGTTCAACATTGATTGACTGCACCGGCGTCTTTGGAAAGGATATTGCGTTCCTGTCTGACTCGGACCGGGTGGCCTGCTGGAACAGCAACGGCCACGGCTACCTGAACGTGGTCGGCGGAATTACGAATTCCTGTAACGTCTTTTTCTGTACCGTTGGCTTTGATCTGGGTCTCGACAGCAGCCAGGATTATGATCAGGATACCGCTCTCGCGAAGGAGCAGAAGTATGCCGCGATGTTCGGTCTCAACGAGGGAACGGGAATTGAAATCTCCGAATCGGATCCTCATGTATCCGACAGCCTTCCGATACCTTCCTCCATCGGACAGGGAACACACCAGTACACGACGACTCAGCTCGCCAGATACGCGGCGACCATCGCAGACAGAGGCGTATGCAGGGATCTGACACTGATTGACAAGACCGCGGACTCGGAAGGAAATACTCTGAAGCAGAACGAGGCAAAGACGCTCAGCACGGCGGATTCCATCAGCAGTACGACATGGGATCTGATCGATGAGGGAATGGCAGGGGTTGTATCGAATGACGCGACGGTATGGCCGGGATTTTCCAGTACCATTACCGTGTACGCGAAGACAGGAACCGCGCAGGAATCCATGCTGCGCGCGGATCACGGTCTGGTTATCGGATTCACAAGCGGCGCAAAGGACAGCACCTCCTATGACGATGTGGCTTTCGCCGTCCGAATCGCAAATGGATACGGATCCACAAACGCGAGTCTTGTCGCGAGGGATGCCCTCAGATATTACTTCAATCTGGATTCTGAGGAAAATATCATCATGAAACACGCAAACACGGATTCGATCACAAAGAAGATTGTTGCTGACTGATTTTTTCAACAATTTGCGAAATTCCGCCACGACGTGATTCAATCACGGAGAAAATCGCTGCCGACTGAGCTAGTGCACAGATAGAGGGAAAATATCGAATGCTGAAGTTATATAAACTGAAAGATTACAATTTCATGCTGATGCTTCTGCTGATTATCATCAGTTCGATCGGTGTGGTCCTCGTCGGATCCGCCGATCCGACCCTCAGAAGCAGACAGCTGATGGGCTTTCTGATGGGGCTTGCGCTGATGATCGTGATCTCTCTGATCGATTACAGCTGGATTCTCCATTTTTACTGGATCATCTATATTATTAACATTCTGCTGCTGATCATGGTCCGCCTGTTCGGTACAACGGCGCTGGGAGCGGCACGCTGGATCAACATCGGAGGATTCCAGTTCCAGCCGACCGAGCTGTGCAAGATCATGATGATTCTGTTTTTCTCCATGTTCTTTATGAACCATGAAGAAAACCTGAATTCCTGGAAGACGGTCTTCCGGTCGATCATTCTTCTTGCTTTCCCGCTGTTCCTCATCCTGAGCCAGCCGGACCTGAAGAACACCATCACAATGACCATTGTATTCGCACTGATGTATTTCGGAGCAGGGCTCAGCTACAAGAAGATCGGCATTATCCTCGCGGTAATCGTACCTGTTGTACTGGTGATGTTTCTCCTGATCGTCAAAACGGATCTCCATATCGTCGACGATTATCAGAAGGACCGTATCATGACTTTCCTCAGCTCCGATGACAGCGAGGAGTATTCCGACTCCAAGATGCAGCAGCAGAATTCCATCATGGCAATCGGTTCCGGCCAGGTCACCGGAAAAGGGCTGAACAACACGGATCTTTCCGCGAACAGCGGCAATTTCATATCCGAGATTCAGAACGACTTCATCTTCGCGGTTGCGGGAGAGGAGCTGGGCTTCATCGGAAGCGCCATTATTGTCATCCTCTTGTTCCTGATCATTCTGCTTTGCTTTCTGGCGGGCAGAGCGGCAAAAGATCTCTCCGGCACCCTGGTCTGCTACGGTATGGGATGCCTGATCGCGATACAGAGCTTTATCAACATCTGCGTCGCGACAGGCCTTCTTCCGAATACCGGAACGCCGCTTCCTTTTGTGAGTTACGGCCTGACCTCTCTGATCAGTCTCTACATCGGAATGGGTGTGGTGATGAATATCAGTCTGCAGCGCAAGAAATATTTTGACTATGGAGGAAAATATGTCTATACAGGAGAAACATTCAAACCGGACTCCTTCGAATCCGGAACCGGAAAGAAGGCATAACAGAAAATACAGCCGGAATGCGAGACGCAGACAGCAGCGTCTCCTGCATCGTATTGCGGCAGTTTTCATCGCGGTGATTCTTGTGCTGGCAGCTGTTCTGATTCATCTGATCTTCACGCGGAGCGCGACGCTTGACACATCCGGGGCCTATAATCTCTCCGCCCAGAACGGGGCCGAGGAGCTTTCTCCTTTCACCCTTCAAAGTACATCGAATTACACGGAGAGCGAGGGTATTGTCTGTTCCGAATCTGAAGTCGGATCCGGAAGTCTCAGCCTCACTGAAGATGATGAACGGGCGCTTCTGTTTAATCTCGAGGATCACACCAGCCTCTATGCAAAGGGAATCTACGATAAAATCTATCCCGCCAGCCTGACGAAGATCATGACGGCTCTCGTGACATTTGAGAGCGGCGCAGACCTCACGCAGCAGGTCACCATGACGGATGCGGATTTTCAGCTCGGTGAGGACGCGCAGTCCAGTCAGCTTGAAGTCGGAGACAAGGTTGCGCTCGAAGATCTGCTGAACCTGCTTCTGGTATACTCCGCGAATGACGCGGCCATGGCGATTGCCAGGACGGTCGGCGGCAGTGTGGATAAATTCGTGGAGATGATGAATTCGGAAGCCCAGAAGCTCGGGATGACGGGAACCCATTTTGTTAATCCCTCCGGACTCCACGAGGACAACCACTACACAACACCATATGACATTTATCTGATGCTGAACCGTGTCTATCAGGATTATCCTGATTTCTCAAAGATCGCGTCACAGTCCCAGTACCAGACAAGCGTCACGGGGACCGAGGGAGAGAGCACCTTCCTGTCCACTACAACCGATGAATATCTCGACGGAACCTATTCACTGCCTTCCAATGTACAGATTCTTGCGAGCAAGACCGGTACAACAGATCAGGCCGGGTCATGCCTTGCTCTCGTCGTACAGAACGGTTACGGCGTTCCCTTTATCGCAATCGTCACCGGTGCCGACACAAAGGATACTCTGTACAACGATATGAGCAAGCTGCTCAGTCTGACGAATTCGGACGCCTCCTCCGCTGCGGAATCTTCCTCTGGCACGGAAGAGGTATCTTCATCCTCCGGAACGGTAACTTCCACTTCCGGAGCGGAAACTTCCACTTCCGGAACGGAAAAGGTGTCTTCGTCCTCAGATACGGAGAAAAGCGTCTCCCAAGTCTCCGGTTCCTGATGAAAATAAGGAAAGTGTCTTGCCTTTTTTGTATAAATACACTATAATTAAACCATCAACCCGAAACGATTTTAGTCAAAAAGACAATTAAATCGTGCCAGTCTGTGTCGATTATGCAGCTTTTCGGGAAATTATGCTATACCAATGTATTTTACATTACGATACTGCTCAAGGAGGAATCAGCCATGGTTCAATTAATTGTAGGCAAAAAGGGAAAAGGAAAAACCAAATATATTCTGGACAAGGTGAATACAGCAGTTAGGTCGGCGAGCGGAGATATCGTATATCTCGACAAGAGCGCAAAGCATATGCTTGAGCTGAACAATAAGATCCGCCTGATTGATGTATCCGTTTATCCGTTAAAGGACTACAATGAATTTGTCGGTTTTATCTGCGGAATCATCTCTCAGAATCGTGATATCGAGCAGATGTATCTTGACGGCTTCCTGAAGCTGACGAAGCTTGAAGACAACAAGGATAAGGTAGACGACTGCATCGAACAGCTCGAGCAGATCAGTACAATGTTCCATGTTGACTTTGTCATCAGCATGTCCATGGACAAGGAAGAACTGAGCGCAGATATGCAGGAAAAGATCCTCCTTGCTCTGTAATATCCGTACATGTATCGAATCCAGACTATTATATTTGTTCCGAACAGGACCTCATTCAGCTGCCGCACCTGCTGCGGCAGCTTTCTTTATGCCTCCCTGCGGGCAGCTTTCTTTTGCTTGTAATCAATTTCGGATAATGCTAGAATAAGGAGTCAAAGCGTATGCAGGAGGCAACTGTGGCAAGAAAAGATAAAAGAAAACACGGAATAAATTTCAATATCGGCACCGTGATCTTCGGAGCGCTTTTCCTGTATCTGATCATCACGATCTTCATCTATGCGACCTCAAAGCACATTTCCTCATATATGGTAACTTCCGGCACTCTTTCAAACAACGAATCCTACTCGGCGCTTGCGCTTCGGTCGGAAGAACTGGTTGATGCTTCTGCCTCCGGATATGTCAGCTACTATACACAGGACAGCGCCAGAGCATCCAGAAATGACATTGTGTGCAGTATCGGCTCCAGTCCCGATTCTTCCTCCAGGGTCACACTGGCAGACTCCGACATCAGCAAAATCCGGCAGCTTGCCTCGGAATTTTCCGGGGCATATAATGAGGATAATTTCGGAACCGTCTATGATTTTCAGTACTCGCTGAACTCTACCGTCATCAACGACAGTGATCCATCTTCTGTTAACGGAACTGCCTGTCAGGCAGACAATGACGGTATCATCACCTATACAACAGACGGATATGAAACGCTGACACCGCAGGACGTCACTCTGGATGATTTCAACATCAAATCCTATGAGAGCACACAGCTTCGGACCAGCGACAAGGTTTCGAAGGGAGATCCGATCTTCCGCATTGCGACCGATGACACCTGGTATCTTGTCTTTCCTTTAACCGACAGACAATATGCCGCCCTTTCCACAAAAACAACGGTCCGGGTAAAGTTCAGCAAAGACGGGAATTCCGAGAACGGAGATCTGACTCTATTTGACAGAGACGGCACACATTTTGCGAAAATCACCCTGTACAGCGGTATGGTGCGGTACGCGGATGACCGGTTTCTCAATATTGAGCTGGTGACAAATACGGACACCGGACTGAAGATCCCGCTTTCCTCTATCGTTACAAAGGAGTTTTACACGATTCCGGTAGATTATCTGACGACGGGAGGTGATGACGACTCCGACGGTTTTATGAAACAGACGAAGAGCAGCGGAGGAGGCTCCTCCACAGAATTTGTAGAAGCCGATCTGTATGAGAGCACCACGGATGATTCCGGGCAGAAGGTTTATTATGTGGATGAAGCGGATTTCCAGCCTGGAGATCTCATCCTCAAGCCCGATTCCAGCGACACCTATACCATCGGGGCCACTGCCTCACTGGAGGGTGTTTACTGTGTCAACCGCGGCTACGCACAGTTTCGCAAAATCGACATTATCGATCAGAATGATGAGTATTGTCTGGTAAAAGAGGGCACAAACTACGGAATCTCCCAATATGATTATATTGTCAGAGACGGAAGTACCGTGAACGAGGCGGAGATACTCCGGTAAAGACAATGCGTCATACAGATCCATATCATATATAAAGATTGCGGGAGTGCGAAGCACAGAGCAATTCTCAGCTTTTACCGTTTGTGTCACAGTATATCCCGTATGATGGTTTACCGGAAACGCCCTTCCCTCTCAGGTGGGGCGTCACAATATGTATACAGAAATGTGAGGTGTTGAAAATGCTTTTGGAAAATTATAAAGCTGTTCGCAAGAACATCGATGAGGCCTGCGCTCGCGCGGGCAGGAATCCGGAGGATGTCACGCTGATCGCAGTCAGCAAGACAAAGCCGGAGGAGAACATCGAAGAGCTTTACCGTGCCGGGGTGCGTGACTTCGGTGAGAATTATATTCAGGAACTCCGCCAGAAGCATGATGACCTTCCAAAGGATATTCACTGGCATATGATCGGTCATCTGCAGAGGAACAAGGTCAAGTACATCGCGGAATACGTTACCATGATACACGCTGTCGATACCTATGAGCTTGCTCAGACCATCGAGAAGGAAGCGGTTAAGCACAGCCGCCGGATTCCGATCCTGATCGAGGTCAATGTCGCAGAGGAAGACACAAAGTTCGGCGTTTCCTGTGAAGAAGCTCCGAAGCTTGTGAAAAGAATTGCAGAAACGCTTCCGCATGTCATTGTCAGCGGCCTCATGACCAGCGCTCCCTTTGTGCAGAACCCGGAGGATAACCGTCCGGTCTTCCGCAAATTGAGACAATTAAGTGTTGACATCAACAATGAAAACACTGATAATGAGAATGTTGAAATGAAGACTCTGAGTATGGGTATGACCAATGATTATATCGTCGCAGTTGAAGAGGGTGCCACACTTGTCCGCGTAGGTACTGCTATTTTCGGCGCACGCGATTATTCACACAAACAGTAAGACATGTTTTTAGTGTTTCCCCCATGGCATTACGGCCGGCTTCAAAATTGTGACGTAAACGGCCATGTCCCGCTAGCGGGGCGCTGCAGTGTGTATAAGCTACGGATTGCTCCGTGCTTCACACTCCTGAAATGTTGCCCCCTGAGTCTGTAAGAAATTATTAGGAGAGTATGATAAGATGGGATTTTTTGATAAGTTCCTTGACGCGGTACGTCTGAATGACGATTATGATGATGACGATGAATTCTTCGATGACGACGATGACGATTATGATGATGAGCCGGAAGAAGAACCAGCGCCGAAGAAAAAGCATTTCGGAAGCCGCAAGAGTGTAAATACTGCCCGTGAGACAGAAGAGGAGGAGCCGGTTCGCAAGGCACAGCCGGAGGCTTCCGGAAGATACACCACGGCAGCACGCATGCAGACGAGACCTGCAGCGCAGTCTCAGAAGGTAACGCCAATGCACCGTGCCTCATCGTCCGCCCGCGGCGGCATGGAAGTCTGTGTGATCAAACCGGCAAAGGTTGAGGACTACCGGGAGATTGCAGACACCCTTCTTTCCGGCTGCACCGTTGTACTGAATCTGGAGGGGCTTGATGTCGAGCTCGCACAGAGAATCATTGACTTTTCCTCCGGTTCATGCTATGCAATCGGCGGAGGACTGCAGAAGGTTTCAAGTTACATCTTCATTTTGACTCCTTCTACCGTAGAGATTTCCGGAGACATTCAGGATCTTCTGAACGGCGCAATGCCGACAATGCGCACGGCGTTCTGACAGAACTTATCAAAGCGATGGCTTTCCGAGCGTGCGGTTCTGATCGAATGATGACAGAGCAGCCTTTCCGGTATGCGGTTCTGTTCAAATGATTACAGAAATGAATGACCTTTCGGGCACCAGTTCGGGCATCAGTTAGAAGCGATTCTTACTGGTGCTTTTCTCTTATCGGATGATGACGCAGTCCCCTCTTTCCTCAGCAGTGAAGTATACAGTGACGGAATATTGAAAAGGAGTTTTTTATGGAATCACTAATCGTAGAAAGAAAAAGCTCAGGCATGGAATTCTCCTATCGGATCGTGTGGGAGAGCAGTTTTCAGACCCTTGCGGATGAAATCCGCCGGATCAACGGTTTCCGGGCAAAAAAGATCTGCGTGGTATCCGACAGCAACGTAGCGCCGCTGTACGCAGGAGAGGTAGAGAAAGCTCTCGAGCCGCTTGGACTTACGGTTGAAACCTATATATTTCCGGCAGGGGAGGAACACAAATGCCTGGATACAGTAAACGGCCTGTACCGTTTTCTGATCGAGCATAAGTTTCAGCGAAACGACATCCTCGCCGCTCTCGGCGGCGGCGTCGCCGGTGATCTGACCGGTTTTGCGGCGGCCACCTACCTGCGAGGCATCGATTTTATCCAGATCCCGACCACCCTGCTCGCACAGGTAGACAGCAGCGTCGGAGGAAAAACAGGCGTCGATTTTGAACAGTATAAGAACATGGTAGGCGCATTTCTGCAGCCGTGCCTTGTCTACATGAATATGAAGACACTGAAGACACTTCCGCAGGATCAGTTTGCCTCCGGCATGGGTGAGGTTCTGAAGACCGGTGCGATCCGCGACAGAAACCTGCTCACCTGGATTGATTCCCACGAGGCAGAGATCCTCCGGAGAGATCCGGATGCTCTGGCGACTGTGATCCGCGCCTGCTGCAGGGTAAAGGCATCCGTTGTCGAAGAGGATCCAAAGGACAAGGGACTCCGTGCCATCCTCAACTTCGGCCATACGCTCGGCCATGCCATCGAAAAATGCAAGAACTTCGAGCTTCTTCACGGTCAGTGTGTCGGGATCGGCTCCATTGGGGCTTCCTGGCTGTCTATGAAGCGTGGCATGATCTCAGAGGATGATTACCGGTGGCTGCAGAAGCTTCACCGGAATTTCGGGATTCCAACCTCTGTCAGCGGACTGACTGTGGATGAAATAGTCCGGACTACCCGATCCGATAAGAAGATGGAAGAGGGCCATATCCGCTTTATCCTTCTCGACGGTATCGGAAACGCAGTAATCGACAGCAGCGTCACGGACGAGGAGCTGCGCGAAGCAGCATCTGTACTTATTAAATAAACGTCCCTGTCCTGTGACTGAGGCGCCACATGCTGTATTAGCTACGGATTGCTCCGTGCTTCGCACTTCCGCGATCCTACAGATATGAGAACTTCGTATCACAAACTGTATAACGAAAGGAACTGTAGTTTACCTATGAGTAATACCGCTGATAAAAAACGAACCCGTCCGCTTCTTCTGTTCATTGCGGGTGTGATCCTTGTGATTTTCGATCAATTCACGAAGTACCTCGCCGTCTCCCATCTCGCCGGGAGAGATGCCCATGTCCTGATTCCCGGTATTCTTGAGCTCCGCTACCTCGAAAATAACGGAGCAGCATTCAGCATGCTTCAGAATCAGCAATGGTTCTTCTATATTCTGACTGCCGTCTTTCTGATTTTTGCCATCTGGCTGATAAGGAAGATCCCACAGAATACATCTCAATTCAATCCCCTTCTGTGGAGCCTTGCCATTCTCTGCGCAGGGGCGGTCGGCAATCTGATCGACCGGATCATGCACCGATATGTGGTTGACTTTATTTATTTCTCCGTCATTAATTTTCCAATCTTTAATGTTGCGGATATCTACGTCACCGTATCTGTGATTCTGCTGATTATTCTGGTTCTGTTTCACTATAAGGACACGGATCTGCAGAAGATCTTCGGGCGAAAGAACAATGCGAATCAAAAAGAGGACGCACAATGAAAGAAATCTCGTTTGCCGTCGAGCCGGAAGACCAGGATAAAAGAATTGATATCTATCTGACCGAACAGCTTGAAACCATGTCACGCTCCCATATTCAGAAGCTTCTGAAGAATGAGAGCGTTTTTGTCGCGGACCGGACGGTCAGAGCCAATTACAAAATCCAGGCCGGAGACCGGATTCACCTGACAATTCCCGACAATCAGGAGCCGCCTGTTCTGCCCGAGAACATCCCTCTCGACATTCTCTATGAGGATGATTGTCTCCTCGTCGTCAATAAGCCGAAGAATATGGTCGTTCATCCCGCTGCGGGACACTATGAGCACACTCTGGTCAATGCTCTTCTGTATCACTGCGGAGACAGCCTGTCCGGGATCAACGGTGTCCTCCGGCCGGGCATCGTTCACCGGATCGACAAGGATACGACCGGAGCGCTTGTCGTCTGCAAAAATGATATTGCTCATCAAAGCCTTGCCGCTCAGCTTGCCGTACACAGCATCACCCGCAGATACCGCGCGATCGTTCATGGAAACCTGCCGGAAGACGAGATCACGATCGAGGGCAATATCGGACGCCATCCGGCAGACCGCAAGAAGATGGCCGTAGTTCCGGACGGCAGGGGCAAGCCTGCCATAACCCACGTCCGCGTGCTTCAGCGGCTGAACGGCTACACCTACATCGAATGCCGCCTGGAAACCGGGAGAACCCATCAGATCCGCGTCCACATGGCACATATCGGGCACCCGCTTCTGGGTGATGAACTGTACGGACCAAAGAGATGCCCGGTGAAGGGACTGCAGGGCCAGACGCTTCATGCCATGATTCTCGGTTTTCAGCATCCGGTCACCGGCGAATATATGGAATTCACCGCTCCGCTTCCGGATTATTTCAAGACGCTCCTGGTGAAACTATCATGAATTTTTTTCTCGATTTTATCCTCCGATTTTATTTGTGCAAACTGACAGTTATTTTGTGAAAGTATACAAAAACATCTCCTATTCGCATAAATTTGTGTGTGATTTTTTGAGGGTTCATGTTATAATGAGCTTAGAGAATTTCTTGCTACAGCAGGATGCAGGAAGGAGGACTTGTTATGAAGACCATCATTACAATCGGACGTGAATTTGGAAGCGGCGGACATCTGATCGGCAAATTGCTTGCAGAAGATCTGAAGATCCCGTTTTACGACAAGGAGCTTCTCGACCAGGCCGCCAAGCACAGCGGACTCGCCAAGGAAATTTTTGAAAATCAGGATGAAAAGCCGACCAGCAGTTTTCTGTATTCTCTGGTAATGGATACCTATTCCTTCGGTTACACATCGAATGTCATGAACGATATGCCATTGAATCAGAAGGTATTCCTGGCACAGTTTGACACCGTGAAGAAGCTTGCGCAGCAGGGACCATGTGTTATCATCGGAAGATGCGCGGATTACGCGCTCGAGGATAACCCGAATCTTCTGAGTGTATTCATTCACGCGGATCTCGATGTCCGGGTGAGAAGGATTTCCAATCTGTATGATCTGACGGACAATAAGGCCAGAGACCGGATCCGGAAGAACGACAAGAGCCGTTCCAGCTACTACAACTACTATACCAGCAAGGAATGGGGATCTGTAGACAGCTACCATCTCTGTCTGGACAGTTCGAAGTTCGGAATCGACGGCTGTGTGGAGATCATCAAGAACGCAATCGCTCACAGGGAGAGCGGATATCATCACGGGATTACCGATAAGGACTGATTTCGGCAAATACGGGGGACTGAAGCCTGTGATTACAATCTATTCTTATGGAGAGTGAGGATTGTGGCTGCGACTGAGTGATGGGAGCCAGTTCTGAAAAGTGAAGGCTGAGAGAAAGGACGGGGCTGCCGCGCGAAAATGTGCGGCAACCCCGTCCGGTTTATTTACGCGAACAGTGAGCCGCAGCCGAATGCGAAGTATTCGTGTGCGGCGAGCGTCGCGATAGCGAGATAAAACTCGCGCAGCGTGTTTTATCTCGTTTGTTGTGTTTCTCAATTGCTTTTTCTGTTATGTTTTTTCGTTCTTGTTTCTTTTTTCGATTATCTTTTTTTCTGCGGCTGGTCCTCTCTCGGGATACCGGAGTATCCGTCGTACGGACGGTCGGAGAAACGGTACATGGAGGAGCGGAGCTCATTGGTCTGATCGTAGCGCTTGCCGCCCCAGTAAGGTCTTCCGTTCATCTCGGTCTTCGGTCCGAAATGAACATCCTTCATGATATACTTCAGGAACTCTTCAAAGCCGGTGCGGTCAACAATGTAGCCGATATGCTCCTTGTTCTCAACCGCGCCTCTGTCCTGATAGGCATCCAGATAATCATAGGTGTTCTTGATAATCTTCAGAATACTTTCCTCATCCGCCCATTTCAGAAAATCAACACCCAGCCGCGGGTTCTTCTTGCCGGTACGTCCGAGAAGCGACACGCGGAAATAATGCTCTTTGCTTCGCGTCCACGCGCGGGTAGGGCAGTAGATGACACAGACACCGCACCCGATGCATTTGTCTGTATCACGGACAATCTTTCCGTTTACGACAGAGAGCGCACCTACGCTTCGTCTGCTGCAGTACTTCACACACTGTTCACACCCGATACAGCGGTCAGGGTTGTACTGAGGCTCTGTCTGCCCGATAATACCGAAATCATTCAGTCTGACATGCGCACAGTCATTAGAGCAGCCGGTGCAGGCAATCTTTACGTGATGATCGTTCGGATAGATCAGCTTGTCGATTTTCGCTGCAAGTTCCTTGGTGTCGTAGCATCCGAAGGGACACAGAGATTTGCCCGGGCACGCGACGACATTTCTGGTTCCGGAGAAGGGGTAGCCCTCGCCCGGCTTGTTCGGCGCCTGTGTCACTCCGCTCGCGTCGATGATGGACTGCAACGCCTTATTCACCTCTTCAACATCTTCAATTGGAATTCCCGGAATCTCAAAGCCCTGACGGTTTGTCAGATTAACCTCTCCGGTGCCGTACTTAACCGCAATCTCAACAACCTTCGCGAGAGAAGCAGCATCGATTCTTCCTCCGGGCACACGCACACGGGAGGCGACTTCTCCTCTGACCTTCGACTGACGGAAGTTGTTCTTTTTTAATTTCTTTACATTACAATCGTAACCCATAGATATCTCCCTCCTCAGTCAAGCATATTCTTGCTCTCGGTATAGTTGAAAACCGGACCGTCCAGGCAGACGTACTTCTCGCCGATTCTGCAGTGGCCGCATTTTCCCAGACCGCAGCACATCTTTCTTTCCTGAGACACCCAGATGTTTTCCTCACGGAAGCCCTTCTCGAGAAGCCCCATGACGGAGAAGCGCATCATCGGCGGCGGACCGACCACAATCGCCGCGGCCTTCTCCACATCGCGGATTTTCACATCCGGGATGTATTTGGTCACAAGACCGATCTTCCCGTCGTATCCCTCCGGCGCGCCGTCAACGGTGAGCCAGAGATCCAGGCGCTCATCCCATATCTTCAGGTCATCCCGGAACAGCATGTCGTCCGGGCTCTTGAATCCAACGATGACGTGCTTGTCCGCAGCATCCGGTCCGTCCGCGAACGCACTCACAACACCGCGAACCGGTGATACGCCGGTGCCTCCGGCAATCACCAGAACTTCCTTATTCCGGTAAAGGTCCATATCAAAACCGTTTCCATACGGACCGCGAAGCAGGAGAGTCTGTCCTTTATATTTCTCAAAGACTTCATCTGTGACTCTGCCGACCTTGCGGAGCGTCAGATCGATATAATTCTTACCGATGCCGCTGACAGAAATCGGTGCCTCTCCGAACTTCGGAACAGATACCTCAAAAAACTGACCGGGCTTTACCTCTCCCGAATAGCTGAGACGGAAGGTATATTCCTTCTTTGTGTGCCGGATCACATCCAGAATCTCAGACGCGAAGGGAATGTATGGATTTTTTTCATTTGCTGCCATTTGCACCTGCCTCCTTTCCCGCTGCATCCACGGATCCCGCAGCAAGTTCATTCACTCTCTGATTCACCTTATTGATGATTTTGGAGAAGGAGATGTACTCCGGACACACAGCATCACAGCGGCCGCATCCGACGCACATATCATAGCCGAAGCGCTTCCGGAAATCATAAATCTTGTGAAGCACCTTGAACCGCATCCGTTCTCCCTGCGTTCTTCTGTACTGTCCGCCTCCGGCTACGTTCGTATAGCCGTCGATCATGCAGGATGCATTTACGCGTCGTCTCTCGCCGACTTTCCCGTTGTCGGTGTAGTAGATGTCCTGCATAGTGAAGCAGGTGCATGTGGGACATACAAGGGTGCAGCGGCCGCAGCCGATACATCTCGCCGTGTATTCGTCCCAGATCGGATCCTTGTATATACTGTTCGGAATTTCATCGGGGATTTCCACCCTGGTCCGATTCTCGACGGGATAGGAGGGCGTGATCTCCGTCTTCACACCGCCGGCCTCTTCAAAAACAGACTCCAGGGAAGTGTCCGGCACATCACAGAGAAATCCATCTGACGTCTGCTCTACAGAGAACAGATATCCCTCTGTTGCCCGGTTGGTCCCCATGCTGACCGAAAAGCCGTCCGGATCATCCGCCTCATCACCGGCGATCAGCGCAAACTTTACATGATCACGAATGTTCTCATAGAAATAATCCTTCGGTCCATTGCCCAGATAGATCTGATCCAGCCGCTTAACCGCGTGAATATCATAGCTTCGAAGAAAAACAATCACATCCCGGGTATCACGATCCGCTTCCTTCACAACATTCTCCGTAAAGAAGAAGAGTGTCTCAGACAGCGGCGTCAGGATCTCCTTGAAAGAGTAGTCCGACTTCTTCTGAAGCTCGATTTCCGACGCATCCGTAATGAATTCATAACGGATGACATCCGTGTCCGTGAATCTTCCTTCCCCGACCTTACGGACAGGCGCAAAGATTCGATAATTTTTGCCGAGGTTCTTCACCACCTGAGAGAATCCGGCTCCATCTAGCGTGTATCCCATGTAAATACCTCCTCGTATATATACAGGACATCTATTTCCACACTGTTAAATATAACAAATACTATGAAAAAAGAATACCAATTTCATTATAGTTAAAAATTTAACAATGCGTATCTGACTCATCATTTCAATTATACCACTCCCGCAGATTCATCTGGTTGCACACGCAACGTTGATGATCAATTCTTCGTAAACAAAACATGATTGCCGCGCGTAAGGCACTGTATCCGCAGGCTGTAAGAGACCGACAGACCGGTTGCGAAAAGGAAGGCTGCGTCCTATAATTTTGCTTAAGGTTATGTCTGGCCTGATCTGCCGGACAGTCAATGGATACGGAGGAACAGAATGCAGTTAAAGGCAGAAGAAATCACAGAGATATGTGATGCGCAGATACCTCTTTTCGCGGGACTTGATTCCAGACAGGTCGGAGCGCTGGCCGGTCATCTGGACAGCCATATTTCCGGTTTTAAAAAGGGATCTCATATTATTATGGAAGAGGAAAATGTAAAGTTTATCGGTATTGTTCTGTCCGGAAGAGTAGATATGATCCGGGAGGATATACGGGGCAATAGGATTTTCATCATCTATATGAGAAAAGGCGAACTTTTCGGCGAAACCTTCAACATCATGAAGCAGACTGCCTCGAGGGTCACCTTCAGTGCAGCGGAAGATACCCGCGTCATTTTTCTGTCCCTAAACCGGATCCTGCATCCCTGCAGCAATCAGTGCGTCTTTCATGTGAATCTCGCGGATAATCTGTATGATCTTCTCGGACAGAAAAATATGCAGCTGATAGAAAAGATAGAGATCGTATCCAAGCCGGATCTTCGGAGCAAGATTCTGTCCTATCTGGCCCTGCAGGCAGAAAAGCAGAACACCCGCTACATCGAAATCCCTCTGAACCGCGAGGAGATGGCCGAGTATCTCTGCGCGAACCGAAGCTCACTCAGCCGCGAGCTTGCTTTGCTGAAGCAGGACGGCATTCTCGATTTTCACAAGAATACCTTTGTTCTGCTCCGCAATCCGCTTTAACTGTTTTCCGTGCAGCATCAGTGAAGGCCTTTCATAAGAAAATTGTGCGCAGCTGCAGACATTCTGTTATAATATAAATTCATTCGGATTTCTGATCCGATGACTTCACAGAATAACCATATTTATTCTATATTATATACACCATCATTCAAATATACACCGGGAGTGGAGAACAATCATGGAAAAAATAAAAGTCGGCATGCTTGGAATCGGCAACATCGGCAAGGGAACCTGCAAGGCACTTGCCATGAATCAGAAGAAGATCGCGGATACGACCGGACTGGATATTGAAATCGTGAAGATTCTGAACCGTCACCCTGAAAAGGACCGCGGAATCGACATTCCCCGCGAGAAATATACAACGGATGTAGATGACATCCTGAACGATCCGGAGATCAGCATTGTCGTGGAACTGATCGGAGGCATTGAGCCTGCCACCACGTTTATGGCACGAGCGCTCGAGAACGGCAAGAGCGTTGTCACGGCAAACAAGGCAGCGATTGCCGCAAATGGCCGCATGCTTGCGCAGCTCGCACAGGAGCACCATGTGCTGCTCCGTTTCGAGGCGGCTGTGGCAGGCGGAATTCCGATCCTGACCTCCCTGACGACTGCCCTATTGTCCAACGAATTCAGCTCCGTTCACGGCATTCTGAATGGAACGACCAATTATATCCTGACGCAGATGGAAGAAAACGGCAAGGATTACGCCGACATTCTCCGGGACGCACAGGCGAAAGGATTCGCGGAGGCGGATCCGACCGCTGATGTGGAGGGAATCGATGCGGCGAATAAGCTCTCGATTCTGATATCTCTGGTATTCGGTCTGGGTGTAGGACCAGATCAGATTCCTACACAGGGCATCACCCACGTTGGATCGGATGACATCGCCTTTGCAAAGGAATCCGGATATAAGATCAAGCTGCTTGCGAGTGCCCGTGAGGAGAACGGAGAGGTTTCCGCCAGCGTGGAGCCGTCGCTCGTTCCGGTCAGCCATCCTCTGGCGAATGTCCGCAATGAGTTCAATGCCGTGTTTATCACCGGCAACGCGGTTGACAATCTGATGTTCTATGGCAGAGGGGCCGGTCCGCTTCCGACCGGAAGCGCTGTCATGGGCGATGTAATCGGCGTGGCGCGCAAGTGGGAGAAGGATTCCGCCTACGATATCGTTCCGCAGCTGCGCTACGACGCCGACCTGAAATTCATCGGTGAGGGCAGCAACAAATACTATGTGCGGATGATGGCTGAGGATATCCCCGGCGTCATGGGCAGAATCACTACAATCCTCGGAGCGCACGGAATCAGCATCGAGACAGCCCTGCAGCGGCCGGGCAGAAATAACGGCGACACGCGCACCTCATCGGCTCCCATCGTCCCGCTGATTTTTATCTTTGCCAATGTGAAAAAGACAATCGTCAGCGACGCGCTCGATGATCTTCTGGAAAATCACTGCGTGAAATCCGTCGAGACCGTGATGCGCGTAGAAGAATAGTCCTCCGGATTATTTTTTTGTACGCAGAAGAATAAGTCCTCCGGATTTTTACGATTATTTGTATCAGAAAAGCAAATTGCAAAAAGGATATCCACTATGTTTGAAGATGATTATGTGACCCGGCAGAACCGGGAGATCCTGAATACACTGCGAAAAATTGTGTTTGGCGACGCGGAGCAGCCTCCGTACAACACCGCAGCTCGTGAGAGCGCAAGAGAGGCACAGAATGTCAACGAACAGATGGACGACACCTCCGAAGCTCTCTTCGAACTGCAGTCCATGGTAGATGATGGAGACATCAATGACGCGGAAAACAGGGTCTATGATCTGATCGAAACTGGCGACCGGGGAAATATGCGCACGGCGCTCTATTTCTACGCATACCTGAATGATAAATCCGACGATTTTCTGGAAAAACACCAGTACAGCCGTCAGGAAGTCACCGATGGCATCCGGAATGTGTGTGAAACTTACGGACTCGGCAGCCTGGTACAGGTATTCTGACCGGAAGACGATTGCAAGGTGGGCTATTCTTTAGGGGAGGAGACTGTAAAATGGCACTCTGTGTATCGATCCTGTCACTGGTATGCTTTTGTATACTTAGTGTTCTGGAGCTTCGATTCCACCGGACGGAAAAGGAGCGTTTCTTCAAGCCGCTGCTGATGCCGGTTCTGATTGTATTTTATCTGTCATCCGTCTCCGTGTCGGGAAGGGAAATCCGGTATCTTCTGATTCCGGCTCTGATCGGAGGATTTCTTGGAGATACGTTTCTTCTCCGGGAGGAGTACTTTATCCCGGGCCTGCTGTCCTTTCTGGCAGGCCATGTCTTCTATATCATTGATTTCTGGAAAAACATCAAGGTATCCTGGCTCCTGCCCATCCCGGTCATTGTCATCTTCATGATCTATCTTCTGTATATGATCCTTGTGGTACAGAAACTTTTTCCAGGCATGGACCCGAGGGCAAAGGCGCCGGTAAGCCTCTACATCGGTGTTATTCTGGCGATGAGTTTCAGCTCTTATCTGATGTATATGACGGGGAAAACCACCGGAAGAATGATCACCTGGGCAGGAACCATGCTCTTTATCGTTTCCGACACCATCCTTTCTTTCCAGGTATTTCATAAGAAGAGCGGCACATGGGTTATGCCGACATACCTTGCCGCACAGTTCCTCATCGTACTGGGTGCACTTATGTAGGCGCAGTTCCTCATCGTACCGGGTGCACTTATGCAGGCGCAGTTCCTCATCGTACCGGGTACACTTATGCAGGCGCAGTTCCTCATCGTACCGGGTGCACTCATGCAGGATGTGTCGCAGATTCCGGTCACGGCATTTACCCTCAGCAAAAAAACTGGTCAAAAATACATTGCGCAAAATCTGACACAAAAATATCTTTTCTTGTAATGTTTTTTTTACCATATACGGGTATAATCCTGTTTTGAAATCAGAAATACCATCCGGCAGGGTTTTATGATTGCCGGAGATAGTAACCGTTTACAGCAAATCCTCATGCCCTGCATGCGGGGCACCACAATATGCATAAGTATCCGCGTCACGACAGCTGCTTCGCAGCTTACGTGCCGCTAACAGGAGTGTGATATTTTTTGAATAAAACTTCAAGTACAAGAAACAGTCAGAAAACAAAAAAGCTTTCCGTCAGCACAATTGTACTGATCGTGATGCTGGCGGTTATCATTGTCGGTATTATATCGGTATTTGCGATTTATCAGCACGCGAAGCATACGGACACCTTCATGAAGAACACCACCTTCAACGGTGCTGATATATCCGGTATGACGCCCTCGCAGGTTGCTGATCAGATCATTCAGAACAGCCAGCCGGTGACGATTGATATTACCGAAAACGACCAGACGGTGCTTACCGGAGATCTGTCCGACTACGGATACAGTCTGGATAAAAACTCAATGACAGCCTCTCTTGAAAAAGCAAGAGAAGCACAGACAGAGAGCATCAGCGCATATCTGCAGAACACAGCCGGAGGAGATAACATCTCCGCAGACAACGTATATTCGTTCGATGAGGCTGCTTTTGACTCTTTTGTACAGAGCTCAAAGTTCAGTGTCGCCCGCGTAAAATCAGTCGAGGCTGCGGTTAATCTGGATTCTTCCACCAACACCTACGTTGTCACACAGCCGGTGCAGGGAAATGAAGTGGATGACACAAAACTCCAGAAGGCAGTCCGGGACGCAATTGAAAGCGCATCCGAAAACGGTACACTCACCGGCACTCTGAAGATCGCAATTCCCGAAGACTGTTACACTTCAAAGACAGTGAATATGGATACCACAGATCTGCAGAAGGAAGCTGATGACAAGAATAAGGAGCTGAAGCTTCAGGCTTACAAGGATATGGTGATCACCTACCAGTTCGGGGATCAGAGTGAGACGCTTACATACGATACCTTCAAGGACTGGCTCACCATTGCAGACGACGGAAGCTGCACCGTGGACAAGGACAAGGCCGCTGCATGGGTGAGTGATCTAGCGAATAAATACAATACCCGTCATATTGAAAAAACCTTCAAGACCACGGGCGGTCTGACCATTGATTTTCCGGCCGGAAAGGTGGAATACGGGTACACAGTTGATGAGGATTCCGAAACCGCGGAACTGATCAAGGATCTTCAGGCAGGTCAGTCTGTCAGCCGTGAGCCGATATACGTTCAGACCAATGACTATGGAAACCCATACTACTACAAGAGAAACGGAACGGACGATCTGGCCGGAACCTATGTGGAAGTTGACCTGACGAAGCAGCACCTCTGGTATTACAAGGACGGCTCCCTGCTTCTGGAGAGCGATCTTGTAAGCGGTGACCTTTCGAAAAACCAGGGCACCATGACCGGCATCTTTCCTGTCGCATACAAGGAAAGTCCTTCCACTCTGGTGGGCGCGAACTACTCCACAAAGGTTCAGTACTGGATGCCTTTCTATGAGGGCGAGGGCCTTCACGATGCATGGTGGCGCACGTCGTTCGGCGGTGAAATCTACAAGACCAACGGATCAAACGGATGTCTGAATCTTCCGTCGAATGTAGCACAGTCCATCTATGAAAACATCGACGCAGGTGTTCCGATCGTGATCTACTATGAACCCGGCACAGAACCCGCAGATTCAACCTATGCGTCAGACTCTACGACAATGGCGGACAATGCAGCCGCAGCCGGCTGATATATATAAGGTAATATAAAGCACCTGTTAATACTTTCCGCAATTCAACCGTGAAGAAAGATTTGCTTTTTCTTTTCAAAATTATTAAAAAGAGATCCTAAATCTCTTCATTTCGTGATACAATCAATTGCATAACAGCATGAAAAGCGTACGGTCCGATAACTTCTATCAGACCGTACCTTTTTACTGTATAAGTCCAGTCGCAATGTTCTTGGCCCACGGGGAGCTTGCTCACCAGTGGGCAAGAACATTAGCGACGACAACAGGTATGAGCACGAAGTGACGCGAAAGCCTACACCGTTTGCTGAAAATTAATTTATATCATGGGGAGGTAATACCTTGAAACACAAACACCTGAAGCTCGCAGCGAGTATTCTGATGAGTATCAGCATCGCACTGTCAGCTGTTCCGACATCCGCCGCTGACAGCACCGCTGTTTCATCCTCGGCTGAGAACAGCTCTGATCAGTCATTTTCGAACGAATCAAATGCCTCGGGAGGACAGGAGAGCACAGAAAACAGTGCGGATGATGCGGAAGCTGTAGGAAATGATATTCGGGACATCATTGCTCAGACGGCAGACCTGTCAGACGGAAACGCAGATCTTTCATCCGCGGACGCTCTCAAGGAGCAGATTGAAGACACCATCGAGGGATTTGATTCTCTTTCCGGAGAAGAGCAGCAGCTTCTCTCAGAGAGCCGTAAGGCACTGACCAATGCGGAGGCATCCTTAGACAGCATCAGTGACGCGCTGACGCAAGTTGAAGACACCGGAACGGTCACTGTACAGCAGGATGAGAATTATAACAGCTGGCGGTATATCAACGGACAGCCCGTTGACGATGCCATTGACACGGTTGAAAATGAAACGGCCGCTGTTCAGGCGCTGAATGAAGGAGAACCGGATACGGTCGTTCAGGCGTTGAAAAACGGAGAGGCAAGTGTCGTTACCGGTGAGACAGAAGCATACCATTCTGATGATTCATCTGCAGGCGAAGCAGACGGCATCCGTCTTGCAGATAAAGGCAGCTTCGGCGTCGATGTCAGCACCTTCCAGGGATCCATTGACTGGGCAAAGGCAAAGGCAGACGGCGTCACCTTCGCGATTCTTCGTGTCGGATATGGAAGCGATATCTCCAGCCAGGATGACGATACATGGGAAACCAATGCCGATGCCTGTGAGAAGCTTGGAATTCCCTATGGCGCATACCTGTACTCCTATGCCAGCACAACAGAAATGGTAAACAGCGAGATCTCGCATACACTGCGGCTTCTGGCAGGGCATCGTCTGAGTCTTCCTGTTTTCTATGATATGGAAGATCATGTACAGTCTGTTCTCTCATCCTCAACTCTCTGCAGCTTTGCGAACCAATATTGCGCGGGCATCACTGCGGCAGGATATAAGGCAGGAATATATTCCTCCAAGAACTGGTGGGAGGGGAAGCTCTCCGGCATTGCGCAGGACACCACCTATTATCACTGGGTAGCCCAGTGGAACAATGTATGTGACACAAATGCAGCCTATCAGTTCTGGCAGAATTCGAGCAAAGGAAGTGTAGACGGTATCTCGGGAAACGTGGACACCGATTACTCCTATGTTGACCCGAACTCCCAGAACCCGACGATTGTCGCCAACCCCGGCGTGCTTGACGAGGCAACCGGGACAAGGCTCCTTTATTCCACCTTCGGCAGTCAGAATGAATGGCTGACCGGTCAGAACGGCTCCACTGCCGGAACCACCTATGAAGACGGCAGCACTGACGTACTTCAGTTTCTGACAATCAATGAGACCATGGGTTCAAATCTATCGGTCAAATACCGCGTTTCATCCGCGAAAGTCGGCTGGGACACTGTGTGGCACAGTGAGAACACTTCACGGAACTGGCTCGGTACCCTGGGCAATATCGCCGGCACTGCCGGTTATCAGCTCGAAGCCGTTCAAATCGAACTGACCGGGTCAGAGGCTTCCAACTATTCTATTTATTACTGCACAAATGTCTACGGTCTCGGATGGCTTGACTGGACCAACGACGGGGCTACCTCAGGAACAACCGGACAGGGGCTCGGCATCCTGGGAATCAAAATCGTCATCCTTCCGAAGGGATCTGACGCACCTGAAAACCTCGGCAGCGCCGGATATTCCGCAAAGGAAAATTCTGCGACACCGGCTGCATCCGACGCCGTCTTCTCTGACGTACAGGATTCTTCTTCCTATTACTACACACCGGTATACTGGGCGCAGAAGAAGGGCATCGCAATGGGATTTTCCTCTGATACATTTGGCACAAACACCATCTGCACCCGCGCACAGATTATCACTTTTATGTATCGACTGTTTGGAAACGGAGAGGTGTCATCACAGGCTTGTCCTTTCACCGATGTATCGAAGGACATCTATTATTACAATGCCGTGAACTGGGCATACAGCCATCATATTACAACCGGGACCACTGCTTCCACTTTCTCTCCGGACAAATCCTGTACGAGAGCTCAGATTGTGACTTTCCTGTACAATTACTTAGGAAAGGGGCAGACATACCAGACATCCGTTTTTCAGGATATCTCAAGGAACAGCTATTACTATAATGCCGTAAACTGGGCTGTATCCAGAGGCATCACATCGGGAACCACCAGCACCACCTTCTCCCCGGATAGAACCTGCTCCCGGGCAGAAGCGGTTACGTTCCTGTACTGGTCAGCAAAATCCTGAGCCAACTGTGCTTTATTAAAAATTTATTTTTAACTGTTCAAAAAAGATATATAATAAGGAGCTGAAGACAAATCGTTAATGGTTCTGCATTTTACCGGAATCCGGAGGAAGGATAATCTTGCAGGAAGAAAATATCTCAAATATTGAAAAATATGGAAAACCCGTTCTCAACAGTCTGAAGTTCCGGGAAGCTCTTGAGCAGTGTCATCATCACAGCTCAACCGTAGGCATGCATTCTCTGAATGTTACCTTTGTTGCCCTCGGTATCGGATACATGCTGGCCAAGCTTCATATCCGCACAGATACCAGGGCACTGGTTGTCGGCTGCCTGTGCCATGATCTCGGCATCCTCGGCCGCGAACGCTTCACCTCAAGTTCATCTATGTGCAGGCTTCATCCGATTGAATCCGCTGATCTTTCTGTTTTTTTCGCAGATCCGGAAGACAGGGCCAAGGTCTATGATATCTGTATGCACCACATGTTTCCTCTGCTGGCTGCGCCGCCAAGAACAAAGGAAGGATGGGTGATCACGGTTGCCGATAAGGTGTCCGCCGTCGGTGAAAGGATGCTTCCCCCGGTCCGCCGGATGTGGGAGAAGCGAAATCTCAAGGTGATACCTGATCCCTTCATCTTGAACACTGCCGCATAATTGAACATGCCGGAAACGGATCAATACCTGATTCCTTCATTACGAACACTGCCACATGAAAAACTGCCGCTGGAATTCACATGGATTTCAGACGGCAGTTTTTCTTTTTGTCATACTTTTTATAATAATTTGTAATTATCGAGTCAAACATTATTACGATATTGTTGCTTTTATGTGTCAATATTGTTGCTGACTTCTCAGTATGTCCA
>DGTF01000015.1:56590-60526 GCA_002394235.1 Eubacterium sp. UBA4343 | reverse complement strand
TATCAGCATGACATGAATCAGAAGCGACTCGGAGAGGCGCTCGGCGGCGTGGTCGAGGACTGTGTAAACCGCGTGGGCGTGGATCTGAATACTGCATCTGCTCCTCTTCTGGAGCATGTGTCCGGCGTCAGCAAGACGCTGGCAAAAAATATTGTCGAGTTCCGTGAGCAGAACGGCCGCTTTGTCAGCCGAAGGGAGCTCTTGAAGGTTCCGAAGCTCGGACCGAAGGCCTTTGAGCAGTGCGCGGGCTTCATGCGGATTGCGGGAGGCAGCGAGCCGCTGGACAATACCGGTGTTCATCCGGAAAGCTACGGCGCGGCGGACGCCCTTGTGGACGAGCTCGGTCTGAACAAGGAAGAACTCTTTGCGTCGACCGCGGTTACCGGATCCGGACAGACCCGGAAATCCGGACAGAAGGTGGTCGTAAAGGATTATCCTTCGATGGCGGAAAAGCTCGGAATCGGCGAGCCGACCCTGCGCGATATTGTAAAGGAGCTGAATGCGCCGGGAAGGGATCCCCGTGAAGACATGCCGAAGCCGATCCTCCGGAGCGATGTCCTCGGCATGGAAGATCTGAAGGTCGGAATGGTTCTCAAGGGAACCGTGCGGAATGTTATTGATTTCGGCGCGTTTGTGGACATCGGTGTTCACCAAGACGGTCTGGTGCACATCTCCGAGATGTCCGACCACAAGTTTGTAAAGCACCCGCTCGATGTTGTCTCCGTCGGGGATGTCGTAGAAGTTAAGGTCATCAGCGTGGATCTCGAGAAAAAACGGATCGGACTTTCGATGAAGATCTGATATATCGGTGGAATCATTCGGTGCCATAAATGCAAGTGAAAAATAAGTGATAATAAGCCCCGGAAAGAAATGAAATCTTTCCGGGGCTTATTTACGCGAACAGTGAGCCGCAGCCGAATGCGAAGTATTCGTGTGCGGCGAGCGTCGCGATAGCGAGATAAAACTCGCACAGCGTGTTTTATCTCGTTTACCGCGGTGCATGCAATGTCCTGCGGACCGTGAGCAAGAGCATGCAGACCGCTCAAGATATACATCCAGGCATATGCAGTCTTGCGTTAGCAGGAAGAAATCAGAAGTAGGTCACGATGCCGTACACAACCAGGAATCCGACGATCACCGGAAGCACATACTTGAAGTACCACTTGAGCTTCCCTGAGACCCGGATGCCGGAGCCCTCGTTGACCTCGCTGAGGTAATTCTCAAAGCCCCATCCGTATTTCCAGGTACAGAAGAGAATGATGACAAAGGATCCGACCGGAAGACAGATGTTGCTGACGAAGAAGTCCTCCATGTCCATGATTGTGTTGCCTGCCCTAAGCGGCTGGAATCTGCTCCAGAGGTTGAAGCCGAGTGCGCAGGGGATCGAGCCCAGAGCAATAATGATTCCGTTGATCAGTCCGGCTTTTTTGCGGGGCGTGTGATGCAGGTCGATGGCAAATGCCTGAAGATTCTCGAACACGCCGATCATGGTAGAGAGTGCCGCGAAAAACAGGAAGATAAAGAATAAGGTGCCCCACAGGCGTCCCAGAGCCATCGAGGAGAAAACTCTCGGGAGGGTCAGGAAGATCAGGCTCGGGCCGGCATCCGGAGAGATGTCGTAGGCGAAGCATGCCGGGAAGATGATCAGTCCTGCCGTGATGGCGACAAAGGTGTCCAGGCATGTCACGATGACGGCTTCCCCTGCGAGGCGCTTGGTCTTGTCGATGTAGCTTCCGAAGATCTCCATGCCTCCCATACCGATGCTCAGGGTGAAGAAGCTCTGATTCAGAGCGGCGTACATGACGTTCCACACGCCCGCCTTCTTGATGTTGCTGATGCTCGGCTTCAGATAGAAGGAAAAGCCCTTGCCGGCGCCGGGAAGGGTCAGGCTGCGGATTCCGAGAACGATCATGATCAGGATCAGGGCGATCATCATGAATTTCGTGATTTTTTCAACACTGCCCTGAAGCCCGTTGCTGCAGACCACGGCAGTTATAAGAACAATGATGAGCATAAAGCCCGTCAGAATCGCCGGTGAGGAGATCATGTGGGCGTAGACGGATGTGATCTCCACGGTGCTCTTTCCATCAAAGCGCCCGGCGGCCATCTGCACCGCATAGTAGAGGATCCATCCCGATACGACGGAGTAGAACATCAGAAGCACATAGTTTCCTGCCATGGACAGATAGCCCATCAGATGCCATTTCGTTCCCTTCTTCTCGAGCATGCGGTACGCGGGAAGAATACTTCTGCGGCTGGCCCGGCCCATGGAGTATTCCATGGTCATGATCGGAATTCCGAGTATCAGAAGAAAGACGATGTAAATCAGCACAAAAAATCCGCCGCCGTACTTACCGGTTATGTAGGGGAATCGCCACACATTGCCGATTCCGATGGCACAGCCCGCCGACAGCAGAATGAATCCAAGTCTGGATCCAAGCGTTTCTCTTTTTTCCATATTTCCCCCAAAGTGTAAATGATAAAATTATAGAAGTTCGGTTGTTTCCCTTTCCTTCCGGCGTTTTCTGCGCACACTGTTAATATGCCGTTCGAAGTCTCCGCTGTTGATCAGGTCTGTCAGGACATACTGCTCAAAGGTGGGGACGGTGCTTGAATAGAATCCGACCTTTGTCTGAAACTGTCCCACAAGCTCCTCCGGCAGGATCATGTATCCGATACGGATGGAGGGTGAGACGGTTTTGGAAAAAGTGTTCAGATAGATCACGGTCTTCATGGGCTCCAGGGAGAAGAGTGTGTCTTCGGCCTTGGAGGATACCGTGAATTCCGAATCAAAATCATCCTCGATGATAGTTCCGTTCCTGTCTGCCGCCCACCGGATGTATTCCCTCCGCTTGGAGGCGGAAGCTGTGATGCCGCTCGGGAAACTGTTGAAGGGCGTCACGTGAAGAACGGTGGCCTTTGTGGCCGCGAGCTCGGTGCTCAGGATACCCTCGGGTCCCATTTTGAGCATATCGCAGACGACACCGTTTGCCGCGTACATGCGGCGGATTTTCTCATAAGAGGGATCTTCGAGAGCGTAGATCCGGTCATGGCCGAGCAGCTGAACGATCAGGCTGTACAGGTATTCCGCTCCGGATCCGATGATGACCTGAGACGGTTCGATGCGGATGCCGCGGCTTCTGGCCAGATAGGATGCGATCGCAATCCGCAGTTCGGGAATGCCGCTTCCGGGAGACTTGACCAGAACCTTCTCTCCCTGACAGGTCAGAACCCTGCGCATGGTCCGCGCGAGGATGCTGTACGGAATGCCGTCAGAGCTGTCCGAAACACCGGAGCGCGTCGTCTCATCCAGCACATCCCGTTCCTGTCGTTTCAGCCGCTTCTCGGAAAAACGCGGCGGATAAGGATGTGCGTGACCTCCGGCACCACCTTCGTGGGCTGTCATTCCCGCTACGGGAACGACGTCCGCTTCCCGGTAGCAGACATAATAGCCGCTTCGCTCTCTCGACTCAACATAGCCCTCGTCACACAGAATCGCGTAGCTGTGTTCGACGGTGATGATGCTGACCCCTACCTCTGAGGTAACCAGCCGTTTGGATGGCAGTTTCGTGCCGTAAGGATATGCGCCTGTCACAATGTCCTCCCGCATCTGCAGATAGAGCTGCATATAGGCGGGCTGTCTGGAATTTCGGTCGATTGAGTATCGCATGGCAGTTTACTGAGGATGGTGACTGCGCCGGTTTACAGCGCAGCAGTTTAGTGACTGCACCGGTTTACAGCGCAGTAGTATGGCGATTGCGCCGGTTTACAGCGCAACAGTTTAACGCGGAAAACACTCTCATGATTATATACGAAACATGAATGAATTTCAATTTTTTTGGGAGAATACTACATTACGGCAACTGCGGCCGGGAAAAAATCCCGGAGCAGGTCTGATTTACGCGAACAGAGAGCCGCAGCCGAATGCGAAGTATT
>DGTF01000015.1:926-56492 GCA_002394235.1 Eubacterium sp. UBA4343 | reverse complement strand
GCAGCGTGTTTTATCTCGTTTCGAATCATAGCCGGGGCTGCTTGAAGTTGCCGACGAGCTTTTCGGATTTCACGACATTTATGATGGCGTGTGGATCTGCCCTGCGTATCACTTCAATAGCTTCGCTTGCCTCGTAGCTGGATGTGACGGCAAGCAGAAGACTGGTTTTTTCACCGGTATAGCCTCCGGTGCCGTCCAGAATGGTGACGCCATGGTCGAAGCGCTTTAGGTAGGCCTTTGTGACATCGGTCTTGTGCTTGGTGAATATCTGAAGCACGACCCGTTTGTAGCGGTTGTGGAAGGTATTAATCATCCGGGTGGATATAAACTGGAAAATAATCGAATAGCCGGCCTGGCCCCATCCTGCGACCGATCCGAAGATTGCCAGCTGCAGGCAGTTGAAGAAGAAGACCTGCATCCAGATCTCATTCCCCGTCTTGTTTGATACATAGAGGGCGATGAAATCTGTTCCTCCGGTGGACCCGCCGCCCTGAAGGGCAATCGTGGTGCCTGCGCCCCAGATTACTCCGCCGAAGATCACATTGAGAATCTCCTGGTCAAAAATCCGGTAGTGAGGAAACAGATGCATGAACAGAGACAGCATCAGAATCTGGATCAGGGACAGCAGGACAAATCGCTTTGAGATATGGCGGATGCAGAAAAGCGCGACCGGAATATTTAGCCCCAGATACACAACGATCAGCGGGATATTTACATGGAACAGGCCGCCGATGACATGTGTCAGACGGGAGATGCCCATGACTCCGCCCGGGAGCAGGTTGGCTTCTTCAATCAGCAGGTTGTTGCCGCAGGCCATGATAAAAGAGGAAAGAATCATGGCGCCCAGAGAGAACATATTTCTTCTGGTGAATATTTTGTTTTCAATCATAGCGGATTCTCCTCGTTCGTTTGCTTCCTTCGATTAGTAATCTGAAGGATATCGAATTTCTACAGCTCTATTGTACAGGAAAAGATATCTGAAAGGAAAGTATCCGGAGGGAATTCTTTCAAGGAATTAACGAACCTGTTGATCGGCCCGGGAGGTGGCTTGACGTTATTTAACCCAGGGTGGAGATTAACGTGACGGAATCCGGTATGTGAGAGAATGTGGACGGCCCCGGCCTGTGAGAAAATGTGGACGGTACTGGTCTGTGGGTTACTGTGACTGAATCGGGGTGGGATGTGCGTTGTTTGCGTGGAAGTTCGATGGAAAATGCTGCGCGATACCAATTGGGAAGAAAATTTGGGCATATGTGTGCGATAACAGGGTGAAAATGTGAAATATATGGCGGGATGTGAAAAAAATATCGTGCTGGGTTGATTTGATGTGTATTTATGGTATCATATAAAGACACGCTTCTTTTACACTTTAAAGCGCGAAAATAGATTCGGAACGATCCGATCATGAAACAAGGAGAGAAGACACTATGGAAATGCAGATGAATTTTATCCGGAAACTTCCGACACCGCAGGAGCTGAAGGCGGAGTTTCCGCTTGACCAGAGGCTAAAGGACATTAAAGAGCAGAGAGACCAGGAGATCGAAGCGATCTTTACCGGGAAGGATGACCGCTTCCTTCTGATTATCGGCCCCTGCTCGGCGGACAATGAAGATGCCGTTCTGGATTATATGAACCGTCTGGCAAAAGTACAGGAAAAGGTGAAGGACAGAATCTTCATCATTCCCCGTGTCTATACGAATAAACCGAGAACGCTCGGGACCGGATATAAGGGAATGCTGCATCAGCCGGATCCCGAGGGCAAGGAGGATATGCTCGCGGGCATCATCGCGATCCGGGATATGCACACGAGAGTGATCCGGGAGACCGGCTTCACCTGCGCGGAGGAGATGCTCTATCCGGAGAATCACCGATATCTGTCAGATCTGCTGTCGTATGTGGCGGTCGGCGCGCGCTCCGTGGAGGATCAGCTGCACCGCCTCGTGGCGAGCGGCATCGGCATCCCTGCAGGAATGAAGAATCCGACCTCCGGCGATCTGACGGTTATGATGAATTCCATCACAGCGGCTCAGTCCAGACAGAAGTTCCTTTACAGGGGATGGGAGGTTCAGACGACCGGAAATCCGATGGCACATGCCATTCTCCGCGGATATGTTGACAAATTTAACAACAGTATGCCAAATTATCATTATGAGGATCTTCGGAATGTCTGCGAGCTCTATGCGGAGCGGGATTTGAAGAACCCGGCGGTGATCGTGGACTGCAATCATGCGAATTCCGGCAAAAAATACATTGAGCAGATCCGTATTGCCAAGGACGTTCTTCACAGCATGCATGTATCTGAAGACATTCACAGGATGGTGAAAGGACTCATGATCGAGAGCTATCTGGAAGATGGAAATCAGAAGATCGGTGAGGGCGTCTATGGAAAATCAATCACAGATCCCTGCCTTGGCTGGGAGAAGTCCGAGAAGCTGATCTGCGAGCTGGCGGAACTGGTATAAACTGACAGAACGCTCGGAAAATAAACAGACCAGAATAGCGCGTTCAGAACGCCCAGAAAATAAACAAACCCAAACAGAGCGTTCAGAAAACAAACAAACGAACCGGCGCAGCCTGCAGAACTGTGCGAAGAAGAGTAAGTGAATGATAACAGATAAGACGCAGAAAACTGAAAGGGATAAAACCGCGTATCCGGATTCGCGGGAGGCGCTTGCCGGGCAGATTCTGCAGTTCGTGAGGGATAAGCTGATCACGGAGATGCCCTATCTGAACCGGGCGCTGCTGACCATGCCGGTGGTCTTTTATACACCGTCCGCAGAGAAAGCTGATGAACCGGGAGACAGGATGAATCCGGCTCCGAAGGGCGTATTGCCGGGGTCCGGGACAGCTGGCTTAGGCCCGGTGAGCTCCGCTGGAGAGAAGGAAAAGCCGGAGAGTGAGTTCCGGAATCCGGAAAGTGAGGGTGCAGAGCGTGATCAGGAAAAGAAGACCCTAGGGGAAAAGCTCGCCGGAAGTCTGCTCGGCATTGATGCCGGCGGGTACCGTCTGGCGGATCTTCCTGCGGGCATCGGAACCAACGGGAGCTACATTTACTGCGACGCGGAATCGGTGATCCGGTTGTTTCGAGAGGACCGGATCCGACTGATCCGAACCTGTCTTCACATGATTTTCCACTGTCTCTTTCGGCATCCGTTCCGGTATGCGAGACTGGAGACGGGACTGTGGGACCTGGCTGCCGATATCGCCGCGGAAAACGCGGTGGAGGAGTGCGGCCTTCGTGATCTGGAGCTCCCGGAAGACTGGGAGCGCAGAAACCGGATCCGCCAGCTGCGCAGATACACAGAGAAGATGACCGCCGAGAGCCTTTATCGTTTGTTCCTTGGAGAATCCATACCGGAAAAGGATGGCTATGTTCCGGGAGAAAATCAGGTCACGAAGGATGGCAATGTTCGGGGAGAGAATCTGGCCTCGAGGGATGGTAATGTTCCGGGAGAAAATCTGGCCTCGGGAGATGGCAATGCTTATAGAGAGAATGGAGCAGAGGAACTCCGTGAGCTTTTCCATTTTGATCTGCACGAGCCATGGCTGATGGAGGATCATGTCTGGAAGGAGATGATCATCCGCCGGGGCGGAGATTCGGTCGGACAGAAGTGGCAGACCATCAGCAGCGGCGTGCAGAAGGATATGGAGTCCTTCGAGAAGAACCAGGCAAGAGTTCCGGGTGGATTGAAAAAGGTTTTTCACGAGCAGTACCGCAAAAGCGGAGAGTACGAGTCGTTTCTCCGGAAGTTTGCGAGATCGGCGGAAGAGATTCATGTCAACCCGGATGAATTTGACTATATCTATTATACCTACGGCATGCAGCTGTACCGGAACATGCCGCTGATCGAGCCGCTTGAATATCGGGAGACCATGAAGATCCGGGATTTTGTCATTGCGCTTGATACTTCAGGTTCCTGCCAGGGATCGACGATCCGGAACTTCCTCCACAAGACGTGGTCCGTGCTGAAAACAACAGAGAGCTTTACAGAACGGATGAATCTTCATATTATACAATGTGACAGCGACATACAGGAGGACAGAAAGATAACCTCCGATGAAGAGTTTGAGCGGTACATGAAGAGTATTGAGATTTCCGGGTCCGGAGGAACGGACTTCCGGCCCGTGTTTGAACGGGTAGACCAGATGAGAGCTTCCGGAGAACTGAGAAATCTCCGGGGACTCCTTTATTTCACGGACGGATACGGGACGTTTCCGCTGCGGAAACCAGAGTACCAGACGGCGTTTATTTTTGTCAGAGAGGGATTTGAGATTCCGAAGGTGCCATCGTGGGCGATGAGGCTCGTTCTGGACGCGGAAGACTTCGGTTAACGGAAGGGAATACGTGCGGGCAGTGAGCCGCTTCCGACGGGCACGGATCGCAATCGTGCTGACAGGCTGGCGGAACAGGCCATGAAGAAGAGAACGTAATACAGACAGAGACGCAGACGGGACCACGAACCGGAACATAGACGGAGAAAGAGACAGGAATGAATATACAGCAGGCAAAGGAACAGATTCGTCAGGCAGTGATGATCTATCTGATGAAGGATGAATATGGAAATTACAGAATTCCTCTGGAGAGGCAGAGACCGGTGTTCCTGATCGGCGCGCCGGGAATCGGAAAAACTGCAATCATGGAACAGATCGCGAGGGAGCTTGATATCTCCCTCGTCTCATATTCCATGACACACCACACGAGACAGAGCGCTCTCGGTCTGCCGTTTATCTCCCGCAAGAGCTATCAGGGCGAGGCCTGCAATGTTTCCGAATATACGATGAGTGAGATTATCGCCTCCATGTATGAAAACATGGAGAAATCCGGAAAGAAGGAAGGCATACTGTTTCTGGATGAGATCAACTGTGTCTCGGAAACGCTCGGTCCTTCCATGCTTCAGTTTTTGCAGTACAAGACCTTCGGCAATCATCAGATCCCGCGGGGTTGGGTCGTTGTGACTGCCGGCAATCCGCCGGAGTACAATCGTTCGGTGCATGAGTTTGACATCGTTACGCTGGACCGCCTTAAGGTCCTGAAGGCGGAGCCGGATTATGCCACATGGAAGACTTATGCGGAAAAGCAGGGAATTCACAAGGCAATTCAGTCTTATCTGGATATCAATCCGGACGATTTCTATTCGATCGAGACGACGGTTGACGGGAAGAACTACGTGACGGCGCGCGGCTGGGAAGATCTCTCCGAGGCAATTTTTCTCTATGAGGAACAGAACTTCCCGGTTGACGAGATGCTGATCGTACAGTATCTGCACCATCCGAGAATTGCCGCGGAATTTGCGACGTATTATCAGCTGTACCGGAAGTATCGGGAAGACTACCAGGTCCGCCGCATCCTGGACGGGACTGCGGAGAGCCAGATCGTGGCGAGAGCGGGGAGGGCACCCTTTGATGAGAGAATCACGCTTCTTGGGCTTCTGACGGAGGCGCTTCTGCCGGAAATCCGGCAGAACGTGCGGGAGGAAGATTGCCTGAAGTGTTTGCACGCCGGACTGGCTGAGATCGGTGCCGGGATACAGGAAAAAAATGCGCGGTCCGTCTCGGAGCTTCTGACAGAAGCTATGCAGAAAGAAGAGCAGAAGCTGGAGGAGCTGACGGCGGCAAACGGGATCACAGACGATGAGAGACTCCGGAGGCAGTACCCCATCGCCTTTGACGGGGAGTGTCTGAAGGATTTTCGTCTGGAGAAGCCTGCGGGATCCGACAAAGAATTTGAAATTGTAAAAAGAATTTTCTCGGGGCGCGTCAGCTCTATGAAGGAGGAGACCTCCCGGATCAGCAGGGAGATTTCCAACGTATTCGATTTTGTCAGCCGCGCCTTCGGCGACGGGAATGAAATGCTTCTCCTGGTGACAGAACTCACTGTTAACGATTACAGCGTCCGTTTTCTCAGTGCGCACGGAAATGAGGAATATTTCCGCTACCATAAAAAGTTCATGCTTTCCGAGAGGGAAAAGGAACTTTCCCGGGAAGTGAATGCGATTTAAAGCAGAATGGTACCGGGAAAATGAATGCAATGCGAGAAAGAATGGTGCCGGGAAAATGAATGCAATGTGAGAAAAAATGGTGCCGGGAAGTGAATGTGTTGTGAAGCAGATTGGAATAGCGCATGGTATCGATAGATAAGTATTTAAAAAAAGACGCAATTCTGTTAAAATATGCACGTAGCGCGGGAGAAAACGAGACAGACAGAATAAAACTTCAGAATTCCGGCACGATTCTTGTGTTTCCGGTTGAGAATACCTACATGATGAATGATCTGCTCACCGGGTTCGGCAGAAACGGGAAGGAGTATGATTTCTCGGTCTATGACAGGGTGCTTGACCGTACCTGGATGGATTCCAGGAGAGTGGAAATGATTCTGATGCGTCTGAAGTATCCGGAGGATCTCGCCCCGGAGAAGGCGGCGGAGTACCGCGGCAGAATCAATGAAAAGCTGGAGGAAATTCTGCGTCATCTCGCGGCTGACCGGAATCTCCCGGTGCTGAAACTTCTGGCGGAAGAGGGATTTTTCAATGCGGAGAATATTGAGGGCAGCATTGAAACTCTTGAAAGAGCCGGTGAGAGAGAAATGATGCTCTGGCTGATGAACTGGAAGAATCAGGAGATCGGAAGCGACGCGTTTGATTTTTCCCTCTGATGCGGCAGGCACGCGTATATGCGGTGGATTGCTGAGATGCGCGCCGCGGAATAAATGTTGGGGCACGAAGCAATTCTGCTGCCCTGACGTTGTGCAGCACGAGGGAGGCCTCCGCTTTGGCGGTGCATGGCACGAAGGGATACCGCCGCTTTGGCGGTGCATGGCACCATACAGTTCCGCTGCTGAGAAACCGTGCACAGCATTTGAAGATGAATATGATTGAGTGGTTAATAAATCAGGATGATTGTTCCGCAGAGGCAGAATCTGCCTTTCGGATGAATCATAAATCAACTATTTAAAATTTTTTCAAAAGGAGGAGCCGGTTATTCCGGCGAGTGGAGATGGAGAAAATTTTCAAACTCAAAGAGCACGGCACAACCGTGAGAACTGAGATCATCGCTGGTCTCACAACTTTCCTGACGATGGCTTACATCCTTGCCGTCAACCCGAATATTCTGGGTACGGTTATGGATCGGAGCGGCGTATTCGTTGCAACAGCTCTTGCTTCGGCGATCGCTACCTTCATCATGGGATTCTTCGCAAATTACCCGATTGCTCTTTCCGCAGGTCTCGGACTGAACGCGTATTTTGCTTATACCGTATGTCTGGGCGAACTTGGAGGACAGGCAGATGCATTCACAATCTGTCTGACTGCTGTATTTATTGAAGGTATTATCTTTATCATCATGTCCCTGTTCAAGGTACGTGAGCAGATTATCAACGGAATCCCGGCAAACCTGAAGAACGGTATCTCCGCAGGTATCGGTCTGTTCGTAGCGTTCATCGGTCTTCAGAACGCGAACATCGTCGTTGCAAATGATTCCACAAAGGTCGGCCTCGGAGACTTCAGCAAACCGGATGTCGCCCTGGCGCTGATCGGATTCATCATCATCCTGATCCTGGTGCATTATAATGTAAAGGGTTCTGTGCTGATCGGCATTATCGTTACCTGGGTTCTCGGAATGATCGCACAGGCAGCCGGCTGGTATGTCGTTGACGTTGACGCGGGCGTCTACAGTGTATTCCCGAACTTCTCCGCAGGTCTTCAGCTCGGAGGTATCGCGAACACGGCGTTCAAGTTTAATTTCGCATGGGCAGGACAGCACCTGATTCAGTTCATCGCGATTATGTTCAGCTTCCTGTATGTAGATCTCTTTGATACTGTTGGAACGGTTGTCGGCGTTGCAGACAAGGCGGGACTTTTGGATGAGAACGGAAATCTTCCCCGTGTAGGCCGAGTACTTCTGTCTGATGCTATTGGTACTGTTGCAGGTGCCTGCCTTGGTACATCCACGATTACTTCTTTCGTAGAGTCCAGCGCAGGTGTTGCTGCGGGTGGACGCACCGGTCTGACTGCGGTTACAACCGGCGTGATGTTCATCCTGTCCCTGTTCCTGAGCCCGATCTTCCTTGCAATTCCGAGCTTTGCTACAGCACCGGCTCTTCTGTATGTCGGCATGCTGATGATCTCGTCAGCGAAGAAGATTGAATTTGACGGAGATATCGCCGATACGGCAGCCGCGTACATGGCAATGCTGATGATGCCGCTGGCGTACTCCATCGCGACAGGTATCATGTTCGGTATCCTGTCATGGGTTATCCTGAAAGTATTCGAGAAGAAGGCAAAGGATGTCAGCCCGGTAATGTGGGTGGTATTCGTTCTGTTCTGCCTGAGGATTGTATCTCTGGTTACAAACTTCTCGTAACTCCATGCGATAAATCGATCCATCTGACAGATCTATCGATTGGATTCGTCAAAGAAAGGCTGTCGCGTCATCTGACGCGGCAGCCTTTTTTGCGCTGCTTAAAGCTATAGAAAATTCATCCGAGTGTCACGACGACATTTACGTCAGTTTTACCCTGGACAGGCGGAATCACGTTGCCTTCGACCGGACTGCCGTCTATCGTCATGGATTTCACACCCTTCTGTACGTGAGCGGAGTTGTCCACGGTGATGTGATATCTGACACCGCGGAAGGTTCGGTCAATGGTATATCCCTTCATGGTGTCAGGAATACATGGATCGATTTTCAATCCGTGGAAGGTAGGCTGAACACCGAGGATGTACTGACTCATAGCCGTGAAGGTCCATGCGGCGGTGCCGGTGAGCCAGCTGTTTTTGCCCTCTCCGAAGGTTGGCGCGTCAATGCCGGCGACCATCTGGCAGTACACATATGGTTCTGTGCGGTGAATCTCGCTGATATCTTCCAGGTAGATCGGGCAGGTCTTGCGGAACACCTCGAAGGCGCGGTTGCCGTGTCCGAGAATGGTCTCCGCACAGGCAATCCAAGGGTTGTTGTGACAGAAGATCCCTGCGTTTTCCTTATACCCCGGGGGATAAGAGGAAATTTCACCGAGCTCGACATGATATTTTGTGTAAGCCGGCTGCAGCAGGACGATGCCATATTTTGTCTCGAGCTTCTGCTCAACACTTTTCAGCGCGGTTTCGGCCTTTCCGTCCTCTACGCCGACGCCTGCCATTACGCACATGCCCTGAGGCTCGATATAGATCTGGCCCTCTTCACAGGTATGGCTGCCGACGGCCTTGCCGTATGCGTCATAGGCACGAACAAACCAGCTGCCGTCCCATCCGGCGTCTTCGATGGCTGTCTCCATTTCCTTCACATTCCTGCGGACTTCCGCAGCTTCTTCATCAAGACCGATCTGATCACACAGCTCCGCATACTCCGTTCCGTATTTGAGATACATTCCAGCGATAAAAACAGACTCTGCCACCGGGCCCTCGCTCGGGCCGAAGGTCTGAAAGCTTTCGCCGGGTTCCTCTGAGAAGCAGTTCAAATTCAGACAGTCATTCCAGTCAGCGCGGCCGATCAGCGGAAGACTGTGGGGACCCCGGTGTGTTGAGGTGAACCGGAAACTTCTTCTCAGGTGCTCCATCAGCGGAACTGCCCTGGAAAAATCACAGTCAAAGGCGCATTTCTCGTCCAGAATCGAGAAATCGCCGGTCTCGCGGATGTATGCACAGACCGCAGCGATAAGCCACAGAGGATCGTCGTTAAAGCCTCCGCCGATGTCCGCGTTTCCTTTTTTGGTCAGAGGCTGGTACTGATGATATGTGCTGCCATCCTCGAACTGGGTATTCGCGATATCGATGATTCGTTCACGCGCCCTTTCGGGGATCAGATGGACGAATCCCAGAAGATCCTGACAGGAATCCCGGAACCCCATTCCCCTCCCGAGACCGCTTTCGAAATAGCTGGCGCTGCGGCTCATATTGAAGGTCACCATACACTGATACTGGTTCCAGATGTTTACAAGGCGGTTCAGCTTTTCATCATCGGTATGCACGGTATAGGTGGATAACAGCCGGCTCCAGTAATCCTTCAGTTCCTGAAAAGCCTGATCAACCTGTTCATCGGTCTGATATTTTGCAAGAAGTTCATTTGCCGGCTTCTTGTTGATGACATTCGGAGCCTCGAACTTCTGATCTTTCGGATTCTCACAGTATCCCAGAACAAAAATAAAGCTCTCCGAGGCACCCGGGGCGAGATCGACCTTGAGATGGTGACTTCCGACCGGCTGCCAGCCGTGTGCGATACTGTTCCTGCTTTCTCCTGCAAGCACTGCCTCAGGATTGGCAAAGCCGTTGTAGAGTCCGATGAAAGCCTCTCTGCTGGTATCGAATCCGGCGATATCGCGATTCACGGAATAGACGGCATAGTGGTTCCGGCGTTCACGATATTCGGTCTTGTGGTAGATCGTATTTCCGAGTACCTCCACCTCACCGGTGGAAAAATTGCGCTGGAAGTTTGAAGCGTCGTCCTGTGCGTTCCAGAGACAGAACTCTACGAAGCTGAACAGATCCAGGTGCCTTTGGGAAGAGGAGTTGTTCGTCAGAATAATGCGGTTGACCTCACAGTTGTCATGAATCGGAACAAATGCCTGAAGGGTAGCCTCGATCTGGTTTTTGGTCCCGATGATGATGGTGTATCCCAGACCATGCCGGCAGGAATAGCTGTCGAGCTCGGTCTGAGTCGGCTGCCAGCCGGGATTCCAGATGGTATCCCCGTCTTTAATATAGTAATAACGTCCGCCGTTATCGAGAGGACAGTTATTGTAGCGATATCTGGTGAGCCGCAGGAGCTTCGCGTCTTTATAGAAGGAATATCCTCCGGCCGTATTTGAAATCAGGCTGAAAAAATCCTGTGAACCCAGATAATTGATCCAGGGAAGGGGAGTACGGGGAGTGCTGATCACGTACTCTTTGTTCGCGTCGTCAAAGTGTCCGAATTTCATCTGATATCCTCCTTTCAGATGGCTCTGTATATGCATACATAATCACATATGATAAGATAGTTCTTTTGCACGCCGTGCGACAGGCGGCATTGTAATCGACGAGATTTATCATCTGTCAGAACTCTTGCGCGTGCCGCGATAGGCGGCATAGTAATCGACGAGATTCATCATCTGTCAGAACTCTTGCGCGTGCCGCGACAGGCGGCATAGTAATCGACGAGATTCATCATCAGTCAGATATCTTGCGCGTGTCGTGACAGCCGCCAGACTGGATTTTCAAAGAATCTGTACGAATACGTTTTCGTAACTAGTTTTAGCTCATTATAAGCTTCAATTATTTGAAAGTAAATAGCGAAAACGTTTTCAAAGATAAAGTATATGTAAACTAGACAAAAATATCGGAATATAATTGTGAAATGAGAATAATTGACGAATAACCGAAAACGATTTAGAATGAGAGCAACGAAAACGATTAAGTGAGACAGACCAAAGGAGAGATCAGGACATCATGGTGACGATTAAAGATCTATCAAAAATGTGTGAGGTTTCTCCGGCGACGGTCAGCAAGGCGTTGAACGGCTACGGCGACGTAGGAAAAGAGACGACGGAACGGATCCTGAGGGCAGCCCGGGAGATGCATTACATGCCGAACGCAGCCGCGAGACAGCTGAAGACCAATATCTCGCATAATATCGGAGTCGTATTTGAGGACGAGACCATGAGGGGCCTGACTCATGAATATTTTTCGCAGATTCTGAACAGCGCGAAGAATACGGTAGAAGCTCTGGGGTATGACATTACCTTTATCAGCCAGGCCATCGGCGGAAGATCCTTCACGGAACACTGCAGATACCGCAAGTGCGACGGAGTGTTGATCGCCAACGTTGACTTCACAGGTCGCGCGGTTCGGGAACTGATTGACAGTGAGTTTCCGACGGTAACGATAGACTATACGTTTAATAATCACAGCTGTGTGATGAGTGACAACGTGAACGGTGCGTACCAGCTGGTGCATTACCTCTATGACAAGGGACACCGGAGGATCGCGTTTATCCACGGAGAACAGACGTCGGTTACACAGAAACGGCTGAGCGGATTCTACAAGGCGTGCGGTGAACTCGGAATCGATGTGCCTGAGGAATATGTCATCGAGGGCAGGTATCACGACACAAAGGTATCAGCAGAGGCGACACGCCGGCTTATGGAGCTGAAAGAACCACCGACCGCGATCATGTACCCGGATGATTTCTCGTACATCGGCGGAAGCAATCAGTGTGAGCGCATGGGGATTTCCATTCCGGGAGACCTGAGCGTGGTCGGATACGATGGCATCAATCTGTCGCAGGTGATCCGCCCGAAGCTTACTACGTGGTATCAGGACGCGGCAAAGATCGGAGAAGTCTCCGGGAGAAAGCTGGTCGAGTCCATCGAGCACAAGAAGAGCTGCGTCGCAGAGGAGCTTCTCGTTGAGGGAAAGCTGCTGGAGGGGCAGACGGTCAGAGATATTTCCGGGGATCCGAAGACTTCCGTGTAAGCGGTGCGGCGGACCGGACGTGATCGGAAAGGCATGGAATCGTCTTCCATGAGTCTTGCATGTGAGTGATGTGAATGCGCCAGAAGAGCAGTTGAGCTGATGAAAGCCCCGCCGCGCAGGACGCGGATGAGATTTGCAGGCAATAACATTGCATCAAGATGTAATACATAGAGGTAACCTGTTGTTTTTGTTTCTAAAATAAACTCTGTATCAAAATCCAAATCATGACAGCAGAGCTATTTAATGTAAGGGAGGAAAAAACATGAAGAAACGTATGAGAACATTACTCAGTCTTGCAATGGCGGCGGCACTGGTAGTGCCGATGGCAGCGTGCGGCAGCAGCTCCACTGCTTCCTCATCCGCGGCATCCTCGTCCGGATCGTCCGCAAGCAGTGCAAGTACATCTGCTTCTTCCAGTGCGGAGGAAGAGACCACGGCTGCTTCCTCAAGCTCGGCAGCCGAGGCGACGTCTTCGTCTGCAGATGCTTCCGGAGAGGGAACCGTTCTGAATATCCAGTGCTGGAATGATGAGTTCGCGAATCGTCTTGCAGCTCACTATCCGGGATTTGAGGCTGCTGATCCGAATGATGCCACGAAGGGCGGCAAGATCGGCGACGTTACCGTGAAATTTACCGTTACTCCTTCCGATGACAACGCATACCAGAACAATCTGGACACCGTACTTCCGGAGAATGCGGATGCATCAGCGGACAAGAAGGTTGATATCTTCCTGGTAGAAGCGGATTACGCGCTGAAGTATATTGACGCTGACGCGGATGTTGCGATGAAGCTCTCAGACCTTGGCATTACCGATGACGATCTCTCCAAGCAGTATCAGTATACAAAGGATGTCGTGACGGACGCGAACGGAGATATCCGCGGTTCCTCATGGCAGGCATGCTCCGCAGGACTGATCTTCAACCGTGATATCGCGAAGAAGGTTCTCGGAACAGATGATCTGGACGCGGTTCAGGATGCGGTTTCCAGCTGGGACAAATTCAATGAGACCGCCAAGAAGGTAAAGGATGCGGGCTATCAGATGTGCTCCGCTATGGATACCTATCGTGTATATTCCAACAACGTTTCCGGACCGTGGGTTCAGGACGGCAAGGTTGTCGTTGATGACAACATCAAGGCATGGGCAGATGATTCCAAGGCTCTTGTAGACGCAGGCGAGGAGAACTCCTATGAGCTGTGGTCCGACGACTGGTCAAAGGGATTCTTCAAGGATACTCCGGTATTCTGCTACTTCGGACCGGCATGGCTGATCAACTTCTCGATGCACAGCGATGAGGACGGATCCGTCGGCAAGGACGGTGGCTGGGGTCTGGTAACAGGACCGCAGGGCTTCTACTGGGGCGGCACATGGATCTGCGCGGCAAATGGTACGGACAACCCGACGCTTGTAAAGGATATCATCCTGAACATGACGACAAACGATGACATCATGAAGGAAATCGCTGTTGATGATTCTGACTGTGTAAACAACAAGACCGTTCTGGATGCTCTCGCAAGCGATGAGTCCTTCGGAAACCCGATCCTCGGCGGACAGAATCCATATGCGATGCTGTCAGCAGGTGCTGAGAAGGTAGATATGAGCAACATCTCCATTTACGATCAGGGATGCAACGAGGAATTCCAGACCGCTATGAAGAACTACTTCGATGGAAATGCTTCCTATGACGATGCACTGGCGCAGTTTAAGAGCGCAATTCAGGAGAAATATCCGGATGTCAGCGTAGACTGACAGAAGGAAGAGGAAAGGAGCGATGGATCCGTGAAAGCTTAAGGATCCGTCGTCCCGGTCGGGGATCTGCTCTGACGGATCCCCGTTTTTATACGCAGATATAAATCGGAGCCATTTGAGTCGGGAGGTCAGGGTATGGAAAAGCATAAGAAAAGCAGGATCAAAAGGCATAACCGGTACGGATATATTTTTCTGATACCCTTTATGGCGGTGTTTGTAATCTTTCAGATGATTCCGCTGGTTTCTACCATTTACAACAGTTTTTTTGAAAATTACAGATCGGGTCTGAAGCAGATCGGACCGAATTTCATCGGACTTGCAAATTACGCAAAGCTGTTTACGAGCGGTGATCTGCCGAAGTATTTCGCGAACACCATGATCATGTGGGTGCTTGGATTTGTGCCCCAGATCGTAGTCTCGCTGGCGCTTGCAGCCTGGTTCACCGATCCGTCCCTGCACTTGAAAGCGCAGAGATTTTTCAAGACTGTGATCTATCTCCCGAACCTGATTATGGCATCGGCGTTTGCCATGCTGTTCTTCACCCTTTTTGCGGACAGCGGGCCTGTCAATTCGATTCTGATGTCTCTGCACCTGATTGCGAAGCCCTATAAGTTCATGTCTCATATCGGAAGCGTCCGGGGTATGGTCGCGTTTATGAACTTCCTGATGTGGTTCGGCAACACGACGATCCTCCTGATGGCAGGTATGCTGGGCATCGACTCGTCGCTGTTTGAGGCGGCCGAGGTAGACGGCGCCAATGCGAGACAGATTTTCTTCCGCATTACGATGCCGATTCTGAAACCGATTTTTGTGTACGTCATGATCACATCCCTGATCGGCGGCCTGCAGATGTTCGATGTTCCGCAGATCCTGACGAACGGAAGCGGAGATCCGATGCGTTCTTCGATGACGCTTATCATGTATCTGAATAAGCATCTGTACAGCAAGAACTACGGAATGGCCGGTGCCCTTTCGGTGATTCTGCTGATCATTACCGGTTTACTGAGTATGGTTGTGTTTAAGACAACAGCGGACAAGCAGGAGTGAAAGGAGGGGACAGGAGATGGCTGCAGTACAAAATAACGAAGAAAAAACAGCGAAGGGAACTGTCAGGGGAAGAAGAATTTTTTCCTATATAATACTCATCCTTCTGACCTTCCTGTGTCTGATCTGGTTCTACATTCTGTTCATCAATACCACCAGATCCAACGGCGAGCTGGGCAAAGGGTTTACACCGGTCCCGAGTTCACATTTAATTGAGAATCTGTACAATATGCTGCACGGATCGCTTCCTTTCGTGCGCGGCATGCTGAATTCGCTGATCATTGCCGGCCTCAGCGCCCTGTGCAGCACGTATTTCAGCACGATGACCGCATACGCAATTCACGCATATGACTTCAAGGGAAAGAAGGCGATTTACACCTTTATTCTCGCGATCATGATGATTCCGACGCAGGTGTCCGCGCTTGGTTTTGTACAGCTGGTCAGCAAGATGAATCTGATGGATCACTATCTCCCGCTTGTAGTTCCGGCTGTCGCGTCGCCGATTGTATTCTTCTATATGAAGCAGTACATGGACTCAAACCTTCCGGGTTCTCTTCTGGAGGCCGCAAGGATCGACGGAGCCGGTGAATTCCGGATCTTCAACACCATCGTTATGCCGCTTATGAAACCGGCAATCGCGGTGCAGGCGATCTTCACCTTCGTCAACAGCTGGAACAATTACTTCACTCCTGCGCTGATCCTGCACAAGGAGAGCATGAAGACCCTTCCCGTGCTGATTGCGGAGCTTCGTTCCGCGGACTGGCTGAAGTTTGATATGGGACAGGTATATGCGTCCATCACCTTCTCCATCTTCCCGGTCATCTTCGTATATCTCTTCCTCTCGAAGTATATCGTCGGAGGAGTTACGGCCGGAGGTGTGAAAGGCTGATCCGGTATATAACAGGAGTTACGGCCGGAGGCGTGAAAGGCTGATCCGGTATATATCCGGAAATTGAATACTGATTCAGAAAGAGGCTGTGAAAGCGGGTACGCTTGAGCAGCCTCTTTGTTGTTGCCCGGGAAAGTTTTTCTGTATACGCACCGCGACACAGCGAAATTCGTCGTCAGTACGATTGCCGCTTGCGGGCATGACGGTTTTCTGTATACGCACCGCTTAAGTTTTTGCCGTACATAGATGGGGCGAACAGTAACTGGGCGGGTGGAGCTTTAGAAAGTAGTGCGGGTATGCATTGCGCGGCAACAAAGGGATGTGCTATGATAAAACTATCTATGCAAAAAGGACATGAAACAATGAATTATATTGTCTTTGATCTTGAGTGGAACCAGAGCCCCTACGGCAAAAGCCGGGAGGAGAAGCGTCTTCCGTTTGAGATTATTGAGATCGGGGCCGTAAAGCTGGATGAGAACCGGGAGATTGTCGATACGTTTCAGCGTGTGATACGGCCGGTTGTCTACAAATCTTTGAATTACCGCACACGGGAGATTGTGCATATCGGCAGAGAAGAACTGAAGAACGGCGATTATTTTCCGGATGCGGTCCGGCAGTTCCTGGCCTGGGCCGGTCCGGAATCGATTTTCTGCACCTGGGGCACCGTTGATCTGACGGAGCTTCAGCGAAATATGAAATATTATCAGGTGCTTGAGCTGCTGAAGGGACCGCTTCATTACTATGATGTTCAGAAACTGTTCGCGGTTCAGTTCGAGGACATGAAGAGTCGCAGGGCTCTGGAATACGGGATTGATTACCTGAAGCTCGGAAAGGACGAGGAATTTCACCGGGCGCTGGCAGATGCCAGGTATACCGCGCTGATTTTTCAGAAGATCGATATGGATGTCGTGCTTGCCTACGACTCGATCGACGTGTATCAGAACCCGAAGAAGAAAACCGAGGAAATCCACACGATTTACAACGGGTACAGCAAGTACATCTCCAGAGAGTTCAGAACCAAGGAGGAAGCGATGAAGGACCCGGAGGTCTGCAGTACCTACTGCTGCAGATGCGGAAGGAAGTCCCGGAAGAAGATGCGCTGGTTTTCCGTGAATTCGCGAAACTACTACAGCGTGGCCTGGTGTCCGGAGCACGGTTATCTGAAGGGAAAGATCCGGATGAAGCATACCGATGAGGGAAGGGTCTACGTGGTGAAGACCATCAAGATCAGCAGTGAGGCTGAGGCGGATCTGATCCGCAGCAAGCGGGACGGACTTCGCGCGAGAAGGCGCAAAAAAAGGCATGAAACCAGTGGAATGGCTTGACAATGCTTCAGCCGTCTTTTTATAATAGATTGCCTGAAAGGCATATATGGTTTTTTACATGTGACGAGAAAACATTGTAAACCAAAGGAGGAAATTACTGATATGTACCGAAAAGTCGATACAAACCTCAACTTCGTAGAGAGAGAGGGAGAGACAGAGAAGTTCTGGGAGGAGAACCGGATCTTCGAGAAAAGTGTAAAGAAAAATGAAGGGCATCCTATGTATATGTTCTATGACGGTCCGCCGACGGCGAACGGCAAGCCGCATATCGGACATGTGCTGACCCGTGTGATTAAGGATATGATTCCCAGATACCGCACGATGAAGGGATATGAGGTTCCCCGTAAGGCTGGATGGGATACGCACGGACTGCCTGTTGAGCTGGAAGTTGAGAAGGAAATCGGCATTGAGGGCAAGGATGAAATAGAAGCCTACGGAATCGAGCCCTTCATCAAGAAGTGCAAGGAATCCGTATGGAAATACAAGGGAATGTGGGAGCAGTTTTCCGGAAAGGTCGGATTCTGGGCCGATATGGACAACCCCTACGTTACCTACTATGATGATTATATCGAGTCCGAGTGGTGGGCGCTGAAGGAAATCTGGAAGAAGGGCCTTCTGTACAAGGGATTCAAGGTTGTTCCCTACTGCCCGAGCTGTGGAACGCCGCTCTCCTCCCATGAGGTTGCGCAGGGATACAAGACCATCAAGGACCGCACCGCGATCGTCCGCTTTAAGGTAAAGGGCGAGGACGCATATTTCCTGGCATGGACCACCACGCCGTGGACGCTTCCCTCCAACATCGCGCTCTGCGTGAATCCGGAGGACGCGTACGCGAAGGTGAAGTGCGCGGACGGATATACCTATTACATGGCGGTCGCTCTTCTGGACAAGGTTCTCGGGCCTGTCGCGAAGGAGGAGGGAGAGAAGCCGTACGAGATCCTTGAGACCTTTAAGGGAAAGGATCTGGAATACAAGGAGTACGAGCCTCTGTATCAGTGCGCGGCGGATGCAGCCGCGAAGCAGCACAAGAAGGCATTTTTCGTGTACTGCGATGATTATGTAACGATGACCGATGGTACCGGTATCGTTCATATCGCACCGGCATTCGGTGAGGACGATGCCCGCGTCGGAAGAAAATATGACGCGCCGTTTGTTCAGATGGTAGACGATCACGGCCGCCTGAAGCCGGAGACCGGAAAGTTTGCGGGAATGCGCTGCAAGCCGACCGAGCACGAGATGAAAGATGAGGGTGCGGTCAGCGCGGATCCCGAGGTCCTGAAGGATCTCTCCGAGAGAAAGCTTCTGTTCGCGGCGCCGAAGGTAGAGCATGATTATCCGCACTGCTGGAGATGCGACACTCCTCTGATTTACTATGCGAGAGAGTCCTGGTTCATCAAGATGACAGCCGTTAAGGATGATCTCGTGCGGAACAACAAGGAGATCAACTGGATCCCGCCGACGATCGGAGAGGGAAGATTCGGAAACTGGCTGGAGAATATCCAGGACTGGGGTATCTCGAGAAACCGTTACTGGGGCACGCCGCTTCCGGTATGGACCTGTCCGGACTGCGGAAAGCAGATCTGTGTCGGCTCCAGAAAGGAACTCGCGGAGCTGACCGGAAATCCGGACGCGGAGCACACCGAGCTTCACAGACCGTATGTGGATCAGTTCACGATCAAATGTCCGGACTGCGGAGGCGAGATGCATCGTGTGCCGGAGGTTATCGACTGCTGGTTTGATTCGGGCGCGATGCCCTATGCACAGCTTCATTACCCATTTGAGAATAAGGAGCTGTTCGAGAGGGAGTTCCCGGCGCAGTTTATTTCCGAGGCGGTGGATCAGACCAGAGGTTGGTTCTATTCTCTGCATGCCGAGTCCACACTGCTGTTCAACAAGCCTGCGTACAAGAATGTAATCGTGCTCGGCCTTGTGCTGGACAAGGACGGCAACAAGATGTCCAAGTCCAAGGGCAACGCGGTGGAGCCGATGTCCGCGCTGCGCAAGTTCGGAGCGGATGCGATCCGCTGGTACTTCTATATCAACAGCGCACCGTGGCTTCCGAACAAGTTCCATGACAAGGCTGTGATGGAGTATTCCAGAAGATTCATGGGAACGCTCTGGAATACCTATGCGTTCTGGGTGCTTTACGCGAATATCGACAATTTCGATCCGACAAAGTATAAGCTGGATTACGACAAGCTTTCTGTCATGGACAAATGGCTTCTGTCCCGTCTGAATTCTACGATCAAGGAGACGGACGCGGATCTCGATCAGTATCGGATCCCGGAGGCTGCCAAGACTCTGGAGTCCTTCGTCGACGACATGAGCAACTGGTATGTGCGCAGATCCCGTGAGAGATTCTGGGCGAAGGGAATGGAGCAGGACAAGATCAATGCGTACCTGACGCTTTATACTGCTCTTGTCGAGCTCTGCAAGGCAGCGGCTCCGATGATTCCGTTCATGACAGAGGACATCTATCAGAATCTCGTCCGCAGCGTCGACAGCAGTGCTCCGGAGAGCATTCATCTCTGTGATTATCCGACCGTGAACGAGGCGTGGATCGATAAGGATCTCGAGCAGAACATGCGTGAGGTTACGAGAATCGTCGTGCTCGGACGTGCCGCGAGAAATGCTTCCGGTATCAAGAACCGTCAGCCGCTTTCCAGAATGTATGTCAAGGCGGACTTCCGTCTGGATGACTTCTACACCAAGATTGTGACCGATGAGCTGAATGTAAAGTCCGTGGAATTTTCGGATGATCTGAAGGTGGAGTACAGCATCAAGCCGCAGCTGAAGACAGTCGGCCCGAAGTACGGAAAGCTGGTCGGAGGCATCCGGAAGGCCCTTTCCGGGCTGGACGGAGCAGAGGCGGTAGCGGAACTCAACGCGAACGGTGTGCTGACGATTTCTGTGGACGGACAGAGTATTTCTCTTGCAAGAGAGGATCTTCTCATTGATATCGCGCAGACCGAGGGCTATGTGGCGCAGGCGGATCAGGGCGTGACCGTGATGCTGGATACCACATTGACTCCTGAGCTGATTGAGGAGGGCTTCGTCGCGGAGCTGATCAGCAAGATTCAGACGATGCGTAAGGAAGCGGGCTTTGAGGTTATGGACCGCATCAAGGTCTACGCAAAGGGCAACCGTCATATCGCGGACATTCTGAAGGCGAACAAAGAAAAGATCTCCAGAGTCGTTCTGGCCGATGATATCGTGATCGGCGAGACGGCCGGCTATACCAAGGATTGGAAGATCAATTCTGAGGAAGTCACTCTGGGTGTCGAGAAACAGTAAGGATATTTCTGGGAGCCCGGATCTGCCGGACTCCCTAATGTCATACCTGCAGGATTGCGGGAGCGAGGAATATCGAAGCGATTGATGATCGTATAATTAGAATGTCATACCTGTGAGATCGCGGGAGCGGCGGGTGCAGAGCGGTCCGCGGCTTTACAGTTTGTCGAGAGATGTGGCGTATGGCTGTTTCACTCAGGTGAGCGTCGCGGCAGCGGGACGAAAACCGGAGAAGTGGCAGAGCGCATGTATTCCGTTATCCGCGGATACGCCGGTGCGTTTCCGGCAGTGTTTTTTCAGTGAAAGGGGAAAGAATGCTTAATCCGATATTCAAGAAAGATAATTTCAAGAAGGAAGTTAAAGATGAGATCAGAAGACTGTTCCGGACGACTCTGGAGGAAGCGAGCAATCATCAGATCTACCAGGCGGTATGCTATGTCGTCAAGGATGTCATTATCGACAACTGGATGGCGACCCAGCAGACCATGAAGAAGGATGATCCGAAGATCGTTTACTACATGTCGATGGAATTTCTGACCGGAAGATATCTCGGCAATAACCTTCTGGCGCTTACCGCATACGGTGAGGTAAAGCAGGCACTGGATGAGATGGGAATTGATCTGGATGCCATCGAGGATGAAGAAAGAGACCCTGCACTTGGAAACGGCGGACTTGGGAGACTGGCTGCCTGCTTCATGGATTCGCTTGCCACCCTCGGCTACACCGCTTACGGCTGCGGAATCCGTTATCACTACGGCATGTTCAAGCAGGAGATCAAGGACGGGTATCAGATTGAGAAGCCGGACAACTGGCTGAAGGATGGAAGCTACCCCTTCGAGCTGAAGCGTCCGGAGTATGCGAAGGAGATCAAATTCGGCGGGTACGTCGCGGTTGACTACGATGAGAAGACCGGCAGAAATTACTACCACCAGGAGGGCTATCAGTCGGTACGCGCCGTTCCCTATGATCTGCCGATTGTCGGCTACAACAACAATGTGGTAGACACCCTGCGCATCTGGGATGCGGAGGCCATCAATGATTTTTCGCTGGATTCCTTTGACAAGGGTGATTATTACAAGGCAGTGGAGCAGGAGAATCTGGCGCAGACGCTGACCGAGGTTCTCTACCCGAACGACAATCATATGGCCGGCAAGGAGCTTCGCCTGAAGCAGCAGTATTTCTTCGTTTCCGCAAGCATCCAGACTGCGGTGAAGAAGTTCCTGAAGGGACATGATGATATTCATAAGCTTCCGGAGAAGGCGTGCTTCCATATGAACGACACACATCCGACGCTTACCGTCCCGGAGCTGATGCGGATTCTTCTGGACGAGCAGCACCTGGAGTGGGATGAGGCCTGGGAGATTGTGACAAAATCCTGCGCTTATACGAATCACACCATCATGGCCGAGGCTCTGGAGAAATGGCCGATCGAGCTGTTCTCCCGCCTGCTTCCGCGTATCTATCAGATTGTCGAGGAGATCAACCGCAGGTTCTGTGAGGCAGTCAAGATCAAGTATCCGCAGAACAGTGATGAGAAGATCCGCAGCATGGCGATCATCTACGACGGCCAGGTGCGGATGGCAAACCTTGCGATCGTAGGCGGATTCTCGGTAAATGGTGTTGCGAAGCTTCATACCGAGATTCTGGAGAAACGTGAGCTGAAGGATTTCTATGAGATGTATCCGTGGAAGTTCTCCAACAAGACAAACGGAATCACGCAGAGGCGCTTCCTGCTTCACGGAGATCCGCTTCTGGCAGAGTGGGTAACCGGTCACGTCGGCAAGGAGTGGGTGACGGATCTGTCCACGATCAGCAAGCTTGCCATTTATGCGGATGATGAGAAGGCGCAGGCGGAATTCAGCAATATCAAGTACCAGAACAAGCTGCGTCTGGCAAAATATATTCAGGAGCACAACGGAATCGAGGTCGATCCCCGTTCCATCTTCGACGTACAAGTAAAGAGACTGCATGAGTATAAGCGTCAGCTGCTGAACATTCTTCATGTGATGTATCTGTACAATAAGATCAAGGAGCATCCGGAACTTCCGTTCTACCCGAGAACCTTCATTTTCGGAGCGAAGGCAAGCGCGGGCTATGAGCGGGCGAAGAAGATCATCAAGCTGATCAATAATGTCGCGGATGTGATCAATAATGACGCGAGCATCAAGAACAAGATCAAGGTTGTCTTCATTGAGGACTACCGCGTGAGCAACGCGGAGATTATTTTTGCGGCGGCGGATGTATCCGAGCAGATTTCCACCGCGAGCAAGGAGGCATCCGGAACCGGAAATATGAAGTTCATGCTGAACGGCGCTCTGACGCTGGGAACGATGGACGGCGCAAATGTGGAGATTGTCGATGAGGTCGGTGAGGATAACGCCTTCATCTTCGGACTGACGGCGGAGCAGGTCATCGATTATGAGAAGAACGGCGGCTACGATCCGATGCAGTATTTCAACAACGACGCCGATATCCGTCAGGTTCTCATGCAGCTGATCAACGGTATGTATTCCAACGGAGACATGGAGATGTTCCGGGACATCTACAATTCCCTTCTGTACCCGCAGAACGGAAATCGCGCAGATGTTTACTTCATTCTCGCGGACTTCAAGTCCTACGCGGCCGCTCAGGAACGCGTGGAATCCAAGTACCGCAATTCGGAGGAGTGGTACAAGAGCGCGATTTTGAATATAGCGCATTCCGGAAAGTTCAGCTCGGACCGCACCATTCAGGAATATGTCGATGATATCTGGAAGCTGGACAAGATCGAAGTGAAGTCATCTGATTTTCACGGAGAGGTTTCACCGGAATAACCAGTTTGTGTCCGGGGAGCGCAGGCAGCGCATGGATAAGGGATTTCAAGGAGTATAGATAAGATAAACGGGAGGCGATAAACCTTGGATAAAGAGGAATATCATCAGAAATTAGACGAACTGACGGCTTATGTCAGGGAGAAGGATTATGAAAACGCCCTGAGCATCGTCGATTCGATTGACTGGCGCCGTGTCAAGAGCATTAACACCCTGAACATGGTGGCAGATGTATATGAAGTAAATAAGGACTATGAGAGCGCTAAGGATATACTGGTTCTCGCGTACAGCCGCGCCTCCATCGGGCGTAATATTCTGTACCGCCTGGTAGAAGTCTGCATCCGTCTGCATCAGATCGATGAGGCGGAAAAATATTTCCGGGAATTTTCCAAGGTCGCCAAAAACGACAATTCACGCTGTCTTCTGCAGTATAAGCTGTTCAAGGCAAAGGGCGCGCCGCTGGAGGCACAGATCGATGTTCTGGAGGAATACAAGGAACGGGAGTATACCGAGCGGTGGGCTTATGAGCTTGCCGTCCTGTATTCGAAGGCAGGTGATACAAAGAAGTGTGTGGAAACCTGTGACGATCTGATTCTGTGGTTCAGCGAGGGCAGATATGTCATGAAGGCGATGGAGCTCAAGAAGCAGTATGCGGCTCTGACCCCTTCACAGGAGCAGAACTATAACCGGATGAAGGCAGCGGCAAACCGCAGGAAACAGGAGCAGAGCGCAGGGGCGCCTTCTGAGGATACAGAGAGCACAGAGGAGGACGCTTCCGCGAGAGCCGGCATATTTAAGGAAGAGGAAAGGGAAGTTCCGGAATCTTCTTCATTCATGAAGCGTGACAGAAATCGCACGGAAGCCGTTGGTTCTATGGAATCCGACAATCAGGGCTCCGGAAGAGGAACGGGTTCGGAGCAGGAGCATCCGGCAGAGTCCGCGGCAGTGGAATTCAAGGACAGACTGGAAAAGGGCTTCCATCATGTAATACACTCCTTTACAGAGGAAAGTGATGATTCCGGAAGAAATCGGGATCAGAATGCGACCGTCGATTCCGGAAGAAATCCGGGCCGGTATGCAGGATCTGATCTCCGCGGAACTTCAGATGCCGGGCGGACAGCCGATACAGAGAGATCCTCAGATGAAGATCTGCGATCGGATTTCCGGAGGAGCACTGACGAATCGCAGGCTTCGAGTGTCGGTGGAAGTGCGAGACCGTCGAATAATCCGGAATTAAAGCGGCAGAATTCTGTTTCAGAGAGAAAAATGACGCCGGCGGCTGCCGCAGCCGAGAAGGCGCGCAGAGAAGGAACCAGCAGGAAGATGAATACCGGAGATTTTAATCTGGATGCATTTCTCGCTGAGACAGCGGGATCCTTCTCGAGCGAAATCGCAGCGGGAGCTGCGAAGAAGGAGACGGCAGGCACTGCGAAAGCAGATGCTCCGGCGGAAGAAAGAGGTGCTTCAAAAGCAGAGGCTGCCGCGACGACGGCAGATACCGTGAAAGCAGAGACCCCGGTGGAAGAGACAGGTGCTTCAAAGGCTGAGGCTGCCGTGGAAAAGGCAGATACCGTAAAGGCAGAGGCTCCGGTGGAAGAGGCAGAGACTGTCGAAATCGAGACTCCCGAAGCAGAAGCTGAGATTGTAGAGGAAAAGGTCTCTGACAGGGCAGGGGTTAAGACCGGGACCCGGTTTGAAGAGGCTGAAGTAATCGAGGAAGAATCGCCGGAAGAAGCCGAAGTAGTCGAGGAAGAATCGCCGGAAGAAGCCGAAGTAGTCGAGGAAGAATCACCGGAAGAGGCTGAGGCGGTCGAGGAAGAATCGCCGGAAGAGGCCGAAGTGGTCGAGGAAGAATCGCCGGAAGAGGCCGAAGTGGTCGAGGAAGAATCGCCGGAAGAGGCCGAGTCGGTCGAGGAAGAATCGCCGGAAGAAGCCGAAGTAGTCGAGGAAGAATCACCGGAAGAGGCCAAGGTGGTCGAGGAAGAATCACCGGAAGAGGCTGAGGTGGTCGAGGAAGAATCGCCGGAAGAAGCCGAGGTGGTCGAGGAAGAATCACCGGAAGAGGCTGAGACGGTCGAGGAGGAGACAGAAAAATCGAAGGATCTGGCGGGCGGAATCCGCCTCCGTGATCTTGAAGAAGAAGACTTGTCCAGAGAGGTCACACCAGAGACACTGAAGGCTGGGGATGGGACTGAGACAGAAGGAGCCGCTGCAGGCACCGGAAGCGTAACGCCAAAAGAAGTCAGAACAGATGAAGCGTCAGCAGACACCGATTCTGCGAAACCAAAGAAAAAGGAAATTCATTACATCGAGGAGCTTGAGATTCCGGATCCGCAGCCAAGCGAGGAAGAGAGAGCATCTCATACGCATACGATACCTCTGGATACAATCGGTGCTAACACTGTACCGATTTCAATCGACAAGATCCTGAGTGAAGAAACACCGGAGGAGCGCCGGATCCGTATCATGAACCGGGCAAAGCCGACGCGGATGAATGAGGAACAGCGCAAGATCTTCACATATTTTGCAAGAATCCCCGGAATGGACGCTCAGATTCTGGAAGCGATCAGCTGTGTATATGAGCATGCAGGTGAGAAGACATCCCTTCACGGCAATATCGCGGTCATGGGAGCTCGTGGAACCGGAAAAACCCGTCTGACACACGGACTCGTCGTCGCGATGTGCAAGGATCTCGGCATGGATGCGGCAAAGGTTGCCAGAGTCAAAGGTGCTGATCTGAATGAGAAGGATCCTGCGAAGGTTGTAGCCAGAATGGCGGGCGGTTTCTTCGTTATCGAGAATGTGTCGGGAATGAATGAGGCTACCGTTGAGAAGCTGAGTCAGGCTATGGAATTCCGGACGGACTGCATGATCACGATCATCGAGGATGAGAAGGTTGCAATGCGTGCGTTTCTTAAGAAATATCCGCGTTTTGCCGCGAAGTTCGACCGAGTCATCTCTATTCCTGTCTTCACAAACGATGAATTGATCACATTCGCCAGAACCTATGCGACAGAAAATGGTTATAAGATCGACGACATGGCGATCCTTGCGCTTTACACCATGATCGGCAATATGCAGACAGAGGAAGAGCCTGTGACCATTTCGATCGTGAAGGACATGATTGACAAGGCGATCAGCCGCTCCTCAGCGAAGCGCCGCAGAAGCAGGAAAAACAAAAAGGATAAATGGCTTGTGCTTCAGGAGAAGGATTTCAATCTTACCTGAACAGGCAGAGAATCTCTGGCCGCACCGGAAACGAAGCCGGCGCGGCCAGCTTCATAAATCCGTCGGCGCCTGCTTGCGGAGCAGGGACCACAGAACCAGGGATCGCAGAACCGGAGACCGCAGAACTGGAGACCACAGAACCGGAGATCGCAGAACCGGAGACAACACGACCAGAGACAGCATCATGCTGTATTTTTTTTCAGGGGACAGAGGAATTGAGTGAATCAAGAAAAGAGCCCTGGCTCGGTACGCCGGCCAGAACAATTGAAATATTGCAGAAGTACGGCTTTCGATTTCAGAAGAAATACGGTCAGAACTTTCTGATCGATCCCCACGTGCTGGAGAAGATTATTCGTGCTGCAGGGATCGGACGGGATGACTGTGTGGTGGAGATCGGACCGGGAATTGGAACACTCACCCAGTACCTTGCCTATGCTTCACGCGAGGTGTATGCGGTGGAAATCGACCGCAATCTGATACCGATCCTGGAGGACACACTCTCGGACTGGGACAATGTGACGGTCATCAATCAGGACATTCTCACACTCGATCTGAACCGCTTTGTGGAGGAGCACAACGGTGGAAGGCCGGTTAAGGTCGTGGCAAACCTTCCGTATTACATCACGACCCCTATTTTGATGGAGCTTCTGGAGAAGAAGGTTCCACTGGAGTCCGTGACTGTCATGGTCCAGAAGGAGGTTGCGGAGCGGATGCAGGCATCCCCTGGGACAAAGGATTACGGGGCTCTGTCACTGGCAGTTCAGTATTATTCCAGACCGGAAATTGTGGCAAATGTGCCTCCGAACTGCTTCATGCCAAGGCCGAACGTAGTTAGCGCGGTGATCCGTCTGACCGGCCGCCTGGCGGAAGAAAGAGTCCCGGTACAGGATGAAGGACTGATGTTCCGTCTGATCCGTGCCTCCTTCGCGCAGCGGAGAAAAACGCTTTTCAACGGACTGAGAAACAGCCGCGAGCTTGATTATTCCAGAGAACAGATTGAATCTGCCATGGAGAAATGCGGGCTTTCGGAGAACATCCGGGGCGAGGCATTGGATCTGAAGCAATTTGCGGATCTTTCGGACGCGTTGTCCGGCAAGGAGGACGCTGCGGATTATGTGGATTCCTCGTCTGGAGTAAAGCATACTCCGGTTACATGACGAATATTTTTCAGACCATGCAGTCTTCAGCAACAAAACCGCTATATCCCTGAAGATGGGTAAATCTCTGGCTGCCTGGCACGCTTTGGCAGAATACCATATTTCTGAACACAAGGAAAAGCTCCTCGGTATCCGCTGTCCGCTGCCTGGCATCCTTTGGCAGAATACCATATTTCCAAATACAAAAAATCCCCGGCATCAGCTGTTCGCTGCCTTGGCAGTTTTCAGCTGTGATGCCGGGAATTTTATATATCAGCTTTCTCGAATCATTCTCTCGGAATATTCTTTTGAATTATTTTCCGAAATATCTCTTCAGAAGACCCTCGAATGCCTTTCCATGTCTTGCCTCATCACGAGCCATCTCATGAACAGTGTCATGGATTGCGTCCAGATTCTCAGCCTTTGCTCTCTTTGCAAGTTCGAACTTTCCTTCGGTTGCGCCATACTCAGCCTCTACACGAAGCTCAAGGTTCTTCTTTGTGCTTGTGGTTACAACTTCGCCAAGGAGCTCAGCGAACTTGGAAGCGTGCTCTGCCTCTTCATGAGCAGCCTTCTCATAGTACAGACCGATCTCCGGATATCCCTCGCGGAATGCTACACGAGCCATTGCCAGATACATTCCAACCTCGGAGCACTCACCCTCGAAGTTAGCCTTCAGGCCTTCCTTGATATCTTCCGGAACGTCAGCGGCAATGCCTACTACATGCTCGGCAGCCCATGTGCGCTCAGCAGTCTCATCGATCTTTACAAATTTGGATTTCGGCTGTTTGCAGGTCGGGCACTTCCAGTCAGCAGGAAGATCCTCGAACTTAACGCCTTCAACCTCTTCATCATAGATGTGTCCGCATACTGTACATTTCCATTTAGCCATTTGAGTTACCACCTTTCTTAAAGAAAAATTGTGCTGTCGTTTTACCTCCTCAGGGTAATCAGACAAAAACCATCATAACCAACTGCAACAATTACACAACAAATCTTATTGGAGTGACAGCTTATGCTGTGGGCTGAATCCCGACGGGGTGCTGCGTTTCAGAAGAATATTCTTCTTCAGACAGGTTCATCGCTTCCTTTTTCTTGCAGTCTGCGCAGATCCCGTAGAAAACAATACTGCAGCTTTCAATTTCGCCGTCAAAACGGCGGGCTGCTTCCTCCTTGAACCGTTCCGTATCCACAAAATCCATATCTGTCATAGCTCCGCACCTGCGGCAGATAAAGTGATCGTGCGGAAGGACGTTTCCGTCGAACCGGTCCGCGACACCGTCTGCGGCAAGTTTCTGGATTTTGCCAAGATCAGATAAAAGGGAGAGATTACGGTATACAGTTCCAAGACTGATATTCGGAAATTCCTTCCGTATATCCGCAAAAATCATATCCGCTGTTGGATGATCCTTGCGATGCTGGAGATTATTGTAGATAGCTTCCCTCTGGCGGCTGTGTTTCAATACTGCCATGCTTTTATCCTTTCTTTAAAATAATAATGAGAACGATTACTGTTTATAGTATATGCTGAAGACCCCTTCTTGTCAACAGGTAATTGAAAAAATTTTACATTTCTACATTTCTGCTTTTACAATGCAGATGTGATTCAAAAATTCTGCTTTTATGATCATGCGGGCGAACACTCGTGACTTCAGTCATGAGATACCATCCGCATTTTCACTGGTATTGTAGACTGCCGTTTCAAAACGTAGCCCTTTCTAGCCAAAAGTCCGGCTTAGCTGGTGTGAGAGGGCGGAAGAAAGAATTCACTTATTACGATCGTGCTTCCGTTCCTCAGGAGCCTTGTATCCGTGCAGGCCGATGAGACGCTGGTTGCGGCTTCCGCGGAACAGAAGAGTGACGTCCTTCTGCGCTTCAATGAATTCACCGTCGACGATGAGGTCAATGTAGGAGAGCATCTCATCCGTGACATCAGTGTACACTTTTCCGCCCTTCATCAGATCAACATCATAGGTGTAGCCGGTATAGCACCAGATGTCCTTGGAAGGGTATGCCTCGCGGACGCGCTTCAGAAGCCGGACAAGAACCTGCTGGTTCTCCGGCTCAAAAGGCTCGCCGCCAAGCAGCGTGAAACCCTGGATATAATCCGGTCTGAGTGCCTCAAGAATCTCCTCAGTGGTTTGTTCGGTAAAAGGTGTTCCATAATTGAAATCCCAGGTCATGGAATTAAAACAGCCTTTGCAGTGGTGTCTGCAGCCGGAGACAAAGAGACTGACTCTGACGCCAGGGCCGTCCGCTATATCAAACTCCTTGATGTTCGCGTAATTCATAGACACAATCCTTTCGTAAATAATTGTTCATTTTCTTTAAAAAACAGTTTTGACACCTGATGAATTGTTTGACGGATTAACTTTCGTATTATTTTTCCAGACGAAAAAAAATACTGCTGAAAGAAACTGTCACATGCCGGCACAAGCTCTGGCAACTCCGTATCACCCCGCGATCACCCGCGTTTATGATGTGTGATGCAAAAGTGACCGCCGCACCGGCCGCTTCCATGATTCCGTGTGTCGCCTGGTCCGCTCTGGTGTTCCGGATGACGGAGTCGGGCAGTAGATGCTGCCGGAGACACATGCGGGAGACATATATTCATGGAAGGTGGTTGGTGTGGCGGTCTCAATCAATTCGTAGCTTATATCTGTCAGCGGCACGGAAGCTGCGAAGCAGCTCTCGTGCCGCGGGGACATATATCGTGCGCAGCACGGAGCAATCCGCAGCTTATACAATATGTGGAGCCCCGCCTGCGGGGCATACCTGTTAGCATCACGGAAACTGCGAAGCAGTTTTCGTGCCGCGGGGACTTATACAGTGCGCAGCACGGAGCAATCCGCAGCTTATACAGTGTGAGGCACGATGTATCGTATGGGGTTTACTGTATATGACAGCACACAGATTACAGAATACGGATTACAGGTGAAGGACTCTGTCCTTGATTTCCTGTGTGCGGCCCTGGTTCCAGAACTGGGTTCCGATGTATCCGCAGGTGCGGCGTGCGACGGACATCTTGCTCTGATCGGTGTTTCCGCAGTTCGGGCATACCCAGATCAGTTTTCCGTGCTTGTCCTCCTTGATCTGGATCTCTCCGTCATAACCGCAGACCTCGCAGTAATCGCTCTTGGTGTTCAGCTCGGCGTACATGATGTTGTCGTAGATAAACTGCATCACGGAGATTACGGCAGGGATATTGTCCTGCATGTTCGGAACCTCGACATAGCTGATGGCCCCGCCCGGGGAAAGCTTCTGGAAATCGGCCTCGAACTTAAGCTTCTGGAAGGCATCGATCTTCTCGCGGACGTTGACATGATAGCTGTTCGTGATGTAGTTATGGTCGGTGACATCCTTTATCACACCGAAGCGCTTCTGCAGGCACTTTGCGAATTTGTATGTGGTGGATTCCATCGGGGTTCCGTACAGGGAGTAGCTGATGTGCTCCGCGGCACGCCACTCGGCGCACTTATCGTTCAGGTGCTGCATAACCTTGAGGGCGAACGGTTTTGCCTCAGGGTCGGTGTGACTCTTTCCGGTCATGTATACACACATCTCATAGAGACCAGCATATCCGAGACTGATGGTGGAGTAGTTGTTGTACAGGAGCTTGTCGATGGTTTCGCCCTTCTTCAGTCTCGCGAGCGCGCCATACTGCCAGAGGATCGGGGCAACATCGGAAGGTGTCCCCAGCAGTCTCTCGTGGCGGCAGCGGAGAGCGCGGTGGCAGAGCTCGAGTCTCTCATCAAGGATCTCCCAGAACTTGTCCATGTCCTTCTTGGAGGAGCAGGCCACATCGACGAGATTGATGGTAACGACGCCCTGGTTGAAACGGCCGTAGTATTTGTGCTTTCCGTCGATGTGATTTCTGGATCCGGACTTGTTGTCATTGTCGCAGAGACCTTCCGGTACACTTTCATTGTCCGGTGTGAGGAAGCTTCTGCATCCCATGCAGGGATATACATCGCCGTTCTTGTATTCCTTCATCTTCTTTGCGGAGATGTAGTCGGGAACCATGCGCTTAGCGGTGCATTTAGCCGCAAGCTCGGTCAGATAGTAGTACTTTGAGTCGGGATGGATGTTGTCCTCATCCAGAACGTAGATCAGCTTCGGGAAGGCGGGGGTGATCCATACACCCTTCTCGTTCTTGACACCCTGCATTCTCTGGACCAGAACCTCACGGATGATGGCAGCGAGATCGGTTCTCGTCTGTCCGTCCGGAACCTCATCCAGATACATGAACATGGTTACGAAGGGAGCCTGTCCGTTGCAGGTCATCAGTGTGATGAGCTGGTACTGGATGGTCTGGATGCCGCTCTTGATTTCTTCCGCAAGGCGGCGCTCCGTGATGAGGTTGATAATCTTCTCATCCATGTCCTCTCCGCACTCCTGACGCTCGGCGATAACCTCCTTGCGGATCTTCTGCCGGCTGATGTCGACGAAGGGCGCAAGGTGGGCGAGGGTGAAGGACTGACCGCCGTACTGGTTAGATGCAACCTGAGCGACAATCTGTGTGGTGACATTGCAGGCGGTGAAGAAGCTGTGGGGCTTTTCAATCAGAGTCTCACTGATAACGGTGCCGTTCTGCAGCATGTCCTCCAGGTTGATCAGGTCGCAGTTGTGCTCCTTCTGCGCGTAGTAATCGGAGTCGTGGAAGTGAATGATTCCGGCTTCATGGGCCTGTACGATATCCTCAGGAAGGAGAATACGCTTGGTCAGATCCTTGCTGACCTCTCCGGCCATGTAGTCACGCTGGGTGGAGTTGATGACCGGGTTCTTGTTGGAATTCTCCTGCTTCACCTCTTCATTGTTCTGCTCGATCAGCGAGAGAATACCATCGTCCGTGGTGTTTGATTTTCTCGCGAGCGTCCTCTTATAGCGGTAGCGGACATACTTCTGCGCAACCTCAAAGCCACGCATCTCCATGATTCCGGTCTCTACCATGTCCTGGATGTCCTCGACATTGACCGCGTGAGGTGACTGGCTGACACGGTCTGCGACATTGTCAGCGATCGCCTGGATCTGATACGGGTTCATCTGATGAATCTTGTCGACTTCCTTGTTGGCCTTTGCAATTGCGTTGCAGATCTTCGTAATGTCGAAGGTGACCTCTTCGCCATTTCGTTTAATGACATTTGTAGTAACTTTCTTTTCCATTTCTAATCCCCCTGGGTAGTGAAAAAACAGATTCTGGAACTCTGCCTGTTTGAATGTACTATATTTTGTTAAAAACAAAAAGTAGGGCACAACATCTTGCGTGCCCTACTATAATAACCTAACACTTGCAGAATGTGAAGGGGAAACTTGTGAAAAAAGTTCACAAGAAATCTCCGGTAAATTCAGCGTTTTTTAGTGTATAAGCTCTTCGAAAACGCAGAAAGGCTCGACGCACGCGAAGCGCGCGAAAGAGCCTGGATGCGATTTCGAAGGCAACAGGTATGAGTTCTTATTTAATACGCCTTTGCCCAGATAACTTCGTGCTTTGCGGGCTTTCCGCAGCATACACACCGGTCGCTGATCCTGATCTGCTTGAAGGGGATGCAGCGGGAGGTTGCAGTGGTATCTGCCTTGATCTTGTTCTCGCAGGCTTCATCACCGCACCACATCGCTCTCACAAAGCCCGGCTTTTCTGCAACAGTTTTACAGAAGGTATCATAATCAGTCGCGTCATAGATATGGGTGTCCAGGTGCTCCTTTGCGCGGCGGAACATGTCAGCCTGAATGGTTTCAAGCAGAACGGGAACCTGCTGCGGGATCTCTTCGATCGGGACAATGGTCTTTTCGCGGGTGTCGCGGCGGACCAGAACGGCCTGACCCTTCTCGATGTCCTTCGGCCCGAGTTCGATACGGATCGGGATGCCGCGCATCTCCTGCTCGGAGAACTTCCAGCCGGGGCTTTTCTCTGAATCGTCAAGATTCACGCGGACGCCGGCAGCGGCAAGGGCAGTTTTTACTTCAAGCGCCTTGTCCATGACGCCCTCGGCATCCTGGCGGATCGGAATGATCATGACCTGAACGGGAGCAATATGAGGAGGCAGAACGAGACCGCTGTTGTCTCCGTGCACCATAATCATGGCTCCGATGACACGGGTGGTCATGCCCCAGGAGGTCTGATGCACATACTTGAGGGTATTGTCCTTGTCTGTGAACTGTACGCCGTAAGCCTTTGCGAAAATGTCGTCAAAGTTGTGACTGGTGCCGGACTGAAGGGCCTTTCCGTCGTGCATCATGGCTTCGACGGTGTAAGTGTGCTTTGCGCCTGCAAATTTCTCCTTCTCGGTTTTCTGTCCCTTAATTACAGGGATAGCCATATCCTGCTCCAGGAAATCGGCATAGACGTTCAGCATCTGAACGGTTCTCTCTTCCGATTCCTCTGCTGTTGCGTGAGCAGTATGACCCTCCTGCCACAGGAATTCACGGGAGCGGAGGAAAGGACGGGTTGTCTTCTCCCAACGCAGAACGGAACACCACTGGTTGTATAATTTTGGAAGATCTCTGTGGGAATGGATGTCTTTTGCGTAAAAATCGCAGAACAGTGTCTCGGAAGTCGGGCGCACACAGAGACGCTCAGTCAGCTTCTCGGATCCTCCCTGGGTGATCCACGCGACCTCCGGAGCGAAGCCTTTTACAAGCTCCGCCTCCTTGTTGAGAAGGCTTTCCGGGATCAGCATCGGCATATATACGTTCTGAACGCCGGTCGCTTTGAAGCGGGCGTCGAGATTATTCTGGATATTTTCCCAGATCGCATAGCCGGCGGGTTTAATCGCCATGCAGCCCTTTACGCTGGTGTATCCGATCAGATCTGCTTTGACGCAGACATCGGTATACCACTGCGCAAAATCGTCTTCCATCGACGTGATTTGCTCTACTAATTTCTTATCCTTTGCCATAGTGAACTCCTGATTATTTATCGATCCTGTACATAACGGTACTTAATATGGTTGCGGTTTCTTCGCGAACGCAATCAGCATAAATTCTAACCTCAATAGAAATGGTTGTCAAGGCTGACGGTACCGCTTCGCTTGCATCAGGCTGTAAAACGGATTATGATGGTAGAAGTTCAGACGGAGAATTTCCGAAAAAGCTGAAGTGAGAGTGGAAAGGTACTGCGTAGTATGAAGATAAGAATACCGGCGACTGTCCGCATGGTTCTGGACAGCCTGCATGCAAAGGGATATGAAGCCTATATCGTAGGAGGATGTGTGCGTGATTCCATTCTGGGAAGAAGGCCGGAGGACTGGGATATCACGACCTCGGCTCTCCCGGAGCAGGTGAAGCGGATTTTTGTGAAGACGGTGGATACCGGAATCGAGCATGGAACGGTGACGGTGCTTGTGGGCGGCAGAGCGCATGAGGTGACGACTTATCGGATTGACGGTACATATAAGGACAGCCGTCATCCGGAAAATGTTACCTTCACGGCGAGTCTGCCGGAGGACTTGAAGCGCCGGGATTTTACCATCAACGCGATGGCATACAATGAGGAAGAGGGTCTGATTGATCTCTACGGAGGAATGGATGACCTGCAGCGCAGGTGCATCCGCTGTGTAGGAAACCCGGAGGAACGTTTTTCAGAGGACGCTCTGCGGATCCTGCGTGCGGTTCGTTTTTCCGCGCAGCTGAATTTCGGGATTGATCCGGAGACGATCGCGGGAATTGTAAAGCTGGCTCCGAATCTGGCGAGGATCAGCGCGGAGCGCATCTGCGCGGAGCTTACGAAGCTGATTACATCAGATCACCCGGAGTATCTGAAGGTGGCTTATCAGGCCGGGATCACGAGGATCATCCTTCCGGAATTTGATGAGATGATGCGAACGCCGCAGAACAATCCGCACCACATGTACAGTGTCGGAGAGCATACCCTCGTCTCCATGGCGGAGGTGAAGAACGACAGAATTCTGCGCTTTACGATGCTTCTTCATGACGTGGGAAAACCGGCATGCAGAACGACAGACGCAAATGGAATTGATCATTTCAAGGGGCACGGGGAGAAGGGTGCTGCCATGGCTGTGAAGATCATGCGGCGGCTGAAGATGGACAACGACACCATCCGCCAGGTGCGGACGCTCATCATCTATCATGACTGGAGAGTAAAGCCGGATGAGAAGCAGGTCCGTCATCTTATCAATAAGGTAGGGAAGGATCTTTTCCCGCTCTTCATCAGGGTACAGGACGCGGATACGATGGCGCAGAGCGAGTGGAAGCGCGAGGAGAAGCTTCGCCGTGTGATCGGAGTGGCTCAGGTCGGAGAGAGGATTATCAGCGAGAATCAGTGCGTGGATCTGAAAGGCCTGGCGATTAACGGCAGGGATCTGATCGACGCAGGAATTCCGACGGGACCGGAGATCGGCGTCTGCCTCCAGAAGGCACTGGAGCTTGTGCTGGATGATCCGGAGAAGAACAATCGGGAATTTCTTCTCGGCTTCTGTACGGGATCGTCCGAAGAACGGAGCAATCGGTAGCTTGTACAGCATGTGGCATGATGTATCGTATGGCGGTTTATTGTACTGAAAATGCAGGTGAGAGAGTGGGCGTGAGTTCAGACGATTTTCAAAAAATGCCCTGATCATGACGAGAAATTTAAATTCAGACAGAGATCGCGAATCCGTGCGCAGGAAAAATCCTGTGCAAATCGGGAAAAAACAAAAAGGCGGTTGTCAGAAGCCAGAGGATGGTATAAAGTAAACTCTTGAGGATGCTTGAAACACCAGGATTTTCTTGACAAATCAGGCGTCTGATAGTATAAAAAGACCATATATTGTAAATTTTAGGAGGAAGTATTACATGAACAAAACCGAATTAGTGGCAGCAATCGCCGAGAAAACGGGACTTTCGAAAAAGGATTCTGAGAAAGCTCTTGGCGCATTCATTGATACTGTAGCAGAAGCATTAAAGGACGGAGATAAGGTGCAGCTTGTCGGATTTGGAACTTTCGAAGTATCTGAGAGAGCAGCGCGCAGCGGAAGAAATCCTCAGACAGGTGAGACCATCGAGATTGCAGCATCCAAATCTCCGAAGTTCAAGGCAGGAAAAGCTCTGAAGGACATGATCAAATAACAGCAGCTGCTGAAGAACGGTTGTAGAGCGTAATACAGGCACAAAAAGACAGGGTGGGACTGCAGCATGGCTGATCCATGCAGCAGTCCCATCATGTCGTTCGGGCAGTGCCCGTATGACTCTTATATACAGTTTGCGTTTCTTTGAAAACGGAGCCGGATAACAGAAGACAGAAAGGAATGCCATGAGATTAGACAAATATCTGAAGGTGTCGAGACTGATCAAGCGGAGAACCGTCGCAAATGAAGCCTGTGACGCGGGGCGCGTCCTGCTGAACGGGAAGACGGCAAGAGCGAGCGCAGAGGTAAAGGCAGGCGACAGAATCGACATCCTCTTCGGCGAGAAGACAGTTTCAGTGCGGGTGCTGAGTGTCCAGGAGACCGTCCGAAAGGAGGACGCACAGTCGACGTATGAGTACGTCTGATGTCGTGCCCGGGAAATCTTGCTTTTTCAAAAACGGACTGCTATACTTCGTATAAGTTCCCTGGAAATGCGGGTGACTGGCGGCGCGGGAAGTGTTAAACAGGCTGCCTGCGGTTTCGGTAACTATCTCTGGTTTTGCGGTATGCAAGGCAGGCGAGGGAATGTTAAGCGGACCGCCTGGCGGTTCGAGGGGAGCGGGTATGATGAAAGCGGATATCATTCTGAAGTGACGCGAGAGCGGCACGAAAGGGATACCATATATTTCTGTGACAGGGGACCGGAATGCGTCAGAATAAGAAAACAATGTTGTGTATCATTGCTGTAGTGGTCGCGCTGATGATCGCGCTGATGGCGGGAAGTGCCAGGCTCAGCAGCAGAATTGCCGAGGGCAATACTCAGATAGAGGAGCTCAAGAAGGAGAACGAGGAGGAGCAGAAGCGCACGGAGGAAATCCGCAGCGAGTCGGAATATATACAGAGCGATTCTTACAAGGAGCAGGTAGCAAAGGATAAGCTTGGCCTGATCAAGGACGGAGAGATTATTTTCCGGGAATCGGATACGGCCGGAGCAAACAGCGACACATCTGCTTCTTCAGATTCTTCTTCATCTGCGTCATCTTCTTCATCCTCGGAAGATCAGGAATCCGGGACCGAGAATGCCGGCGGAGATACAGCTTACGGTGGTACCGGCTACTGATGAGATGACCGGGAGCCATATCCGATTCTGCGGATATGGCTTTTTTCAGTGATGAAAAGAAGAAAGCCGGACATTACGGGATGCGATATCCAATTCTGAGGATATAGTTTTTTTCAATGACGGCGGATCGGGAGTGAACAGATGGATCTGATAAGAGAGGCGGATGCTTATATCCGCAGATTCCATATGATTGATGAGGGAGATGTGGTGATTGCCGGTGTTTCCGGCGGTGCGGATTCCGTCTGTCTTCTTCTGGTTCTGCACGCTCTAAGGGAGAAGAGAAGTTTCCATCTGGCAGCTGTGCATGTGAATCACAACATCAGAGGCGCGGACGCGGATGCGGATGAGGAATATGTGAGAACGATCTGCCGTGAAAGAAAGATCCCTCTGTATGTATATTCTTTTCCGGTCACGGAAATCGCGAGGCGGGAAAAGAGGGGACTCGAGGAAACCGGGCGGCTTCTGCGGCAGCAGGCGTTCCGGGATGCTGTGGGTAAGGCGGAGAGGCTATTCTTGTCGGAAGAGACAGGTGAGCGTGCAGATAATCCGAAACGAAGAAGGGTAACAGAAGTCCGCGGTCGCGGGGGTGCGGCAGAAGGAGTGAAGATCGCGCTGGCGCATCACGCAAATGATCTCGCGGAAACCGCGCTCTTTCAGGCTGTTCGCGGAAGTTCTCTGGCAGGGCTCGCAGGCATCCGTCCGGTCAGCAGGATCGGTGGTGCATGGGAAGAGGTGGACGCGGAAGGGCCGACCAGCAGTAGTGGCTACAGTCGCGGCAATCGTAACATGTGGGAAGATGCGCGTATGAAAGAGCTGACGGTGATACATCCTCTCTTGTTTGTACGCAGATGGGAGATTGAGGAGTGGCTTCGGGAACAGAACATCTGCTGGCGGACCGACGCGACGAACCTGGATGAAGGTTACAGCAGGAACTGTCTGAGACAAAGGGTGATTCCGTATCTGGAAGAGCATCTGAATCCGGAGGCGGTGCGTCACATTCGCGAGCTGGCCGAGGATGCGGCACAGGCGGATGAATACCTTCATGCGGAAGCGCGAAAGCGGGAATCCGGACTGGTGGAGGTGGGCTCGAACAGCGATGGCGGCGTCATTGTTTTTCTGAAGGACGCGGTGATGCAGGAAGCAGAGGTTATACAGCGCTATATTCTGATGGATGCTCTGGAGATGATGTCCGGAAGAAAAAAGGACCTCGGGCGCGAGCAGCTGCGGCAGCTCCGCGAGCTGTTCGGCATGTCTGTGGGAAAGGGAGTAGATCTTCCTTACGGCGTCCGCGCGGTTCGGCGATATGACGGAATCTGTCTTGTGCGAGCGGGCGCAGAGCTTGCGAAGAGCGCGGCTGTACCGGTGACGGGAGAAGGAACCTTTTTCTTCAGGGGATGGAAGTTTACCTGCAGGCGAATGCGGGGATATCCGGGAGCAGAGAAGAAAATACCGCTAAATCGGTATACGAAGTACTTTGACTATGATAAAATAGGAAACAATATCGTATTCCGAACGCGGCTTGCCGGAGACCGGATTGCTGTCACGGATACCGGGCAGACCAAGAAGCTGAAGGATTACTTTATAAATGAAAAAATTCCGCGGGATGAACGTGGAGGAATTCCTCTTCTGGCATCCGGCCAGCGGATTTTCTGGGTGGTCGGAGGAAGAATCAGCGAGGACTGCAGGATTACAGAAAATACAGAAAATATCCTGGAGATCACCGCGGAGGAGATGACATGCCAATGAGGAGGCCGGACGGACGAAGAAAAGTCCGGAAAGCAGACGGCTGTCCGGATAAAGCGGGAAATAGTGTGATAATGATAATTTTATTATATATATAGGAGGATTTTCGAATGAGCGAGAAGGTATCGGTTTTGATTCCGGAGGAGAAGGTACAGCAGAGAGTTGCCGAGCTGGGCGCGCAGATCAGCAGGGACTACGAGGGCAGGACAATCACCATGATCTGCGTCCTGAAGGGCGGAGTGGTATTCATGTGTGATCTGGCGAAGAAGATCACCGTCCCGGTGACGATGGACTTCATGTCGGTTTCCAGCTACGGCGGGGGAACCTCTTCCAGCGGGATTGTGAAGATTGTGAAGGATCTGGACCAGAGCATAGAGGGCAAGGATGTGCTGATTGTGGAGGACATTATTGATTCCGGAAGAACGCTGAGCTATCTCCTGCAGATTTTCAAGAAGAGAAAGCCGAACAGCATTCGTCTGTGCACGCTCCTCGACAAGCCGGAGCGGCGCGTCGTGCCGGATGTGAATGTGGAGTACTCCGGATTCCAGATTCCGGACAATTTTGTCGTCGGATTCGGACTTGATTACGATCAGAGGTACAGAAATCTTCCGTACATTGGTGTCATTTCTTTTGATGACGGGGACGCGCAGTAACTGACGCGGGCATCACGATAACGAGATTTTTTACGGATGAAAAACCAGTATTTACGCGGGGGAATTGACGCGGGAATCTCGATAACGAGATAGTACGGCAGAGTAAGGAGCATAGAACTTTGAACAGAACGAACAACAGAAGAGGGGTGGCGGTGTATCTGATCATCATGGCCGTGATCATCGCTTTTTTCCTGATTATACCGACTCTCATGCAGTCAAACCGCGCGGTCAGCGCATCGGCATATGAGAAATATCTGAAGGACGACGAGATCAGCCGGGCAGAGATCAGCCAGAACGCCGAGGTGCCTACAGGCAAGGTTTCGTTCACCCTGCGGGATGGAACGAAATACGTGGTGAACGTTACGGATGTCAACGATGCAATTCAGGAGCTGGAAGATCATGACATCAGTTATACGGTGTCTGACGTGTCCCGGTCCGGAGAATGGAGCACGATTCTCATTCCGTTTCTTCTGGGTGTTCTTCTGGTGGTTATCCTGGCGGGATTCCTCGCAAGATCCGCGGGAGGCGCGGGTAACGCCAACAGCCGGATGATGGATTTCGGCAAGAGCCATGCGTCGATGACAAACGGCAAGGAGAGCAAGGTCCGCTTTGCAGACGTAGCCGGGCTTGAGGAAGAGAAGGAGGATCTGGTGGAAATCGTGGATTTCCTCAAGAATCCCTCGAAATATACGAAAGTTGGAGCGCGGATTCCGAAGGGCGTCATCCTCGTGGGACCTCCCGGAACGGGAAAAACGCTGCTGGCGAAGGCGGTTGCCGGCGAAGCCGGTGTTCCGTTCTTCAGCATCTCGGGCTCGGATTTTGTGGAGATGTTTGTCGGTGTCGGAGCCTCCAGGGTAAGAGATCTTTTTTCCGAGGCAAAAAAGAACGCGCCATGTATCGTTTTCATTGATGAGATTGACGCGGTCGGCAGACGCCGCGGAACCGGAATGGGCGGCGGACACGACGAGAGGGAGCAGACCCTCAACCAGCTTCTGGTCGAGATGGACGGATTCGGCGTCAACGAGGGAATTATCGTGATGGCAGCCACGAACCGTGTGGATATTCTCGATCCGGCCATTCTGCGTCCGGGACGTTTTGACCGGAAGGTTGTGGTAAGCCCGCCGGATATCAGAGGAAGAGAGGAGATCCTGAAGGTTCACGCGAAGAACAAGCCGCTCGGCGATGATATTGATCTGAAGCAGATCGCGCAGACGACAGCGGGATTCACCGGCGCAGATCTGGAGAATCTTTTGAACGAGGCGGCAATTCATGCCGCGCGCGACTCCAGGGCGTATGTCCGCCAGGAGGATATCAAGGATGCCTTCATCAAAGTCGGTATCGGCACAGAGAAGAAAAGCCGTGTGATTTCTAAGAAGGAGAAGAAAATCACTGCCTACCATGAGACCGGACATGCCATTCTGTTCCATGTTCTGGATTTGATGGAACCGGTATACACGATTTCCATCATTCCCACGGGGCCAGGCGCGGCCGGATATACCATGCCGCAGCCGGAGAACGATGAAATGTTCATGACTAAGGGCAAGATGATCCAGCAGATCATCGTGGATCTGGGCGGACGCGCGGCCGAGGAGATGGTATTTGACGATATCACGACCGGAGCATCCCAGGATATCAAGCAGGCGACGGCGACTGCAAGGGCCATGATCACAAAATACGGCATGTCTCCCAAGCTGGGTCTGGTAAACTATGACCAGGGCGACAGCAATGAAGTATTTATTGGAAGAGACTGGGGGCATACCAAATCCTACAGTGAAAACGTCGCTGCTGCGATTGACGAGGAAGTCAAGGAAATCATCGAGAACTGCCACAGCAGAGCCCGCGAGATCATTGAGAAGCACAGATTTGTTCTGGATGAGTGCGCGAAACAGCTGATGGAAAAGGAAAAATTAAACCGCAAAGAATTTGAGGCTATTTTTGAAGAGGAAGCAAAAGCTGTGGCGGAGGGAGCTGCAGAATCATAATTGTAAATGCTGCACAAAATTATATATTGAAATTTGTTAACTTTGTGCAGACTTTTGGAGGACTCCGTGTTACTATAATAACCGTAAAAACCCCCCAATACATTATATAGTTTTTGCTACACCCCATAAGAGAAATACCTTCTCCAAAAAGGCAGCCTGAATAAGGCTGCCTTTTTACATATGAATAATGAAGAATGAAAGAGGAAATCGGCATGGATGATCTGGACAGAGAAATTGAATATGCGCTACGAATGCGGCCTCTTTTAAAGAAGAATGCGCTCTACAGCGATGAGACAGAGATGTTTCAGAAGCCGATGGAGCCGCAGCCTGGAGATCTGGTGACGATCCGGTTCCGGACGGCGAGAAATAACGCGGATGCGGTATATCTTCACCATGGCGACGCCAGAATGCGGATGCACTTTCAGGAGTGCCGCGACGGGTTTGATTTTTTCAGCATTCAGATCAAAATCCGGGACGAGATTTTTTCGTATTATTTTGAGGTCGTGGCAGGAAACAATACCTGCTTTTACAGTAAGCTCGGTGTGCTGAGAGAGGCGCCGTCGGATTATCTGTTCCGGATCATTCCGGGATTCCATACGCCGGACTGGGCGAAGGGATGCGTCATGTACCAGATTTATCCGGACCGGTTCCGGAACGGCGATACCTCGAATGATGTTCTCACCGATGAATACAGCTATATCAACGAGCATGTACAGAGAATCGAGGACTGGAATCAGCCCCCGGCAGATATGGACGTGCGGAATTTCTATGGAGGAGATCTTCAGGGAATCATCGACAAGCTGGATTATCTGGAGAAGCTCGGCGTGGAGGCGATCTATCTGAATCCGGTATTTGTGTCCGCGTCCAATCACAAGTATGATACGCAGGATTATGATTACGTGGACCCGCATCTGGGGAAGATTGTCAGACAGTCGGGAGATCTTCTTGCGCCTGGGGACCATGACAACACACACGCGGGCCTCTACATCAGCCGTGTGACGGATCATGAGAACCTGGAAGCGGGGAACCAGCTGTTTGCCAGGCTCATTGCAGAGGCGCACGCCAGGAACATTCGCGTGATCATCGACGGTGTCTTCAATCACTGTGGATCCTTTAATAAATGGATGGACCGGGAGAGAATCTACGAGGGCAGGCCGGGATTCGAGCCGGGTGCCTATATCTCGGAGGACAGCCCCTATCACGACTATTTTGATTTCCAGCGTGGCTCTGTCTGGCCGTATAATTCCCATTATGACGGGTGGTGGGGGCATGATACGCTGCCGAAGCTGAATTACGAGGATTCCATCAGGCTGCAGGAGGACATCCTCCGAATCGCAGGTAAGTGGGTGTCGCCGCCGTTCAGCGCTGACGGATGGAGACTTGACGTGGCGGCTGATCTGGGGCATTCCTCGGAATTCAACCATCAGTTCTGGAAAAAGTTCCGCCAGAAGGTCAAGGAGGCGAATCCGGACGCCATCATACTGGCGGAGCATTACGGGGATGCGGGTTCCTGGCTGAAGGGTGATGAATGGGACACCGTCATGAACTACGATGCGTTCATGGAGCCGGTATCCTGGTTCCTCACAGGGATGGAGAAGCACAGCGACTCATACCGGGAGGATCTCCTGGGCAACGCAGACAGCTTTGAGGACGCTATGCGTTATCACATGGCCTCGTTCACCATGCCCTCGCTGCTGGTGGCGATGAATGAACTGGATAACCATGATCATTCTAGATTTTTGACGAGGACGAATCACAAGGTAGGCCGTGTGCAGAACCTCGGAACCAGGGCGGCGGAAGAGGACATCGATATTTCTGTGCTGCGAACCGCTGTCGTGCTTCAGATGACCTGGCCGGGAGCGCCCACCGTGTATTATGGCGATGAAGCGGGTGTCTGCGGATTCACGGATCCGGATAACCGCCGGACCTATCCCTGGGGCAGGGAAAATGAGGACCTGATCCGTTTTTACCAGGGGATCATTGCGGTACACAGGAATCATTCAGCCCTGCGGACTGGATCGCTGAAGCTTCTGTACAAGGATTACAATGTTCTGGCATACGGAAGATTTAACGAGGAGGAGCAGATCATCGTTCTGGTGAATAACCGGCAGGAGGATTATTATATGGAAGTTGTTGTGTGGCCGGCTGGGCTGAACCGGTATGCGCACAAGGACTGTCTGACGCGAATTTTCCGATGCGACAGGGACGGATGCTCTGGGGATACGGAAGAGGTTCCCGTGGAAGCCGGCGTCCTCAAGACGACGATTCCTGCCTCCGGCGCGCTGGTATTTGCGCACAAAAGCGAGAATCCGGATGATGTCGCGATTTATGATCTGAAGAGAAAAGCACGCCGCTGAAGTCCTGGGCCGGGGCTTCAAAGCAAGGGGAACTGCATCAGCGCCCGGGAATTGATGTGAGAAAGGATGAATATGAATATTATAACAAAAATCTTATCGGTACTGGTAGCGCTTGAATTTTTGTACATCTTTTACCTGGAAACAATTGCGACAAGCTCTGAAAAGACTTCGAAAGTGTTCGGCATGACGACAGACGAACTCAGGCAGAAAAATGTTTCGGTTCTGTTTAAGAACCAGGGCGTTTACAACGGTCTGATCGCCGTGTTGATCCTGCTGGCTGTATTTGCGTTTGCCAGCAAGGCGGCTGTGATCTGCCTGATGGTCTACATTGTTGCAGTCGCGCTGTACGGAAGCGTGACGAGCAACCCGAAGATTATCCTGATGCAGGGAGGACTGGCAATCCTGACGCTGATCTCCTGTATTTTCTGAGGCTGCAGTTTACATTCAATAAGGGAGTGAGTGAAGCAATTATATCATGCGGTTATGTTCACCCCAACGATGTACGGCAGGGATTTTACAGTCCTGTTGCTCTTCGCAAACTTTTAACACCCAGTAATGCTCTGGCAAAGGTACTGTAAATCTTAGCCGTTTTAGTGGCTGTGAACAGAATTATAATGCGAAGTTATATAATGTGAAATCATGATATAACTTGCAATCTCATAAAAATTACTATATAATTTCTTGTGTTGTTTAACACAGGCTGGTGTGGCGGAATAGGTAGACGCAAGGGACTTAAAATCCCTCGGTGCTTACACACCGTGTCGGTTCGAGTCCGACCACCAGCATCATACAAATTCCCGGGAATCCTTTAAATATAGGGATATCCGGGAATTTTTCTTTTTTCATTGAAGCAGATTTAAAAGCTGGATTTTGATTATCTGCTCACAGGACATTCTCTGAGGCCGGTGCCGAGGGAAAGGCTGGAGGATTTTATAGGGGCTGCCATGAATCCGGATATTGAGCGGGCGAGGAAACTGAGGCCGAATGAATTTGCGCCGGGGGTCACACCTCTGCGGTGTTTTGAGAAGAAAAATCCGTAGAAAAGCGGACATGGAAAAAATAAAGCCAGCATCGTGATCAGCAGAGACAAATTATTATAAGGGATATAAAATTAAAAAATTGAAAAATAAGAGTTGACATCCGGAAATTCCGTGGTACTATAAGGATTGTAAGCGTTAGCACTCGTACATGATGAGTGCTAACAAGCCACAAATAAGAATCAGACATCAGAAGAAATCCGCAGGAAACCGATCAGATGATTTTCCGTCGCGGAGGATGCTTCATCCGAAAAGGAGGAAATAGATTATGGGAAAAATCATTGGTATTGACCTTGGTACAACAAACAGCTGTGTAGCCGTTATGGAAGGTGGAAAACCCACCGTTATCGCGAACGCGGAAGGAAGCCGTACGACCCCGTCCGTTGTCGCGTTCACAAAGACAGGAGAGCGTCTGGTAGGCGAGCCGGCAAAGCGTCAGGCAGTTACAAACGCGGATCACACGATTTCATCGATCAAGCGTCATATGGGCTCCGATTACAGAGTCACCATTGACGGCAAGAGCTACACTCCGCAGGAGATCTCCGCGATGATTCTGCAGAAGCTGAAGAGCGACGCGGAAGGCTATCTGGGAGAAAAGGTCACAGAGGCCGTCATCACCTGCCCGGCATATTTCAATGACGCACAGCGTCAGGCGACAAAGGACGCCGGCAAGATCGCCGGACTTGATGTAAAGCGTATCATCAACGAGCCGACAGCAGCGGCGCTGGCTTACGGCCTGGACAATGAGAAAGAGCAGAAGGTTATGGTATACGATCTCGGCGGCGGCACCTTCGATGTGTCCATCATCGAGATCGGCGACGGAGTCATCGAGGTACTGGCTACCGCCGGCAATAACCATCTGGGCGGCGACGACTTTGATAAGAGAGTTGCCGATTATATCGTAAGTGAATTCAAGAAGCAGGAAGGCATCGACCTCTCCGGCGACAAGATGGCGATGCAGAGAATCCGTGAAGCGGCAGAGAAGGCAAAGATCGAGCTTTCCAGCGCGACCACCACGAACATCAACCTTCCGTTCATCACCGCTACGGCGGACGGCGCAAAGCATCTGGATCTCAACCTGACAAAGGCAAAATTCGATGAGCTGACCGCAGATCTTGTGGAAGCAACCGCGGAGCCGGTAAGAACCGCTCTGAACGACGCGGGACTTACCGCATCTGACCTTACGAAGGTCCTTCTGGTCGGCGGTTCCACACGTATCCCGGCGGTACAGGACAAGGTAAGACAGCTGACCGGACATGAGCCGAGCAAGAACCTGAACCCGGATGAGTGCGTGGCAATCGGCGCATCGATTCAGGGAGGCAAGCTGGCCGGAGACGCTGGAGCCGGAGATGTGCTTCTGCTCGATGTCACACCGCTGACCCTTTCCATCGAGACCATGGGAGGAATCGCGACACCGCTGATTCCGAGAAACACCACAATTCCGACGAAGAAGAGCCAGATCTTCTCCACGGCAGCGGACAACCAGACCGCAGTGGATATCAACGTCGTACAGGGTGAGCGTAAGTTCGCCAGAGACAACAAGTCCCTCGGACAGTTCCGTCTGGACGGAATTCCGCCGGCAATGCGTGGCGTTCCGCAGATCGAGGTAACCTTCGATATCGATGCGAACGGCATTGTAAACGTATCCGCTAAGGATCTTGGAACGGGTAAGGAGCAGCACATCACGATCACTTCCGGATCAAGCATGAGCGATGCGGAGATCGATAAGGCAGTCAAAGAGGCAGCGCAGTACGAGGCAGAGGACAAGAAGAGAAAGGATGCCGTAGATACGAAGAATGAAGCGGATTCGACGGTATTCCAGGTAGAGAAGGCTCTGAAGGAAGTCGGCGACAAGGTGCCGGCGGATCAGAAGAGCGGCGTTGAGGCAGACCTGAACGCACTGAAGGACCTGCTCGCGAAGGCTCCGGCAGACGGAAGCCTGACCGATGCACAGGTAACGGACATCAAGGCGGCGAAGGAGAAACTGATGAATTCTTCACAGGCTCTGTTCACGAAGATGTACGAGAACATGCAGCAGAATCAGGGCGGCCCGAATCCGGGCGCAGGCGCAGGCCCGCAGGGCGGTGCTCAGGGCGGAAGCAGCGCAGGTAATAACGGCGGCGATGATGTCGTAGACGCAGACTACAAGGAAGTCTGATGTCAGAACCGGTATTCCCGGGAATCCCAAAGACCGGAATGCTTCTGAGATACATTAAGATACATCATTAAGAGAAGATTATCACGATATAGCAGAGAGATCTGTGAAAGCGGCAGGAAGGCAGAAATGTCTCCTGCCGCTTTTCGAATTTACGCGAACAGTGAGCCGCAGCCGAATGCGAAGTATTCGTGTGCGGCGAGCGTCGCGATAGCGAGATAAAACTCGCGCAGCGTGTTTTATCTCGTTTGTACAAAAGGGAGCTGACCTGGGGAGAAGCGGAGAGATGCCGATGATCTGTCCTTGCGTACCCGCGGGGATTGTTAACAGGAGGTGAAGGAATGTTAATGGTGCAAAAAAGAACGGATTCATCGAACCGTGCGGTGGCATCCCGCCGCGGATTATGATATTATCGGTATGTTCGAAAAAACGACGATAAGTGCGCTAAGTTTCCGCATGTGCGTCTGCCTGCGCCTGCGGTGATCCTGTCTGCATTTTCGAAGAACTTTCGTCGGGAGGTGATTTCATTGAATGAGATGATAAATACAGAGGAGCTGGAAGACCGGAAGGAAATGGTCGAGGCGTGTATAAAGGATGGCGACAGCAGGAAGCTGAATGAGATTTTCAGCGATATGGAAGCCATTGACTTCGCACAGATCGTGGAAGCACTCGAGGACGAGGAAATTCCAAAGGTCATGCAGCTTCTGAATGATGAGAACAGAACTGCGCTGATGGAGGAGTCCAGCGATGAGATGCGGATCCGTCTTGCGAAAACTCTGGATAATCATGCACTTCTCGATATGTTCGCGGATATGCAGAAGGATGATATCGTAGATATGCTGGGAGATTTCCCTACCGGCAGAAGAAAAGAGGTTCTTAACCTGATGAAGGCGGATGACCGGAAGATCATCACAAACCTTCTCCAGTATCCGGAGGAATCGGCCGGAGGCCTGATGTCCACGGCTTACCTGGCTCTGAATGAGAATCTGACGGTATCCGAGGGCATTCACAAGATTCATGAGATCGGGCCAAAGACCGAGGTTATCGAGATTATTTACGTGACGGACCGGACACATCGCCTGACGGGAACCGTCGATCTGCGGGATCTCCTGTCGAGTCCCGGGTCAAAGCTGATCCGTGATATCATGCATGACAATGTGATCTATGTCACTCCTGAGGTCGATCAGGAGGAAGTCGCAAAGCTGGTATCCCGGTACGATCTGCAGGCAATTCCGGTTGTCAGCGCGAAGAAACAGCTTCTCGGAATCATCACCGTAGATGATGTCATTGACGTCATCATTCAGGAGCATGATGAGGATATGCTTCAGATGGCCGGTGTAAGCTCGGAGGAAAGCCTCAAGACATCCCTCGGGCAGTCGATCCGTTTCCGGCTTCCATGGCTCCTGGTCAACCTTGCGACGGCATTTCTCGCTTCGTTCACGGTAAAGGCATTCGAGAGCACCATCAATAAGGTTGTCGCTCTTTCTGCGATCATGACGATTGTATCCGGAATGGGAGGCAACGCTGGTACGCAGACAATGTCTGTCCTGGTCCGTGAGCTCTCGCATAACAAGATAACGTTCGCGGAGGCGATGAAAGGGTTTTTTAAGGAAATACTGCTTGGCATTATCAACGGTGCCGCCAATGGTCTTGTGACAGGCGTCATTGTCTGGTTGATCTATGGAAATTTCTATCTTGGAGTGATTGTGTTCATCGCCATGATCGGGAATATGATCGTCGCGGGTGTCTTCGGCTTCCTGGTTCCTGTTGTGCTGGATAAAATCCATGCGGATCCGGCCGTCGCGTCCTCAATTTTCGTGACGACGGCGACTGATGTTCTTGGATTCTTTATCTTCCTCGGACTGGCCAGGCTCACCCTTCCGTTGCTCCTCGGCGCCTGAGACCGCCTGAATGTGCAGCGATAGCGTATGTCCGGCTGAATTTCCAGTCAGGTCATGGCTGCCCATCCTCTGAGCCAAAGACGTGAAGAACGGAGTCTGAGAGAGCCATGCATAATTCGTCAGCGAATGTCAGAGCATATGTCCGGCATCAGCATCGGCAGATACTTTTCATAATTAATTCCGTCGAGGAAGGAAGTGCCGGCTGCGATGGAGTCGTGAACGCCGGCGGACAGAAAGTTTCCGGCAGTCCTGACGGTTCTGGCCCAGCTCCATCCGTTGAGACGTCCGCCGAGGACAATAGCGGCGAAAAGATCGCCGGTTCCGGAAAAGTGCCCTTTTTCGTGCGGGAAGAGATACAGAGCTTCTCCCTCGCTGTTCACAAGCAGGTTGCCGATGTTCGGTTGTGTGCCGTCAGCGGAGTGATTGCAGAGCTCCCCGGATAAACCCGTGACGAGAATTGTTTTTCCCGGCTTGTTCAGAAGGGAACGGGCCCGGTCCCGGATCTGTTCCAGAAGCGACGCTGCAGGAGAGGAAAGAAGTTCTGCGGGTTCGGCGCCGGTCAGAAGACAGAGCTCTGTGGTATTTGGGGTCAGGATATCGGCCTGTTCGGCGAGAACCTTCATGTCGCGGAGCAGATCGGGCGAAAAATTTGCGTAGGTGAAGCCGTCATCTCCCATGACGGGATCGACCAGAAGTGTGGTTTCCCCGGTCTTGAACTGTTCCAGGAAATCCCTGACGAAAGAGGTCTGAGAGGAATCCGCCAGATAGCCGGTCAGAATGCCATCGAAGCGGGCATGGAGCGAGGACCAGTGCGAGAGATAATGCGGCAGGTCCGCGGTGCAGTCTCTGGAGTAGTATCCCGTGTATTCGGTCTGTGCCGTCAGTACAGCGGTTGGTACCGGATTCACGGAAATTCCCATGGCGGAGAGAACCGAAATATCCGCCACCAGAGAACAGCGTCCCATACCGGAGAGGTCGTTAATTGCAGCTGTTTTCCTTGTCATTGAGCCATTCCTTTCAAATTTCATCTCAATCAATTCAATCATCAATCCTTATATTTTATAAGATTGGATCAGTAAAGATATAATCAGTACTCACTAATTTTTCACACCCAGTAAACCACCATATGTTACATCGTGGCACAAACGGTATAAGCTACGGATTGCTCCGTGCTGCGCACTCCCGCAATCTACAGGTATTCGCATACAGCCTCTTACGTGCGCTTCGCGGCAGGCGGCCTGTCTGTGTTTTCGAAGAGCTGATACAACAGACGCCCGGTGAGGGACCCGCTTGCGCGGTGTGCCTTCACCGGGCGTCTGTCGCTCCGGACCATTTTTACTTTTCTTCAATAAACAGGCAGTCCATCGGGCAGGCCTGCGCACACTTGCCGCAGGCAATGCATTTGAATGCCTTTTCGGTTGCGGGATCCTTTCTCATCACATGCATCGGGCAGACCTCAACGCAGGTTCCGCAGCCAGTGCAGAGTTTCTTGTTCACCATGTAAACACCGAATTTGTTCTGTGTGATAGCGTTCTGCGGGCAGTTCCGGGCACACTTGCCGCACTGAATACAGGTCACCGGTTTGGTCTCGAAGGGGAATACTTCGTTTACCGTCTCGATCCGCAGAGCGGCAAGATCCAGATCGTCGCTCTTGAAATAGGTATTCGCACATACCTGAACGCAGGTGAGGCAGTTCATGCACTCGGCTTCTTTGTTAACCTTCAGACGTTTCATAACTTGACATCCTCCTTGTCAATAGAAATAGTACTGCATTTCTCTTTTGCGGCGGATACCGCAAAAAACACCCAGAGTCATCACTTCTGAGTCTGTTTCAGATTACCGAAAGATTGTGCAATATTTAACATACTTTCATAGTATTAATCTATCGTATTCAGGATATTTCGTCAATACGGGAATGGCAGAATCAGGCAATTTTCTGTACCGAATCAACAAAAAAATCAGAAGAGCTTCCTGAAAATATGACGAATCTGCACAGCGGGCAGGTAAGGACAGATAGATTTTGTCTTGTTGTTCGGCGCTTCTGGTCTTGAACCTTCTGATGCCGGAAGTGCATAATAGAAAAATCGACAGAAGAACAGACATGGAAGAACGGGTATCAGAGGAACAACCGGCGGAGGTACAGGCTCCGGCAGCTCAGCGTCGGGATAATGAAGGGATATACAATAGGGAATATACAATAAACGGCCATACGATACATTGTGCCACACACTGTATAAGCTACGGATTGCTCCGTGCTTCGCACTTTCGCAATCCTACAGGTGACCGACTTCGTCGGTCTGTCGCGGCGTTCGCCCCACCGCTTCACACTTTGTGTGAGCGGATGTGGCTCAGTGCCCGCGCATATTCGGATTTTGCGCGTTCGCGCTTCATCCTCATACCTGTTGCCTTCGAAATCGCATACAGTCTCTTACGCGCGCTTCGCGTGCGACGATCCTGTCTGCGTTTTCGAAGAGCTTATGCAGTAGATATGTGAAAGGGAATTATTGATGAAGGTTTTACATATCGGGGAAAAGGGAAATATTGAGAAGTACGCAGCCGGAAACCCGTATCTCTCAAGGCTGGAGATCATAGACATGCCGAGGGGGCTGACGGATATCGAGTACCTTTCCCGGGCGAAGGATGCGGAGTACATTGTGGCGGATGCGATCTCGAGGGTATCCGGTGACCTGATCGCCGGGATGCCGAATCTCCGGATGATTCACTCTGAGGGAGTGGCTTATGACCAGATCGACACAGAGGCGGCTGCCGATCGCGGGATCTATGTCTGCAGCAGTCAGGGAATGAATGCTTCCGCGGTAGCGGAGCAGGCGGTTCTCCTGATGGTCGGGATGCTGCGGGATGTGGTGAACGGAGACCAGGCGGTCCGGGACGGACGGCAGATCCAGGTAAAAGGCGGATATATCCGGTCGGGATCGCTGAGGGAGCTGTCCGACTGCACGGTCGGGCTGGTAGGATTCGGAAATATTGCCAGGCGTACCGCGCATCTTCTGAAGGCTTACGGAACGCGTGATATTTTCTATTATAAAAGACATCTCCTCCCGGCAGAGAGGGAGAAGGAGTACGGCGTGCAATATCTGCCGCTGGACAGATTGCTGGAGCAGAGCGATATTGTCAGTCTGCACCTTCCCGTTACTCCCGAAACGGAATACATGGCGGACTTCGATTTCTTCCGCAAGATGAAGGAAGGATCATATTTCGTGAACACATCCAGGGGAGAGCTTGTAGAGGATAATGCCCTGATCCACGCTCTTGCATCCGGAAAGCTGGCGATGGCCGGGCTGGATACCCTCGATTGCGAGCCGGTGCAGAAGGATCATGTGCTGCTCGAACAGCCGCGGGAGATCTCGCGCAGAATCATTTTCAGTCCGCACATCGGCGGAATCACCGGCGCTTCCTTTGCCCGCAGCATGTCGATGGTGCTGGAGGATATCAAAACTGTCGAAGAAGGCGGAAGACCGGCGCGAGCTGTGTGAGCCCGGCCCTTTGGATAAATCGTACATCTTGGAATCTCCGCCTTTCAGACAATCCGCGGGACGATAACCTACCTGATTTCTGTTAAAAAAATACCGGACCGCGGGTATTGTCATACTGCAAAAAGGTTGCTATGATTCTCCATAAAGAAAAGTCAGAGACATCTGTGATACAAGGAAGTATCGTCGGCAGACAGCCGGGTACTTCTTTTTTTACGCGAACAGTGAGCCGCAGCCGAATGCGAAGTATTCGTGTGCGGCGAGCGTCGCGATAGCGAGATAAAACTCGCACAGCGTGTTTTATCTCGCTATCGTATCCTATATTCTGAATACAGACAGTGCAAAGGGGCATGTGGATTTATTCTGCATGCCCTTTTCTGTTTTCGCAGGTTTTCCGATAATGCGGAGAGGGCTGTCGATTGAACGATTGGACTCGTTGCGTGACATCTGCAAGGCTGTTTGATAATGCGGAGAGGACTGTCGCACACGCAGCGCGAGGAAGATTGTACACGGCTTTTGAATTGTGTATATTGTGTTGTATATCATGTTATATATCGTGTTGTGTATCGGGTTGTGTATCGGGTATTCAGAGGCGTCTCTCCAGAGTAACTGTTGATTGGTTTTTGGATAAGTAGTGAGGTGAAGCACATGTCAACCGGTTTACTTTCAGTATTTATTATCCTGGCTGTTATCGTTATTGCGGTCTTGACAAAAAGGTGCGCAGAGGTTCTGATTGCAGGATCATTGCTCGCGTGTCTGGTTTATTATAAAGGGAGTTTCCTGACAAAGTGGTGTCAGCTCATCCAGGACACACTCGCTGAAAATGTCTGGATCATCATCGTCTGCGGCCTGTTCGGCAGCCTGATTGCGCTGCTGACGGCGTCGAAGGGAAGCTATGGATTTTCACGGCTTGTTTCAAGATTTTGCAACACGGAACGCAAGACGTTATTTACTTCCTTTATTCTCGGCATTCTCATCTTTGTAGATGATTATCTGAATGTGCTGACCATCGGTGTGTGCATGAAGGGTGTCTATGACAAGAGAAAGATCCCGAGAGAGGCACTGGCTTATATGCTGGATGCTACGGGCGCTCCGGTATGCGTTATGCTTCCGTTCTCCACATGGGCAGTTTTCTACGCGGGCATCTTCGCTGATCAGGACAGCGTGCAGAAGCTCGGCTACGCGACCGGTCTTCAGGCCTATACGCACGCCATTCCGTATCTGTTCTACCCGATTTTCACTCTTCTGATTGTGTTCCTGTTCTGCCTTGGCGTCATGCCGAAGATGGGCACGATGAAGAAGGCGTACCAGCGTGTTGCTGAAACCGGTATGGTATACAGCGAAAAGAGCCGCAAATACAATCATGACGAAGAGGGATACACGGAGGAAGGCAATATCTGGGATTTCATCATCCCGATGGGCGTGCTTGTCGCTCTCGCGATCGCGACAGGCAATCTGCTTCTTGCGGTCGTGGTAGGCATTCTGGTCTGCTTTGTGATGTACATACCGAGAAAGGTCATTCGCATGGAGGATTTCTATACGACGATCTGCAAGGGATTTGCCGACATGCTTCCGATCCTGATCCTTCTGATCATGGCGTTTTCTCTGGAAAAGGTGCTGGCCGATATGAAGATGACGGATTTCATCATTCAGATTGCGGAGCCCGTTCTTACGAGATCTGTGTTCCCGGCGGTTACCTTCGTTCTGGTAGCGGTTCTGGCATTCACAACCGGATCTCTCTGGGGCATGAGCGCTATCGTAACTCCGATTGTTTTTCCGCTTGGAGCAGCGGTTGGCGCGAACACGATTCTGATCATGGCCGCGGTTATTTCCGGAGGTGCTTTCGGAAGCCACGCGTGCTTCTATACCGACGCGACGCTTCTGTCCTCGCAGAGCGCCGGCATCGACAACATGGAGCACGCACTATCGCAGCTGCCTTATGTGCTGATTGCTGCCGGTGCCTCGGTTGTTGCGTATCTGGTCTGTGGATTTGTCATGTAGCGTAGCAGGTTATCGGATTTGTCATGTAGCGCAGCAGGTTATCGGATATGATATGAGATGCGTAGATATCCGGACAGGCAGTGATCGGGCAATTGTTGCGGGAGGAAATCTGTGGCCGGACATGTACAGCCTGTGGTGCTCCGTATAGCGC
>DGTF01000015.1:0-826 GCA_002394235.1 Eubacterium sp. UBA4343 | reverse complement strand
TGTTTCACTCAGCCTGTGGTGCTCCATACAGGACGTGGCGTTTCATACCGTCCGGTGGTTTATTTAGAAAGAGGAATGATTATGAGCAAGAGTAAATTTGTGGTAACCGTGAACCGACAGTTTGGCAGCATGGGAAGACCGATCGCAAAGCGTATGGCAGAGGAGCTGGGAGTCGAGTATTACGACAGAGATCTGATTGAGAAGGCCGCGCAGGAGCTGGATCTTCCGGCCTCGGTGATTGAGGAATCGGAGGAATCGGCGAGGAAGGGCGTCGAGAATCCGTTCTCCCGGATGCAGTTTCCGCTGGGCGGAGGCACAAGTGATGTGCAGGACAAGATTTTTCATACACAGCAGAACATCATTAAGTTTCTGGCGCAGAGGGAATCCTGCATTATCGTCGGCCGGTGCTCGGATTTTATTCTGGCTGAGATGCCGAACACGATGCATATCTACATCTACGCTTCCTATTCGGACCGGCTGCATCACTGCATCTATGATCTGAAACTGGAGGAGCAGGAGGCGCGCCGCATGATCAAGGCGGTAGATGACGCGAGAGATGAGTATCAGATGCATTACGCAGGCTATCTGCCGGACGATAAGAGGTATAAGGACATCATGATCAACAGCAGTCTGTTCGGCGTGCAGGGCACTGCGGAATATCTTACGGACGCAGTCAGACGGAAATTCAGTTTGTGAGGCGATGATCGTCAACTGCCCACTGCCTGAAGGCAGTGGGTTTTCGCCTGCAGCAAATGACAGGCAGTGCAGTGGATTTCGCCTGCAGTAAATGACAGGCAGTGAGTAAGTGGTAAATAATCGGTACACT
>DGTF01000023.1:27624-32237 GCA_002394235.1 Eubacterium sp. UBA4343 | reverse complement strand
TGTTATGGGTACAGTATACTGCAGCGTCAAAAAGCTCGACTAAAATCCGCTTGTTTGCCATGCCCTAAAGACAGGTTTGTATCCTGCCAGAAGCCTGTGATCAGTGATAGTGTAACAGTAATTTCAACTCTTGTGTAGATAAAAAGTGGCAAATGCCCTTTTCTGAAAGAGTAATTGCCACTTCTCGCAACTCGTTTTTCAGAGTGGAAATAAGCTTTTCACTTCAGCTTTCTTTTTCCGGGATCAAATGAAAAATCCAACTCCTATCTTTTTTGCGGAGTACCACGTCCATAGCACGCGGAACGGCGCATGGGCGTGGATGAATGCCAAAACAAATCTAAAATGTTTTTTAATAGTAGAGATAAGTATTGGAAGATACCTCTTACAGAACCTTAGCGGCTGTTTTACCGGTCTCTCAGATACAGCTTCGGGTCCGATCAACCGGCACATAATCCGGAATATCCGTTCCCGCATACCTGCTGATAAACGACGCCAGAATATGTCCGGTGAGCCCCCAGATTACTCCCATTTCGGTTCTGTAGAAATATACCAGGTGTTTTTTCGAATGCCACGGGTAATTTTTTCCATCGGGAATCAGCTCAAAGGGAAAATCCTCGGATGGCTGCGTAACAACACGCGCCACGTAGGTTTCCGGTTTGTGCTCCCGGAACCAGTCAAGCGGAACCGTAAAGGTATGATCCACTTCATCGCCGGACCAGGTATTCTGATAATCACGAAGGACTCCTACCACCGGCCACACCGGGGCACCTGCCGGGCCCATTACTCCATCCATCTCTCCAAGAATCTCAATCTGGCTGCTTCCGACCAGAAGTTCTTCCTTTGTCTCCCTGACCGCCGCCTGCACTGCATTTTCTCCTTTTTCAAACCGTCCTCCCGGGAAACAGATTTCTCCCGGCTGTGCATGAAGAGAGGAGGCTCTTTTCTCAAATAAAATTCTGGTCTCGCCATTTTCTTCAAGCAGCGGAATCAGGACAGCTGACGTCTGCCGCATCGGATATTCGGGGTATCCCGGAGTTCGGCCAAGAAATCTGTCCCGTATTGTTTTCTCTTCCTCGCTGATTATATTTTCCCCATCTCTACTCACGTTCTCTCCATCTCTGATCACGTTCTCTTCCAATACATTCCTCCACTCTTGCATTCCCGGCAGTGTCTGTACCGAAAATGCCACGAATACACAGTCTGAGCCGGAATATCTACACAATACAAGAAACAGCGCAATATGGACCAGTCTCAAAAAACATCAGAAATTGTATAAGCCCGGAAGCTATGTGCCTCCGGGCTTATAAGCGCAGCGTGAGGGATTCGAACCCCCGTGCCGTTTCCAGCAAACGGTTTTCAAGACCGCCTCGTTATGACCGCTTCGATAACGCTGCCTGTAAAAGATGTATGACCTGCCGTTTCTCAACGACAGATCATACTATACCATACGATTTTGTATATTTCAACGGATTTTTCAGCAATTCAGGTTTTTTTTCTCCAGAAAACGCTCGGCAATATCCAGATCTTCCGGTGTAGTGATCTTTATATTAAAGTAATCTCCCTGGAATACATGCACGTCGCTGTTGCCCATCTCCTCCAGAACCATGGCGTCATCGGTGATTCCATCCTTATCAAACATCTGAAGGGTATCGTATGCCTTCCTGATCAGATCATATCGAAAAATCTGCGGAGTCTGCACACTCCAGACCTTTGTCCGGATCGGGGTTTCCGATACAACCCCTTTCTCATTCACAATCTTGATGGTGTCCTTTGCCTGCACCGCACAGACAGCAGTACCATACTGACGTGCCGTCTGATACCCCCGTTCGATGATGTCACCGGTGACAAAGGGACGGACGCCGTCATGAATAAATACGTAATCCGCATCCACGCAGGCAAGCAGACCGGCATAGACAGACTCGTAGCGTTCTGAACCTCCGATCACCAGTCTGGATACCTTTGTGTATCCGTATTTCTCTACGATATTTTTCCGGACATAATCTGTCGTATCTTTTCCAACAACCAGAATGATCTCATCGATTCTCTGAGAATTCTGAAACACGTCCAGCGTATATGCCAGCAGAGGTCTTCCCTTAAGTTCCAGGAACTGTTTGGATACCTTTCCGCCCATCCTCCTGCCGCTCCCGGCGGCAACGATCACAGCCGTGCATTTTTCCAGATTTGCAGCCATATGATCTCCCCTCTCCGTGCGGGACTGCACATTTTTTTACATTCTTCTCTTGTCCGTGCGGGACTGCACATTTTTTACATTCTTCCATTGTCCATGCAGGCTGCGTGTGTTCAGTGCTTTTTCCTTCGCCCGTGCGTCTTGCATGACTCCAGTTCACTGTTCCTCACCCGTGCGGGCTACATGTCTTCAATGTTTTTTCATCTTTCCCCGAGCTTGAGATTTGGCACGGCATTCAGATCCCATCCGCTTCTCGCGCCCTTCCGGAATTCATAATATCCGGCAACCGCGATCATTGCCGCATTGTCCGTACAATATACGGGTGACGGACGGTAAAACTTCATCCCGTTCTTTGCACAGGCCTTCTCCATCGCTGCCCGAAGCGCGGAGTTCGACGCCACACCGCCGGCTATCGCAAACTTTGTCACATGGTAATCTCTGGCACCGCGCATAGCTGTGTCCACAAGTGAATCCACAACCGCCTGCTGAAACGATGCCGCGACATCCGCCTGATTCCACTCCTGATGCATCATCGTGCACTTGTTCAGATAATTCAGGACCGCAGATTTCAGGCCGCTGAAGCTGAAATCATAGTCTGTCATCTCCTGATTCCCTCTGGCAAAGGTGAGCGAAGTCTTCCCCGTATCTGTGACATGAGACCTCGGGAATTCTATAGCGTGCGGATTTCCCTCTTTTGCCACCTTATCAATCTTCGGTCCTCCCGGATATCCGAGGCCGATGGCTCTTGCCACCTTGTCAAACGCCTCGCCGGCTGCATCGTCTCTCGTCCTGCCGAGAATCTCGAATTCCCCGTAATCCTTCACGATGACAAGATGCGTATGTCCCCCTGAGATAATCTCGCACATAAACGGCGGTTCCAGGTCCGGATGCTCAATATAATTAGCACTGACATGCCCTTCGATGTGATGCACGCCGATCAGTGGAATGTTCTTCGCGTAGGCGATTGCTTTTGCCTCCGCCACACCTACCAGGAGCGCCCCCACAAGACCAGGTCCGTACGTCACAGCAATTGCGCTGATATCGTCCAGTGTCACCCCCGCATTCTTCAGTGCGAGACGAATGACCTGATTAATTTTCTCGATATGCTTCCGGGACGCAATCTCCGGGACTACGCCTCCGTATATGGTGTGGAGATCAATCTGTGAGGAAATCACATTCGACAGGACCTCCCGCCCGTTTCTGACAACAGCTGCGGCGGTCTCGTCACAGGAGCTTTCAATTCCAAGAATCAATGTATCTGACATATTCTTCTCCGTCATTTTCAATGTCCGGACCGAAAGCCCGGATTTCTTGTATTTCCGACGTCCGGACCGACAGCCGGATTCCTTCCCTTCCAACATCCGGACCGGAAGCCCGGGTTACTGGTTATTCCTCATCAAATTTCAGTTCTGCCGTTTTTCCGTCCTTTCCGAGCTCTGTCCGCGGAAAAATCTTCTGTACCTCTTTAATATACCACTCCGGATGCACCATGGACGGGGAAAAATGAGTAAGCCACATTTCTCCGGGATCCGCCTCTGCGGCGAGAGCAGCTGCCTCATACATTGTCATGTGCTTATGCTCCCTGGCCTTCTGTTCTTTTTCCGGTTCTCCGTACATTCCCTCCAGAATCATCAGATCCGATCCCTCTCCGTGCTCCGCGATCTGCTTTACTGGTCTGGTATCTGTGCAGTACGTTACCTTAAGTCCTCTTCGCGGAGGTCCCAGAACCATGTCCGGCGTGTAAACGGTGCCGTCCTCCTCCATCGTCTCGCCCTTCTGCAGAGGATTCCAGAACTTCAGCGGTATATTTGCCGCTTTTGCCCTTGCCGCGTCAAATCTGCCTGCCCGTAAAATTTCTACGTTGTATCCGTAGCAGATCATATTGTGCTGAACTCGAAAAGCCGTGATACGGTAGCCGTGCAGCTCAAAAACCTGCTCCGGTTCAGTAATCTCAATCATTTCTATTTCAAACGGAAGTTCGGGCGCGATGACCCTCAATCCGCCGATGACCCGGTGCAGTCCCTTCGGTCCGATCAGCGTCAGCGGTTCCGTTCTGTCCGCATTGGCCATTGCAAGAAGAATCCCCGGCAGACCGCTGATGTGATCCGCGTGAAAATGCGTGAAACAGATGATATCGATCGGCTTAAAGCTCCATCCGTTCTCCTTCATCGAGATCTGTGTTCCCTCACCGCAGTCGATCAGCAGACAGCTTCCGTTATATCTCGTAAGCAGAGACGTCAGCCAACGTTTCGGAAGCGGCATCATCCCGCCGGTGCCCAGCAGACAAACATCTAACATGTAATAACCTCTTTTTCTGTAAAATCTGTATGTTAATGTACCACAACCCTTACGTTTTGCCAACGTAAGATTATTCTGAGGAGCAGAAAAAAACGGAAACGGCGGCAACGAGATAAAACACGCTGCG
>DGTF01000023.1:20254-27519 GCA_002394235.1 Eubacterium sp. UBA4343 | reverse complement strand
ATTCGGCTGCGGCTCACTGTTCGCACAAAAAAAATATGAGCACCTACGTGCCACATACGCGTCACATAAGTGCTCAAATCATGTATTTTTTTCAGCGGATGGCATCCTTCATGCCTTTAACATAGCTGTAGATATATGGTGCGGCATCTTTTCCATATTTTGCCACAATCCTGACAATTGCGCTCCCGACAATGACACCGTCCGCAATGGATGCCATTTCCTTCGCCTGCTCCGGCGTATTGATTCCGAACCCGATGGCCGCCGGAATCTCCGTGACCTCTTTGATGTGTCCGAGAATGGAACCGAGATCTGTCGTGATCTTCGATCTTACCCCGGTGACTCCCATGGACGATACAACGTAGATAAAGCCGTGCGCCTCGCCGGCAATCGTCCGGATTCTCTCCTCTGATGTCGGAGCAATCATGGAAATCACGTCGACGCCGTGCTTCGCGGCGATATCCGCGCACTCTCCCTTTTCTTCATATGGCATATCCGGGATGATGATTCCGCTGATTCCGACCTCTTCACAGCGGTTAAAAAATCTCTCATATCCGTAATAGAATACAATATTCAGATATGTCATGAATACAAGAGGCATATCTGTTTCCTTTCTCAGATCCGCCACCATATCAAAGACCGTATCCGTAGTGGTGCCTGCCTCCAGAGAACGGAGATCCGCTTCCTGTATCACGACACCTTCCGCGATCGGATCCGAAAACGGAATGCCGATTTCGATCAGATCTGCCCCTGCCTTTTCCATCGTCAGGATAAATTCCTTCGTTTTTTCGATGGATGGGTCGCCTGCGGTGATAAATGGGATGAATGCCTTACCGTTTTTAAATGCGTCTGTTATTTTTTTACTCATCGATATCCACTCCTCTGTACTTTGCAATAGATGCCACATCCTTGTCACCGCGTCCGGACAGGCAGATAATGATAATCTGATCCTTGTCCATGGTCGGAGCAAGCTTTCTCGCATGGGCCACCGCGTGTGCACTCTCAACGGCAGGGATGATTCCCTCCGTACGTGAGAGGTACTCAAAGGCATCCACCGCCTCATCATCGGTCACCGGAACATATTCAGCACGTCCGATACTTTTCAGATACGCATGCTCCGGCCCGATTCCCGGATAATCCAGGCCTGCGGAAATCGAGTACACCTTATCGATCTGTCCGTAATCGTTCTGGCAGAACAATGATTTCATTCCGTGGAAGACGCCGAGCTTGCCAACCGCCATGGTAGCCGCCGTTTCTCCTGTGTCCACACCTCTTCCTGCGGCCTCGCAGCCGATCAGTCTGACGCTCTTATCCGGAATAAAGTTATAAAAGGCACCGATTGCGTTGGACCCGCCGCCGACGCAGGCCATCACGACATCGGGAAGTCGTCCTTCCTTTTCGAGGATCTGTTCCCTTGCTTCCTTTGAGATAACCGACTGGAAATCACGGACGATGGTCGGGAACGGATGCGGTCCCATGCAGGACCCGAGCACATAATGCGTGTCATCCACGCGGCCTGCCCATTCGCGCATTGCTTCGTTAACAGCATCTTTCAGGACCATGGAACCGCTTTTTACATGATGAACCTTCGCACCGAGAAGTTCCATCCGGTAGACGTTCAGCTTCTGCCTCTGGCAGTCGAGCTCTCCCATGAAGACCTCGCACTCCATGCCAAGCAGCGCGGCTACGGTAGCTGTCGCCACTCCGTGCTGTCCGGCTCCGGTCTCTGCAATGACCCTTGTTTTTCCCATCTTCTTCGCGAGAAGCACCTGTCCCAGGCAGTTGTTGATCTTGTGGGCTCCCGTGTGGTTCAGATCTTCCCTTTTCAGATAGATCTTTGCTCCTCCGAGGTCCTTCGTCATTTTCTCCGCATAATAGAGGCGGGATGGACGGCCCGCATAATTCTTCATCAGCGAATCCAGTTCCGCCACGAATTCCGGATCATTCTTGTAATGGTTGTAAGCCTTCTCAAGATGAATCAGTTCATTCATCAGTGTTTCCGGAACATATTGTCCTCCAAATTCACCAAATCTTCCGTTTTGATTTGTCATTTTTTCCTCCAGTTCATAATACGAATATCATATGGTCGTTTCCTGAATAATCTTGCCCGCAGATCTACGCAGCAGCCGGTAAAATCTATCCCGACGGATCTGCGCTGTGACCTGTTGGTTAATTACGCTTTGTAATCTTCTGTAAAATCTACCCCAACGGATCTGCGCAGCAGCCGGTACTGTCCTGCCTTCGCAGATTCTCAATTGCCCGGCGGATTTTTTCCGGGTCCTTTACCCGGTCCGTCTCCACGCCGCTGCTCAGATCCAGGCAATATGGCCGAAAACGTTCCGCTGCCTCGCGGATGTTTTCCGGTGTGATGCCGCCGGCCAGAAAAAACGGCCGGCCGATATCCCGGATCAGTTTCCAGTCAAAACGCTTTCCGGTTCCGGCTCCGCTGTCGAGCAGCACATAATCTGCGATACTTGCCTTTGCGCGAAGCATGTCCCTCTCCGACGAAATCTTGAACGCCTTGATCACAGGCACCAGGGTATCCTGAAAAATCATGACCTTCCGCAGCTGCCGGATGTAATATTCGTCCTCGTCTCCATGCAGCTGAACAGCATTGATAATTCCTCTTTTCAGGTATTCCGCGATATACTCATAGGGCTCATTCACAAAAACGCCACAGGCCGTGATCGAGGGATCCAGCATAGCCCGAAGCTCCGCCGCCTGTTCCATCGTGATGTACCGCCAAAAACGGGAGGTACAGATGAAACCGATCGCATCCGGTCTCCAGCGGTTCGCCGCCCGGATATCCTCTTTCCTGCGCATTCCGCAGATTTTTATCTTATACTGTTCCTTCCGCTGTTCCTTGCGCTCTTCCTTCAAATTTTCCTCCGTATTCGTGTATTTCTTTGCAAATGCTGCCGTAGAATCCCTTGCCTCAGCATTGGACATGTCAATCAAAATTTTTTATCTTACGAATATGTTCCTGTCTTTCGAATTGATTCCTGTCTCTTGAATATGTTTTTGTCTCTTAAAGATGTTTTGTCTTTCGAACAGTTTCTTGTTATCTGGCGGTACACTCCCGGCGAAGCAGATCAAGCTCTGCTTTCTTGTCCGGGCTGCGCATCAGGGTCTCCCCGATCAGCACGGCATCTGTGCCGTTCCGGAATAGTTCTCCGACGTCCTCCGGGGTGCGGATCCCGCTCTCGGATACATAGAGAACTCCCTCCGGTATCCGGTCTCTGAGCCTTACAGAGTTCCGGACATCAACCGTAAAATTCTTCAAATTCCGGTTATTTACGCCGATGATCCGCGCTCCCGCGCGCACCGCCGTCTCAACCTCCTGTTCGTCGTGCGCTTCCACAAGCGCAGAGAGCCCAAGCTCCTCCGCGATCTCCCGGAATTCCCGGATCTGCTCCTCGCTCAGGATGGCACATATCAGAAGTACCGCTGAGGCTCCCATCACTCTGGCCTGCCAGATCATATACGGATCAATGGTGAAATCCTTTCGAAGAACCGGTATGTGCACCTCAGCAGCGATGTCTTCCAGATACCTGTCACTGCCCAGAAAATAATCCATCTCTGTCAGACAGGATATCGCGGACGCGCCAGCCTCCTCATACTCCCTTGCGATTTTCAGATACGGAAAATCCGGCGCGATCAGTCCTTTTGACGGCGACGCCTTTTTGACCTCACAGATGAAGGACATCCCCGGTCGCGCCAGTGCCGCTTCAAAGGGGAATCCGCTATCCGCGTTCATGGACTCCGCCCGACGGCGAAGTTCCTCCGGAGGAATCTTTTTCTTTTGTTCCCGGATGCGGTTTCCTGTGGCTTCCGCCAGATCGTCTAATATCATATCATGTATCCTCCCTGTCCAGGCTGTTTCCTGAATCCGCGTTGTCTTTCTATAGCATATATCTTCTCTATACCGGTTGCTTTTTGAATCCGCGTTATTTTATTCATTGGATTCTCGGATATAAGCATCCAGAATTTTTTCTGCGCTCCCATTATCAATCTGTTCTGCGGCCTTCCGGATTCCCTCTTCGATGCTGTCAGCTTTTCCCGCGACATAGATTGCGGCTCCGGCATTCAGAAGCACCGCGTTTCTCTTTGTTCCCTGAATCTTTCCGCTCAGGATCTCCCTTGTGATGCGCGCGTTTTCCTCTGCGGTGCCTCCCACAAGCTCCTCCTTTTTGCCGCGTGCCAGGCCGAACTGTTCCGGTGTGATGACCATCGACTTGTAGTATCCGTCACGGAGCTCACAGATGGTAGTCGGAGCGCTTGCGGAGATCTCATCCAGACGATCCTGCCCGTATACAACGAGTGCACGTTTTACGCCGAGTTTATCCAGTACCTTGGCAATCGGTTCCACCAGATACTCATCGTACACGCCGAGGAGGAAGTACTCCGGATTTGCCGGATTCGTTAGCGGCCCAAGAATATTAAATACGGTCCGGATGCCAAGCTCCTTGCGGATCCCTCCTACATATTTCATGGCTGTGTGATACTTCTGGGCAAAAAGGAAACACACTCCCACATCTTTCAGAAGACGCAGTGCCTTCTCCGGATCCTGATTGATATTCGCTCCGAGCGCTTCCTGGCAGTCTGCAGTTCCGGAAAGTGAGGAAGCCGCGCGGTTTCCGTGCTTCGCGACCTTTACCCCGGCTGCCGCAATGACAAAGGCGCTCGTTGTGGATATATTAAAGGTATGGGACTTGTCGCCGCCTGTTCCCACAATCTCGAGGACCTCCATCCCGGGATGTCTGACCGGAATCGCGTGTTCTCTCATTGCCTGCGCACATCCGGAAATCTCATCGATCGTTTCTGCCTTTGCGGATTTTGTGGATAGTGCGGCAAGAAAAGCGGCGTTCTGGGTCTGCGTCGTCTTTCCGCTCATGATCTCATTCATTACGGTGTATGCTTCGTCATAGGTAAGATCCTGTTTGTCTACAATTTTTTCAATAGCTTCTTTGATCATTTTCGTTCCTCCTGTCCGACTGCACTATTCTTCACTTCTCTATGCCGCTCTGCTGCTCTTTGCTTTTCTATCTGGTTCCGCTATTCTCCGTATCTTTATGCCGTTTTGTTAATCTTCGCCCTGTTCCTTTGCAGCGATTCCGCTGCTCGTCAGAAAATTGCGAAGCATCTGTTTTCCCTCCGGCGTCATAATCGATTCCGGGTGAAACTGCAATCCGTAAATTTTTCTTTCGATATCTGCTACTGCCATAACCTCCCCGTCGTCGGCCCTTGCGATTTCCCTGAGATGCGGCGGAAGCGTGTTCTCGATAACTGCCAGCGAATGATACCGCCCGACGGTCACCTCCTCCGGAAGCCCTGTAAAAATCGGTGCCGTCACGTCAAGCTTCACCCGGGACTGCTTACCGTGCATCAATTGTTTCGCATAAGAGATCACGGCGCCTGATGCTTCACAGATCGCCTGATGTCCGAGGCACACCCCGAGGATCGGCACCTCTCCTCCCATCTTTCTCACAACCTCTTCGCAGACACCGGCATCCTTCGGCTTCCCGGGTCCCGGTGACAGGATGATGCAGTCCGGCTTCATGTCTCTGATTTCCCCGACGGTTTTTTCATTATTCCGAATCACCTGAATATCCGAATTCAGAGCGCCAATCAGCTGGTAAAGGTTATAAGAAAAACTATCGTAGTTATCAATTAACAGAATCATTCTTCTTCCTCCGCTTTCTCAAGAGCTTCTACAACAGCCCTTGCCTTGTTCCGGCATTCCTGATATTCCTTCTCGGGTACACTGTCTGCCACGATTCCGGCACCGGAGCGAACGAATACCTTCCCGTTCCGCTTATAAGCCAGTCGGATAGCGATGCAGACATCCAGGTTCCCCGTGAAATCCACATACCCGATTGCGCCGCCGTATATCCCCCTTTTGTCATGTTCCAGCTCGTTGATCAGCTCGCATGCCCGGAATTTCGGGGCTCCAGAGAGCGTTCCTGCCGGAAGCACGGAATCTACCGCATCAACAGCCTGCCTGTCATCGCGAAGCTGTCCCTTTACCGCCGAGCCGATGTGCATGACGTGAGAATACTTCTCAATGCACATATATTTTTCGACCTCTACGGTTCCAAATTTACATAACCTTCCAAGATCATTCCGCCCGAGGTCCACCAGCATGTTGTGCTCCGCCCGTTCTTTTTCGTCAGCCAGAAGCTCCTTCTCTAAACGCTGATCTTCCTGATCGTCGCGTCCTCTCGGCCTTGTTCCCGCCAGAGGAAATGTACGAATTTCCCCGTTTTCCACCTTCACGAGCGTTTCCGGAGAAGCGCCGGCAATTTCCACGTCATCACCGGAAAAATAGAACATATAAGGCGACGGGTTTGTCGTTCTCAGAACACGATACGTATTCAGCAGGCTTCCTTCATATGCCGCCTTCATTGGATTTGAAAATACAAGCTGAAAAATATCCCCCTCCCGGATATAATGTTTTATTTTTTCCACCTTCCCGGTGAACTCCTCGAGGGAGAGCTTCGGCTTCAGCGGCTCAAGCAGATGTCCCGCAGGCACTTTCTTCGGCTTCCCGTTCCGGATGATGTTCTCCATTTCATCGAGCTGCAGAATTGCCTTATTGTAATCGGTTTCCATGCACTCCGTGTGGATGTTGACAATCAGAAGAATCTTCTGGCGGAAATTATCATAGCAGATCAGCTTGTCAAACAGCATCAGGTTCACATCATCAAACCTGTCCTCATCCGGCGCGTCCAGCTTCAGCTCCGGTTCTCCGTACTGTATATAATCGTAGGAAAAATAGCCCACCAGTCCGCCGGTCAATGTGGGAAGCCCGGGAATCCGGGGTGATCTGTTTTCATGAATAATCTGTTTGATGTAGATGCCCGGGTGAGCGGTCTCCATCCTGATTTTGCCCCCGGCATTCACGGTTAGGATATGATCCTTACAGGAAATCTCCATCGACGGATCAAATCCAAGGAACGTGTATCTGCCCCACTGACGGCTGTCCTCTACACTTTCCAGAAGAAAACAGTGCGTACTGACATTCTGCAGAGCTCTCAAAGTTTCCACCGGGGTCCGGATGTCAGAGAGAATCTCTCTCGTCACCGGAATTCGCTTGTAATCACCGGATGATGCAATCCTCTTCACTTCTTCGAACGATGTCTGCCTCATAACCTTCCCTCCGTAATCAAATTCCCTGATACCGCTTACGCATGCACCGAGTCGTTTACACCAGGTTGCATACCCCAGGTCTCCTTCAATTTTTTCGCCGCACACGAATACTTCGCATT
>DGTF01000023.1:0-20201 GCA_002394235.1 Eubacterium sp. UBA4343 | reverse complement strand
ATACTTCGCATTCGGCTGCGGCTCACTGTTCGCGTAAATAATAAACCCGCCCTTGACAGATTTGCTTCTGTCAAGGGCGGGTATAATCGTACAGTTTCGATTCCCGTGGTGCCACCTTGTATTTGTGTCTCCACACACTCATGAGATACCATCATATCTCCGGCATGTAACGTATGCCCTGCGTCAGAAGCTACTCATACCATGATCACCTGCGGTGGTCGTCCGATACTTTCACCCTGCCCTCAGTGGTCCATTTACGGATCAGCGTCCTGCCCGGCTCACACCTCCCCGGACTCTCTGTGAGTGCCCTATCCGCTTTATCTCCACTTCAACGGTTTAAACTGATATAGTCTTAAATTATGTTGATATTAAACCACGTTTCACAGCTTCTGTCAAGAAAACTTTCTGAGAAATTCCCACCAAATTCCCACCATTTGGCCTGATTTCCGTCGCCTGACCGCTGCTCATATACCCTGACCCGGGCAACACTTGATATAAACTCTCGAGTTTCAGTTACCTCGCGGTTTCCCTGTGGTATTCACGCACCCAGCCGCTCAGCAGGGAGTTTACATCTCCCTCCGGCTTGTCCACCTTCAGGTCCCTGATCTCAGAAGCCAGTGATTCTCTGGTCCCCGTATCCGCCTTCAGATCATCCGCCAGCTTTTCAAAAGCTTCTTCTCCTTTTGCCAGATAAACAGCGCTGAGATAATTTTCCAGTGTTTCTCTGGAATGAATACTGTTATAGGCTTCTCTCAGACATTCGACCGCTTCATCCATCTCGAAGAGTCTCGCATATGTAACCCCCATATTATTGTATACTGTCCCGAGAAACTGCTCGCCGAGTCCTTCCATGTCTTTCATCACAAGGATCCTCTTGTAGTCCTCGATTGCCTTCGTATATTTCCCGTAACCCACCAGAGAATCGGCCCGCAGACGCAGTCTCTCCGGTCCCGGCAGCTTCCGGTTGGCTTCGAGAGTTTTCTCAAAATTCTCACGATCCTGTACATAAATCCATCCCGTCTCGGCGTTCAGCGCGTGCAGCATTCTTCCAAGCGTCTGCACTCCCTCTCTGCGAATTCTCTCCAGAGACCTCACAAAGTTACGGTCCTCCAGCTCCTCTCCAATCCATCCGATCAGGGCATCGTCAAAAAAATCCTCTTCGACCAGAGCCAGATTGTGGTCTGCAAAATAGCAGAGCTCCTCGATCGAATAGATATCCAGGTCAATGTCACGAATATAAAAAGGATGTTCCGCCCTCTTTACCTGACATAACACAGCCATGCTCATTCGTCTCATTCCTCCAGAATCTCATCATGCAAAAAATCTCTGCACAACCTGCCGATGTTCATCTGTCTCACTCCTCCAGAATCTCACGCCAGACTTTCCCGGTTGCCGGATACATGTCTCCGAATCCCAGGTCTTCTACTTCGATGACACAGCGTTTTGCAGATTCACATGTCAGGTGAATTCGAAGACGGGTCGTCCCGTCCGGACGGTCATCGAGCTCAGGAAGCTGCATCACCGATACCTTCTGATCATTCTCATCCATGCGGTTGATCAAAAATCGAAGCTCATGCTCCTTGCCAATCAGAATGATCTCACAGACCTTGTCCGCCTCATACCAGTTCACTCCCGCGGCGATCAGAGGATAATAAGTCTCCCTCCCCTGAATGTTCATCTTCATGCCGATATTATTGCGGATGATATCATCCCCAAGATACAGACAGTCCGGGAATTTTCTCTGAACAACCTTCTCCCGTGCCGTATAACAGGCGCCTCTCGCGTATAGGTTGTCAACCACAAACACCTTTCGTCCCGCCCGGCAAAGCAGTGCAATGGATCGGCCCGCCCACGCACGGTCAAAAGTATCGCCCATCAGGAATATACAGGAATACATATTCTGCCGCAGCGACGCATTGATCATATTATAGAACTGCTCATCCCAGAGACTTCTGTCCTGTTTCAGGCAGATCGTTATCCCCTCTTCCATTGTAAAAGTCACCGGCCTGGTCTGCGGATTCATATTCATCGACAGAAAAGATACCTTTTCCTCCTCGAAAATAAAAAATCCAACATTCCGGTTCCAGAGTTCTCTCTTCTGATAAATCGTGTGATAAAAACAACTCTCCTTATAATCCTGAAGAAAGGCGCGTGCCTTTGCGAGACCAAGCTCCCGGTAGATCGATTTCACCAGATGCACCACCGGGCGGGTCAGGACAGGAACCGTGATCGTGATGCCCGCAATCTGTGACTCCGGATCACTCAGACCAAGCGTGTACAGTGCCTTCCTCATAGTCTCCGCGGCCTTCTGCTCAAGCTCGTTTCTCCGGCGGTTTCTCTCCTCTTCGTCCGGAAAATCATGAACCAGATTTTCGATTCCATCGAGAATCTCCCGGAAGGAAGCCATGTCATTTCCGACCTTCATCGGCGCTGTGACCGTATTTTCTTTCTCACGTTCATAGTAACAGATCTGCGGCTGATTTCGATTGAGATCTATCCCTACAATCAATTCTCTTTCGCTCATCTGCTCCCCCTCAATTCATCAGCTTCAGCAGCAGCTGATCCTGCCGTTCTGCTCTGATAACTTTGCATCTGCCCCTCCTCAATCCATCATCCTCAGGAACCGGCTGACAAAACATTCCTGCCTCAGATACTGCTCCTGCGCTTCCCGAAGCTTTCCGTCATCTCCCTGATCCCGTGCCTCAAGCATGCGGTTGAGAAGCCGGAACTTCGTTGTGCCGGAAGTGTCCATGTCTACAAGGGACACCTCATACGTATCGGAATCGCTGATTTTTCCATCATCCATGACACTCATGTAATAACGAAGACTCTCCCCATAAAACAGAAGAAATTCCTTCACGAAAATGCCGTGGTAGACATTATTCATCGGCTCGCTGATCCATTCTGTCTGTTCGCCGTCCTGCTCCGTCAGCTGATAATGAAGAACAACCCTGCTCTCCGGACGGAACTGATCCTGAACAAACACCTTATCCTCAATTTGATATGCCTGAATAAGCCGCTTCGGAAGCTTATGATAGAACTCAAAACGAAGCCCCTTCTCATCCATCTGCTTCAGCAAAACGGCGGATCTCTCCATCCGTTTTGCATCCAGGGAATCCAGGGTAGAATAATACCGTAAAAGAGCCAGCTTGCAGATCGTATAATCGACCTCTCCGCGGTCCATTGCATTTTCCATTGTGACAATCTCCGACTCAGATATCGCGCGTCCCCCGAGGAAATAATAATCCGAAAGATAGGACAGAAACGCCGCCGTTACCTCCGGTCTTCCCTGCTGACGGACATAATCACAAAGAATTTTTCCCTCGTCGTCCGGGAACTGATGCGTCCGGATCGACTGCAGAAGGATCCGCTCGTCGAGGCCGAGCGTCTCCAGCTGAAATCCCTTCAGCTTTCTCCAGAGTCTGCACAGATTCCGGACAGAGCCCCGGTAATGATCCCGAAGATAACTCAGCATGACCTCATCGTATTTTTCCTTTTTAAATACATACTCAGTCAGCTGCAAAAGTTTCTCCCCGTCCTCTCCGTCACCGAGAATCAGCCGGCTGGACAGCCGGAGCAGAAGCCTTGTGGGTACGCCCTCGCATCCGAATTCAGAAATCACATGAAAAGCTTCCTCATATCTGCCCTCGCGGATCAGAAGCACAATCGTGCTCACTTTATCCGCCTCTGCATAACGATTGATTTCCTCCTCACCCATGTCTCGCGGAAGAATCTCTTCATCGGGATGCGCCATGTCGTATTCCAGAAGCTTCCTGCGCAAAATCTTACGGTACTCATCTGTAAACGCCTCATCTGTCACAGCCATCCGGTAAGCAGAAACCGTGCGGCTGTTGACATCCATCTGAAACGCCTTCTCCCGGCAGATGGAGAGCTCGGCCCCGGGATGACTCACGCCCTGCTCCAGAACCGCATGCGCACTGTCCCTGGCATCCATCAATCTTCTTACTTCAAAAGGAATGGTTGTCGCATACCGCCGATGATGCACATCCTCCATGAGCACAGCAGCATCATCGGTATAAATCCGGGGATAAGCCACCCCGTCCTTCACTGTCGCCGTCTCCTCCTCTTTCAGCGCGTAATGGCTTACGACCACCTGCCGCACCATCGGATCCTTAACCGCAACTTTATGTACAAACAGAACATTCCCGAGCAGCTCCGCGATCTCCGGCGATTCCGGCTTCCGGAAATATTGCTGGTAAAGAACCGCGTAATTCTCGTTCATACGTCCCTTTCGCAGGGATTCCATCGCAAACGTCCGGATATAACGCCCATAGTTCAGGAAACTGGTATCGTCTTCCTCGCGGTTCAGTACGATACTGGCATAGAGCAGCGCGCGCTTCTTCTCCGCAAGCTCTGTATTTGTCGCAAAATACATCAGAATCTGCTGCGGAAGCCTCTCGCCCGCCGGCTTGTGATATGTCTCCATGTAGTATTCGTAAAGCCTTGTAATACGGAGGTCATGAAGCACTGCCTTTTCATACCACGGAAAACAGCACGGATCCACCGGATTTCCCTTGATCAGCAGCTTGCAGATTGCCTCAAGAACCGCATCGTTCGGATATTTATAATACCCGGCAGAGAGAATCCGGTACAACGGCCGGTTAAAGTTCTTCTCGTTATCGCTCAGGAAGGCCGTTCTCTGAAGCAGTCCCTCTGTGATAAAATTGTGCTTCAGGCCGAAATTCAGAACCTGAATCATGAACGGCGAAAGCCTGCGCAGGAGTGACTCCTCCCTCGCCAGCAGATTCCAGGCATCCAGGTACAAAAAAGGGCTCATAGATCCGGCGTTGAAGCAGTCCTCATATTCCTGCATGCGATCCGCCGAATTGATGATCTCCGTATTCTCTTCCTGATTACAAAGCTTCAACAGAAGATAACTTCCCGGATTCTTCCGGTAATATTTTTTAAGAAGCGGAAGAATGTCACGCTTCTCCTCGGGAAGCAGACCCACCTCCTTCGCAAGTGAAAGATAAATACCCTTCTCCTCGCTGTTCGCGGGGCTGACCCGGCCGTCTTTCAGCGGCCACAGCCTCTCCATCGCCTTGCCATTGTCATCTCTGGAAAATTCCAGATAGGCTGCGTAAAGTATTGCGGCGGAATCGTCAGGATTCTCCTCGAGCATCTCGTGCACCGTCATGGAAGACGACTCCAGCCAGCTGCGGTAATCCAGCTTATGAAGCTGAAGATTCAGAAAATCTCTCATCAGCCAGGCGATCTTTCTGCTGCGCACGGCCGATGGCAGAATCTCCGACTCCTCCTTCCGGGAAGCCTCGACAATATATTCAAGATTCTGATGAACGCTGCGAATCCGGATTTTTCCAAAAGATTTTCCCTCACCGAGCCTGTCACTGTGGACAACATATTCCAGTCCGTAGACCTTTCCGATAAAATCCTCGGTGGTGATCACCCTCTTCGTCACCTCGAGGAAGTCGCCTTCTACCTCAACCTCGAGCCGGATATATCCCCATACGTTACGATAGACATACAGCGTGTCCTTCTGAGATACATCCAGGTGATAAACCGCCTTCTGCTGCTTGTCGAGAGTGATCACGATCGGTTCCTTCTTGCCGGTCGAGACAAGAAACTCCTCAAGATGCTGGTAAGTAACCGGATTATGTGACATTCCACGATACAATCCCAGATACTGCCGGTTGTTTCCATTCAGGATTCTCGAAAATCCCGGATCCGTAAACATCAGAAAGCCCTCCCGGAGACTTTTCTGACAAAGCCTGGAGAAATCATCCAGTGTCCGGATCTCCGATTCTTCTCCATTTTCCGGAACATCCACGATCTCCGCATACACGGGATACTCTTTTTCGGCAATATTGCTGCTGACCAGGATACTGCCCCGGATACTCTGACCGGAGAGCAGCCCCCTGGTTATCACAAGAAAACTGATCTCACAGTCCCTTCCCTCAAATTCCGTTGTCAGAAGATGGATCCTGTAATCCTCCGACAACACGCTTCCCCGGATGGTACTGCCGTCCGACGCACAGACATGAAAGGTCCCTCTGCGGACCTCTCCTTCTCCTACTACAATACGATATTCTTCTTCAGAGAAAACCAGCTTCGGAAGATCATACACGAACCCGGCCTCAATTACTCCGTCCTTATTCTTCAATACTCCCACCTTATCCTAAGCGGATACGCGTCATGTCGTCCTTTTCCGGAAAGACAGCCCGGGATAACCCGGGATGTCATCTCTGCAAGGCAACACATATACTGTGTTCTCCGACCCATCTCGCACTTAAAACGCTCTCCGGCTTACCACACATATGACGCTCTCCGGCCCATTGAACATATATGATGCTCTCTGACTCAGCACATATACGACGCTCTCCGGCCTATCGACCAGATACAGCGCATATACTATGCTCTCTGTCCCGAACAGCACATACGCTTGACGAATATCCGCATTCGAATTAAACTTAGTTCCGAATGAGAACGCCTTTTGGAGTCTCATCCACATTGAAGTATACAACATCCACAGAACCTGCGCAATGTTCTGACCGGTGCACGTGATATCTGTTCATGTGTATGTGCAATTGACAAGGCATAAAACCGCTCTAAGTTAGAAATCGAGGTGTCATCTATGGCTCAGTTTACATTGAAGCACAAGGATCATTTTCATGGAAGCGACCTGGAAAAAATAGAAGAAATCTATCACATCCCCAAGGAAAAGATCACCAGCTTTTCCGCCAACATCAACCCGCTCGGAATCTCCCGCAATCTCCGGAAATCCATCAGCGAACACATCGACGTCATCCAGACCTATCCTGACCGGGAGTACAAGGACCTTCGAAAAGTGATCGCGGAATACGCGGGCACCACCTACGAAAATATCATTGTCGGAAACGGCTCCACCGAGCTGATCTCCCTGATGATTCAGGCGGATGCGCCAAAAAAAGCAATGATTCTCGGTCCCTCATATTCCGAATACGAAAGAGAAATATCTCTGAGAGGCGGTCAGACCGTCTATTATCCCCTGAAGGAGGAAGAGGATTTTCAGCTGAATCCTGACGATCTGTGCCGTCATCTGACGGACGACCTTGATCTCCTGATTCTGTGTAATCCGAACAATCCGACCTCAACCGCGATCTCCAACGATAAGATGCGCACCATCCTCGACGCCTGCATGGTTCACGGCATTTTTGTGATGGTGGACGAGACATACGTAGAATTTACGCACGCAGATGAAAAGATTTCCTCGGTTCCGCTTACCGACTCGTACACCAACATCGTTGTGCTGCGCGGCACCTCAAAATTCTTTGCTGCTCCGGGTCTCCGCCTCGGCTACGCGATCACCGGCAACACAGATCTGATCCGTAAGGTCATCTCCCTGCAGAACCCCTGGTCCATCAGCTCCATCGCCGAGGTCGCCGGAAGGCTGATGTTCAGTGATACGGAATATATCAATCAGACACGTCATCTGATCGACACCGAACGCACCCGGATCTTCCGGGAGCTTCAGACCTGGAATTCTATCAAGGTATACCAGCCTAAGGCGAATTTTATCCTCGTCCGGATTCTCCGCGAGGATATGGACGCGGACATTCTCTTCGACCACTGTATCCGGAAGGGGCTCATGATCCGCAACTGCTCCACCTTCCCCTTCCTCTCCAACAAATACTTCCGGTTCTGCTTCATGAAACCAGAGGACAACGACCGTCTCCTCGCCCAACTCCGCAGAGATGTGAATGTATAAGCTCTTCGAAAACATATCCAGGCCGCCTTCCGCGAAGCGTGTGTAAGAGACTGGATATGTTTTCGAAGGCAACAAGCATGAGCACGAAGGGACGCGCCAGCGGCACGAAAGTGTCTAAACTATTTCATTGATCATGCCGCTCCGGTACGCCTTCAGCAGCTCCTTCAGCTCATCAATCCTCTCCTTCAGCCGGCGTCCGATATCTGTATCACTGACATGAAGCCTGTGTGGCGCATTCATAACCAGAATCCTGTCTCCGTGAATATCTGTCTCGTTCCGGACGGCGTCCTCCGTAGAGGTAAAAGGCTTCAGCGCCACCAGCTGCATTCCGTACGAATTGTAGATGAGAGTATACCCTGCAATTCCCGTCTTGCCCTGATATGCCTTTGAAAAGCCTCCGTCGATGATGAGCACCTTCCCGCTGCATTTCACGGGACTTTCGCCGGAACTTTGCAGCACCGGTACATGTCCGTTCACAATATGCGCGTCTTCTGGAAGACCGAATTCCCGAAGAACCCGGTTCATGATCTCCTCATTGTTTAAAAGCTGGTAGTACGGGTTTTTATGCTCGACATGTGTTTCCTTCTCCGCGATGAAATATCGCTCAAAAGTCGCCATTTTATCCTTCCCGAACAGAGGCGACTGCGGGCTGCACCAGATCCAATAGATGATATCACGTCCTTTTTTCCTCTCTTCTTCGTTTACGGCGAAAAACGCCTTCCGGACATACTTTTCCAGCTCGTCGTACAGCTCCCTCCCGCACAGTTTTTTCCCGTACACATCTACCTTCATAAATTCTCCGTCTCCGGTCAGCGGCATGCATCCGTGATAGAGAAGATTGTTGTTGTAGATACAGTAGAGTTTTCCCTTGTTCAGAAGAAGATTCATATGCTGATAGAGCTTCTCACACTGTGTAAATGCCCGCTGCATCCGCTCCATCACCTCTGTCTCATCCTCCGTCAGGCGATATGGATCCGATGGATCAATTGTCGGAAAATTATGATCAAGAAGTGCGTATTCCTTTCCGTCCAGCCGTATGACCCCTCTTTCGTAATCAATCTTGTCAAGGAGCATCCGGTCCTCCATATGGAACTCCGGACGCTCTCCAAAGAGCTGTCCCTCCAGCTTAAACTGAATGATGGAAATCGCCTTGTGCATTCTCATGTTCAGTTCATTTTCATTGGGCAGACGGGTGCTGTTCTCCCCTTTCAGCCAGAAGAGCGAACAGGGATCATCGCCGTAGACCCGGGTGGCAAACGTTGCCAGAGGGATCATATTGATGCCGTAACCGTCCTCCAGAATGTCGAGATTCCCGTATCTTGCACAGATTCTGAGAACCGTGGCGATACAGGGCAGCGATCCTGCGGAAGCTCCCATCCAGACAATGTCATGGTTGCCCCAGCAGATATCCAGAGAATGATAGCTCATCAGACGGTCCATGATTCTCTCCGGACCCGGACCCCTGTCATAGATATCACCCAGAATATGCAGATGATCCACGACCATCTGCTGAATCAGATGGCAGAGTGCCACGATAAAATCTTCAGCTCTCTGGATATCGATGATCGTATCAACAATAGAATTATAGTACGCCTCCTTGTCCAGAACATCCGGCTTCTCCGTGATCAGTTCCTCGATCACATAGGCATAGTCTTTCGGCAGCTGCTTGCGCACCTTTGACCTCGTATATTTGGAGGATGCCTTCTTGCAGATCTGAATCAGCCGGTACAGAGTGATTTTGTACCAGTCATCCATGTTCTCTTCCGTCTGACGTATGAGTGCCATCTTCTCATTCGGATAATAGATCAGCGTTGCCAGAGCGCTCTTGTCTGCCTCACTGAGCGTATGGTCGAACACCTCATCGATCTTTTTCTTTACGGAACCGGAGCCGTTCTTCAGCACGTGCGAAAAAGCCTCATATTCTCCGTGGATATCCGTGATAAAATGTTCGGTACCCTTGGGCAGGTTTCGTATAGCTTCCAGATTTATGATTTCTGTTGACGCAGCGGCAATGGTCGGATACAGCTCCGCCAGCCGCTGCAGGTATCTCAGTTCCAGATTTTCCATGTAAAAGTCCTCCCTGTTTACGCCCCTTTATCCAGATACCCTCCGGTCTGGTCTTGGATTTTTCCTGCCCGGTCTGTAGTTCTTCCGCCCAGGTCTGTGGTTCTGCTCACCCTGTCTTTAGTTCTTCCGCCCAGGTCTGTGGTTCTGCTCACTCTGTTTTTGGTTCTTCCGCCCAGGTCTGTGATTCTGCTCACCCTGTCTTTGGTTCTTCCGCCCAGGTCTGTGATTCTGCTCACCCGGCATGTGATTCTGCCGCCATGAATCTACCCCGCCTCCATCTGAAAATCAAACAGCGAGATCTGATTCGTCTCCGGCAGATCGGATATGATTCCCAGCCGGTCCAGTGTATCCGTAATGCTCTTGCCGACCTTCCCCCGCTGCCGCAGATCATCCTTGGACAAAAACTTTCCGTCCCGCGCCGCCAGTACGATGCTGTCTGCCGCAACAGAACCCAGGCCGTCAATGGCATCCAGCGAAGGCATCAGCTTACCGTCAATAATCTGAAAACGATGCGGCTGCACCCGGTAGATATCTATCGGCATGAACTCAAAACCGCGGGCGTACATCTCCTCGACGAGACACATGTCGCCATACTGATCCTGCTCCATCTTTGACAGAGAATCCTTGCGGGAATTGAACTCGTCCATGATCTCTTCCAGGTGGCGCTGTCCCTGGCACATTTTCTCGTAGGAGAACGCCTTCGCGCGGATTGAGAAATATGCTGCGTAATAAGCAAGCGGCCGATACACCTTGTACCACCCCACGCGGTAGGCCATCATCACATAGGCCACGGCGTGGCCTTTCGGGAACATGTACTTGATTTTTTCACACGACCAGATATACCAGTCGGGAACGCCGTGCTGTTTCATATCGGCCGTCCATTCCGGCCAGTTTTTACACTGTTTCTTCGCGACCTTCCCCTTCCGCACCATCTCCATGATGGAAAAGCTCTCCTCAGAATCCATTCCCTTGTTGATCAGGTAGACCATGATATCATCACGGCAGCAGATGGCAGTTCCCAGCGTACATTTTCCCTCCTTGATCAGCGTCTCTGCATTGCCAAGATAGACATCCGTTCCGTGGGACAGACCTGAGATTCTGCATAGATCTGTAAAGTTCTGCGGCTTCGTATCAAAAAGCATCTGCATGGCGAAGCTTGTTCCGAACTCCGGGATCCCGAGTGTGCCCAGCCTGATGCCATGAATCTGCTCCGGCTGAAGTCCCAGCGCGCTGAGATTCTGGAACAGACTCATGACCTTTGGCTCATCGAGAGGGATTTTTGTCGCATCTTCTCCGGTCAGGTCCTCCAGCATACGGATCATTGTCGGATCATCGTGTCCGAGAATATCCAGCTTCAGAAGGTTTGAATCAATCGAATGATAATCAAAATGTGTGCTGACGATATCCGAATCCGGATCATCAGCGGGATGCTGCACCGGCGTAAAGGTATTGATGTCCCATCCCTGCGGCAGTACAACGATGCCGCCCGGATGCTGCCCGGTGGTTCTTCGTATTCCTACGCAGCCCTGTACGATCCGGTCGATCTCACAGCTTCGCTTGTGTATGCCTTTTTCCTCATAGTAATTCTTCACAAATCCGAAAGCCGTCTTGTCCGCCAGCGTGCCGATGGTCCCTGCCTTGAACGTCTGACCCGCGCCGAAGATAACCGCGGTGTATGCGTGTGCCTTTGTCTGATACTCTCCCGAAAAGTTAAGGTCGATATCCGGCTCCTTGTTCCCCTTGAAGCCGAGGAAGGTTTCAAAAGGAATGTTAAAGCCCAGCTTGTCCATGACTCTGCCGCAGACCGGACATTTCTTGTCCGGCATATCACATCCGGAATATCCCATTTTGCGGTATTTGACAACGTCCGGCGTATCGAATTCCACATGATAGTCGTGATGACACAGATAATGCGGCGGCAGCGGATTTACCTCTGTGATTCCAGACATGGTCGCCACAAAGGATGACCCGACAGAACCTCTCGATCCTACGAGATATCCGTCCTCATTGCATTTCCACACCAGCTTCTGCGCGATGATGTACATCACGGCATAACCGTTTGATATAATGGAGGTAAGCTCCCGCTCCAGTCTTGCCTGAACGATCTCCGGAAGATCCGGTCCGTAGATTTCATGCGCCCGGCGGTAGCAGATTGTGCGGAGCATCTCGTCAGAGTGCGGAATAACCGGAGGACATTTTTTCGGGTAAATCGGACTCATCCGCTCAATCATGTCACAGATTCTGTTCGTGTTGTCGATGACAACCTCCCTCGCCTTTTCTTCTCCCAGATAAGCAAACTCGTCCATCATTTCTTCCGTGGTGCGAAGGTACAGCGGTGCTTGATTGTCCGCGTCCGCGAATTTCTTTCCGGCCATGATAATCCGCCGGTAAATCTCGTCCTGCGGATCCATGAAATGAACGTCGCAGGTAGCGACGACCGGCTTGTGAAACTGCTCTCCCAGCCGGATGATTTTCCGATTGAGCTCCTGGAGATCCTCCTCACTGCTGACCGCCGGGTTTTTCTCGTCCTCAATGAGAAAACGATTGTTTCCGAGCGGCTGTATTTCGAGATAATCATAAAAGTTCACAATCTTCGCAATTTCCGTATCCGGCGCTCCCCTCAACAATGCCTGGTAGAGTTCTCCGGCCACACAGGCGGATCCGATGATCAGCCCCTCGCGGTGCTCCTGCACAAAGCTCTTGGGAAGCTTCGCCTGACGGTTAAAGTATTTCAGATGCGATTCGGATACACAGCGGTACAGATTTACTCTGCCCGCCTCGTTTTTTGCGAGAATGATCGCGTGGCTGGATTTCATCTTGCGGATTGCGTTCTGATTCACGCTTCCTTCCCGGTTCAGCGAATCCAGGTCATTAATCCCCTGTTCGCGAAGCATCGCCACAAATTTCACAAAAATCCAGGCCGTACATTCGGCGTCATCCACAGCACGGTGATGATGTTCCAGAGAAACACCCACCGCCTTGGCAACCGTATCCAGCTTGAAACGGGACAGGTTCGGCAGAAGGAGCTGCGCCATCGCCACAGTATCCACATAGGTGAATTCCCAGTCAATCTTCTGCCTCCGGCACTCCATTTTGATAAATCCGGTATCGAAATCCGCGTTGTGAGCTACGAGAACAGCCCCTTTACAAAATTCGCGAAATCTCGGAAGAATCACCTCAATCGTCGGTGCGTCCTGTACCATTTCATCCGTGATACTGGTCAGCTCTGTGATCCGGAAGGGAATCGGGACTTCGGGATTTACAAATTCCGAGAAACGGTCGACAACCTCCCCCTTCTCCACCCGTACGGCACCAATCTCGATGATCTTGCATGTCAGATTGGACAGACCGGTTGTCTCGATATCAAAAACCACGTAGCTGTCCTCAAGACTCTGTCCCCTGCTGTCGGTGGCAATTCCTTTCAAATCGTCCACCAGATACGCTTCCATGCCATAGATGACCTTAAAGGGTGCTCTGACTTTTTTCAGCTCATTCTTGTCCGCATCCGGATGTTCCTCAGCGTATTTTTTCTGATAAGACTCATCAATAGCCTCGAGGGCATGGTTTGCCTCGGGAAAGGCCTGAACCACCCCATGGTCGGTGATCGCGATTGCCGGCATGCCCCAGTCGTACGCCCGCTGTACCAGCTTTGAGGCATCTGTAATGCCGTCCATATCACTCATCTTCGTGTGGCAGTGCAGCTCCACGCGCTTCACCGGACTGCTGTCATAGCGTCCCTTCCGGAAGCTGACCGACTTCCGGATCCCGATCACCGTCGATACCGTCAATTCGTGCTCGTAGCTGTCCAGCATGATCCTGCCCTTCAGCTTGATGAATTTCCCCGCCTTCAGTTCTCCGGCAAGTTCCTCCTTCTGCGACTGCATAATAAAGATCTTTGCCTGGATGGTGTCCGTATCATCGGTGACAGCAAAAATCACGAGTGCCTTCTCATTTCGCAGATCACGCATGTCCATCGACAGAATCTGACCTCTGATGACAGCCTCCGAGGTTGTCTCATCGATCGACTCAATCGGAATGCTGTCCTCATCGAAATTTCTTCCGTAGATCAGATTCGGATCATCGTCCATCTTCAGACGGTCGCCAAAGCCGAATCCGCCTCTTCCGGATCTCCGTGAAAAACGTCCTTTTCCGCCGGTGCCCTGTCTGGCACCGAAACCGCCTCGTCCAGCTGTCGCCGGAGTTCCCCCGTCCGCCGGCTTTCCCGAAACAGCCGCAGAATCCCTCTTCCCGGTCTCCGAACTCCCGTCTCCGTCCCCGGCAGTCTCCGCTATACCGTTCCTCTCCCGGCCTGCCCTGGAGTTCTCGAAGATATGCTTTGCCTGCGCCCGCATCTGCTGCGCGCTTCGCTTCAGATCCTCCGATTCCTTCACCGGATAGAATTCCGTCGCGATCTCGATCGGCAGCCCGCAGCGATACGTGAAAATATGGTCCAGAATACGGGTGAGCTCCGCGCACCGCTCATGTCCGATCACAGAATCTTCCAGCCCGATCTGCATGAGATTTTCCTCAGGAAAACTGATTTTCGCCGTCCGGAACAGGTATGCCAGGAAGATATCCTTTTTCTTCAGCTCGTACAGAATGCTCGTACGGTATACCTCCAGCATTTTCTCCGGATTATACTGTCTGGAAAGGCGGAATTTCTCTGAGACCTTCACCGCAAAAGAAGCATCCGAAAAAAGCTGGCGATGGATTTCCCTCTCCAGCTGATCGATATATTTTTTGTGAATCCACTGCGGGCTCTCCAGATAAATGTGCAGAACACCGCGCTTCCGGTTATATGCAGCCTTTCTCACAACCGCGAACTGCAGATATTCCTCAAGTTCCCCCTCGAGCTCCAGATTTGGAAAAGCCTCTGTCAGCTTTCTGCTCTCCGGCGCCTCCGCATCTGCCGCACTTCCTGTTGAATCCTGCCGGATATCTGTTTCCTTCCGGATTCCCTTCTCGCCATGGATTTCAGTTTCTCTTTGCATTCCCTTTTCTTCCAGGATTCCAGTTTCCCCTTGCATTCCGTTTTCTTCTAGAATTTGCGTTTCACTCATCTGAGATCTGACTCTCCAATCACAATCCGGGATCCTCCCAATGTTCCAGTTCATCTCTGAGAGCATCCAGGAGCTGATCCTCCGGAACCTTTCGGATGATTTCGCCCCTGCGGATCAAAAGTCCCTCTCCCTTTCCTCCGGCGATTCCCAGATCCGCCTCTCTCGCTTCCCCGGGTCCGTTTACAACGCATCCCATCACCGCCACCTTCAGATTCAGCGGATAGTTCTCTGTCATCTTTTCTACTTCATTTGCCAGATGGATCAGATCGATCTGCGTTCTTCCGCAGGTCGGACAGGATACCACCTCAATGCCTCCCTTCCGAAGTCCGAGCGTCCGAAGGATAAACTTCGCGGTCCGGATCTCCTCAAGAGGATCTCCCGTCAGCGATACACGGATGGTATCACCGATTCCCTGATACAGAATGATGCCAAGTCCGATCGCCGATTTCAGATTGCCGGAATAAAGTGTCCCGGCCTCGGTGATGCCCACATGAAGCGGGTGATCTGTCCTTTTCGATATCAACTCATGTGCCTTCGCGCACATCATGACATTCGACGACTTAATGCTGATGACGAGGTTATCATACCCCATGTCCTCAATGATGGCAGTCTGCTTCAACGCGCTTTCCACAAGCGCCTCAGCAGTTACACCGCCGTACTTCTCCAGCAGATCCTTCTCCAGCGAGCCGCTGTTAACTCCGACACGGATCGGAATTTTCCTCTCCTTCGCGCAGTCTACAACCGCGCGCACCCTGTCGGAGCTTCCGATGTTCCCGGGATTGATGCGTACCTTGTCCGCTCCGTGCTCCATCGCCGCAATCGCCAGCCGGTAATCAAAATGAATATCCGCAACAAGCGGTATCGCAATCTGTTTCTTTATCTCTGTGAGCGCCTCCGCGGCTTCCATCGTCGGAACCGTGCAGCGGATGATATCGCATCCCGCCTTTGTCAGCGCACGGATCTGTGCAACCGTCGCTCCCACATCCTCCGTCCTCGTATTTGTCATCGACTGAATCAGGATCGGATTTCCGCCGCCGATCACTCTGTCTCCGATGCGCACTGTTTTCGTCTTCATAAACAAATTCCTTTCGTTTGCTGCAGCATCTGCCTCTGCCTTCTGCCCTCTACATTTCAGGAAACGCGGTGTGATACTTCCTGCGGTATTTTCGAAAAACAAACTCGATATCAAAGCAGGTCTGTTCCTCGCTTTCCTCTGCCAGTTCCCATTCAGGCATATAATCAAGATTTGGAAAATAGCTGTCCGCCTGGTAAATCAAATTAACCCTTGTTACCAGAACCTCATCACAGAATGGAAGCATCAGTTCATATACCGAGGTGCCACCGATGATAAAGATATCATCCGTATTATACTTCTTCAGCTCCTCTAAGAGCTCTCTTTTGCTCCGGACTACAACAGCACCTGCCGGATGAAAATTCGGATCTCTGGACAAAACAATGTTCACCCTTCCCTCCAGAGGCCGACCGCCCGGAAGGGAGTCATAAGTTCTTCTTCCCATCACCACGACATGACCCATCGTCGTATCCCGAAAAAACCTCATATCAGAAGGGATATTCACCAGGAGATGTCCCTGATTGCCGATTCCCCATTTCTGATCTGCACAAACAATTGCTTTCACTATCCAAACACCTCATCATTGTACAATCTCTTAAAAAACACATCGGATCGCCGTGCCTGACTGCGATTCGCTCTTTGCATAAACGAGATAAAACACGCTGCGCGAGTTTTATCTCGCTATCGCGACGCTCGCCGCACACGAATACTTCGCATTCGGCTGCGGCTCACTGTTCGCGTAAATAAAAAAAGACCTGTTTCTCACAGATCTTCTGCCGGCCGCAACGGTCAGATAACAAGGCTGCCATCCTGAAGATCCCCGCTGCTCCTGCAGGCATTTCCATTCAGCTTCTATTCTATAAATCGTTCCAAAGGTTGTCAACCGGAAGGCATACCTGCCATAGATTTTTCAAATGGCAAACCGGACTTGCGCGCAAAGATACCATCATCAGGTTTGTCGCGGCATTCGCCCCACCGCTTCACACCTTGTGTGAGCGGATGAGGCCTTCTGCTCCGGCCGGATCAGGACCAGCTGGCTGAATTCTTATCCGAACAAATCTCAAACATGGTCTTGCCGGGATTCAGCGTGATCTTATTGCCGCTGCTGTCAAAATATTCCGTATTGTCATTCTGATCGGCTTTCTCCCATGTAATCGGAATGGCTTTTCCATCCGTGAAAAATACACCTGTCCCTGAGGTGAACAGATTCATATCGAGATGCACATTATCGTCCAGATGCCACTGACTGACATACTGTACGATGATGTTCTTGAACTTCAGCTGCTCACCCGTCTCCTGATCTATGTGCTCCGAGCCGTACTCATACCGGTAGTACTGCCGGTCCTCTGTATTGAACACAAAATAAGGATCATCGTACTTGAACGGAATGTGAACGGTATTCGCCACCTCTCCGCTGATGTCCGTATCCGTGGTATTAAATGCAAGATTCGGCGCATAGCCCTCGGGGTAAGCCCTGTTATAGCCAAGGCTGTCTGCGTCACCTGTCAGAGAGGATCCCGCGACATAAACATTGTGAGGTGCCTTACGATCCTCCGAGCGGTAAAACCCGCCCGCAGTCATTCCATTGATGTCCTCCATGTTCTGAGAAGTGATCAGATCCTGTGCCTGCTGGCTCCACCCATAATGGGAATAAACCGCCTCGTTATCCATCGCAAAATATACAAAATACGGGCGCGCACTTCTCACAGGTCCGATCTTCCCGATATTGGAAGGATCCTGGAACACTGCCATCAGACGTGTGATATTTCCCTCTACTTCAATTTCATACAAGAGGTCCGCCTGATTGATGCCGGATTGCGGAACCGCAGGCTGCAGGTTGTTGATCATGATCGCTATCGGTCTTCTGGATCCTGCGGCAGTATCTATCGGTTCTCCGGTCAGGTAACTGTACATCTGCCCTTCCGGAAGTGTACTCTCCGCCTTCGGAGCTTCCGTCGGAGTCTCCTCAGGCGTCGAAGTCGGTGTCGCGGAAGGCGTAACCGTCGGAGTGCCGGTCGGTGATGGCGTAGCGGTGACCAGTGCTACCGAGTCATCAACAGTTTCCGCCCTCCCGCACCCTGCGGCAAGCCCCGCGCCAATCGTCAGACATAACAAAGCCATAATATATTTCTTTCTCAATCGTTCAAATCCCCCAATTCCTGTCTTTGTAAGGATATCCTCCATCTCTGCAAAGATATCCTGATGCCAGTGTTGATGCTGTTATCTCTGCACCGATACCTTGCACGGACAGCCTGTGTACCAATGCCTCCTGCGGACAGCTGCGTGCCGCGCACAGCCAACAGCCAACAGCCAACAGCCAACAGCCAACAGCCAACAGCCAACAATCACATTATAGTTCATCACGCATGATATGGCAAGTTGTTCAAAGGATTGCCTTATCTTTTATATTTTATTATGCGTTTTTACTATTTTCGACGACTGTTTCGTACAAAAACAGATCCTTCTCACCTCCAGTACTCCCCTCCGTATACTTCTTTATGCTTCCTCTTTGTCAAGCTGAGAGGTGCAGTGCGGACATCTTGTAGCCTCAAGCGGAATCTCAGACTTGCAGTACGGGCAGATCTTCGTGACCGGCTTTTCCTCTTCCTTCTGTTTTCCGACAAGTCTGTCGGCACCCTCATGCATCTTGTTGATCGTTTTGATAACCATGAACAGCACCAGCGCAATGAGCAGGAAATTGATCACGGCAGCGATAAATGCGCCAAGTCCAAGTACCGGTGCATCCTTTCCCGCACCCATCGTAATATTCCACTGATCAAAGCTGATGCCGCCGGTTATCACAGAAATCAGCGGCATAATGATGTTGTTCACCAGCGCGTTTACAATTGCGGTAAAAGCACTGCCGATGATAATGCCGACTGCCATATCCATGACATTGCCGCGCGAAATAAACGCCTTAAATTCCTTCATAAATCCTTTCATTGGTTCTTCCTCCTCTGGTCTTAACCGTTAAAGTAACTGTTTCTTCCGGCGTTCTGCTCACTCTGGTTTAATCTGATTATAATCAATTCTCCTGTGCCGCACACTGTATAAGTCCGATTGTCGATCAGAGCTGCGGACCTGCGGAGACCAGAGCCTTACCCGCTTCGTTGCCCTCATATTTTGCAAAGTTCTTGATGAATCTCGCCGCAAGATCCTTTGCCTTCTCATCCCACTCAGATGCGGAAGCATAGGTATCGCGAGGATCAAGAATGCTGCTGTCAACACCCGGAAGCTCTGTCGGAACCTCAAAATCGAAGTATGGGATCTTCTTTGTCGGTGCCTTCAGAACATCCCCGTTCAAGATGGCATCGATGATACCACGAGTATCCTTGATGGAGATACGCTTTCCGGTTCCGTTCCATCCGGTATTCACAAGATAAGCCTTTGCTCCGCTCTGCTCCATTCTCTTGACCAGTTCCTCTGCATATTTAGTCGGATGCAGCTCAAGGAATGCCTGTCCGAAGCACGCAGAGAAGGTCGGTGTCGGCTCAGTGATTCCACGCTCGGTTCCTGCAAGCTTTGCAGTGAATCCGGACAGGAAATAATATTTTGTCTGCTCCGGTGTCAGAATAGATACCGGCGGAAGAACTCCGAATGCATCGGCAGAAAGGAAGATGACATTCTGTGCTGCCGGGCCGTGAGAAATCGGCTTTACGATCTTCTCAATGTGATCGATCGGATAGGACACACGGGTGTTCTCTGTGACGCTCTTGTCCGTGAAATCAATCTTTCCGTTCTTGTCTACCGTTACGTTCTCAAGAAGAGCATCTCTTCTGATTGCGTTATAGATATCCGGCTCAGAATCCTTGTCCAGGTTGATAACCTTTGCGTAGCATCCGCCCTCATAGTTGAATACTCCGTTGTCGTCCCAGCCGTGCTCATCATCACCGATCAGCAGACGCTTCGGATCAGTGGAAAGTGTGGTCTTGCCGGTTCCGGACAGGCCGAAGAATACAGCTGTGTTCTTGCCGTTCAGGTCTGTGTTTGCGGAGCAGTGCATGGATGCGATGCCCCTCAGCGGCATGAAGTAGTTCATCATAGAGAACATACCCTTCTTCATCTCTCCGCCGTACCAGGTATTGATAATAACCTGCTCCTTGGAGGTTACGTTGAAGACAACGGCTGTCTCGGAGTTCAGGCCAAGCTCTTTGTAATTCTCAACTTTTGCCTTGGATGCGTTGTAGACAACGAAATCCGGCTCAAAGTTTGCCTCTTCCTCGGCATTCGGCTTGATGAACATATTTCTTACGAAATGTGCCTGCCATGCAACTTC
>DGTF01000040.1:1593-14909 GCA_002394235.1 Eubacterium sp. UBA4343 | reverse complement strand
ACCCTTGGCTGGGCGCACAGCTGGATTTTTTCAAACCAATCGTTACTCTTCTCTGCGGCCACTTCCCAGTCAATATCTTGTGGTTTAAACATTTCGCCATCCTTCTTTACTTCATCACCACACAGATCTAGTGCCTTTTTACTCACTGGAACTACGCCAAACTGCTTCGCATAAGCCGCCTGTGTTTCGGCTGATCCCCACCAGTCTTCATACGCCTTTGCTTTGTCAGCCTGATCCGTTCCATTGACAATTCCAATTCCTTCAGAAACGACAGGGGTGCCATTGGCCGGCTTAACATACTCGACATTACATCCGTATTCAGCAGATTTTGTCTTGGCTCCGTCATACCATGTCATCATTATCGGAACCGTTCCATCCTTAAACAACTGCCATGCATCACTCTCTGCCGGCATTTGATATGAGTTTGCATAGAGTGTACTGAGGAAGTCCCATCCATCCTGACTGATTTCCCCTGTGGACGAATCGTAATATGGCCAGAGCATGCCGATAATATAGCTTCGAATCGTCTGTCCTTGAGGCGTTCCTACAGAATACTTACCCTTATATTCGTCCTTAATCAAATCCTGCCAACTGGTTGGCGGGTCTGAAATATAGTCCGGGTTGTAGCAAATAATAATCGGTGTCTGCCAGAATTCATAAAAATAGCCATCCTTATCCTTGTATGTGTCAGAAACATCATCCGCCCAGGATGGCGTATATGGTTCAAGAATATCCTGGTCTTTCAATTGATACATAGCGGTCTGTAAAAGCCCCATGACCACATCCGCCTGTGGATTTGCTTTCTCAGCCACCAGCCGATCTGCTAAGTCATTTCCACCGGCACATAAAAATTCGACATCAAATCCCAAAGCTTTTTCGGCATTTTCCGTCAGCCATCCGACTCTGTCCGCATCTGCCTGTGGAGAGTAAATCATAAGAGGATCACCGCTGTCCGTTGTTTTAGCGGTTGCTGATGAAGATGTGCTTGCACCAGCTGCATCTATGTTTGATGCAGAAGAACTTTTTACGCTTACCGATGAAGCCGAATCCTTCTGTGAAGATGGTGACCCTGATGCAGAAGAACCGCAAGCACCTAAAGTAAGTGTTGCAATACATGTTAATACAAGTGCCAATTTCCTTTTCATACAAACTCCCTTCTTTTCATAAATGAACAGATATTTAATGATCTGTTTCTCCGTTTTTAGATAATGCTATAGTAAAGATATCTAAGTAAAAAGTCAAGTCAATTCGACTAATTTTACTGTTTATTTACTAAATGTTTTCATCATGTTAACCTCTATACTCTCCTCTTTCCCGACCATTTTATGTGCAATATGCACATTTTTCTCTCATATCTTTATATAATATCAATACTTTTCTCTTGCTTTTCACGTTTTTTCTTTTTTAAAAAAGGAATTACATCTAGCCTTATATCGTATTGCAGAAAAATAATTTACTAAACAGCACGTAAAAAGCCATGACAGTTTGAGGTGTTCGCGCCTCAAATAACTGACATGGCTTATAACTGTTGACTGCTTCTTTTATCTCGAATTTCTTTATCGTGTTTTTCTCAAAGCTATTATTCGTTCACCGCAATATTTTTTACGCTTCCACGAACATACAAAGTCGGTGTAAGCAGCAACTCACAAGTGTATTTTTCAGGTTTCTGGAGCCGTTGAATCAAAAGGCGCGCCGCTTCAGCGCCAAGATGATACGGATGCACATTCACTGTTGTAAGTGGCGGATAGGAATATTGCGTCGGATAAGATCCATCGTGTGACACAATAGAAATCTGACCCGGAATCGTAAGCCCCGCATCATTAAATGCGTTAAGCACTCCAAGCGCCACGGAATCATTAGCACAAAACAATGCAGTGGGAAGCTCCTTCTGAAGCAACAATTCCTTACCCATGCTCACTCCCTGCTCAACCCGGTCACTTCCGCGATCTCTTTCCAGCACCCACTCTGGTCGATAAGTTTTTTCTTTCTTGACCCATTCCAGATAAGTTGCTTTTCGCGAACCGATCATACTCGGAACTTCTTCCTCAATAATCCCCAAATAACCGATTCTAGTGTGTCCGTTCTTCTTCAGATATTTTAAGGCAACAGTAACAGATTCCTTATTGCTGAACGAAACATGATTGAAACGCTGCCTGTAATAACATACATTTCCAATCACAACAGCTGGAAGATCCCTAATCAATCCCAGAACGTCGTCAAACTGATCCCGCGAAAAATTACCAAGAAGTAACACACCATCCGCATTTACTTTCTTCTCATTCAATTCATCAATCGCAGCAAAAGTATACTGAATATCATTTTTCCCACATATATCCTCAATTCCGGTTCGCATCGTATAATAAAATGCAGAATCCATTTGACTTCTGAATGCAGAATACTTATGAATCACAAGAATTTTTTTATTTTTTTTGGCATTTTTCTTATTATGATGACTGACATATCCCATTTCCGCAGCTGTTGATAAAATCAAGCTTCTGGTCTCCATCCGAATCGAGAGAGTTTCGTCATTCCTAAGCGCCCTTGAAACCGTAGCAGAGGAGAGATGTAATTTATCAGCAATTTCTTTAATGGTTGTCATTAACGTTCCTTCCTTTTTATCCTATTTTATGGCACCCACTCTGTAACCGCAAGTTCTAATTACGTTAGACACACCCAATTCCGTTCACGACCCCGCCAGTACATCCTCCATGCCCTGCGCATGGAGATACACGTCCTCCTTCCTGTGGAATCCGCTCGCAATCACTGTGCTGTCCACATTCTCCTTCGTGACCTTTACCGGCTGAATGGCAATGTACGGAACATCATAGGTTCCGTCGCTCATGGTCTCATCCGCCTCGGGCATTTTTCCCTTCGCCATCTGCACGGCGTAATCCGCCGCCTTCTCCGCAAGCTTCTCGATCGGCTTGTACACCGTAATCGTCTGCGTGCCCTCGACAATTCTCTGACACGCATCCAGATCCGCGTCCTGTCCGGTGACCGTGACGCTTCCGGCCTTCTTTCGCTCGGCAAGCACCCGCACCGCCTGACCCGCAATCGCGTCGTTGCCGCATACAATGGCCCCTGCGTTCTCCACATCCTCCGGATGCTCCGTCAGATAGCTGTATGCAATGCTGTCATCCCAGTTGTCGCAGGAAATGCTGTCGATCATCTTCAGATTATCATTGATTTCAGCGTCGAATCCCTTGTTGACCAGCGTCACGTTGTAATCGACGGGTGAACCGTTCACCTTCACGTAGCTTCCGCCGTCCGGCATCGCCTCATTCACCGCGTCCGCCATGAACTTTCCCACCGTCTCATTATCGAATGTTATGTACAGGTCCGTGTCCGCGTTCTGAATCAGACGGTCATAGGAAATCACCCGGATTCCCTCCCTTCTGGCTTCGCTGATCTCCTTTCCCAGACTGTCCCCGTCCGTCGCCACGATCACCAGCACATCCACATCCGAATCTATCATGTGGCTGATAATTGATTTCTGCTCCCCGACATCTCCGTTCGCGTTGCCCACGATTACTTCCGCCCCGAGGTCCTTCGCCGTCGAAGTAAAAATATCACGGTCCCGCTCCCAGCGCTCAATTACAAACGAATCAAACACAAGTCCGATCTTCGGCTTCTGCTCCGCCTTCTCCGGCTCCACAGACGATGTATCCGGCCGCTCTCTGCCGCAGCCGCAGAGTACTGCCGAAATCAGCAGCGCCGCTCCGCACAAAAATCCCCCTCGCTTCATAACATCCTCCCGATCATACAGACCTGCCCGGCCTGCTCTACATGCATATCTTCCCGTTCTGCCTCTTGTCCAGATCTGTCTGCTCCACCCGGCATTCAGGTCTGCCTGCTCTGACAACATTCATTGCCTTTTCCCGCAGGAATCATTATAATATTTTAACAGATATTGAAGTCATATTCACAAAAAACTGTTACTTTATAACGATTCAGCACATCAATAGAACTGCAGGTTTCCGAAATTGGAGGGCTGAATCGTCACGTTGCTTTCTGCGAAACAGGAAAACCCACAATAATCATGATGAAAAAGAATTACAAACATTCCCGCCCGATCCGGGGTCTGAATCTGTTCCTCTGTATTTTCGGATCCATTCTGGTCATCATTACAATTGTAAGTATGGTCGTCTTTGAACGTCAGATCCATGCTCTCTCAGACCTGTCTTCAGGCGGATCCGGTTTCCGGTATAATTTTGCGTACATCGGAGACAAATCTAGCTCCTTTCAGAACGCAGTTTATGATCAGGCTCTCAGAGAAGCCGAAAAAAAGGCGATTACCTCGAATTCACCGGAAAGAACCTGGATACCAGTTACACCATCCCCAAACTCATGGATCTCGCCATTCAGTCCAGGGCGGACGGCATCATCGTCAACGGCGATGACAGCGAGGAACTCAAGAGTGCCATCAACCGCGCCGTCGATGCCGGAATCCCGGTCATCTGCGTCGGCACAGACTGCTACGGCTCCGGCAGACAAAGCTTTGTCGGCATCTCCTACTACAACGTCGGAGAGGCTTACGGCAACATGCTCAGTTCTCTCGCGAAGAACCGCCGGCAGAACGTGCTGGTCATCGCCAGCCCGGAGGACAAGACCACCGGTCAGAATCTGGTCATCTCCGGAATTAAGAACTCTCTCGAGAAGAATAACGTCATGGACCGCTTCACGATTTCTTCAAAGACCCTCGGAAACGGCGACAGCTTCTCCACCGCCGAAGCCGTCACGGATCTGTTTGAAAGCGCCGATCTCCCGGATATTCTGGTATGCCTCGACGAAACAACCACGAGCAGTGTGTGCCAGACCATCGTGGACACCAATCATGTAGGCGATGTAACGATCTGCGGCTACTACCGCAACGGCACCATCCTTAACGCCGTAGAGCGGAATGTCGCGGCGATGACCCTTACGGTCTCCGCAGAGGAAATCGGACGCACTGCCGTCGACAATCTCCTTGAGTACATCGACAGCGGCTTTGTCACTGAATATTCATCTATTGACCTTGAAATCATCACTCCCGAAAACGTTGGTGACTATCTGGAGAAGGAGGACGAGTCTTGATTCATCTGAAAAAAAACGGACCGGACAGCTCTCCGCAGATATTTTTTTCTTCTCCGAACAGGCAGAGACGTCCACTTCACACCCTCGAGGGAAAGCTGACTCTCGCATTTCTGCTGGCCACCGCTGCTACTTTTGCCGTAAACCTCTTTCTGTTCCTGAATATTAACAACGCGCTCGAAAAGGTCAACCGCGTCTTCTACTCCAATGTCCAGACCAACAACCTGTCCGAGGCTCTGGACAGTGTTCAGCAGAGTCTGACCGATTATCTGAATGTCGGAAGCTCGGATAATCTCCGCAGTTTCTATCAGGTTCAGGGTGATTACACAAACTGTCTTGCCGCCCTCGGCGATTATTCCGACAGCGTTGAGATTCAGAGTACGACCCGCGATATTCAGAACCTCTCTGATCATTACATGGAGCTTTGCGAAAACGCGCTCACCGCCAAGAGAGGAAGGAATATCCAGAAGTACAAGGACTATTATGAGGAAACCGTGAGCATGAACGACATCCTTCAGTCGTACATCTACAGCATGAACACCCTCCTCTTGAAGGGCAACTCGGACAACTATCTGAAGCTCGCAGACACCTTCCACTCTCTGGAAATCGTCTCCCTGTTCATGATTGTCATGATTGCCTTCCTTGATGTCTTCATGATCGTCATGACCGTCCGGCATGCGACCGCCCCGCTGCACGCGCTGATCGCGGAGACCGGCGAAATCGGAAAGGGAAACTTTGACGTGCCTCCGCTTGCGGTAAAAAGCGACGACGAGCTCGGCATCGTCACCTCCGCCTTCAACGAGATGGTCGTCAGCATGAGAGGTTATCTCCAGAAGCTCAGGGAATCCATGGAATCCGAGAACCGGCTGAAGGAACGGGAGCTCCTCATGAACGCCCACCTCAAGGAGGCCGAGCTGAAATATCTGCAGGCCCAGATCAATCCGCACTTCCTGTTCAATACCCTCAATGCAGGCGCGCAGCTTGCCATGATGGAGGAAGCGGACGGGACCTACAAGTATCTGCAGAATGTCGCGGCCTTCTTCCGCAATAAGACTAACCGTGAGAACCAGATCACTACTCTCGCAGATGAAATCTCCCTCGCCGACAACTACATGTATATCATCAATGTCCGTTTTTCCGGCGCAATCACCTATGAAAAGAGAATCGACGATGATCTGACCCGGGTATCGGTACCCAGCATGATTCTGCAACCGATCATCGAAAACGCAATCAATCACGGCGTCCGCGACATGGACCGCCCGGCGGTCATCATCCTCTCCGTTTACCGGACCGGAAGGTATATCACGCTCTCTGTCCATGACAACGGGAGAGGAATGACGGAGGAACAGATGAACGCGATTCTGTCCGGAAACGCTCCTGTCAGACGAAAGGGAGACGAGACAAACGGAGTCGGGCTCTCCAATGTAATCAGCCGGATGCGGCTGTTTTACAACAGCGAGGATGTCTTTGACATCACGAGCCCGGGCGAGGGACAGGGAACCGAGGTCCTGCTCTATATTCCAATGCCGGAATAACCATGATCATTAACGCGCCATGGATGTCGGCGCCGCATTCAAAGGGGGAATTGAAAATGTACAGAGTTCTGCTGGCGGATGATGAAGGGATCGCCATCGATTCTCTTACGTATATTATGGATAAGGAATTTCATGACAGATGTGAGGTGCGCTCCGCCAGAAGTGGCCGCGCCGTCATTGAAATGGCGGAGACCTTTCGGCCGGACATCGCCGTCATGGATATCCGCATGCCCGGAATTGACGGTATCGAGGCGATCCGGGAAATCCGGAAATTCAGCCCGGCAACGGTTTTTATCGTCCTCACCGCCTATGACAAGTTCAGCTTTGCCAAGGACGCGCTGGATCTCGGCGTCATGAGTTTTCTGACAAAGCCTCTGGACCGCAAGGTCTTCGTCGATACCATGACCCGAGCGATGGCCGGTATCGACCGCACCCGTGAGCAGCGAAGCCGAGAGCTCTCGAATCGTGAAAAGCTGGATGCCGTCGTTCCCATGATCGAAAGTGGTCTGGTTTATTCTCTCCTCCTTCTGGATACTTCCCCGGACGTCACGGCAAACTACTGCAATCTGCTGGAAATCCCTGAATCCTATGGCTTTGTCGCACTTCTTGCGTGCGGAGACGTTGCATCCGGGCATGAGAATCCGGAACAGCCAAATGCCTCTGCTCCCCTCACCGGAAGCGGAGACCACCTGGGCAATCCGATCGGAACCGGAATCCGCCTTCAAAAGTATTATGCAAAAATCCGTGAGATCCTGAAGGAATACAGCGCCCACGCTGTCATCGGACAGATCATGATGAACAAGATTCCTGTCTTTATTCCCTATGAGTCCGCAAAATGGACTATATCGACCGGGTACGGGTGATCGATCGCGTCCGCAGAATCATCTCCCGCCTGAAGGAAGAGACCGGTGTAAATTACCGTATGGGGATCGGCTCCGTTATGCCTCTTTCCGACATGCGCACATCCTATCGGGAGGCACTCCGCTCCCTCTGCGAGAACAACGAGACAGTATCCCACGCCGATGATCTCCCCGTCTCCTGCACCTACGAGCAGGATTACCCGATTGACCTTGAGAAACAGCTCTTCGACAGTGTCAAGAACGGCAATATCCGAGATGCCGGATTGTACGCAGACCAATTTTTTACCTGGATGGAGAAAACGCAGGCCGCCAACTATGAAAATAACGTGCGTCTGAAGACCATCGAATTTGTGCTCTGGGCCGAGCATATCGCCTACCAGAGCGGAGGCCTTGGCCTGTATCGCTTTACGGACCGCGGCGATTATCTGAATATTATCTCTGACTATACGATCGCGGAGCTGCACACATGGTTTGTGGCGAAGATCCGGGACGCCGCCGAAAAAATCGCCGACAAGGCCAAAAGCAGCGCCAGCAATCTGACGCATCGGGCGAAGGAGTATATCGACAGTCACTACTCCCGCGACCTGTCGCTTGATGACGTCTCCAGGGAGCTCAATATCAGCCCCTACTATTTCAGCAAAATTTTCAAGGAAGAGGAGGGCGTAACTTTTATCGAATACCTGACCGGCATCCGGCTCAGTCACGCCAAAAAGCTTCTTACAGAAAATAATCTTCCCGTAAAGGAAATCTGTGCTGCCGTGGGCTACCAGGATCCGAATTACTTCAGCCGGCTCTTCCGGCGTTCCGAAGGTGTATCTCCGACCGAATACCGCGAATCCCGGTGAATCTGTCCACTACGGAGCCTGTCCCCCTCGGAGTCTGTCCCCCTCGGGAATCTGTCCCCTGAGGAATCTGTCTCCCTGAAAAATCTGTCCCCCGCGGAGTCTGCCCCTGAGAAATCTGTCCCTTGCGGAGTCTGTCTCATGCGGAGTGCTCAGCTCCCACCGGGTTGGAATTTTTTTTCTGAAATCTGGACCGATTTGTCGACATCTGATCTTTATAATTCATTTTTAATCATATGTGTGGGAGTATTATATATTGGCTGAATACGATGAACTTACCGGGCTGCTTTCGATGAAAGGATATCTGAATGCAGTCCGAAAATATCTGACCCTTTCTCCGGAAAGGCAGCATGTCCTGATTTTTTTCGACATCTGTGCCTTCCGTGATTACAATCATAAATATGGATTCCATGAGGGAGACGATCTTCTTCTGCAGTTTGCGGAGGAACTCCGGAAGACTTTCCCCGACGATTATATCACCCGCCTCTCAGCGGATCAGTTCTCCGTGCTGACCGGCAGCCAGGATGTCTCCGACAAAATTGAACATCTCCATATTTTTGTCCATGCGCTGCAGAAAAATGTGAGCCTGGAGCTTAAGGCCGGCATCTATCTTCAGAACGGTCCGACTGACACAAACGTCTCGCTTATGATCGATCACGCGCGTCTTGCCGCCAGGAGTATTCACGATCAGTACGACCACAATATCGCCATCTACAATGATGACATCGCCGAACGTGAGGAGCTGAAGCGCTATATTCTGAATCATTTCAACGAGGCGCTCGAATGCGGATATATTGAGACCTAGTATCAGCCGGTGATCCGGACTCTGAGCGGTAAGATCTGCGGCTTTGAAGCACTGTGCCGCTGGAATGATCCCATAAATGGCATTCTGTCTCCCGCGCTTTTCATCGGCGTCCTCGAGGACGCCCATCTGATCTCCAGACTGGATCTTCGCATGGTAGAGAATGTCTGCCGGGATCTCAAGACCGCGGAATCCGGCGGACGCCCGGTGGTACCGATTTCCATCAATCTTTCGCGAAATGATTTTCTGGGCGCAGATGCCTTTAACGAAGTGAATTCCATCGTGACCAAATCCGGTATCTCTCCTGAGATGATCAACATTGAAATCACCGAAAGTACTCTGGAGGCCGAGCCGGAATATCTGCGGCATCAGATCAGCCGCTTTCAGGAGGCCGGCTATGAGATCTGGATTGATGATTTTGGAAGCCGGTACTCAACTCTCGGCACACTGAAGGACTTCAACTTCGATGTTCTGAAGATTGATCAGACTTTCGTCCGCGGCATGGAGAGCAACCAGAAGGCAAGAACCCTGGTCGCGTCCGTCGTCAACATGGCCAAGCATCTCGGCATCCATACGCTGTGCGAGGGTGTGGAGACCCGTGAACAGATTGAATTCCTGAATACAATCGGATGCGAGCAGCTCCAGGGATTTTATTACTCAAAGCCACTGCCGATTATGGAGATTCGGAAGCTGATTTCAAAATTCGATCTGGAATCTCCTCAGAAGGCGCGCTGCTACAAAGCCATCGGTGAAATCAACATGATGTCCGATTCTCCTCTGGAATCCGGCAGAAGCTATGATTCCGGCTCAAGAGTTCCGCTCATGCTTGTAAAAGCGGATCAAAAGGGAACCAGACTGCTCTATCACAACACCGCAATGGACGAAATGGCCGAATCTCTCAAGCTGCGGGATTCAGAGGATTTTCTTCAGTATTTTATGTCCGTTTCAACCTACCGAAGCATCATCCTCCATGCGATTACACATCCCGGGGACACGCAGGAATCAAATTCTCTCGACCTTGTCATCAGCAACAAATTCTGCAGCATCAGCTTCCGCACAATCTCATCGAAGGCGGACAGCTATGCCTACCTCGCGTTTACCGGACTGATTCTGGATTCTTCGTCAGCGATAACCCGTTCCATCCATATCAACGATGGAATCCGCCACATGCTGACGATTTTCAACAGAATCGACCTGTTTAATCTCGATGCCGGAACTGCAGAGAACATCTATCTGAACACCGCACAGGACAGACTGACTGATTTCTGCGATACCAGCAAAGAGACCATCGCGGCATATGCGGAGAAATATCTGGATGAGGAGGATCGTTCCCCCTTCATAGAGTTCTATGATATGGATAAACTGAACACCCGCATTCCAGACAGAAACGCGAGTTACATCACGGCCTTTTTCAGGTCTCACGACAAAACAAGCAGACAGCATCTGCAGTCCTACACCCTGATTCCGTTCAGCACAAACGGCGCCCGTATGGTTCTGTCCTGTATCTCTGACATCGGAAACACCATCTACAACAAGGCCTTTCAGGAACAGCTGATTCGAAATGCCTCCATAGGCTCTGACCGCATCAACGAATCCATGGCGGACCTTCTCACCTCCTTCCTCGGAATCGTGCAGGTCAACGCCGCAGAAGACAGTTATACTCTGATCTACCGGAACTGGGATTCGGCATTCAGAACACATCTCACTTTTACGCAGGCCTGTGAGAGCTTCTGCAAAAATAACGTGCATCCCGATGACCGGGAACGCTATCTTACGTTCATGGACCACAGAACATGGATGGAACGCGCCGCGGAAAACAGTCTTCATGAGTTTTCCGAATCCTTCCGGATCAAAAACGGAAGCGGCGGTTATTCCTGGCTCATCCATAACATCATACAGAACGGCCATGACGCAGCTGTCTTTACAGTAGCTGTTCAATGGACAGGCAACTCCTCCCAGGAAAAAATGCTCGACTTCTGGTATTCTCAGGGCCGGGATCTGCAGATGCAGATAGACCCCGTTACCGGCCTGCTCGACCGAAGAGGCATCGATCAGAAGCTTTTAAGATACATCCGCAGCTATCCTTCCGCCCCGGGTGTACTCATCAACCTGAATATCGATAATTTTAAAATCATCAACGATATTCTGGGACGCGACATCGGTGACCGAACGCTTTGCCGTGTCGCGGATGCCCTGCGGCAGAATTTCGATGACGGGGATATCATCGGACGCAATGCCGCGGATGAATTCATCGTCTTTATGAAGGACTCTTCTCTTACGGAAGCGAGTTCCATTGTAAACCGGCTCGTATCAAGCCCGATGACTGTCGATTTTCACGGCGAAAGCTACCGCTTTTTCCTGTCTGCCGGCCTCGTGGAATACCCGAAGCAGGGCAGCAAGCCCGGCACGCTCTGCCGGAAGGCAAACGCAGCTCTTTGTTCCGCAAAGCAGTCGGAGGGACACTGCTACAGGGTTTACAATTCCGATATATGCACGGAAAACCGCACACACCTTCAGAAGAGCATCACAAATCTCGCATCGGATCTTCCAAAGGCCGTACTGGTCTACAAGATGGCCGACGACCTGCAGATTCTGTACGCCAGTGAATATCTCCTCCGGCTCTGTGAGTGTGACAGCATTGATGAATTCAACGAGTACTCGAAATCGAGTTTTCTTTCCATCCTCTGCCCGGAGGACAGGGATAAAACCAGAGAGCGTATCCGCAAACATTATGCAGAGCACGGCGACCCCTCAGATACCCGTGAATCTCTTCCCGACTATCTTGCCTTCTGCCAGAAATACCGCATTAAGACCAGGAAGGGCAGAATCCGGACGATCAGAGACTCCTGCAGACTCGTGCACAGCGTCTATTACGGGGATATCTTCTATGTCTTTCTCGATGATGCGGACACCATACCGGATCTCCCCTGCTGAGGGACATCCGCCGGTTTGGCGGCCTCTCAGCAGCGCGGCAGCCCGCCGCTCGGCTAAACTCTCAGCGTCGCGGCAACCTGACGCTCGGCCAACTTCTCAGCAGCTCGGCAGCCTGACGCTCGTCCGAATCAACACAACGAGATAAAACACGCTGCGCGAGTTTTATCTCGCTATCGCGACGCTCGCCGCACACGAATACTTCGCATTCGGCTGCGGCTCACTGTTCGCGTAAAAAAGCTCTGCCGCTTCGGCTTATCGCCGAAGCGGCAGAGCTTTTCACTTATCAGCCAGAGCAGTTGCGATGCTCCTTTTTTCTGCGGGACCGCCTCTGGATAAGGCTGTTCCCTTATTGATCGATCGTGTCAAAGTATTTGGAGAGGTCAAGAACAACAGCCCTTGTGTATCCATTATCCGCATACTCTTTGATCTTTTGAATGGCATCTTTCGCGCTTCTTCCCGGCCGGTATCCCTAGCTTCCGTCCGAAAATAACGGCTCATAGATGGGCATCAGCTGCTAGGCAATTGCCTGCTGGATGATGCGGTCGATTACCGTCGGAATACCAAGTTTTCATACCCCGCCGTCTGGCTTCGGGATTTCTTTGCGCCTCACAGGCGACGGGGTGTAGTGTCCGCTACGTATCTTTGCAATAAGCTCTTTTTGATGTTCCCTCATCCATGGAAGTGCGTCCTGGGTGGTCATCCCATCAATTCCGGGCGCTCCTTTGTTTGCCTTCACTCTCTTATAAGCCCGGTTCAGGTTATCCTTATCCAGGATCTTTCCGAGAATATCCGGCTCTGCACTGTCTCTTTCCTTCCATATCCGGTTGAACGAGCGGTGCGCTCTCACATACCCTTCGCATTCCGCGCTATCTCTTTGTGAGCAGCTGTCTCTGTTTTCTGCATCCATGTGCCCGTTCCTCCTTTCCGGGTCGTACTTAAGGCTCCTGTTGATTCAGCCCTTCACGGCTGTGCCGCTACTATGGCCTCTGCTGACTCCTGTACGTTCAGCACTGCCTTACGACAGTGGTTACTCTTTTCAGAGCATCTCGTACAGGTCTCCCCGGGTACCACACGTTTCTTTCCCTCCATCTACCTGTCTCATTTATTCCCGCTGATTCCGTGTAGTTATGGGGCTTCGGCTTGTTTTGCAGTCTTACCCTCAGCGAAAATCTTATATGAGATTTCTGTACGTCAGGCCAGAGGTTTGTCCTCGGGTTAGTATGTTCCCCGAATCCGGCTTCCTTCGGATTCCACCTCACGATGGACACCCTTG
>DGTF01000040.1:0-1536 GCA_002394235.1 Eubacterium sp. UBA4343 | reverse complement strand
CCTTGCCTTCGGCTATATCCTTCCCGCTACCGGGCGGATTCGTAAGCGGTTAATCGTCAGTACCTGTTGAACTCGGCTAATTTTTGAGATAATCAAGTCGAATAAATCTAAGATTTTTTTGACTTTCCCAAAGGAGGCTGGGTATTGTTTACCGCTTACTATAAATCTGCGATTTTCAATACAAAAACCTGTTTCTGAGAAGTTCCATCCGGCTGAAATACTATTAAATCCCGTATGATCATAACGTCCCCTCTGGTATCTCAGAAAGCGCCTCAGCGTCACCAACAAGCCAAACATCTGGATGAAGCTGCAAAATCGACGCAGGAATGGCTGGCGTGATTTTTCCAAGAAAAGCCTCTCTTACGATGAAAGCTTTTTCCTTTCCGCTCACAGCCATAACTATCCTTTTAGCCTGAAGAATTGTACGGATTCCCATCGTATAAGCCTGACGCGGAACATCGTCTGCCGAACCAAAAAATCTTTTATTTGCCTGTATAGTACTTTCTGTGAGCGTTACCACATGAACATCAGCGGAAAAATGATCTGATGGCTCATTGAAACCAATGTGCCCGTTATGTCCCAGTCCCAGAAGCTGAAGATCAATGCCCCCGAGGGAACGAATCAACGTAGAATAACGTGTACATTCTTTCTGTGTATCTTTTTCCATACCGTCCGGAAGAAAGGTGTGCTGTGGTTGGATATTAATATGGCTGAAAAAAAACTTCTGCATAAAATAATGATAGCTCTCTGGATGCTTTGCTGGAAGTCCGCAGTATTCATCAAGATTTACACTCATCGAATTTGAAAAATCGATATCACCTTTTTGATACCAATCCACCAGTTGCTCGTAAATTCCGATCGGAGTAGAACCTGTTGCCAGCCCGAGAACAGCATCCGGTTTTAATATTATCTGCGCAGATATCAGATTTGCAGCTTTCCTGCTCATATCTTTGTAATCCTTTGCCCTAATCACCCTCATATCTATTCTCCTGGTAAGCGGTAAACCGCCAGTACCTTATTAAAAAATACAGCTGCCATTTCTGGCAGCTGCAAGTTGCTAGTTAAGTTGTTTCCTGCATTCCGCCGGTAGATCCTGAGACCAAGGTTCGAGCTTTTTCAGGAAGGTTCTATCTGTGTCTTCCATATGCTTTGGAATCTCTGTCAGGAGTAATTCGAAGTATCGGAACGGATTCAGATGGTTTGCTTTCGCCGTTTCTGCAATGCTGTAAATGATAGCGCTCGCTTTTGCCCCGGCAATCGTGTCAATCATCAGCCAGTTCTTTTTTCCTACGCAGAATGGACGGATAACCTGTTCGACGGCATTGTTGTCGATCGGCACTTCACCGTCATTCAGGAAATATCTGAGATATGGCTCCTGTTTCAGGCAGTAGTCAAAACCGTTGCCGGTCTTGGTTCTTGAAGGAATCCGGGAATGGAATTCTTTCAGCCATGCGAAAAAGTCCTCGACAAGTGGTTTGACGAGGATCTGGCGTTTTTTCACTCGTTCTTCAGCAGAAAGATCGGACAGGCCATTAT
>DGTF01000024.1:14329-15920 GCA_002394235.1 Eubacterium sp. UBA4343 | reverse complement strand
TCCTGATCCTGGACGACAGCGCTTCCGCCCTCGATTTTGCCACAGACGCAAAGCTCCGGAAGGCCATCCACAACGACATCTCCAGACGGACCGTCATTCTCGTCTCTCAGCGTGTCAGCACCATCCGGAGCGCCGACCAGATTCTGGTTCTCGATGACGGAAGGCTGGCCGGAAGCGGGAACCACTTTGAGCTTCTGAAAAACTGCAGCATATACCGGGACATCTGCCAGTCACAGATGACACCGGATGAAATTGAGCGAGATCTGAAGGGGCCACTTGAGAGCGACGGCAGCCGGAAGAACACAGACGCGACAGCAGCCAATCGAAAGACACGGGACGCCTCGACAGGCAATCAAAAGACACAGAATGAGAGCGACTCCACCCAGAAGGGATGTGAATAAAATGACGATAAGCACAAAAGATCCGAAAAACTCAAAAAAGGCAATGCGGAAGAGCACTCTCCTGCGGATCATCAGCTACGTGAAGCCCTACATGGGATTTGTGATCCTGTCCCTGGTTCTGGCCGTTCTGTCTGTCGCTCTGACCCTGCTGATCCCCATCTTCATCGGTAATGGTGTGGATCTGATCGTCTCAAAGGGACATGTCGATTTCGCGGGTCTGTTCCGCATCATCCGCAGAATCGTCATCTGCATCGTAGTGACGGCAGCTGCCCAGTGGACCATGAATCACATCAACAACAAAATCACGTACCTGATCGTTCGGGATCTGCGCAAGGAGGCCTTTCACAAGATTCACAGCCTGCCGCTCTCCTACATTGACGCGCATCCCACCGGCGATCTGATCAGCCGTGTCATCACAGATGTCGAGCAGCTCTCCGATGGAATTCTGCTCGGATTCACCAACCTGTTCACCGGTATCGTAACCATCGTGGGAACGATTATCTTCATGCTGACGCTGCAGCCACTGATCACGCTCATCGTCGCCGTTTTGACGCCGCTGACATTTTTTGCCGCAAAATTCATCTCCGACCGTTCCTTCCGGTTCTTTAAAAAGCAATCGGAATCCAGAGGAAACCTGACGACGCTGACCAACGAGATGATCGGGAATCTGACCGTCGTCCAGACCTTCGGTCACGAGGCGGCCGCCCTGAAAGAATTCGAAAAGCGCAGCCGGGAACTCGGCGAGAACAGCATGAAAGCCACCTTCTACTCGTCCCTGACCAATCCGACGACAAGATTTCTCAACACCCTGATCTACAACGGCGTGGTCATTGCCGGGTGCCTTCTCTGCTTCCTGTCGCCCATCGGCTCCTCGCTGCTGACGATCGGAAAGCTGACCAGCTTCCTCGCCTATGTCAAGCAGTACAGCCAGCCGTTCAACGATATCACGAACGTGATCACAGAATTCCAGAACTCCGTCGCATCCGCGGGCCGCGTGTTCGAGATGCTCGATGAGGAGCCGGAACCGGCGGACGATCCGGACGCCATTTCCATCGAACACGCAGAGGGCGCCGTTCAGATCAAAAATGTCGCCTTCTCCTATACGCCGGACCATCCGCTGATCGAAAATCTCAATGTAGATGTCGCGCCCGGCAGACGAATTGCCATCGTCGGCCCGACCGGCTGCGGCA
>DGTF01000024.1:6191-14265 GCA_002394235.1 Eubacterium sp. UBA4343 | reverse complement strand
CATCATCAACCTGCTCATGCGTTTCTACGACGTAAACAGCGGTTCCATTTCCGTGGACGGTACCGATATCCGCAGGATCCGCCGCCTGAGTCTCCGCGACAACTACGGAATGGTTCTCCAGGACACCTGGCTGAAGGCCGGAACAATCCGGGAGAATATCGCATACGGTAAACCCGACGCCACCGATGAGGAAATCGTCGCAGCGGCGAAGAAGGCCTACGCCCACAGCTTCATCCTCCGCATGCCCAACGGCTATGATACGGAAATCGAGGAAAACGGAGGAAACCTCTCCGCGGGACAGAAGCAGCTCCTCTGCATCGCCAGAGTCATGCTGAACCTCCCGCCGATCCTGATCCTTGACGAGGCCACCTCCTCCATTGATACGCTCACCGAAATCCGTATTCAGAAGGCCTTCGATGAAATGATGAAGGGACGGACGAGCTTCGTGGTCGCGCACCGTCTCTCCACCATCCGGGACGCCGATGAAATCCTCGTCATGCGTGACGGCCACATCATCGAACAGGGCAATCATGAACAGTTGCTCGCGAAGAACGGTTTCTACAGCAGGCTCTACCACGCGCAGTTTGAGAGAAGCTGAATATTGTATCTGACCCCGTTGCGGCCGGGCCGGATATGCTCCTGTGAACGTAAATAAAGAAGCTGGATGCGGCATCTGACTTTGCTGTTGCCGGATACTCCCCTTTGTACACGTAAATTAACAAAGACCTCTGTACGAGATTTGATGTTCTCATCAGAGGTCTTTTTACTATATTTTTCTACTAAATTTTTCTGCTATATTTTTTTACTATATTTTTCTACTATCCGTTCTATATTTGATCAGCGTCATGGATCATGTACTCGTCTGACCCTGCCTGAACGCACAGTTATTCATCCGACACTGCTTGAACTCACAGTATTTCCCCCAGAAGTGTCGGTACTGTCATACACCGTATCCGTCTGATATGTGGACGCGATCTCCTGACTTCGCTCGTCCAGCTTATCAATCACAGACTGCGCGTCCGCCCCTGTCAGCGGCGTGGGAACATAATCGTTGTACTCCCAGGTCGTGGACTCCAGACAGGGAATGATATTGATTGTAGAACCTGTCATCCTTGCGTTTTCGTCCACCGAGATGGTCGTCTGGAAAATCATCGTATCGATTTCGGTCGGATGATAATTGCCTCCGAAGCAGAAATTTCCGAGGGAATAAGCGATGGTCTTTCCCTTATAGTACTCGATTCCCTGTATCACATGCGGATGATGGCCGACCACGAGATCCGCTCCCTCGTCGATCGCCTGATGCCCGAGCTTCACCTGATACTGATCCGGGCAACTCTCCAGCTCATTGCCCCAGTGGAAGACGGCGATAATTACATCCGCACCTTCCTTTTTCAGCTTGTTGATATTTGCGGTAACCTGAGGTGCCACGCCGTCATACTCGTCCAGCTCGTAGATTCCGAACAGACCGACCTTCACGCCCTTTACCTCAATCACGGCAGTATCGTCATAGCCAAAAGGCTCAATGTGATTTTCCTTCAACGTGTTCACGGTATCCGTAAAGCTCTTCTCGCCGTAATCATGGCTGTGATTATTGGCCACGTTTGCGGCCTCAATCGACTCCTTGTTGATGATGTTCACATATTCCGGCGGAGCCTTGAAGGCGAACTGATTAGCAACCCTGGCAGTCTCGTTGGTCAGCGTCCCCTCAAAATTGATAACGGTAAGATCATCCTTGCTGAAGATATCCTTTACATTCTTCAGAAAATAATCCGGGCCATTGAGGTCGTAGTATGCATTCATGCTGGTGCTGTAATCAAAATACTCATCTGTCCCGAGAATTACATCTCCGGTAAAAGTCATCTTCAGGTCTGTCGGCTTGATCTTCGCGGATGCTGCCGCCGCAGCTTCCGAACTGGAGACGGTCACCGCTTCCAGCGTCTCACCGGATGCATCCTTTCCTCCTCCATTCTTCGAGGAACCGCCTGCGTGAACCGCCGCAGCGATGATAACCACAAGCAGAACTCCTCCGCCCGCACAGCAGGCCAGTATCCGCTTCCTCCTCCGCACCTGTGCCTGCCGGCGCCGTCTCGCCGCCATCCGCCTCTTTCTCGCGCGAATCTCTTCCTCCGTCATGCCAGAAATGTCCCGCCGCGAATCCCGCCGCGCACCTGGCTTTGTGTCACGGTTCCTTCTCCCGTCATCCATAACCATAATCCCCCACATTTGAAAACTATATTCGCAGCTTCCGTGCCGCTAACAGGCGACCGTCGTTGTCGTCGCTAATGTTCTTGGCCCGCTGATGAGCAAGCTCCCCGTGAGCCAGGAACATTGCGACTCGCCTTATACAAGTATATATGCAAATCCTAGTGATGAAAAGCCTTTCATTTTCTGTGATGCTTCCTTCTTTACTCCGGCTGTGATATAGTATTCGAAGAATTTTGCAAGTGAGGTCTCGGACATGGATCTGAAACAGATGGAATATTTTCAGGCGGTTGCAGACGCAGGCAGCATCAGTGAAGCGGCGAGGAGGCTTCATGTCGCACAGCCGCCGGTCAGCTATCAGATGAAGATGCTGGAAAACGAGCTCGGCGTTCAGCTCTTTGAAAGAGGCGCCCGCCACATCCGGCTGACCAAGGCGGGTCATACTTTTTATACGCGGGTTACCCGCATCCTTGAAATGGCAGACAATGCGGCAAGGGATACGATCCGGGCCGGCAAGGGACAGACGCTGTATCTTGGGATGACATCCACAACCGTCTCCATCATCCAGCCCGTACTGAAACGTTTTGCAACAGATCATCCCGATGTCCACTACCAGCTGTATGACGGTTCCACCTTTGAACTCCGCCACCTGCTTGATACGGGCGTGATTGAGGGTGCCGTTCTCCGAACCCCCTTTCCCGTGGAGGAGTTCAACTGCCGCCTGATTCGCACCGAACCGATGCTTGCAGGATTCCCTGCACAGTGGAGCCCGCGAAAGGCAAGAGATGCAGAATTCCCGGCCGCAAAATTCGCGGCCGCAGAATCCCCAACCGCTAAATCCCCGGAAGAATCCATTTCCGGAAATTCCGGAAAGATCTCTCTCTCAGAGCTCTCCCGCTATCCGCTCTCCGTTTACCGCAGGTACTATGATCTGATTCATGAACAATTCACCGCGCAGCATCTCACACCGGATTATTTCAGCATCTGTGACGACGCCAGAACATCATTGCTCTGGTGCAGCAACGGATGCGCAGTGTGCCTGTTCCCGGAATCATTCCGGCCCGCACTCCCCGACGGAATACGGACAATGACCATCGACTCGGAAGAACTGCGGACCTCAATCCTGTTCGCTGCTCCAAAAGAGCGACAGCCCTCCGCCCTGATCACCGACTTCACCGGCTATCTCATGTATGCGGCCGAATGAAATATCAACTGCAACTTATTCAGTACGTCATGTATGCCTGCCGGATCCGGTTCTTTTCTCATCACACAAACGGCAGGTTATCATCACACAAACCGGCAGGTTATCATTGATTTTACCACCGGTCTGTACTAATATAGTTCCATAGGCAAAGCAGGATTGAAATGCGTAGTGTTTCCACTGCACGGGAGATGAGTGGGAAACGAATTGCCGGCCTTAGACAGTATATGGCACTTGTAAAAGCATGGCGTCTACTGGAAAAGCATGGCTGCGATATTTCAGTCCATCCCGTTGCTGGACTTTATTACGGGACCTGTAACCTTGCGGTCCTGTTTTTTTTGCCTTTTTATCTCCTGCGCATGCGTCATGCCGGCTGCAACAGCGAGAAAACGCAGCCCGCGTTTCATTGAATTGGAGGTTTTTCTTATTATGATTGACAAGGTAAAGGTGGAACAGGCTGTGCGCCTGTTTCTTGAGGGAATTGGCGAGGATCCTGACAGAGAGGGCCTCAAGGGTACGCCCGACCGTATCGCGAGGATGTGCGAGGAGATTTTTTCGGGTACAGACGAGGCGGCAAAAAAAGCACTCTCCGTCACATTCTCCAGTCCCGCCGACAGCCTGGTTCTCGAAAAGGACATTCATTTCTACTCTGTCTGCGAGCATCATCTGCTCCCCTTCTTCGGCAACGTGCACATCGCTTATCTGCCTAACGGAAAGGTCGCAGGACTCAGCAAGCTTGCCCGTACCGTTGAGGCATATGCCCGCCGCGCCCAGATCCAGGAGAAACTGACGGATCAGATTGCGGCCGCTGTGATGGAAAATCTGGACGCCCACGGTGTCATGGTTGTCATCGAGGCAGAGCATCTGTGCATGTCCATGCGCGGGATCAAGAAACCCGGCACCCGGACCATGACCTATGTCTGCAAAGGAGCATTCGCGAAAGATCCCGCTCTGGTAGACCGCGTGCTCGCCATGATCCGCACCTGAGAAATCCGTCACTTGCTGTCCGTCAGGATCATACGAAAGGGTCTAAAATAGAACCTGAATCCTGAAGGATATCGTTATGAGGTCCCCGGAATAATGTCGGAAGTCTGATTAATGCAGGAGAAGGCACTCAGTACCACACAGAGTTAAATAACGGAGGCAATCATGTCCCCACACACCAGTGAGAACAGCCAGCATCCGGAACAGCCGGACCGTGTCCGCAGAATCATGGAGCACCCGGGGTTCCGCCTGGAACTGGAAAAAACACAGCATCTCGAGAAGGACCGCGTTTTCTGCCGTCACGACTGGCAGCACCTTCTCGATACCGCAAGAATCATGCAGATCCTCTGCCTTCGGGAGAATCTTCCGGTAAGAAATGATCTGATCTATGCGGCCGCTCTGCTCCATGACATCGGAAGAGCGCGCCAGTATGAGGACGGCACTCCTCATGATCTTGCCGGCGTACAAATCGCCGGCCCGATTCTTGCGGACTGCGGCTATACCGCAGCCGAAACCGGCCTGATCCTGTATGCCATCGGCAGTCACAGATTACACGCAGCCTTGACTGCCGGAAGCGATCCGGCCCTTACTTCGGAAAAGGCAGAATATTCCGAAGCTATCCAAAACCGATTTGCACAGATTATGTACGCTGCAGATAAAAAATCCCGTCCGTGCTATATATGTAACGCCCGCAAGGAGTGCAACTGGCCGGAGGAACGCAAAAACCGGACACCGGAGATATGACGGTTCCAGCCGCCTGCTCCTCTGCCCGGTTTTGCCGATCTCGCGGGCCTGAAAGATAACAGACATCCAAAAAGAAAGTAGAGGTACTTGATCATGAGCAAATCAGAAGCACCACGTACAGAAGCCATCGAAGCCCCGGCAGCTTCCGCCGGCAAAGCAGTGCACACCATAAAAATCGGCACACGCACCTTTGAGCCGGACAAGCATTGCTATATCATGGGAATCCTGAATGTCACACCGGATTCATTCTCCGACGGCGGAAAATGGAATCACCTGGACACGGCCATGAAACATACAGAGCAGATGATCGCAGAGGGAGCTGACATCATCGATGTCGGCGGAGAATCCACCCGTCCCGGATACACAAAGCTTCCGGACCAGGAGGAGATTGACCGCGTTGCTCCCGTCATCGAGGCAATTCACAGCCGCTTCGATATCCCGATCTCCCTCGACACCTACAAGAGCGCCGTTGCAAAAGCAGGTCTTGTGGAGGGCGTCGATCTGATCAACGATATCTGGGGCTGCAAATATGACCCCGAAATGGCTTCCGTCATTGCCTCCTCCGGCGTCGCCTGCTGCCTGATGCACAACCGGGACAACACCGACTACACCGATTATCTGCAGAATGTTCTGGATGATCTCAGGGAATCCGTCGCAATCGCGAAAAGAGCCGGCGTAGCGGATGACCGGATTATTCTGGACCCCGGCATCGGCTTCGCCAAATCCTACGAGCAGAACCTGAAGCTGATGAACCACCTGGAGCTTCTGAAGGATCTCGGCTACCCGTATCTTCTCGGCACATCCCGGAAATCCATGATCGGTCTGACCCTGGATCTTCCAGCTTCCGAGCGTGTGGAGGGAACCATCGCCACAAGCGTCATCGGTGTCATGAAAGGCGCCGGCTTCGTCCGCGTCCATGATGTCAGGGAAAACGCCCGGGCCATCCGCATGACAGAAAAGATACTGCAGACCATGTAAGTCCCCCGCATTGCACCACTGCCGCAATGCGCATATATGACTGCGCCGTTCAGGCATACAATTCATAAAAACAGAAGGAAAAGAAACGATGCATTCAACCAGCCATGACGAAATCCGAATCGACAATTTAACGGTATTCGCAAAGCACGGCGTCTATAAAGAAGAAGCCGTGCTCGGTCAGAAATTTACCGTATCCGCGGTGCTCTACACCGATATCCGGAAGCCCGGCCTCACCGACAATCTCGAGAACACCATTAACTACGGAGAGGTCTGCCACGAGATCACGGCTTTTCTGACAGACCGCCGCTTCCAGCTGATCGAGGCCTGCGCCGAACAGCTTGCGGAACACCTTCTCATAAAATATGAAGGTCTTCTCCGGGAAATCACCCTCGAGATCCATAAGCCCTGGGCACCCATCGGTCTTCCGCTCGACCAGGTCTCCGTCCGGATCCACCGCGGCTGGCACACCGCCTTCCTCGCGCTCGGCTCCAATATGGGTGATCGGCAGGCGATGCTCGATCTCGCTGTGAACGGTATCAAAAATGAAAAAAAGAACCGTCTCCTGAAGGTTTCCTCCTTTATAGAGACAGCTCCCTACGGCTACACCAACCAGGATTCCTTCCTCAACGGTGCCTGCATGATCCGCACTCTTCTCACACCCGAAGAGCTGCTCGATCTCTGCGCCTCCCTTGAACGGGAAGCACAGCGAGTCCGCAGGATTCACTGGGGTCCCCGCACCCTCGACGTGGATATCCTCTTCTACGATCAGGAAATCATCGGAACGGAACGTCTCAACATCCCACACCCCGACATGGCAAACCGGGACTTCGTGCTCCGCCCGATGGCAGAAATCGCCCCGTGGTGGACCCATCCGGTCACACATCTGACCATGGCGCAGATGCTCCGGAACTTGGAAAAACAGACACAAATATCGTGAGGAATTTGCTCCTTCGTAACGAAAAAAACAGATGCGCAATCATGCATCTCACTTTACAGAAATAGTGAATTCCGTCAGGCATTTTGAAGAAAAAGACCGGTTTCCGACAAGATCCCGATTAATAAATAGAGGAGACAAGATGAATTTCAGAGAATCTATGGAATATCTCGACAGCGTCCCGAAATTTTCCCCGAAGGACGTGGTAAGCGGCGCCGTCGCCTACGAGCTCGGCGCGATGCGGACGCTGATGGAATCACTGGGAAATCCGGAGAAACAGCTCCGCTTCGTTCACATCGCCGGAACAAACGGAAAAGGCTCCGCTTCCGCCTTTCTCTCGCAGATTCTCATCGAGAGCGGCCTTCGAACCGGAAGCTTTAACTCCCCCGCCATCGAGCATTTTACCGAACAGTTCCGCATCAACGGACACGACATCACCGAGGAAGACTTCGCAGCAATCCTGACCCGCGTCGCGTCACAGATTCAGCAGAACCTCAGAGACGGAAAACCGCAGCCCACTCAGTTCGAGATCCTGGTTGCAGTGATGTTCCTCTATTTTCACGAACAGAACTGCGACATCGTCGTCCTCGAGACCGGAATGGGCGGCCTCCTCGACGCCACAAATGTCATCCCCTCCCCGGAAGCCGCCGTCATCATGACCATCAGCATGGACCACACTGAGATTCTCGGCCGCACACTCCGCGAAATTGCCTTTCAGAAGGCCGGCATCATTAAGGAAGGCACTGACGTACTCCTCTATCCCCAGAAGCCGGAGTCCGATCAGGTTTTCGAAGCGGTATGCAGAGAAAAAAAAGCCCGCCTTCACCGGGTTAACGTCTGCCGGGAAGCGCGGGAATATTCCCTGCAGGGACAGATCTTTGATCTAACGCTCGAAGCGGATCCGCAAATCTCTTTATCTGAAATGTCTCTTCCCGAATCTTCCGGATCTGAAACACCAGTACGCGAAACATCAGTACTCGGAACATCAGTACCCGAAACATCAATGCCCGAAACATCAGTACCCGAAACAT
>DGTF01000024.1:3093-6132 GCA_002394235.1 Eubacterium sp. UBA4343 | reverse complement strand
CAGTACCCGAAACATCAGTACCCGACGAAATCTCTACAGATAACACCTCAGCATCAGGAACAACGATCCGGGATCTCTTCATCCCGCTCCTCGGCTCCTACCAGTGCGCAAACGCCTCCATGGCCGTCGCCGCAGCCGAAATTCTCCGGCAAAAAGGCTATCCGATCACGGAAGACGCTGTCCGAAAGGGACTCAAACACACCGTATGGCACGGAAGATTCGAGCTCATGCACAAAAATCCCGCCGTCATCGTAGACGGCGGGCATAATCCGGAAGGTGCCGCAATGCTCCGGGACAGTCTCGCCCGCTACTTCCCGGGTCAGAAAATCACCTTCCTCATGGGCATCCTCGCAGACAAAGACTACCACAGGGTCATCGATATCGTCGGTCCCCTTGCAAAACAATTCTACACCGTACCCGTGCCGAACCCCAGAGCCCTCGATCCCGGACAGCTTGCCCGCGAACTCCAGGAGTCCGGATACACAGCCGAAGCCTGCGGCTCCATCGAAGAAGCCACAGACAAAGCCCTCAAGAACTGCACCGAAAAAGATGTAATCTGCTCCTTCGGATCCCTGTACTATGTGGGAAGAATACGGGAGCATCTGAAAGCGGATCTGAAAGCAGACGAATAAAATACCGCCACTATTTCGTTTCAAATTATTACTCAGAAGTCAAAAAACAATCCATCTACTTGCGGATAATGAATTCAAAATCAAAGGCCTGTCACATCACGATTTACTTTCGTCAATATGTCAGGCCTTTATATTCGCAGTTTTTGCAATTAATTACTGACAGATAGTTTTTCCTTCATCAGCCGTTTTCTGTCGGCATGCTGCTCTGACTCGTCTGTCCTCCGGTCGTTTTTTCTGGAGATTCCTCATCCGTAAAACCGGAAATAACCGATGATGAATCCGAATCTTTCTTATTATCGGCATCTGTTTTGTCGACGGCAGTGTCTCCTCTTCGCCCTCCGCTGCTCATCGCATCTTCACTCGAATTTGCTGTTACACTATTGCCTTCACCAACTGCCAGATTACTCGAATCAATTTTTGTATTCGTCTCCCACTTTGCAGTAAGGGTTACTGTGCCTGATTTTGCCAAACCGGACACCTTTTCTCCTGCCTGATACAGATTACCCGTAGCAGTCTCCCAACCTAGAAACTTTTCGCTGCTATCTGCTTTTTTACAGTCAGGCAGAGTAACTTCTGCTATGTAATCGATATTCGGTATTGAGTCTATTTCAACATTATCAACAGTAACAGGCTTTCCGCCTTTTCCGTCAAATCGGATCGAATAAACCGCCTTGTTCCAGTCACCATATGCGGTCATCACAACATTCTTATCATCAACAGGCATAGGGAATGGATAAACCTCCTCATCTTTGCTTACATACTGATAATAAGGAATCGTTTTGGCGGCAGATGCCGCTGATCCATAATTGTTTTTCAGCTCTTCATATGTAACCCCTCTCAACTCGAAATTAGACTCCGTAACTATTATCGACACATCTCTTAAACTGTTCTTAGCGCAATCGATGCTCGAAAGATAAGTACAGTTTTTCATTAGAGTAGAATACATAGGTGCGTTATATGATTTAGCGAAAAAGTAATACGTACCCGCTGTGCTTTTCCAGACAGCAGAATACCAAAATACTGTCAATTTCAGCGGACCCCACGATACCCCCACGATGACCTGTGCCACGATGAGATGCGCGTTAATAGGCTGCGCAACAATGAGCTGCACCACGATGAGCTTCGCGACAATGATCTGCGTCGCGATGAGCTGCACGACAGGTCGCTATTGCTCTGCTTTGTCGCAGGGGATTCCGAGCGTCTCCAGCAGAGCCTTGAAAGTATCTTGACCGTCAAGGCAAGTGTCTGTCAACCATCCTTTTTCCTGTTTCCAGTTCGCCAAGCCGCGATAGTAGAAAGCTTTTTTGCTGTCCTCAATGAGAAATGGCACAATGTTGTAACGGAGGCACTCTTTTAATGCCAAAAGTCTTCCAACTCTTCCGTTCCCGTCCTGAAACGGGTGAATGTATTCAAACTCCGCATGGAAGGCGATTATGTCATCCATCGTTACCCGCCTTACCTGTTCGATTCCGTTATAACGGTGAAGAAGATCGCTGATCCGTTTATACACCTCCTCCGGTCTTGCCGTCTCGTGTCCTCCGACCATATTGGGGCGTTTCTTGTAATCCCCGACAGCAAACCAGTTCAGCGCGGCGTCCCTTGTATCATATTTCAGAATATAATGCAGTTGTCGGATAATCTCCTCTGTCAGTTTTTCCTCTGCATGATCAATCACATGATCAATTGCCCGAAAGTGATGTATGGTTTCCATAATATCATCCACAAGTACGCCTTCACCCGCATCAATCGTATTCGTCTCGAAAATCAGCCTTGTCTGATCTTCCGTCAGCCTGCTGCCCTCGATATGGTTGGAGTTATAAGTCATGCGAACCTGAAGCTCGTGGTAGAGACCGCCGGAAATCTTCGCCTCTTTCTCATCCCTGAGTGTCTGAAGAATGATGTTATCAGAAACCTCCCGCATAAGTTCTGCCGAATCACATCGGAGATAATCCGCAATTCTCTGCAGGGTTCTCCCTGAAAGTTTCTCCCCCTTCCCGATCTTTGCAATCGTCCGGCTGGAGAGACCGATGCGTGCTCTCAGATCAGTTTTTGTAACTCCCTTCTCTTTCAGTTTTCGGTTCAGTCCATCATAATTGAACACCGGAAATTCGAACCTCCTTTTAAATGCTTTACTTATTTTAGCATGATCCCGGAATATTAGTAAAGTTTTCAGTCCGTTCGATGTTCCAAAAGTAAAGCATCGGCTACTATTCTGCCTGCACTGTACGTAATCCGTGTGCTTCCCATGATATGGCCTTCGCGCCATTTCATCACTCACAAGCAAGGCCGGTGAAATGGATACAAGGATGATAAACTGGAGTAAAAGTTCTGTATCTGATACCGATAAGAAACGGGCCGGCATACTGCCGACCCGGTAATTGCTTCTTATTTACGCGAACAGTGAGCC
>DGTF01000024.1:0-2978 GCA_002394235.1 Eubacterium sp. UBA4343 | reverse complement strand
GCGCAGCGCGTTTTATCTCGTTTCCTTTTAAATCTTCGTAATTGGTTTACGAATTCCATCCTTCTCATTGGTTCGCAAATCCAGACCTGTTGACTGATTTACGAATCCTGATTTGAGATTTCCTTCGACGCCTTGTCCACATGGGCGAACAGTGGATCTGCCTTGTTGCCGGATTTTCCGGTGTAGCCGAATTTTTCCTCAGAGATCTTGTCTATAGTCTCCGATACGGCCTCGTATACCCCCGGATAAGTGCTCTCCTGACCGCCCATCGTTGTGCTCGGAATGAAATACATGTTTCCGCATGCTTCCACCACGCCGCGGACCTCCTGTTCGATGCCCTCTTTCGTCCAGTCAACGCGATCCACCTTCCCGTTATCGATGCCGCCCTGGAACGAAATCTTTCCACCGTATTTCCGGATCAGCTCCGGCACATTGTTGGTACTCATGACGCCCTGCCAGATATCCACACCCATCTCGATCATATAGGGCACAAGTGTTGCCGCAAAGGAATCGCTGTGATGGACAATCAGCTGCACGCCATGATCCTTGTAATAACCATAGATCTTCTTGTAGGCCGGAAGAATGAACTCTTCAAACATCGCCGGACTCATAAATGTGGATTTCTGGCTTCCCCAGTCATCATGGTGGAACAGTGCGTCCGGATGGAGATGACGGATTACCTGCTCAGCGCATTGAATCTCCCAATCTGTCAGGAAATCAATCAATTCATGCATTTCGTCCGGGTTCTCATAGAAGGCCATCATGCACTCCTCCATGCCCATCAGATAATGGAGTTTTTCAAAGATTCCGGGCGCAATGAAGTTTGCGACGAAATACTCATTCCGATCAATGGATTCAGCCTGCTGCACAAATGGTGCCCATGCTTCCTCCGGAAAATCTACGGCAGGCGCCTTGACATAATCTCTCCAATGCTCGATATCCTTGATGACTACCTTTTCCGGGCTGGTATCCGGGAACGGCCCCGGCACGTAATCCGGGAATTCGATCGTCACACCCCAGCCGTTCACCGCCGTTCCACCTCTCGGGCAGTTGCCAAGCGCGTTCAGCAGCACCGGATCAAACACCTGCTGCATGTACTCATACTGATTGACCAGCCGGTCCGGATGCCCACCGTGAATCGTCTCCAATAAATTCTGTCTTCTTGTCAGCATATAATCTCCTCCTTTTCGCTTCACCAATATTTCCATTCACAGATATAATGCCATTCACCTTTTTGCTTCGCAAATATGATGTTCCTTCACCTTATCTGTTTGCAGATATGCTGTTCCTGCACCTTTTCTCTTCGAAGATATGATGTTCCTTCACCTTCTCTCTTTACAGATATGCCACTCATTTCAGATGCGGTTATCCATATTCTGCTTTTTATTTTTCCGTATTTTCTCTGCCCAGCCGGTAGCCGAAAGCAAGGATCACTGCGCCTGCAATTACTACAAGAGCAGGAATGATCATAAAGCCAATGCAGATTCCCCGTTTCATCTGCTCCGTAGCCTGTGAGGGATCCACCGTTGCCGAAAAACCGCCGATTGCAAGGGCTGCAGAAATCAGGATGCCCCGCATTACGATTCCAAATTTCACCGGAACGGTGAGAAGACCCATGACAGTTCCGGTCGTATCAAACCCGGTTTTTGCCGAGCTGAATTGAGCGCACGTAGCAAAAAGTTCCGGATCACAGGTGGTAGTGATATTCATGGCGAAAAAAGTAACAGCCATCAGGATGATCACCGGAATCCATTTTTCGTAAATCACAAATGCAGCAAGCATGGCAATTCCCATGATGAGATATGCGCACACAACGGTCTTTTTGGCCCCTGCTCTGGCGACGAAGAATCTTGAAATGTACGATGCCAGAACTCCCAGGAGATTTGTGATCAGCATGAATGCCGCAAACATTGCCGGTTTCAGTGCTATATACTGGAAGTAATAAATCGCAATACCATTCACAAGAAACAGAACCATGTACTTTGTAGTGGAAGAAAGCATTAAAGCCAGCAGATGCGGATTACATCTGACCGCTGCGATTGCACTCACCTTCGGCGCGCTTTCTGCCTGCTTCTGTTTTGCAATCCGGGCGAGTTCCTCCTCCCCGGTTTCCTCATAGCCCTTGAACATCTTGAAATGCGCGAAGTATGCAGCAGCCATGAATGCACCAAATACAAATGCAGTTGCCGCATAAGCGTTTTTCTCACTCAGAACCGCAGTAAAACCGGCTACAACCATAGGTCCGAGATAAGAATAAACAACACTGCCAAGCGCGGTCCACACATTTCGGATCGAAGAAAGCGCCATCCTGTCTTCCGTTGTCTTTCCAGCGATATTGATCATTGAGATATTCGCGATATACGGAATATTCCATGCAATCCGGCTTGTGATCATGGCAATGGTCATCACAACTACCATCACCGTCGTATTGCCGAGTTTTACAAATTCGAACATGTAAAGGAACGGCACCATCCACGGCGTAAGCACCAGCCATGAACGGTATCTCCCCCATTTGCCCGGCTTGATCTTGTTCATCCATGCCCCGTAGAGACAGGAAAGGATCAGATCGACGATCGCAGAAATCGTCGTGATCACCGACACCGTCGCCAAAGGCAGAAGCGCTATGTTAATGAAAAAATAAGAAGCATAAAAGGTATCGATATTCGTCATCAATGTAAAGCCGAAATCTCCGATACCAAAAAATGTTTTCAACGGCCTGCTTAAGGGTTTCGCCGACCTTGCCTGTGATTCTGTCTGCACAAATATCCCTCCTCCCGTTATATCCAACGAAGTCCACATCTGACTGCTGCTATTTTCCCCTCTGTCTGTTCTCCGCAGCAGTTCCCTTTCGTCAGCTGTATGTCAATCTGCGGCGCCGTTCCTTCATACAACTGCTTTTGATATTTCCATAGTACTTCCTCACCCGCATACAGAAAATGTCGAAAACGCACATGATTAATTGATTTTTTTTATAATTT
>DGTF01000001.1:285-11596 GCA_002394235.1 Eubacterium sp. UBA4343 | reverse complement strand
GATCAAACTCTCATAAAAAAGATTTGATTCGTTCAGAATTAACACTTGGCTAATTCATCCCTTTTTACTGTTTTAAAGGATCGTAATCAATTCGTTATCTCCCTGTGAACAGTTCGATAACCCGTTGAATACTTTCGATCGTTCAAACAAAAATTTAATAAAACTTCATTTGAATTTTCGAGGATGTGTTTTACTGTTCAGTTGTCAATGTTCATTCTGTGTTACTTCTGTATTGTCGTGGCTTTCTTGTTTTCTGCGACAACATATAGTACTTTATCACGTTGTTTACCTTGCGTCAAGCGTTTTTTATCTTTTTCTCAATCTTTTTTTAACCAAAGTTTTTTAACTTTTCCTGTACAACTTTTTTCAACTTTGTATTTTGAGAAATCCAGGATCAATCCGCTATCCCCGACGGAAGATATTCTGCCCTGCTGACTCCCGCAGATGCTGCTGCGATGGATGATGCCCCGCAGAAATCCAGCTCTTTCCCCGCAAGGTCTGTAATTCGGCCTCCTGCTTCCGTCAGAATCACTGCTCCGGCTGCATAATCCCACAGCTGCAGGAGTGGTTCCACGAACAGGCCGGTTCTTCCGGAAGCTACCATGCACAGATCCCAGGCTGCGCTTCCGCTTCTCCGCAGATCAACGCATCTGTCAAGATAGAAGGATCCGACCTTCCAGACCTGATCCCGCAGATTCGGATAGTATGGAGCTGTCCCGAAGGAAACCAGACTCATCGACAACGGCTCCCTCGAGCTGTGAATGGTTTTTTCATTCTCAAAAGAACCGACACCCTCTGCGGCCGAAAACATCACTTCCTGCCAGGGATTGTATACAACTCCGATGAATGGTTTTCCATCCTTGAAAAGTCCGATCGATGTGACACTCGGGCCATAATTGTTCATGAAGTTTGAAGTGCCGTCTATAGGGTCTACTACAAAGGTAAATCCCCGCCGGAAGCTTTCATCAAAAGCATCCTTTCCGTTCTCTTCTCCTACAAAATGCGCCTCCGGCAATATCTCTCCGAGCCGCCCGGTCAGGAACTCCTGTACTCTTTTGTCATATATGGTGACAAAATTTGCGTGACCGGCTTTTATTTTGTCCGGAGAAATCTCATCCTGGCCCTCATGTGCAGATCTCATAATTGCCCCTGCTTCCAGAGCAGCCTCTCTGATATCAGTCAGGATATGCTGTTTGTCTGCTATGCTCATTTCATTCACCTCAGATTTTATTAAGCTTAAATGGTATTTATCTTGGTATTCATCTTTAGATACTGTTCATCTTTAGAGATGTTGTTCATCTTTATTCCAGTTCGCTCAGAAACAGCTCGTAATAGTCGTCCTCATACTGAAGAAGCGGCGAATTCTCCCCTCCCCCGTTTGTACTTCTGCGCATAGCAGCATATGAGCTTTCCCCATACTCCAGAAGATCCATCTCATACATTGGCAATCCCTGTTCTGTGCTGATTTTGCAGAAATCAGCAAGAGGTGTTTTGCTATTTCTTGTAGCCAGAAGTCTTTTACGCAGTCCATCATCTTTCAGTGCCTTTTTTCGCAGTAATTCCAGGGTCTCAGGTATGTCCATCTGATCTGACCTCCATTCAGCTGCTATTGATCTGTCCACCATTAAGCAGCTACTATTCTGTCCACTATTCAGCAGCTATTAGTCTGCCCTCAATTATTTCTGCAACTGGGATTTCATCATACATTAACCAATATCCCTCAGATTCTTGTCCTGTGATATTCGTTTCCATCCAGATCCTTCCATATAAATGTATGATCTTCCAGGATCATATAACTGTGAGGAGAATCCTCTTTTGGGATAGACACGGAGCCGGGATTCAGATAAAGGTTATTGCTTCCGAATTGCTCCCATGCGGGGATATGGGTATGACCATGGAGCAGGATATCATTCTGACGGATCGGAGGGAGCTGGCTCCTGTTGAAACGATGACCATGCGTAGCATAAATAAGTCTCCTCCCCGCCGTCAGGATGCAGTAATCTGCCATGATGGGAAACTCTAATACCATCTGATCCACTTCTGTATCACAGTTTCCGCGCACGCAGAAGATATCATCTTTTCTCTCGTTCAAAAGCTTCAGAACCTTCTTGGGCGCATATTCTCTCGGAAGATCATTTCGCGGGCCATGATACAAAATATCCCCGAGCAGCATCAGACGCTCCGCTTCTTCACGCTCAAACGCCTCCAGCATTTTCCCACAATAATATGCAGATCCATGAATATCAGAAGCTATCATTATTCTCATCGTTTTTCATCCTTAACGTTTTTTGTCCGGCGTGCTGCCTCTCGCAAGAAAATATATTTCCCTTATAACACACAAATTTACCTGCCGCAACAAATATATGCCGCTTGTGTCACACAAATCTACCTGCCGCAATAAATATATGCCGCTTGTGTCACGCAAATTCATCCGAATAAAAATGTATACACGATACGCCCTGTGTCGCATAAATTAACTTGCCATAAGAAATATATACACCTTATACTGAAAATGTACAAGAAACGTTCCTGCTGTTGATTAAGCAAAAGCGGAAGATTTCTGCTGTCGTTTCATTAAAAGGATGAGCATCCCCGCTGTTGATTCATCAAAAGCAGAAAAAGCCTGCGCATTTCGGAAATGCCGGGGCTGAAACCCACAAGTATTATTCATAAATTACGAAAAGAAAGGAACCGCATGAAACTGGAACTAAGAGATCTGTATAAGAGTTTTGGCGAGCATCAGGTGCTTAAGGGAATCAGCCTGACAGCGGAAAGCGGTACTGCTCTAGGGCTGTTGGGAAGAAATGGTGCCGGAAAAACAACCACCATACGAATTCTGATGAATGTATTTCCGGCGGACAAGGGTGAGATCATGCTGGACGGCAGACCAATCGACTACAAATCGGTGAAAATCGGCTACCTTCCGGAGGAGCGGGGCCTTTACCCGAAGAAAATCATTGCGGATCAGCTGCTGTACTTCGCGGAGCTCAAGGGAATGAAGCGAACAGATGCCCGCGTAGCGATTGACAGCTGGCTGAAACGCCTCGGGATGTCCAAATACAGCAACAAACGGCTGGATGCTCTCTCAAAGGGAAATCAGCAGAAGATCCAGCTCGTTACCGCTCTCGCCCACAATCCGGATATTCTGATTCTGGATGAACCCTTTTCCGGTCTGGATCCTGTGAATGCGGAGCTTCTGAAGGAAGTAGTAAGAGACGAGATGAAGCGGGGAAAAATCATTCTTTTTTCCAGTCATCAGATGAATTACATCGAAGAGTTCTGCAGTGAGATTGCAATTCTGAATGGAGGTCACATTGTTCTCTCCGGAAATCTTCGGGAAATCCGGCACCAAATGGCAGGCAATGAACTGCTTGTCCGTTCCTCTATGCAGGAACAGATTCTCGAATATTACGGAAACCGGGCTGGTCTCACTGAGGATGGTGCCATCCGCATCACATTGAACGATACGGAGGATTGCCGCCGGGAGATGCAGCTTCTGACCACGAAATGGGATGTGAATGAAGTCCGTATATTTGAGCCCTCACTCAATGATATTTTTGTACAGACCACCAGAGATCAGATCTGAAGGGAGAGTCCATGAATTCTAAGAATCAGTTCAAGACAATTTTCCGGTTCGAGCTTGGAAATTATTTCAAAAACAAGGTTTTCGTCGGCACCACAATCGTCCTGATGATTCTGCTTTCCGTCATCATGTTTTTTCCGAAGATTTCCGGACTGGTTAAAGGCAATTCTGATAGCGGGGAACAGAAAGTCATGCTGCTCTCCTCCGGAGATCCCGCACTTACGCAGCAGGCGCAGGCAGCCTTCGAGAAAGCATTCCCGGATTATCAGATAACCATCACAGACCAGGACGCGGCTGACATTCGAGACAAAATCAACGACGGAACTGCAGACTGCGGCTTTCTGCTTCAGGATGCACAGAACTACACATATTTTGTCAAAAATCTCTCCATGTATGATGCCAACCCGGAAATCGCCGACCAGATTCTCCGCGGAATCTCTGAGATAAAGGCAATGACCGAAGCCGGTCTTTCCCCGGAACAGGCCGGAAGTATTCTCTCGACAGAGGTGTCGCACACCGTGGAGACCACGGGGAAGGATCAGTCTCAGAATTTCTTCTACACCTATATTATGATTTTTGCCCTGTATATGGTGATCCTTCTGTACGGACAGATGGTCAGCACAAGTGTTGCGACAGAAAAGAGCTCCCGCGCCATGGAACTTCTGGTCACCAGTGCCGACCCGGTAAAAATGATGTTCGGCAAGGTACTGGCAGCCTGTCTCGCGGGTCTTGTCCAGCTTCTTTGCGTCTTCGGAACCGCTTTCCTGCTCTTCAACCTTACCAGGGATGACTGGGCGGATAATCAAATTGTGACCTCGATCTTTGACATTCCGCTCCATCTGCTGCTGTTTATGCTGGTATTTTTTATCCTTGGCTTCCTGATCTATGCCTTTCTGTACGGGGCGGTCGGATCGACGGTTTCGAAGCTCGAAGACATCAATACAGCTATCATGCCGATCACCTTCCTCTTCATCATTGCTTTTATCGTCGTAATGACCGCACTTGGAAGCGGAGAAGTGGACAATCTCCCGATGCTGGTGTGTTCCTTTATTCCGTTTACCTCTCCCATGGCCATGTTCACCAGAATCGCCATGAGTACAGTGCCTTCCTGGCAGATTACCATCTCCATTGCTATTCTCGCGGTTTCTGTATTCGGAACCGGTGTGCTCGCCGCCAGGATATACCGTGTTGGTGTTCTCCTGTATGGAACCACGCCGAAACCGGCAGAGGTACTTCGCATGATCTGGAAGGGACGATGATTACAAAAGGCGCCGCACATTCTCCTGAAGCACCGGAACGACCTGCTCCTCGAACCATGGATTTTTCCGCTGCCATCTGAAGTTCAGTGGGCTCGGATGTACAATCGGAAAATACTCCGGCAGATATTCCCGATAGGCAGCAACGGTCTCGGTCAGATTTTTCTTCTTGCGATCTTTCAGATAGTAATCGATAGAGTACCTGCCGATCAGAATCGTGAGTCCTACTTCCGGCATCAGACGTAAAATATCTGAATGGTACTCCTCCGCGATAAATTTTCTGGGCGGCAGGTCTCCGGACCTGCCCTTCCCGGGATAATAGAAATCCATCGGCATGATTGCGATCTTCGAAGAATAAAACGTCTCCCGGTCAATTCCCATCCACCGGATTAATGTTTCTCCGGATTTGTCATTGAACGGTATGCCGGATTCCTCCACCTTCCGCCCCGGAGCCTGACCGATAATCAGAATCCTGGCATTGCTGCTCACCTGGAAGACAGGATGAATTCCCCGATCGGTGTACGAACGATTTCTCTCATCGGTTTCCAGTCTCTCTCTGATCTCCTCTATTGTCATCTCTCACACTTTCCGGGAATTTCTGCCATCGGCAGGGATTCTCTTTTTAATGCTTTCTATAGTTTTTACCTATTTTGGATCATACTGTGAAAAAGTTCCGTAACATTGGATACGAGCATGGGGCCATTTTCTGTATAAGTCCCCGCGTCACTTCGTGCTCATACCTGTTGCCTTCGAAATCGCATCCAGTCTCTTACGCGCGCTTCGCGTGCGACGAGACCTGTCTGCGTTTTCGAAGAGCTCTTCACTATTTGTACTGTATAAGTCCCCCGCGTCACTTCGCTGCTTCGCAGCTTCCGTGCCGCTAACAGGAATGAGCATTCTCGCGGTGCTTCGCACCGCTACATGCTCATACCGGGCTGCTTTCTGTATAAGCTACGGATTGCTCCGTGCTTCGCACTTGCGCAATCCTACAGGCATTCGCACTTTCGTGCCGCTTACGCGTCACTTCGTGCTCATACCTGTTGCCTTCGAAATCGCATCCAGTCTCTTACGCGCGCTTCGCGTGCGACGAGACCTGTCTGCGTTTTCGAAGAGCTTATACAGAAAACTGTGAGTTGTAGAGGTCGGCGTAGAATCCGTTGCGTGCGAGGAGTTCCTGATGGGTTCCTTGTTCTACGATATCTCCGTGGTTGAGTACCAGTATCCGGTCGGCGTTTCGGATTGTGGACAGTCTGTGTGCGATAACGAAGCTTGTTCTTCCCTTCATCAGCTGATCCATAGCGTTCTGAATGAGCTGCTCGGTTCTTGTATCTACGGAAGATGTCGCTTCATCCAGGATCAGGACGCTGCGGTCTGAAAGCATCGCCCGCGCAATGGTCAGAAGCTGTTTCTGGCCCTGTGACACATTTGTCGCGTCTTCGTTCAGCACCCTGTCGTATCCGCCGGGCAGCGTCCGGATAAAGTGATCCACATGAGCAGCTTTTGCCGCCTCCTCGACCTCCTCATCCGTTGCGTCCTGCCGGCCGTAGCGGATATTTTCCCGGATAGTGCCGGAAAAGAGCCAGGTATCCTGCAGCACCATAGAGAAATTCTCTCGAAGCTGATGTCTGTCTATGCTTCGGATATCCTGTCCGTCAAGCCGGATTGTTCCGCTGTTCACATCGTAGAAGCGCATCAGAAGCTTTACGATGGTTGTCTTTCCTGCTCCTGTCGGCCCGACAATGGCGATCTTCTGTCCCGGATCCACATGGCAGGAAAAATCTTTGATGACAATCTGATCCGGATCATAGCCGAAACGAACATGCTCGAAATCAACCTCTCCACGAATTTTTTCCGTCCCGGCTGCAGCGACAGATCCGCTCTTTTCACCCGACTCTTCTGTCCAGCAAGCTTCTCCGCTCCCGGCCGACTCGCTTATTCCGAAAGCTTTACTCTTCCCTTCTTCTGCCTGTGTCATCCATGCAGGATCTTCCTCTTCTTCCTCCAGAAATTCGAAGACACGTTCCGCCGCCGCTGTCATGGACTGCACCTGGTTCATAACCTGAGCCATCTGTGCCAGCGGCTGCTTTATATTGCTCACGTATTGAATAAATGCCTGAATATCTCCGACCCCGATCACACCGCGGATCGCCAGTAGTCCTCCGGAAATCGCGACACCGGCATACCCAAGATAGCTGATAAAATTCATAACCGGCATCATCGCTCCGGATATAAACTGTGACTTCCACGCTGAATCATACAGATCGCTGTTTGTGCTGTTGAAATCACCCATAACGATCTTCTCTCTGTTGAATGCCTTGATCACCAGCTGACCGGAGAAATCCTCTTCAATCTGTCCGTTGATGATTCCGAGAGAATCCTGCTGCCGGATAAAATATTTCTGTGATTTTTTTACAATGAAGGCAACCAGGGCTCCGGACACCGGAATGACGACGACCGCGATCAATGTCATCAGCGGGGAAATCGTCAGCATCATCACCACAACACCGACGATCGTAGCAACAGACGATATGATCATCGTAATGCTTTGGTTCAGACCGGTTCCGAGCGTATCTACGTCATTAGTAATTCTGGAGAGCACGTCTCCGTACGGCCGGCTCTCAAAATATTTCATCGGCATCCGGTCAATCTTTTCAGAGATTTCACGGCGCATGCGATAGGCAACCTTCTGGCTGACTGATGTCATGATCCATCCCTGAATAAAGCTGAAGCCGGCAGATGCGAGGTACAGGGCGAGTGTAAAGATCAGGATTTTCCCGATCTTTTCAAAATCAATTCCACCGGTCCCCTGAATTTTACGCATCAGTCCTTCCGCCAGCTCGGTTGTCGCATTTCCCATGATCTTCGGTCCAAGGACATTGAAGATGGTGGAAAGAACCGCAACAATCATGACAAGGATAACCGCAATCCGGTAGCGCCCGATGTAACGCATCAGCTTTCCAAAGGATGCTTTGAAATTCTTCGGTTTTTCTGCAACCTGGTTACGACCGGGGCCGTGTCCGATTGGCCTGGACATTTTCTGTTTTTTGCGATACTCTTCCAGCTGCTTATCCCGCGCCCGCTTCTCCGCATCTGCGTTCATCTCTTCCTGCTGTCTCTGATTTTTCCCGAATCCCCGCAGGTTCTGATTTCTGTTATTTTGCATGGCGCGTCCCCTCCAGTTCTTTCTGTGAAAGCTGTGAAGCAGCGATCTGTCTGTAAACCTCGCAATTGTCCAGCAGCTCATCATGTGTACCGAGTCCTGCCACTTTTCCCTCATCCAGAACAAGTATCTGATCTGCATTCAGAATCGTGCTGACTCTCTGTGCGACAATGATTTTTGTCGCATCTTTTTCTTCCCGTGACAGCTCCTCTCTGAGCTTCGCATCTGTTTTCATATCAAGAGCAGAAAAACTGTCATCAAAGACGAGCGCCAGAGGCTTCTTCGCGATCGCCCGCGCAATCGAGAGCCGCTGCTTCTGTCCTCCCGATACATTGCTTCCGCCCTGTGATATGAAGCTGTTATAGGCATCTTCTTTTTCCTCGATAAAGTCGTCAGCCTGAGCGATCTTCGCGGCGCGTCTGACCTCTTCGTCCGATGCATCCGGGCGTCCGAAACGGATGTTGGAGGCAATCGTCCCGGAAAACAGGGTTCCCTTCTGCGGCACAAATCCGATTTCTTCCCGCAGTTCATGAAGATTCATAGAACGGATATCAACCCCGTCTATCGTGACAGATCCGCCTGTGACATCATAGAACCGCGGAATCAGATTCACGAGCGTACTCTTTCCCGAACCGGTACTGCCGATGATTGCCGTAGTTTTTCCCGGCTCCGCCGTGAAGGAAATATCCGTCAGGGCATCCAGCTCCGAGCCGGGATAGCGGAAGCTTACATGATCAAAGCGGATCACGCCCTTCTTGCTCTCCGGCTTTTCCTCATGTTCCGGGTTCACAATAGAAGGTTTTGTGGCAATTACTTCATGAATCCGGTCCGCCGCTACGCCTGCTCTCGGAAGTATGATGGACATCGCAGTCAGTATCATAAAGGAGGATATGATAATCATCGCATAGGTGATAAACGATGTCATGGCTCCGACCTGAAGCGTGCCGGCATCCACACGATGCGCAGCGACCCAGGTGATCAGAACGCTGAGTCCGCTCATCACAAACATCATCGACGGCATCATAAAGGTCATCACACGGTTTGTAAACAGCTGCGTACGCATCAGATCGATATTGGCCTCGTCAAACCGTTCTTCCTCTGTTTTTTCTCTTCCGAATGCCCGTACAACCATGAGCCCCGTCAGGATCTCCCTGGACACCAGATTCAGGCGGTCAACCAGTTTCTGCATAATTTTGAATTTCGGCATGGCAAGCATGACCAGTACAAGGATGATTCCCACAATGACCGCAATTCCAAGCGCAATCACCCAGCTCATCTTTGCATGAGACTGGTATACCTTTATAATGCCCCAGACCGCAAGGACAGGCGCATACAGAACCATACGAAGCAGCATGGTCGTCACCATCTGTACCTGCTGCACATCATTTGTCGCCCTGGTGATAAGAGAGGATGTCTGGAATTTTTCCATCTCTGCGCTGGAATATCCGATGACGTTGTGGAACACCTGATACCGCAGATCCCGGCCGACCCCTGCGCCGACCCTTGAAGCGAAAAAGGAGACTGCGATCGCGGCAAGTCCCATCAGAAGCGCGATCAGCATCATTTTTCCTCCGCTGATCCAGAGATAGTGCTTCTGCTGGCTGTTCACATCCACACCGGCTTTCTGATCCGCATCTGCCGCATAGCGGATCGCCATAGCTTTCATTGTCTGTTCACCTGTTTTGCTGATGGCACTGCTGATCTCCTCTCTCATCCCGGAAATCTGATCGTCTGTCATCTGTCCGCTTTCTATCATCTGACGGATTGCTGGTCTCACATCAACATATGTGGCTTTCCTGCCATTCTCATCCTTCGCCTCGAAGATATGTACATCCAGATGAAATGCCTTGGCAAGCTCTTCCGCAGACATAGAATCGATCTGACTCTCCGCGGCAGCCATCGCATCCGCAGCATCTGCCTGGCCATTCGCGCCGGTCATCGCATCCGTCTGCCCTGCAGCCCCGGATGCCGATTCAGCCTGTTTTTTAACCATATCACGGAAAGCTTCCTCACTCATATGCCCAAGCTGATAAGCCATGACCACGGGAGTCAGAAGGTCCTTATCAAGCTTCTTCCACTCCTCTTTTCCGAGATCTCTGATCGTATAGTTCTCTCCGTCCTCAACATACGATGCCTGCCACTCCTTCCGCTGATCCCCGTCCATGAAGATCTGTGCCTCGTCGTATTCGTCCGCCGTGATTCTGGCGGGAAGAATGTGCTCAATTCCCTTATTCTGGATTCCGACATCGATAATATTCTGCGTGTACTGCGGCATAGACATCTCGCAAAAGCCCTGAATAATCAGCAGCACAGCAAGAATCAGCACAGATTTCCAGTACTTCTTCAGATTTCCGAAAATATGTCTCATGAATTCTCCCTTTCCGTTTTCCAGTCAGATTTTGAAAAAACCGATTCCGTCTGTGCGTACAGCTCATTCAGCAGACAGCAGAGCGTCCGGACTTTTTCTTCTCCCATACCCTCAATAATTTCATGAAGAGCTTTCTCAATTGAACGGATATTTTTCTGTATCTCGCTCATACCCCTGTCGGTGAAGAAAACCAGTGTTGTGCGTCTGTCATTCGGATCCAGACTCCGTCTCAGGATCCCGTCCTCTTCAAGGCCCTTCAGTATGCGCGATACACCGGGCGCCGGCATTCCTATTCGTGAAACAATATCACTCACACGCACCTTGTGATCCTCTCTGCTGTTATAAATCTGCCACGCTGTTCCCATGACAATGGTTTTGCCCCTGCTGATTTCTGAAAAACAGAAGACGGGGCGCATCTTATGAAACTGATGCATGGCGTTAATCAGTTCCTCCTCCAGCTGATCCATCCTTTACTCCTTTCCTCGAATACGGCTGTACAGCCTTCAATCCCTGCTGCTTACATACAATGCTTTAATATCCGGTTATGATCTGTAAGCGCTCTGCATGAACTGTTCCAACCCAGAAACAGCCATAAACTGTGAAAGCGCCATTATCCGCGATTCTCTGTATGAAACAATGCTCATCTGAAAACAAGTGCATGTATGAAACAGATAAATCGTTGGCCGGTGCAATTATTGGCAATGATAATATTTATCGATGACAATTATTAACACTGTTAACTATGTAGCAAAGCACATTTTACTCTTGTATCTCATGACCGTCAACCACTTCATGGATCAAAATTTTCGCAAATTTTCAAAACAAAATTAACGAAATTATTGATACTAAAGTAACCAAGTTACAAAAACGGAATTCACAAAATTGCCAAACTCCGGATGCCGAGATTGCCGAACAATTATTTATAACGAGATAAAACACGCTGC
>DGTF01000001.1:0-164 GCA_002394235.1 Eubacterium sp. UBA4343 | reverse complement strand
CGGCTCACTGTTCGCGTAAAAAAACTCCATGACCGGTGCCTTCAGGCCTGCCTGTCATGGAGTTCTATTTCTTCTTTCTGATGTGTATCATTTCCGGATCCGCTATTCGAGCGGCATCTCCTGCCTCAGGACGCATCCCGCCCCCCCCAGGCCGTCCGAAAACC
>DGTF01000007.1 GCA_002394235.1 Eubacterium sp. UBA4343 | reverse complement strand
GAATTGACCTCCTCCAGGGTTCCGTCGATCTGGAGATTGTTGTAGTCCACAATTACGGTGAGATTGTCCAGCTTCTTGTCGCCCGCGAACATCGCGGCCTCCCAGACCTCGCCCTCCTCGCACTCACCATCTCCGAGCAGTGTGTATACATGATAGCTTTCTCCGGCCAGCTTCGCTGCGAGCGCCATTCCGCAGGCAACGGAGACACCCTGTCCGAGCGATCCCGTAGACATGTCCACACCGGGAGTGTCGTTCATGTTTGGATGTCCCTGCAGATAGGAACCCACATGGCGGAGGGTGACGAGATCCTCCTTCGGGAAGTAGCCCTTCTCCGCCAGAACGGAGTACAGTCCCGGCGCGCAGTGACCCTTGGAAAGCACAAAGCGGTCACGGTCCGGCTTCTTCGGATCGTGCGGATCAATGTTCTTCAGCTCCTCAAAATACAGATAGGTAAAAATATCCGCCGCTCCGAGAGACCCGCCCGGATGGCCGGATTTTGCGGAATGTACGGCGGTTACGATGTCCTTGCGGACTTCATTTGCAATTTTCTGTAATTCCAGATTTTTCATTTTTACTCCTGTTCCTGTAGGATTGCCTTGGCGCGAAACGCCGTGCAATCCGTAGATTCTATCGTGTATGGTACAGTATCATACCTTTTTTCGTATTTGGTACAGTATCGTACCATTCTTTCCTGTGCGGTACAGTATAGCGCCGTTCTTTCCTGTGCGGTGCAGTATCGTACCGGTTATTACACTGTTGAAAGGGGTGCGATTTCAAAGTCTCATCAGAGCTCCGTCCGGCCTTCCAGGGCCCTCAGAAGCGTAACCTCATCGATATATTCCAGGTCGCCCCCGACCGGAACACCGCTTGCGATCCTCGTCGTCCGTATTCCCGTCGGCTTGATCAGCTTGCTGATATACATTGCGGTCGTCTCTCCCTCCAGCGAGGAATTGGTCGCGATGATCACCTCATCGACATCCCCCTGAAGCCGCTGCATCAGTTCCTTCAGCCGTATATCCTCCGGACCGATCCCGAGCATCGGGGAAATCGCTCCCTGAAGCACATGGTAAACGCCGGTGTATTTCTGCGTTTTCTCATACGCCGCGAGGTCTCTGGTATTTTCGACCACCATAATCTGCCGGTGGTTGCGGTTCGGATCCGCGCAGATCGGGCAGAGCTCCTGGTCGGTCAGATTGCCGCAGATCCTGCAGTAATGTACCTTCTCCTTCGCATTGATGATCGAGCCCGACAGCTCCTTCACCTGGTCCTCCGGCATATTGATGATGTAAAACGCGAGCCTCTGCGCGGACTTCGGCCCGATGCCCGGCAGTCTTCCCAGCTGTTCAATCAGCTTTGAAATATTTTCGCTGTAATACGCCATTAAAAGCCAAGACCTCCGAGGCCGCCCATGCCTCCGGTGATGCTTCCCATCTGCTCAGCCTGCGCAGTCTCTACCTGACGCAGGGCCTCGTTCGTCGCAGCGACGATCAGATCTTCCAACATCTCCACGTCCTCGGGATCAACCGCCTCCGGGTCAATCTCAACCTTTGTTACCTCTCTTTTCCCGGTAACCGTTACCTTGACCGCTCCGCCTCCCGCAGCAGACGTAAACTCTCTGGTCTCCATCTCCTTTGCCTGTTCCTCAAGCTTGCGCTGCATCCGCTGTGCCTGCTTCATCAGATTATTCATGTTTCCGGGCATTCCGCCCTGAAATCCGCCTCTTTTACTCATAGGAGCCTCCTTCATAATCGTACGGTTCCTCACCGTCTTCATCATCTTCCTCTTCGATCGGGATACCCTGGATCTCTGCCTCCAGCATCTCCTCAACCGGTATATCCGCCAGTTTCTTATCACCGCCCTCATCCGGCGCGACGGCTTCAATCTCGACCTCCCTGCCGGTCAGCTCACGAATGACCGCCTTCAGTTCTTCCTTGCGGGACTCGTCATTTACCTGTGTGCGGCTGATATCATCCTCCATGGACAGATACAGCACATTGCTGTCACCGGCACTGTCATATTTGGGAATTGCCTTTTCCAGGTAGGCATGCAGAGGTTCACGGGTCATTCCCGCAATTTTTTTCCATTCTGCACGGATCCGTCGCAGATCTTCCGGCGCGGCCCTGACAGCGGCAGGCTTTTCCGGAGTTTCCGGATTTGTTCCTCTCTCAGGCATATTTGCCGCTTCCCCGGCGGAACCGGCGGGAGCTGCCTGTACAAATGTCCCGCTTTCCATTTTCTTCTCCAGCTGACGAATCCGGTCCAGCACACCGGACAGATCCGTATCCATCTGCGGCCTGCAGAGCCGGATCAGAGCAGTTTCCGTCAGGATCTGCTTCTGCGAGGCAAAACGAAGCTGATTGCTCAGGTCTGACAATATACGAATGTACCGCATCAGACCGTTGCTGTCAATCATTGTGCTTTCTTCCTTCAGCTGTCTGAGATTCTCCGCGGAGACATCAAGAACATCCTCCAGATCTTCCGAATTCTGAACCAGCATCAGGTTTCGCAGATACCATGTGAAGTCTGTCACCAGCTGCCCCATCTCCTTGCCGTTGCGGACCATCTCATTGAGAATCCGGATGGCTCCCGAAGCGTCGCCATCAATAACCCTTCGCAGAAGTCTGCTGAATACCTCTGTGTCGACCGTTCCCAGCACATCGAGAACTTTTTCATAGGTAAGCTTTTCTCCGAGATAAAAAGCGATACACTGATCCAGCAGACTCAGGGCGTCACGCATAGAGCCGTCGGCAGCTTTCGCCACATAGCGGATGGCTTTTTCCTCCGCCTCTACACCCTCCTTTTGCAGAAGCTCCTGCAGTCTGGACGCAATCGTGTCGATCGTAATGCGGTGGAAATTATATCTCTGACACCTGGAAAGAATTGTAACCGGGATCTTGTTGACCTCTGTCGTAGCAAGAATAAAAATCACATATTCCGGCGGCTCCTCCAGTGTCTTCAGCAGAGCATTAAACGCACCGGTGGAAAGCATGTGCACCTCGTCAATGATGTAAACCTTGTATCTGCCCCTTGTTGGCCGGTACTGAACCTCCTCACGGATTTCCCGGATGTTATCCACGCCGTTATTGGAAGCCGCGTCTATTTCAATCACATTGCCCGAGGTTCCATTCAGAATCTCCCTGCAGGTTTCGCACTCATTGCACGGACTTCCGTCCTCCCGCGGGGATTCGCAGTTTACCGCCCTCGCGAGAATTTTTGCGACGGTTGTCTTGCCGGTACCACGGGTTCCGCAGAACAGGTAGGCATGACCAATTCTCCCTGCCTTCAGCTGGTTCTTTAATGTCGTGACGATATGATCCTGACCCTTTACCTCATCGAAGGTAGTCGGCCGGAACTTTCGATACAGAGCAGTATAGCTCATTCAAATACTCCTTAAATACCTGTTGCACACTTCGGTCGAAACGATAAATTGCTCCCGTCGGAGCGGCATCTCTGCCGGCCCGCCAGCGGGAGCATTTTCCTTTTCTATTCTCTGTGATAGTCGGACATCAGTCTCCAAAAAGGATTCCGATCCGCTTCGCGTCACTGATTTTTCAGATTACCGCGCATCAGTCTCCGAAGGAGATTCCGATCCGCTTCGCGTCGCTGATTTCCTGGCATGACGGATCAACCGTCTTAAGCTTGCCTGCAACATCCTCAAGCGGTATCTTCTTGATCTTTCCGTTGACGAGCGCAACCATATAACCGTACTGTCTTTCAAGGATCAGCTTGGCTGCCTCGGATCCGATTCTCGTGGAAAGGATTCGGTCATATGCGCAGGGGCTTCCTCCTCTCTGCATATGGCCGGGAACCGTCACACGGATTTCCATGCCGGTCTCCTTGAAGATATCATCAGCGATTTTATAAGAAATTGACGGGAACTGCTTCGCGATTTCCGCCATTTTCTTCTTGGCTTCCTTCTTTGGAAGAGCGGCGATCTCCTTCGGAATCGCTCCTTCGGCAACCGCAAGAATGGTAAATCCGCTTCCGCGCATCTTCCGCTTGTTGATTGCATCGATGATCTTGCTGATGTCGTAAGGGATTTCCGGGATCAGAATCACATCCGCGCCGCTGGCAATTCCTGCGTAAAGAGTCAGCCAGCCTACCTTATGCCCCATCACTTCTACAATGAAAACCCTGTTGTGAGAGGATGCCGTCGTATGAATGCAGTCAATCGCGTTTGTCGCAATGTCCACCGCGCTGTAAAAGCCGAAGGTCATATCTGTTCCGTAGATGTCATTATCAATCGTTTTCGGAAGATGAATGATGTTCAAGCCTTCTTCACGGAGAAGATTTGCGGTCTTCTGGGTTCCGTTTCCGCCGAGAATCACCAGGCAGTCGAGGCGGAGCTTGTAATAGTTCTGCTTCATGGCTTCCACCTTGTCGAGGCCATTCTCATCCGGCTCTCTCATCAGTTTGAACGGCTGACGGGATGTACCGAGAATTGTACCGCCGCGGGTAAGAATACCGGAAAAATCGTGATCTGTCAGCATCCGGTAATCGCCGTAGATGAGGCCCTTGTATCCATTCATAAAACCATAGACTTCCAGCTCATCCAGATTATTCGCCAGGCCCTTAACTACGCCCCGCATAGTAGCATTCAGAGCCTGACAGTCGCCTCCGCTTGTCAACATACCAATTCTCATCATACTTTTGTCCTTTCCTGAGTGCAATCGACTCGCGTCATGCCTCACCGTTTTGCTTCCCTTATTATAAAATAAATCCTTTTCTCACACAAGAATAGTTTCTGTTTGTCTGCAGCCGGCAAAGCTACGTGTTGGACTGCAACTGGCAAAGCCCCGTTGACTTTTATACGCAAAGACGTTATACTTCACATTATCCGCGCAACCGGGGAAGCAGCGGCTCCCTGTACCTGCAATCCGCTATAGCAGGGGTGATGCTGAACAGAGGTCTTAGTCCTTTCGTGGCTGCCTTCTGTAAGTGACGATGACGTCCGGGTCTTACGCAACGGAAATCTGTGAACCGTGTCAGGGCAGGAATGCAGCAGCACTAAGCAGAACCTTTCGTGTGACGTAGGGTCGCCTGGGCCGAGTTAACTGCAGAAGTAACGCATGTGGGGGACGGATCGACGGGATGCGCGCGGTATTTCTATTTTTCTGCCCGGTATCTGATTCCGACCGCCAAATTTTCTCCCTCTTTAGATCTGCTTTTTGTCTCGCAGCTGATATCTGTCGCGTATGTAGTCCCGAACGTCCAGCAGAGATGACATTTTCTGAAGATACATGCCGTCGACCGCAGCAGTATTTTTCTGCAGGTCCGGTACCATGATCACCGGTGTTCCCGCTGCAAACCCGGCCTTCACGCCATTGACAGAATCCTCCAGAACCAGTGTTTCCTCCGGCTTCATTTCGAGCTTCTGACACGAAAGACGGTAAATGAAAGGATCCGGCTTCGCGGCTCTGACCATGTCACCGCAGATTACGGAGCAAAAGACGTTCGGCGTCCGGGTGACTGCCAGATTCAGGTACGTATGCCCGCTGCTGGATCCGGTGGCAAGCACCATCGGAATTTTTTCATTTGAGAGGAACTGAAGCAATTCGAAGAGACCTTTCTGAACCGGAATTCCCCCGGTCAGTTTTTTTCGCGTCACAATGGCCTTGTATTTTTTCTCAAACTCCTCATATGGAAAGTCCATGCCGAATTTTCCATGAAAATACTCGACCCGCAATGCCCGGTTCATACCCATTGTATGAAAAATCTCATCCCCGAGCGGATGTCCGACAATATCCGGTCCGACAATGTCCCATGCTTCCCGGATCATCTGCTCCGTCCGATACATAAGACCATCCATGTCAAAAATAACGGCATGCGGCCACGGCCTTCTCTGTATAATTTTTGATTCGATCTCCTTCCAGCTCAACGGATTCTCATCCTCCCCGCCCTGAAAACTACATGCCCTGACGATTGTCAAAGATCTCCAGCGTCCTGCAGATCTCGTTCTCGTAATCTCCGGTCACTTCCTCCATATGCCCCGCGTGCATAAGGTTGGTCTCCGCCCCGCAGCTGCCGTCATCATTCCGGAATTCCCAGATATGATAGGACAGCCCGCGGTCAATGAAATCAATACTGCCTACACCGTCATCCTCCGCATATGTAAACGGATATTCCTTTTCCCTTAAAAGCTTCTGAATCTTCTCCAGTCTCATGACAATCTGTTATTCTCCCGTCGCGCTGCCGTGTGCGAAAAATATCATCTGTTTTTCCTGTCACACTGACGTTTCATGCTGAAATACCATCTGTTGCCCTGTCACACTACAGTCTCGTGCTGAAATACCATCTGTTTCTTCAGCTCTCTCGCACTGTCCCCTCCGTTCAGGATCCGCACGAGCTCAAAAGCAAAATCAAAGGCAGCCCCGGGGCCGTGACCGGTGGTGACATTATCGTCCGTAACAACCGGCACATCCTGATATTCTGCTCCGGTCAGAGTGTCTTCCATCCCGGGATATACCGTAGCCTTTCTGCTTTCCAGAAATCCCATCTTTCCGAAGATCGACGGTGCTGCGCAGATCGCCGCGATATGACTGCCGGAGATATACGCGCTGTTCAGTATTTGCGCAAGTTCATGGTTTTCCGCAAGGTTCTTCGTACCTTCGCCTCCGCCGGGGAGAACGTACAGATCACCATCCTCGCACTTTACCTCCTGAATCAGACGGTCCGCCTCAAGATAGATTTTGTGAGAGCCTCTGATCCATTTTCTGCCCATGACAGAGACCGTAATCACTTCATTTCCTGCTCTTCTGAGAACATCAACCGGTGTCATGGCCTCGACCTCCTCGAGACCGTCCGCAAGAAATACATATACCTTAGCCATAGTCTTATCCTTTCTGAGTTATTCTTTCTGAATTATTCTTTATTATTCTTTCTGAATCTTTCCCGTATTCTGACGCCCGTACGCGGAGCACGTTCGCTTGTCGATCTGCCGTCCTCCCACACATAATCCCGGAGCACATTTGTTTATTGATATCATGTCCTGCCGCACTGTATCCCGGAAACCACAATAATTTTTCATGGTGCGAACCGGACATTGTGCACTCCTGCGTGTGAGACTTCAGATTGGGTCATAATTTTCCTGCCTTGTCAATGCAGGCCAGCGTAGCTTCTATTACCGCACTTCGAAATCCCTTCTCTTCCAGCACACGAACCGCCTCGATTGTCGTCCCACCCGGAGAGCACACCATATCCTTCAGCTCACCCGGATGCTTTCCGGTTTCAAGAACCATCTTTGCACTTCCAAGCAGCGTCTGCGCCGCGAACTCATATGCCTGCTTCCTCGGCATTCCATCGTGTACAGCAGCATCCGCCAGCGCCTCTATAAAGAGAAAGGCGTAGGCCGGAGAACTTCCGCTCACCCCTGTAACGACATCCATCATATTTTCCTTCACAATCTCACAGCGCCCGAAGCTTTCGAAAATCTCCCGCACAACCTTAAGATCCTCATCGGTCACAGAATCATCGGGACAGAGCGCTGTCATGCCCTCGCCTACGAGAGCAGGCGTGTTCGGCATGGTTCTCACAATTTTGATCGGTCTTCCGAAAGTCTCCCTCAGCCATTGCAGCGTCTTGCCCGGCGCAAGCGTTACCACAATTGTATCTTCACGCACGTGATCCGCAATCTCACGGACCACCTCCTCCATGTATACAGGCTTCACCGCAAGGACAAGGACGTCTGAAAACTCCGCGACCTCGATATTATTCTGCGTCGCTGCGATGGAAAACTGTTTTTCCGCTTTTTCTACCGTTTCTCTGCTCTTTGCCGATGCCATGATATTCCCGGCATTTACAAGCTTCTTCTTCAGAATTCCTCCGATCATCGCGCCTGCCATATTTCCGCAGCCGATAAATCCGATTTTAATATCCATCCTGATACCTCTTTTCTGTCGCAATTCCGACTTTCCTGTATCCGACCGTTTCAATAGTGATTCAGCAGAATCTCTGCTGCCCGAACCGGTGTTTCTTCATCTCAGACGCCCTCTCCGTCAAATGAAGGAATGAAGCTCTCCTCCGCAGTACCGCCCTCCTGAATAAACGCATTCTCAACGCCAAGCTCCAGCGCATAATCAATAAGCGCGTCGTATTCTCTCCGTGTTACCTTTCTGCTGATCTCCGGATACCTGTCCCGAATCCTGTCAAAAGGCGTGTACTGATTCATCAGGCTGAGCCATACGCTGTCTCCATAATTTGTCCAGACATATTCTACCACCTTCTTTGAGTTTCGGACATGTCCGGGAAGCAGAAGATTTCTTACGATGATCCCCCATTTCATCAGACCATCCTCGGAAAAAACAGATTCCGGACACTGTCTGTACATCTCCGCCAGTGATCGGGCCGCCCATTCCGGATAGTCTTTCGCTCCGGAATACTTCATTGCCAGATCGGCCTCCATATATTAAAATCCGTCAAATAGATGTCGATGATACCATCCAGAAGCCGCAAAGTCTCGGGATCTTCATATCCTCCGCAGTTGCACACAAACGGAATCTTAAGTCCCATTTTCCGTGCCCTATCTGCCGCAAGGACAATCTGCGGCACATACTGCGTCGGTGTCACCAGGTTGATATTATTGGCCTTCTTGTCCTGGAGCTCCAGAAAGATCTCAGCAAGCCTTTCGACCGTGATTTTCTTCCCCGTCCTCGCATGCGCAATCTCATAATTCTGGCAATAAACACACTTCAAGGAGCATCCGGAGAAAAAAACTGTTCCCGATCCATTTGCGGTTCCGTTCTCCCTGCTCCCGGAGATACAGGGCTCCTCCCAGAAATGCAGTGCGGCTCTTGTCACATACAAATCGGCGGGCACACCGCAGACTCCCGTTTTTCCATTCTCCCGATCCACTCCGCATCGTCTCGGACAGATCCGGCACGACTTCATGTATTGCGAAAGAAACGCCGATTCCTCACTGATTTTTTTCTGATCATGCATATGTAAATACACTCACATCCCTAACACTCAAATAAACTGATGTCTCTATTTTAGCGAGATAAAACACGCTGCGCGAGTTTTATCTCGCTATCGCGACGCTCGCCGCACACGAATACTTCGCATTCAGCTGCGGCTCACTGTTCGCGTAAATGAAATCCTGCAGGTTTTGATGTAATCCTGCAGGCATCGAATTCTTTTTTTAAGACACCTTTACTCCAGAGAATCCGGTCCAAAACTTTCCGGAAGTAATTCGCCAAGTGAAAAACAACGCATTCCCTTTTCCGTATCCTCGAGTATGATCTTAAACTCCGGCCTGCAGAACTCTCTCATTACCTGGCGACAGATACCGCATGGCGGACAGTAATGAAAGGATTCCGCGGAATCTTCTCCCCCTGTGATTGCAATCGCAACAAATTCCATCTCTCCTTCGGATATTGCCCTCGCAAAAGCAGCCCGTTCCGCACAGATCCCTGCCCCAAAGGAAGCATTTTCAATATTGCATCCGCGATATATACGTCCGCTTTTCCCTAGAAGCGCCGCTCCTACCCGGAACTTTGAGTATGGCGCATACGCGTTTCCCCGGGCAAGATAAGCTTCCCTAATCAGATTCTGTTCACCTGTCATTTCTTCTCCTCCGTCTGCGGTTAGTGTAACGATATTCTGCACAGTATAGGATCCGATATGGACATTTCCAACGAGATAAAACACGCTGTGCGAGTTTTATCTCGTTATCGCGTCGCTCGCCGCACACGAATACTTCGCATTCGGCTGCGGCTCACTGTTCGCGTAAATCAGAATCCCTGTTTCCTTGCTACTGCGTACTCATCTCCATTGCGATAGTAGGGGCAGTCCGCATGTTCATCCTGCATCAGTCTTGAGAAATCATCCTCGTCCATATTGATATCGCACAGGTA
>DGTF01000034.1 GCA_002394235.1 Eubacterium sp. UBA4343 | reverse complement strand
GAATTTAAAATTTCATTTTTGGATCCGTAAATAATGCACAAAATATGTTTCTATAAAGCTGATATTTATGTTATAATTTTAAAATCCATCATTTAAGGGGCAAATTGTACATGAATAATGACGAATTCAAAGTGATTGAAGTTAAGAACCGCATTATGGAGGACAATGACAGCATCGCCGATGCAGTACGATCCAGAATGAGAGAGAAGGGAGTCTTTCTGATCAATCTCATGGCTTCACCGGGAGCCGGCAAGACAACACTTCTCGCCCGCACGATCCGGGAGCTGAAAGACACATACCGCATCGGTGTGATGGAAGCGGATGTAGACAGCGACGTAGATGCAAGGACGGTGGCAGAAGCCGGCGCAAAGGTCATTCAGGTTCATACCGGAGGCTCCTGTCACATGGATGCCGTGATGACACAAAAAGGCCTTGATGAGATGGGAGTGGACGGCCTGGATCTTGTATTTCTCGAAAATGTCGGCAATCTTGTCTGCCCGGCAGAGTTCGATGTGGGTGCAGATAAGCGGGTGATGATTCTCAGCGTGCCGGAGGGCGATGACAAACCGCTGAAGTATCCGCTGATGTTTCAGGTAAGCGACTTACTTCTGGTCAGCAAGTCGGATACGGCTGCGATCTTCAATTTTGATTTTGACAGGCTGCGCGAAAATGTCTCCGCACAGCGGAAAAAAGCAGACCGGTGTTCAGCGGAGATGCCGGTTCTTCCTCTTTCAGCAAAGACGGGAGAGGGCTTTGCTGCCTGGATCAGCTGGCTGAAGCGGGAGGTGAATGCGCGATGAAGGTAATCGAACTGCACGAGAGCGTAACCGCGTCAAATGACCGTGATGCAGAAGCACTTCGTGAAGAGATGAAGAGAAGAGGGACGCTGCTGATCAATTTGATGAGCAGTCCGGGTTCCGGCAAGACAACACTGCTGGCGCGAACGATCCGGGATCTCCAGGGCGAGTGCAGTGGCGAGGACAGTGGCGATGCTGGAAACCGAAGAGCGGATGACAAGCTGAAGATCGCCGTGCTGGAGGCCGATATCGATTCCGATGTGGATGCCAGGCGGATGGACCGTCTGGGAGCGAAGACAATTCAGGTCCACACCGACGGCATGTGTCACATGGACGCAGGAATGACGGCAAGGGGACTTGATGAACTGGGATATGAGGGCATCGATCTGGCTTTCCTGGAAAATGTCGGAAACCTGATCTGCCCGGCCGAATTCGATACCGGAGCAGGAAAAAGTGTCATGATACTCAGCGTCCCGGAGGGCGACGACAAACCGCTGAAGTATCCGCTGATGTTCCGAACCAGCGATGCGCTCGTCATCTCCAAGATTGACGCGCTGCCGTATTTTGATTTTGACATGGACGCCTGCATACAGCGGGCAAAAGCTCTTCATCCCGCAATACAAATTTTTCCCGTATCCGCGAAAACCGGAGAGGGGATGGCTGCATGGGAGGAATGGCTTCGAAACGCCGTAGATAGCTGGAAATCCGGCGTCTGAAGCACTTATGACCAGAGATATCCTGGTCTGAAAACCTGATGACCAGATATCCTGTGTCTGAAGTCCTCATGGCCAGATATTCCGTGTCTGACTTATATCTAAGCGTCTGATTTACAAAGCCGCCGGATCAGGAACATTGCCGGCTCTCGGGGGAAGGCCGCGCACGAGAGAAGAAAAGGAGAGGATTTTATTTATGAAGGAACAGAAGAACCGAATGACGAACGAACGTGATTACCGGCTTCCGGAGAATTTTGTCTATCCGGACAGAGAAAAGCTGAAGCTGCTGATTCGCCTGGCTGGTATGATTACGGACCGTTATGTGGCAAAATACACTCATACCATTCGTCCGGACGACCCGGAGGTCTGGTGCCTCAATGAGGTCATGAACAAGGATGAAGTAAAGTTCATGCTCAGTTTCAAGAAACCCAGGACAAACTACAGCCACGCGCAGCTCGTGAAAATGAACCCTGCGTTTACAGAGACGCAGATCGATAAAATGCTGGAACACCTGATGTGGGTCGGCTGCATTGAGACGAATCGTGAGAACCCGGCAAAAGAGCTGTGGTACGATGTGCCGATTTTTGTTCCGGGCATCGCCGAGTTCATGGTCATGAACGATAAGCTGATGGCAGAGCACCCGAATATCGCGACATTTTTTAACCTGATGACCCAGATGCCCCTGGAGGGCATTACGCCCATGGTTCCCATGGGCGGCGCGGGCATCGGCATGCATGTCATCCCCGTAGAAAAAGCGATCGAATCCGTTTCCACATCCGTACCGCTTGAGCATATCTCGCATTGGCTGGATAAATATGAGGGCAAGCTTTCCATCGGTGTCTGCACCTGCCGCCGGCAGCAGCGGATCCGCGGAGAGGGCGACGGTTCCATCGAGCAGGAGTGCTGCATCGGCCTTGGCGATCTCGCTGAGTGGTGCGTGAATACCGGCCGCGGCCATTATATTACGAAGGAGGAGGCGCTGGAAGCCTGCGAGAGGGCAGAGCGGCATGGATTTGTCCATCAGACTACGAATATCGACGGCGAAGATAAAATCGTCGGTCTCTGCAACTGTGCACCCGGCGTCTGCAATGCGATCCGCACCTCTCAGCTCTACAATACTCCGAATATGTCCCGTTCCGCATATCGTGCGCATGTAAAGAAGGAAAACTGCGTAGCCTGCGGAAAGTGTGTGGAGGTATGCCCGGTCGGCGCGGCCAAACTCGGTCAGAAGCTCTGTAAAAAGGACGGCAGTGAGGTGAAATACCCGCTGACGCTGCTGCCGGATGAAACACGCTGGACTGCGGACAACTGGAACATTCATTACCGTGAGGACGCGAAGATTAATTGCTATGACACCGGAACTTCCCCCTGTAAGACGGCTTGTCCGGCGCATATTGCGGTTCAGGGCTATGTGAAGATGGCAAAAGAAGGCAGATACGCGGACGCGCTGAAGCTCATTCGTCAGGATAATCCGTTCCCGGCTGTCTGCGGAGCCATCTGTAACCGCCGCTGTGAGGATGCCTGCACGAGAGGTACAGTGGACAGCCCTGTCGCGATCGACGAGATCAAGAAGTTCGTCGCGCAGCAGGAGATCGATCCCGCTTTCCGCAAATCTATCCTTCCCGTATGCGAGCGTGACGAAGGCGGCTTCTGGGACGAGAATTATAAAATGGCAGTTATCGGTTCCGGCCCTGCCGGCATGTCCTGTGCTTATTACCTCCGGACCAAAGGATATCCGGTCACAATTTTTGAAAAAGAAAAAAAGCCCGGCGGAATGCTCACGTACGGCATGCCGTCCTTCCGTCTCTCGAAGGATCTCGTCGATGCAGAGATCGATATGCTCCGCGAAATGGGCATTGAGTTCCGCTGCGGTGTGGAGATCGGAAGGGATGTCAGCATAGCCGATCTCAGAGCGCAGGGATATCGCGCCTTTTACGTATCCATCGGTCTCTCAGGCGGCAGAAGCGCCGGTGTTCCCGGAGAGGATGCCGCAGGTGTAGAGTCCGGTATAGGCTTCCTGAATCGCGTGAATCGCGATCACAGCGTAAAACTGACCGGAGATGTCGTTGTGGTAGGCGGCGGCAACGTAGCCGTCGATGTAGCAAGGACAGCACAGCGTGTGACAGACGGACACATCACCATGATCTGTCTGGAAGGCGCAGATGAAATGCCTGCCGCTGCCGATGAGGTTGAAGACGCAAAGGCCGAGGGCATTGAAGTGAAGAACGGATGGGGTCCGAAGGAGATCCTGACAGAAGATGGAAAGGTAACCGGCGTTGTGTTCAGGAAATGCACCCGGGTCAAGAACCCCGACGGACGCTTTGATCCCCAGTATGACGAAGAAACAACAATCACCGTTCCCTGCAAGAACGTACTGGAGGCAATCGGCCAGTCTGCTGTCTGGGGCGATCTTCTGAAAGGTACAAAAGCACAGACACGGCGAGGCGGCACCATTATCTGCGACCCGGTTACCTTCCAGACCGGAGAACCGGACATTTTCGCCGGAGGCGATATCAACCACGGCGCCCGTTTCGCCATTGACGCCATTGCCGACGGCAAGAAGGGAGCGGAATCTATGCACCGCTTCGTACATGAAGGTCAGTCGCTCACGATTGCCCGTGATCTCCGGGAATTCATAGAGCTCGACAAAGAGGATATCACAGTTCCTCTCGGCTATGATCACGCCAAACGCTGCGTCCCCGGATCCCGTAAGGTCGAGGACCGTTTCGACGATACAAGACTTCCGCTGACCGAAGAGCAGGTACATCAGGAGGCGGACCGCTGTCTCGGATGCGGCGCAACAACAGTCGATATCAACCGCTGCATCGGTTGCGGCCTGTGCACCACCCGCTGTGAATTCGACGCAATTCATCTGGAGCGGGACCTCCCGGACTGCAGTAACTTCTTCCGTTCTGAAGATAAGATGAAGGCGATCGCGCCTTATGCAATGAAGCGGGAGATTAAGATCATCCGAAAGGAAGCCCGCGAAAAAAAGGCAGCGCGCAGGTGACGGAGAACGGCTATGCATGAAATGGGAATCGTAACTCATCTCGCGAAGACACTGGATGATCTCGCAAAGGAACAGAACATTACGAAAATCGGTTCTGTCACACTGCAGGTCGGAGAGGTCTCCGGCATCATGACGGACTATTTCACCGACTGCTGGGACTACTTCAAGGTGCGCCATCCCGTATTAAAGTCGGCAGAACTGAAGCTTGAGACAATCCCTGCAGTGACCTGGTGCAATCACTGCAGAAGAGCCTACCCGACCGTAGAGTACGGTCGGGAATGCCCCTACTGTCACAGTGGAGAGACATGGCTCCTCAAGGGCAACGAATGCATCATCAAGGAAATCGAAGCCGAGTAAATCAATCAAATTCGGTTCACACAAGAAGAAACCGGAAATCTGAAAACGAGATAAAACACGCTGTGCGAGTTTTATCTCGCTATCGCGACGCTCGCCGCACACGAATACTTCGCATTCGGCTGCGGCTCACTGTTCGCGTAAATAAAAGTCCCGGAAAGGAACGCTTGACAAATGGAGCAGCTTCGGATAGGCATATGTGAAGATAATAAGGAATCACGCGTCCGGCTTCTGAATATGGTGACGGATTCCGCAGAAAAAATAACCGCAGAGGCGTTTGAAAGCGCTGAAGATCTGCTGGATCATTTTTTTCCCGGGAAATTCGATCTTCTGATACTTGACATCTATATGGAACGGATGACCGGAATTGACGCGCTGGAACAGATCCGCAGAAAAGATACACGCGTAGTGGCAGCCATTGCCACAACCAGTCAGGATTTTGCGCTGGAATCCTATCGTCTTCGTGCCGCCCGTTATCTGGAGAAACCTGTAAAACCGGAGGATATCCGGGAACTGATCCAGGATGTTATTCACAAGAAGGAATCTGAGCCTCATTTCGAATGTGAATCGGTACGTGAGAGGATACGAGTGCCTTTTGACTGCATTCTCTTTGCAGAACAGAGAGGGAAAAGCATCTGTCTGCACATGGATGACGGAAAAGAACTGATCTTCCGCGGAAAACTGGATGACGAGATAAACAAATTCCCGGAGAAGTATTTTTTCCGCTGCCATAAGAGCTTTCTGGTCAACCTCTCGAAGATTTGCGGTATAGACCGCGAGCTGCTGACCTTTGTCATGCAGGGCGGCGAACAGGTTCATATTCACCGACAGGGATTTTTTGCCGCAAAAAGAGCATATGAACATTATCTTTTTTCCATTGCTGAAGGACGGAAACAGGAAGGACAGGGGGCGGACGAGTAGACGGATGCTGTTCCCTGGAAGAATGGGATGAAGCGGCATGCTCTATGAAGCTGAATGATCCGATCCGGGCATAGTTAAATATGCAATAAAAAAACACCCCATCCGTCAACCCCTCAACCCCTCAAAATTAAATTTTCCCTTGACGAAAAAAAAAAATTTGCTATAATAAGGTGAGTGCAAAAATACCCAAACAGTTGTATTTAGCACAATCTTACAACTGGAGGGAGGTTAGGTTTGGGCATATGGCAAACGTTATCGTAAAAGAGAACGAAACACTGGATAGCGCGTTACGTCGTTTCAAGAGAAGCTGCGCTAAGGCTGGAATCCAGCAGGAGATCCGTAAGAGAGAGCACTACGAGAAGCCGAGTGTTCGTCGCAAGAAGAAATCCGAAGCAGCAAGAAAACGTAAATATAATTAATTTGCACATGAAAAGCTCTGACATGTAAATGCCAGAGCTTTCTTCGTTTTATTTATATTCATGAAAAGATACAAAGATACCCGCTACAATCTCAATCTCAAAAAACCCGGACTTCCCTCAGGCACGCTTACCGTCTGTTTTTTCACTGACATGCACAATTGCTGCAGTCCTGAGGAAATCTCCCGCATCGAAACCATTCTGCAGAGAAACCGCCCGGATCTCATTCTGTGCGGTGGAGACAGCATTATCGGGAAGCCCGGATACCCTGTCGCTCCCGCGGCTGATTTTCTCACCTGTCTTGCCGGGAAATGGGCCTCTGCTCATGAGAACGGAGATCCTGCCGGAAATATCTATCTCGCCATGGGCAATCACGAATATCGCACACGGATCTACCCGGAGGTGTACGGCGACATGTATACCCGCTACCAGCGCGCTCTGCAGCAATCCGGACACCTCATTCTGCTCCAGAACGAATCGCGCGAATTCACCGTGCACGGCCTCCCGGTCTGCATCTGCGGCTTCAGCATGGATCGCCGCTACTATGGCAGAATCCATCACGAAAAGCTCCCCTGTTCCGCGATTACAGAGGCTTTCCACACAGATCAGAATCCCGGGACGCTTCCTGCAGACCGGATCAGTATTCTTCTCGCACACAACCCATCCGGTATGGATGCCTATCTGGAATGGGGCGCTGATCTGACTCTCTGCGGACATTACCACGGGGGAGTCGCACGTTTTGGAAAGCACGGAGGGCTGATCAGCCCTGATCTCTGTCTTCTTACCGGAAAAGCCTACGGCTTATTCCAAAAAAACGGAAAAAGTGTTATAGTAAGTTCCGGCTGCGGAGAACACACCATCCCCGTCAGGATCAATAATCCGAGGGAGATCGTGACCGTAGTAATTCATGTAAATGAGAATTCTCAGTCCTGACAGCTTTCATTCAGAAAGGAAATCTCTTCGAAGTGGCAATATCTGTAAATCTCCAGGTATTTCAAGGTCCTCTGGATCTTCTCCTGCATCTCATTGACAAAAACAAAATAGATATCTATGATATTCCCATTTCTGAAATTACCGATCAGTATCTGGAATATGTCCGGCAGATGGACCACGAAGACATGAATGTCACCAGTGAATTCATGGTGATGGCGGCAACGCTGATCGACATCAAATGCCGGATGCTCCTTCCCAGAGAGGTCGATGAAGAAACCGGCGAGGAGATTGATCCGCGCGAAAACCTCGTGCAGCAGCTTCTAGAATACAAGGAATACAAGGAGATTTCCAGGCATCTGCGCGAATATGCGGAGGATGCGGGAGAGCTCGTCACGCGAAGGCAGCACCTTCCGAAAGAGGTGGCACGCTATTCGCCGCCGGTAGATCCGGCGCAGCTTCTGGACGGCGTCACACTGGAAAGGCTTCACGAAATCTTCGAATTCGTCCTGAAACGGCAGAAGGACAAAATCGACCCGATCCGGAGTAAATTCGGCCATATTGAACGAGATGAGGTTTCTCTCCCCGACAAGCTGGATTATGTCCAGATCGTGACCCGCAAGAAGAGAAAGGTCTCCTTCCGGAGACTGCTGGAAAAACAGCCGACGAAAATGAACGCTGTCGTTACGTTCCTGGCAGTGCTTGAGCTCATGAAACTCGGCAAGATTCACTGCACCCAGGATGAGCTCTTCGGTGATATTGAAATTGAATCCCTGGAGAATGAACACGAAACCGCCCTCGCCGGAGACGCCTACCGGGAGGACGCAGGCAACAAACCTTTTAATGAACTGTTCTGAGAAAATGGTAATTGCAGATGGCAGAAGAAATAGAAACAAAAAAAGCAAGCGAAAATAAAGAAACAGACCCGGATACTACACCTGAAACAACAGCTGATACAGCTCCCCGTTCCGAACCAGGCCACTCAGCGGATTCCTCCCAGCAGTCCGCTCCCAATATGCGTAAAGATACCGGATCCGGTCCGGAAAACTCCGACTCCCGGCAGGACGATAACCTTCGCTTCACCGAAACGGAGGACACAACTCTGGAGGGAGCCCTTGAGGCTCTTCTCTTTGCGATGGGAGATTCCGTTGAGCTGTCGCGTCTCGCCTCTGCCGTAGGCCGCACCTCCTCGCAGACCGAGAAGGCTCTGCGCTCCCTGCAGAAAAGGCTGAGTCGGCCGGAATCCGGCATTCAGCTTCTCGATCTCAACAACTCCTGGCAGCTTTCCACAAAGAAACAGTATTACGGCCAACTGATCACGCTCGCCAGACATCCAAAGAAACCCCAGCTTACCGATGTCATTCTGGAGACTCTCTCCATCATCGCATACAAACAGCCGGTCACAAAGGCGCAGATCGAACAGATCCGCGGCGTCAGCTCCGAGCACGCGGTCAACAAGCTTCTGGAATATGATCTGATTCAGGAGCTCGGACGCCTTAATGTTCCGGGCCGGCCGATTCTTCTGGGCACCACAGAAAAATTTCTCCGCTACTTCGGTGTGGAATCGACAGATCAGCTCCCGGAGCTCAGTCCCGGACAGATCGCGGACTTCAAGGCGGAAGCAGAAGCGGAGGCCGATGTGCGTGTAGACGTCTGAATGGCTCTGAAAAATTCATAAAAATCAGGACTCCCAGCCGGATTTCATTCGTTAAAAAGGGGGTGTCGCACGAACTGGTGCGGCACCCCCTTTTTCTTCTCTTATCTTTATTCTTATCTTTATTCTGTCTGGGTTTTCGAAGAGCTGTTCTGTTATGATACCGGATAAGCTGCGGATTGCTCCTTGCTTCGCACTCCCGCAATACTTAGCCAGTGAACCAACTATATTTATATGCGTACGTGCTGCTCAATACCTTGTGTGTGCTGGAATTTGACTGAACCGCTACCTTTATCATGCTGTCTTCATTCAGATCCTGATCATTTACCATCAGCGTCTGGCTGTTCACATAGATCGTATCGTTGTCCAGCTTTCCGTCGATAACCACCTTACATGACTGTGTGAAATTTTCACCGCTGATGTAATACGTTCCGTTCGCCAGCTTTGTAATTCCATTAATAACAATCGGCTTCACGCCCAGCCGGAGATCGGACTTTTTAAACGGATTTGTCTTGTTGTACACATATCGTTTTCCGTACAGTATATCGTACTGAAGCGTCTGCATGTCGAAGGTATAGCTCTCGCTGTTCTGCATCGTCTGCTGATACCGGAACATCACGCCGTCATGAATATCAAGCTTGTCAAACAGATCCGCTGCCGCCTGATATGCTGTGATATCTTTACTTTCCTTCTTCAGGCCGATATTGTCCCACAGAAGGTAATTGGTCTGGTAGATCGAACCGTAATTCAGATCCTCATCGGAAAGGCCCATCGTTGGGAGATGATCCCCGTAGAACAGAATCACTGCAGGTTCACCCCGGTTCTCCACATCCTGAATCAGGTCCGCGATGAACTGATCCTCCTCGTGCAGCTGATTCACGTAATACTCCCACGCGGCGTTCTCCGCGTCTGTGTCAGTCCCCGTCACTGTAATCTCCGGATTATCAATGATATGCTCACTCGGATAGGAGCCGTGAGGCTGAACAGAAACAGTAAAGACAAAATCCTTCCCGGATGTGGAATCCAGCGCGTCGTTGATCGGAGTGATCAGATTCTCATCGCGCATCCATCCGTTCTCATTCACGTCATTCTGCGTGTCCATGTACTCGCCCGAAGTAAACGTATCGAATCCGAAATCCGCGTACACCTTGCGGCGGCTGTAAAAGTTCGCCTCATTGTCATGGACCGCATGCGCGGAGAATCCCAGATTTTTCAGCACGGTTGCCGCACTCTCACAGGTTTCTTCCCTGAGGATGCCCTTATAAGGATACTCACCGGCTCCGAAGAACCGCATGCTCATTCCGGTCAGGGTCTCAAATTCAGTGTTTACCGTGCCGGCGCCCACGACCGGCACCTGATACAGACCGGAGGTGTATTCCTTTTCCAGCTTGTGCCAGTTCGGAAGCGGGTCCTCGGAGAACGTGAGATTTTTCATACGGGTCGGGTCAAAAAATGTCTCGCACTGCACAATAATAATATTCGGGAGATTGTCCGTATCTGAGGTGGTTTTCTCCTCATCATGCTCATCCGCAATGATCTGATCCACCATCGCCTTGGAGTAATTGTCCGGCTTTGATATTCCGGTATCCAGAACCGTAACCGTCAGACAGTACGGAAAACCGTAATCCTCATACGCATAGGCAATGTTTTCAAAATAAGCGGAAAGCAGGCGCACATTTACCATCACCCGAGTCAGTCCCCAGAAACCGAAGCAGGAGAGTACAATCCCGATCAGCACCGGAATCCTGTGCGTCTTTCCCTGATAGCGCGGAGAGCGGCACAGCAGCACAATAAGACCGGCCACAAGAGCAATAATAAGTGCGTATATCACCCCGATCTCCCAGCCGGACAGATACTTCGTGACTACAGAAGCTCCTTCGCTCAGCGCCGTCAGATCCGGTCCGGTCAGCGGCGTCACACGGTTCGCCAGCAATATGCTGTTGCTGATTCCAAGGAGCATCCAGAAGGTCAGAACCAGTATTCTCCAGAAGGTTCGTCTCCGGAACAGAAATACAATCAGTGAACTCAGAAAAATCAGCAGTGTATTATACAGGAAAACCTTGGTGTGATCATCCAGAAATGTTACCGCCGCCCCGAAGGAATGTCTCGACAGCGCCTCAATAAGCAGATATCCGAAAAACGACGCGGCAAAATGAAAAATAAGGGCATATCGGTTCAGAAACTGCACCAGTTTCGGATGCCGCGCCGGTTTTGGTTCCGGCCTTACTGCCTTCAGAAACCAGTGCTTCCCCTTTCCGAGGACTTCCTTTATACTCATAATTTCCTCCGTTCCAGACATCTGTTATGTGCATAGACAAATTCTTTCTGCTGAGCTTCTGCGTTTAGGCAGTTTGCTCACGTAAGCTTCTGCATTTCAGCAGCTTTGTCACGTGAGCTTCTGCGTTTCGGCAGCTTGCTCACGTAAGCTTCTGCATTTCGGCAGAGTTGTCACGTGGCCTTCTGCATTTTGGCAGATTTAACATGTCTGGCGCAATGATTTAACCCAGTGATTCAACACTTTTAACTTGACAACGAACAATCATAACAGTTTTACCGGAATTTGTCGATGTACGAAGTCCTGAAAGTACTGGTCAAAGAATGCTGAATATCAGGAAAAATTCATGAAAAAACGGCTGGAACAACAGCCGTTTTTCTTGAACATCGCCTCCTTATGAAATATTATTAATATATCCGTATTTGTAAACCCGTATCGGTAAACCTGTATCTGTAATATTCGCATTCACCATTAACTTATTTCGGGAGAAAGAAAATGTCTGAACAAAACAACACTGCAAATCACAGGAAGAAGCAGTCAAACCCAAAGGCACTCATCCCCATCCTGGTATTTCTCGTCCTGTACCTGGGATCTGGTATTTATTTTGAATATATCCACCCTGTTAAGGGAGAAATGGGCTTCTATATCATGTCTGTCGTCGTGGCTTTTGGTCTGGCGCTGATCGTCGCCTTTCTCCAGAATCCTTCTCTTTCCTTTGATGAGAAGATCCATATCTGCGCCAGAGGAATCGGCGATGACAACATCACGATCATGCTCTTTATTTTCCTGATGGCAGGCGCTTTCAGCGGAATTGCCAACCAGGCGGGCGGAGTGGAGAGTACCGCCAACCTGCTTCTGAATATCATACCGGGCCGATTTGCCATTCCCGGTCTTTTCGTCATTGCCTGCCTGATTTCCATGTCAATGGGTACCAGTGTCGGCACGATAACCGTACTGGTGCCGATCGCCGCTTCCGTCGCAAAAACAGCCGGGTTTTACCTGCCTCTCTGTGTCGGTACCGTCGTGGGCGGTGCCATGTTCGGAGACAATCTCTCCTTCATTTCCGACACGACGATTGCGGCCACCAAGACACAGGGCGTTGAGATGAAGGATAAATTCCGCGCGAATATCCGGATCGCCCTCCCGGCCGCCGTACTCACGCTGGCAATTCTCTGCGTCATTGCCCTGAACGGCGGAAAAGCCGAACTCGGAAATTATCCTTTCCAGTTCGGCCTTGCGCTCCCATATTTTGCGGTTCTTGTCATGGCCCTTCTCGGAACCAATGTCTTCGTTGTCCTTGGAGTCGGGATTCTCCTGTTCCTGATCATGGGTGGTCTGCTCGGAGAACTCAGTTTTGCCACCGCGTTTTCCTCCATGGGTACCGGCACATCGTCGATGTTCGAAACCATGATCGTCACCATTCTTGTCGCCTCCATCAGCGCGCTGATGGAAGAGTACGGAGGCTTTGAGGCGATCCTGGAGCTGATCCGGAAATTCTCCCGTAGCAAGCGGGGTGCCATGTTCGGCATTGCCTTTCTTACCGGCCTGATGGATATCGCGACAGCAAACAATACCGTTGCCATCGTCGTCGCCGCGCCCATCGCAAAAACCGTAAGCACCGAATATCAGATACGGCCGCAGAAGACCGCGTCCCTTCTGGATACCTGCTCCTGCATCTTTCAGGGCATTATCCCCTACGGCGCGCAGCTTCTGATTGCAGCCAGCCTCTCCGGGGTCTCCACCGTATCGATCATTCCTTATTTATTCTATCCCTTCCTGCTCCTGGTCTTTGTGGTTCTCTCGATCGTTTTCGACAGGAGCTGAGCAGCCGCGGTCCTTCCCACCTTTCCTGGCCAGGCCTGCGCTGCTTGCGGCCCTTCTCATCAGTATTGGTTCAGGCCCCTCCTGTTTACGGACTTTTCGTCTATCACGTTTCAGACTGCGCTGCTTGCGGTTTTTCCCGTATGGATTGACGTCAGACTGTAGGCATCAAGCACCTGCTCGAGATCGCCTGCTGTCATCAGCTTTTCCTGAAGCACCAGCTCCTTCACCGGCACACTGGTCTTCAGGGATTTCTTTGCGATTTCCGCGGCTTTCCTGTATCCGATATACGGATTCAAAGCAGTGGCAATTCCAACGCTTGCATTCAAAAGCTCCCCGCATCTTTCCTCATTCGCTGTGATTCCATCGATGCAGTTCACACGCAGCGTGTTCAACGCGTGCGTCAGCTCAGAAACAGAGTCAAACAGATTGTAGAACAGAACAGGCTCAAACGCATTCAGCTCCATCTGCCCGGCTTCCGCTGCCATGGTGATGGTCGTATCATTGCCGGCGACCTCAAAAGCCACCTGCGTCACAACCTCGGGAATTACCGGGTTGACCTTTCCGGGCATGATCGAAGATCCGTTCTGCATCGCCGGAAGAGAGATCTCGCCGATTCCCGCCCGCGGTCCGCTGGAGAGCAGACGAAGGTCATTGCACATCTTGGAGAGGTCAACCGCACAGGTTTTCAGTCCGGAGGAAATTGTCACAAAGCTGTCGAGATTTTCGGTCGCATCAAACAGATCCGCTGCCTGCGTAAGCGGATAACCGGTGATTTTTGCAAGTGTCGGGACAATGTTGTAAAAATAAAAATCGGAGGTATTGATCGCGGTTCCTATGGCTGTCGCGCCCATATTCACCGTGTAGAGTTCTTTCTTGAGATGCAGAAGACGATCGCGGTCTCTGGAAACCATCGATGCATAGGAATGGAAGGTCTGACCGAGACGCATGGGGACAGCATCCTGGAGCTGGGTGCGCCCGATTTTGAGAATATGATCAAATTCTTCAGATTTTTCAGAGAGGCTGTCTGCAAGCGCTTCCAGCTCACCGTCAAGGACGGAGAGAAGATCGAGAGCAGTCAGCTTGCCGCATGTCGGAATCACATCGTTGGTTGACTGGCACATGTTGACATCATCATTTGGATGAATGACGGAATAATCGCCTTTTTTGCCTCCAAGCAGCTCGATTGCCCTGTTGGCCACAACCTCATTCGCGTTCATGTTTGCACTGGTTCCGGCTCCGCCCTGAATTCCGTCCACGATGAAGGACTCTGTAAGCCTGCCTCTCATGATCTCACGGCATGCCTTTGCGATGGCATCTGCCTTTTCCGGCTTCAGCTTTCCGCTTTTCTTGTTTGTCTCGGCCGCCGCGAGCTTGATTCTCGCCAGGTTCCGAATAAACAGGGGATGGAGTCCGGTGCCGGTGATCGGAAAATTCCTCTTTGCCCGAAGAGACTGCACTCCGTAATAGGCATCCTCCGGCACCTCCAGCGTGCCGATGGAATCAGCTTCCAGACGAGTTCCTGCTGTGATCTTCTCAAAAATCTCCATGATGTTTCCCTCCAAATGTCCTGAATGAAATTTGAGCACTCATTAAACTTTTCGGACGTCTTCACCGACTGTCCTTCCGGATGACGCGAGAATAGCACTCTGAAAACCCGATGTAAATATCTTAAGTTGAAAAGATTGAAAGAGAAGAAATCCGGAGTGTTCTCACGAAATAAATAAAGTTAATTTCCGTTATGACGAATAATATAAAGCCGTTTTTAAACTTCTCACTTGCATCTAACGCCGGAAGGTTTATAATTAGGACAGTACAGAGAGGTACCAGCTGAAAAGATCAGCCGGTGCCTCTTTTTCTATTTTCCTGGATTTTTCCCTGGATTCCACGGATGGATTGCTGTTCTGTTTTGTGAATGAATTTTCTTCCTGAATTTTGTAGATGGATTATTTTCCTCAATTTCTTTGTAGATGGATTATTTTCCTCAATTTCATGGATGAACTTCTTTTCTGAATTTTATAGATGGAATTCTTTCCTGAATTATGTATTTGGATGGATTTCGTGGAGGTGAAATTTTGAAAAAGCTGGATGCCATCGACATCAAGATACTGAATATCCTGCAGAAAGACGGCAGAATTCCTCTCAAAGATCTGGCAGCAAAGGTTTTTCTGTCCTCGCCCTCCGTCTCTGCAAGGCTGGAAAAACTGGAGGAGCAGGGCGTGATCCTGGGATATCACGCACAGATCAACCCTATGATGCTGGATTATCATATCAAAGCGTTCATCAATCTGGAGGTCGAACCAAATCAGAAACCGGAGTTTTATCCCTATATCAAGTCGATCCCGAACGTGGTGGAGTGCAACTGTGTGACGGGTGATTACTCGATGCTCATTGAGGTCATGTTCCAGAGTACGACAGAACTGGATCATTTCATCAATGAGCTCCAGAAATTCGGCCGGACCAAGACCCAGATCGTCTTCTCAACCAGCGTGGAACAGAGGGCAGTGCCGGTTCACACTTCCCAGTAGAACAAAAGATATGCCCGAACCTAGCATCGCATGATCAGGACTCATTGATATGTCCTGTGCGGGAAATTTTGCGTGCTATGGATGTGGTGCTCTGCAAAAAAGATAGATCAGCCTTCCCCGCAGGAACGTTTATTCTCCTCAATCGTTCTGACATAGCCGGTCACCGTCCACATGTGCTCGTTCATCCGACGTCGAGCATCCCGCGTATCGTGCGACATTATTGCCCGAACCAGATTCCGGTGCTCCTGATCAATGCCTTTTGTGGATTTTTCCTTCTGCATGACCAGAGCCCGGATATCCGTGATCATATTCTCAATCAATACAGAGGATGCGCACAGAACCTGATAGATCATGGGATTATCCGCAATTGAGGCGATCTTCAGATGAAGCTCCCGGTCAAGAGACGCACGCTCCCGGTCATTCTCCTCCTGGTCCAGCTTTTTGAGATACCATTCCAGCTCGGCAGCGTCCTCCCCGGTACATTTCTCGGCCGCAAGAGAGGCGGATTCCACTTCAAGTGAAGAACGCAGCTGCTGCACCTGCGTTACTGTGCTCCGGTTCATCCGGAACAGAAGCGTAAGCGGTGTGATCATGCACTGATTGAAGTCGTCTGTAATATAATTCGCGCCCCCCTGCACCGAATGAATGATGCCGAGCAGCCGGAGAGAATGAAGTGCCTCACGCACCACCGGCCGGGACACGGCCATCTGCTCCGCCATCTTCCTCTCCGTGGGAAGCGCATCTCCCTCATGAAGCAGGCCATCTTCGATTGCCTTTATGATCTGATCGAGTATATCATTCACTGCATCTTCTTTATTTACTTTTTGAAAAACAACCTGCTCTGTCATCGGTTTCTCCCCGTTTTACATCCTGTCTTTATATAATAACCCCCATGCGATAAGTCGTGCCACAAACTGTATAAGTCCCCGCGAAACACACTGTATAAGCTGCGGATTGCTCCGTGCTTCGCAGAATATTATCTGTGACGCCCTGCCTTGCAGGACATGCAGGTTTACATATTTTCTGTTTAGATTCATATCCTCTACGCTTACTTATATTACCACAAAATTTCCCGATTTCGAGAAGAGCTCCTTCTGTTTTTTTGTTTCGGGGCCCTTTGGAAGCTTCATTTCCGGCATGTCTCCGTTCGTCCTTCTCGGACTTTCCTTACTCTCATTGATCTTCAGCTTCCAGGACCCCGGGCAGAACGCAGACGGTCACAGTCGCTGTTTTTGTCTTGTTCATCCGGGAAATCATCATTGAATTTCAATATGTGCAGTGTTATATTGGTATTACCAATCAAAGCAACAATCATGGTAAATATACCAGAAGGAGCAGTACAATGGGGTACGTTAAATGGAGCTATGAAACACTGAATCGTTTTTGCACCGATGTTTTTCACAATTTCGGATTTTCCGATGAAGAGGGAAAAATCATCAAGGATGTTCTGCTGACCGCTGATCTCTACGGAATTGAAAGCCACGGCATGCAGAGGATGGTCCGCTACCACAAGGGAATTGAAAAGGGAACAATTCATCCGACCGCAAAGCCCGAAGTTGTATTTGAGACACCCGTATCCGCAGTTATTGACGGACATAATGGAATGGGCCAGCTCAATGCTTATTTTGCAATGAATAAGGCAATCGAGAAGGCAAAGACCACCGGTGTCGGAATCGTATCCGTCCGTGAATCCAATCATTTCGGAATTGCCGGATACTACGCAAAGATGGCAAGTGACCAGGGACTGATCGGTGTCGCCGCGACAAACTCTGAGGCGATCATGGTTCCTACATTCGGAAGAAAGGCAATGATCGGCTCCAATCCGATTGCGGTTGCCGTTCCTGCCGACCCGTTCCCCTTCCTTTTCGATGCATCTACAACAGTTGTCACCAGAGGAAAGCTGGAGATGTACAACAAAGCCGGAAAACCGCTTCCGGAAAGATGGGCTCTCGACGCCAACGGTAATCCGTGCAGTGACGCGCCGACCGTTCTGTCCAATATCGTAGCAAAGAAGGGCGGCGGCATCATGCCGCTGGGTGGAAATGATCCTCTGACCGGAAGCCACAAGGGTTACGGATGGGGCATGGTCTGCGAAATCCTCAGTTCCATCCTCTCAAACGGCGTGAACTCGGATCAGTGCTGCACCTTCAAGGATAAAACCGGAATCTGCCATGGCTTCATCGCGATCAATCCCGCCTTCTTCGGAGATGCGGAAGCCATCAAGAAAAACTTCTCCGATTACCTTCAGAGACTTCGTGAGAGCCCGAAGGCAGAAGGTCAGGAACAGATCTATACGCATGGAGAAAAAGAAATTTTTGCAGAGAAAGACAGAAGAGAAAACGGTATTCCGGTAAACGACAATACCATGGTAGAGCTCAGCAACCTCTGCTCCTACCTGCACATGGACTTCAGCAAATACTTCGAGGGATATCAGGTCAACAAAGATTCCAAATTCTTCGCCGGCAATTACTGATTCCCTTTACAGCAATGCCTCCGGAGTGGTAACCTGTTCCGGAAGGCATATTGCGGCTGGACAAATTCTGTACGGTAACGTTTTCCAGACGATAACCATTATTTTTGTACAGCAGCAATTCTTATTCGGTAACAATTTCAATTCATATTCATAAATTCATATTCATATATGGAGGATAATCAAATGGATTACGCAAAGGAATCCCTGAAAAAGCACTATGAGTGGAAGGGTAAAATTGAAATCAAGCTGAGAGCTGAAGTAGACAGTGCCGAGGCGCTGAGTCTTGCATACACTCCGGGTGTTGCGCAGCCCTGTCTTGAGATCCAGAAGGATATCAATAAAAGTTACGAGCTGACCAGAAGATGGAACACCGTCGCAGTTGTAACAGACGGCTCCGCAGTACTCGGCCTGGGCGACATCGGACCGGAGGCAGGAATGCCGGTTATGGAAGGAAAATGCGCGCTCTTCAAGGCTTTCGGCGATGTAGACGCAATCCCGATCTGTGTAAAAACACATGATGTAGACGAGATCGTAAAGACCGTTTCTCTCATTTCCGGATCCTTCGGCGGCATCAACCTCGAGGACATCGCTGCTCCGAGATGCTTTGAGATCGAAGAGAAGCTGAAGAAGTGCACCGATATTCCGATTTTCCATGATGACCAGCATGGAACCGCGGTTATCACCCTTGCAGGCCTGATGAATGCGCTCAAGGTTGTCGGCAAGAACATCGAGGATATCAAGATCGTCACATCCGGTGCCGGCGCTGCCGGAATCGCTATCATCAAGCTCCTGATCTCCATGGGTCTCAAGAATGTTATCATGACTGACCGCAAGGGCGCAATCTATGAGGGCCGTGAAGGACTGAACCCGGTCAAGGAAGAGATGGCAAAGATCACAAACCGCTCACATGAGTCCGGCACTCTGGCAGACGTCATCAAGGGAGCTGATGTATTTATCGGTGTTTCCGCACCCGGCACACTGACTCAGGATATGGTTCGCAGCATGGCAAAGGATCCGATCATTTTTGCGTGCGCAAACCCGGTACCGGAAATTTATCCGGATGATGCAAAGGCTGCAGGCGCAGCAGTTGTATCGACCGGAAGAAGTGACTTCCCGAACCAGATCAACAACGTTCTCTGCTTCCCGGGCATCTTCCGCGGAGCTCTGGATGTACGCGCATCCGACATCAATGACGAGATGAAGATCGCCGCTGCAAAGGCAATCGCCGGCCTTGTCTCCGACAAGGAGCTTTCCGCAGATTACATTCTTCCGAAGGCATTTGATCCGAGAGTAAAGACTGCTGTTGCCGAAGCTGTCGCTAAGGCTGCCCGTGAGAGCGGAGTCGCAAGAATCTGAACATAATATTCTGACACAGTCAGAAAGGCTGCCGCAGCTTGTTTTCCTGCACGGATCACATCGCTGCGGCAGCCTTTTTTTACGCGAACAGTGAGCCGCAGCCGAATGCGAAGTATTCGTGTGCGGCGAGCGTCGCGATAGCGAGATAAAACTCGCGCAGCGTGTTTTATCTCGTTGCATTTTTCACGCTGTGTACTTTTGACTTTCCAGGGAGCATTTCTCCACCTTCTTACAATACATCCGTCACAGCCACTCGCGTCACGTGTTTACAGCTTATCACGCTGTATTTTCTGGCAGGCTATTACACCGCGCCCTTCGGCCTTATCACACGGTATTCTTCCAGCCTGCTGCATCGCGTCCTTCCAGCTCACATAGGATTCATCGGCAATTCTCCGGATTCTGTCCCAGTCCCTTTCATAGCTGCGCTCGAACAACGCAACGGTATAATACCCGGCATCTGAAGCGGTTTCCAGACAATAGGCGGCATCCTCAAACACCGCAACATCAGACGGCAGGAGAGAGGTTCCTGCCTCATCGGCCATTTTCTCCCTGCAGAAATCATAGATCAACGGTTCCCGCTTTCCCCTGCCGATTTCCTCACAGCTGACAAAAAAGTCAAAATATTCCAGAATTCCGTTCCGTCGGAAACACGCCCTGGAAAGCGCGGTGTCATTTGCCGTTGCGACGCACATGCGCACACCCCGTTCCCGGAGATTCCGGAGATAAGCGGCGGCTCCCGCCTTCAGCGGAATGTCCTCCTCATAATGTTTTCGTATCAGTGAGAACATTTCCTCCATCACTTCTCCGGGCGTTTTCGAAAGACTGTATCTGTGAATGAAATACGCTGAGCTCTCCGACATCGTCATCGTTTCAATCGGTGCAAGCTCCTCCCCGGATGCATGAATGCCCAGACCGCCGAGATAATCCTCCGCGAGATGATCCCAGTACCGCATCGAATCCGCCAGCGTGCCGTCCACATCAAAAATCGCGTACTTTTTCCGCATTTCTCTGTTCCTCCTGACACCGGATGCCCTGATCCACCTTCTCCGGAGTCATATTGAAGACGGCATCGATCAGATCCGTACGGAAGGTGGCGTTTCCGGTTCCCTTCTCCAGACGCTTCTGTTCCGCGATCTCTCCCGCAAGGCCCATCACCGTCATTGCACTCACGACAGCACGGAAGGAATTCTCTCTGTCGGCACCGCAGAACGCTCCGATCAGCGAAGTAAGCATGCATCCGCTTCCGGTAATTCGTGCCATCGTTGCGCACCCATTATGGAGAATCACTGTCTGGTCTCCGTCAGTCACGATATCTGTCTCTCCGGATACGGCTATGACGCTTCGGATCCGCAGAGCCAGTTTTTCCGCCATCACAATACTCTTCTCGAGATTATCCGCGGTAATCTCATCCTCCGCGCTGACATCCACGCCCCTCCCGGTTTTCGCCTCAAGGCCTCCCGTCTCAATCGCACGGATCTCAGAGGCATTCCCCCGGATTGCGGTAAAATGGACCGTCTCCAGAAGCTCCCGGATGCTGTACCGCCGCAGCGTTGTGCTGCCGGCAGCGACCGGATCCAGAACAACCGGGATTCCCAGCTCATTCGCATGCTGTCCGGCAATGATCATGCTGTCTACCGATTCAATCGCTCCGAGATTGCAGACAAGGGCATTCATTCCCTCCACTCCCTCGCGGACCTCGCGGACATCCATCGTCATCGCCGGTGTTCCTCCTGCCGCAAGAATGATATTCGCGCAGTCATTGACCGTGACAAAATTGGTGATACACTGCACCGCAGGCTTCGTTTCCTGCACTTTTCGAAGAGATTCTCCATACTTCATCTGTTACGATTCCTTCCATATAGTACTTCAAAATTTTTTCAGTGGACTTCCCGGCCGCGGAAAGATCCGCGCCCCTTCGCCTTGTAAGCCTTCATCTATGAATGCACGGACTGCAGGGGATATGTCCTCCGCGCAAAATCTTTTCATTTGTTCAGCTGCGCCTGCATCTTCGGCAGCGCCTTGGATCGCTTCAGCACCAGGAGAACCGCAATCGCGAGGGTTGCCCCCATCGCAGATGCCGGGCCGTAGTAGGGGATCAGATAGAAAATCGCGTATTTAATGTGAAGTGCCAGGTTGAAAATCACGCTTGCCAGTACCGCGCTGATGAAGCCGGTTCCGATGACTTCTCCGACCCATGCTGCCCAGAGCTTATGTGTTTTTCTATAAAGAATACCGGAAAGCAGAGCACCAAAAATCGCGCCGATCACAGCCTGAAAATCACAGCCGACCAGAGCCACCCGCATGCAGCCCGTCAGAAGAGCTGCGATGAAATTATACCACGGGCCCAGAAAAACCGCCCCCATAACGTTGCAGAAGTGCTGAAACGGAGCCATGTGCGGAAACCATACAAAGGTATTCAGCACAAATCCGAGACATGCAAGCATCGCGGTAAATACCATTTTCTTCAGAGACAGCTTTCCTGCCCGTGACCCTTCCGGAAGCGGGGCAGCAGCAGAAGCTGCATTCTTTGCAGAAACCTTGGTTGTGTTCCATTTGTTTTTCATGATCATATCCCTTCCTTTTTAAGATTTAAAGAAATTGATGGCGCGCCGGCTGATAGTCACTATGATCACCGGTCCGGACGCGAAACGAGATAAAACACGCTGTGCGAGTTTTATGTCGTTATCGCGACGCTCGCCGCACACGAATACTTCGCATTCGGCTGCGGCTCACTGTTCGCGTAAATAAAAATCTGCCTCTTCTTCCGGATCTGTATCATCATCTTACAGATCTGCTGCAGCTTCTGCCAGATCAACGAGATAAAACACGCTGCGCGAGTTTTATC
>DGTF01000046.1:11808-14822 GCA_002394235.1 Eubacterium sp. UBA4343 | reverse complement strand
ATGCGATTTCGAAGGCAACAGGTATGAGGATGAAGCGCGAACGCGCGAAATCCGAATACCTGTAGGATTGCGGGAGTGCGAAGCACGGAGCAATCCGTAGCTTATACAGTATGTGGCACGATGTATCGTATGGCCGTTACTGTATAAACTCTTCGAAAACGCAGACAGGCCGCCTGCCGCGAAGCGCGCGTAAGAGACTGTATGCGATATTGAGCTTTCATGAAACGAAGAAGAGAAAAAACCCGCAAATCCTGAAAAGACAGGATCTGCGGGTTTTACATGCTCATCTGAGCTTTATAAACTCTGATATATAAGAGAAATCCGGGGATTCTCCGGCGGATTACTGTTCGTCAGAAGCCTCATCCTGAGAATCGTTCTGAAGAGCCTTGATGCTGAGGGAGATCTTGCGATCCTCTGCATTGAAATCAACGATCTTCGCAGTGATGATGTCGCCGACATTCAGCACATCAGACGGCTTGTCGACATGATCTCTGGAAATCTGAGATACATGAAGAAGAGCGTCAATGCCGGGCTCAAGCTCAACGAAAGCGCCGAAGTCAGTCATGCGGGCTACTCTGCCCTCTACAACGGTTCCAACCGCGTACTTCTCATCGGCGGTAAGCCACGGATTCTGATCGTCAAACTTCAGGCTCAGCGCAATGCGATCGCCTTTGATATCCTTGATCAGGCAGGTAACCTTCTGCCCTACAGAAAGGATAGAACGCGGATTGTCAACACGGCCCCAGCTCATCTCGGAGATATGAAGCAGACCGTCCGCTCCGCCGAGATCAATGAATGCACCGAAATCAGTGATATTCTTAACAGTTCCCTCGACAACATCGCCCACGTGAATTCTGGAGAAGAGCTCCTCCTGGGCTTTCTTCTTCTCGGCTACAACAAGCTGCTTGCGGTCGCCGATGATTCTTCTTCTTCTCGGATTGAACTCGATGATCACGAATTCAATCTCCTGATCCATGTATTTGTTGAGATCCTTCTCAAAGGTGTCAGATACGAGGCTGGCCGGGATGAATACACGCGCGCCGTCTACGTTGACACTCAGTCCGCCGTTCAGAACGCGGACAACCTTTGCCTTCAGAACCTCATGGTTCTCAAATGCCTCTTCGAGTTTCTTATTGCCTCTCTCGGCAACCAGCTTCTTGTAGGTGAGAAGTACCTGACCCTCGCCATCGTTGACCTTCATGACCTTGACTTCCATCTTGTCACCGACTTTAACGACGGTTGTCAGATCCAGAGAGTTATCATTAGAATACTCGTTTCTGGTCAGAATGCCATCAGCCTTAACCCCGATGTTCAGGATGATTTGCTCCGGTTTGACGTCGATGACCGTTCCCTCGACTACCTCTCCGTTATGTACGGTCTTGAAAGACTCGTTCAGCATTTCTTCAAAGCTTAATTCTGACATGTTCTGTAACCTCCTCAATTATACTATTTGGAGTAGATGCTCCAGCTGTGATACCTACACGAGAATAAGATTGAAAAGGTTTCAAATCCAAATCAACAAGTGTCTCAATGAAGTAAGTATTCGCACATTTCTCACTGCAAATATGATACAGCTTTTGTGTGTTAGAACTATGCCTGCCTCCGATGACAACCATAGCATCTACTTTCTGCGCAATCTCCCGCGCTTCTGTCTGCCGCTCGTCAGTTGCATTGCACACAGTATTTACAACATAACTACTATAACGCGTTCTGGCAAAAATTTCAACAATATCTTCAAATTTTACTTTATCAAAAGTGGTCTGGGCGACCAGAACCGCCTTCCGGCCCTCCGGGATCTTCAGATTCTGCAATTCTTCAGGGGATTCGACTGCATAGACCTCTCCTTTGGTCCAGCCCATGATGCCCTGTACTTCAGGGTGATTCGGGTTCCCGGCGATGATGAGGATGTCACCGTTTTCGCCTGTCCTCCGGGCAATCTCATGGATTTTTTTGACAAAGGGACAGGTGGCGTCCACAAGGTTCACTCCCAGTGATTCCATTTTTTTCTGTATCCGCTCGGGAACGCCGTGAGAGCGGATGATGATGGTACCCTCATGGATCTGATCGAGCTCTTCCTCTGAGCGGATGACCCGGACTCCCTGGGCCGCGAGCTTATTTACCACCTGTTCGTTGTGAATGATCGGTCCATAGGTATAGACGGGCTTCCGGCCATCGCGAATCTGTTTCTGAACCTCGTCAACTGCTCTTTTTACGCCGAAACAGAATCCTGCGCTCTTTGCTTTGATAATCTCCATTCGTCCTCTCCTCTCAGCAGCTGCCCTTTTCTGCGATTCTGGCACGGGCAAGGTCCGTGATGGTATCTGCAACCTCCTCGATCGTCATGTCAGAGCTGTCTACGAGGACGGCGTCTTCTGCCTTTCGAAGCGGGGAATTCTTCCGGTGCATGTCTTGGTCATCCCTTGCGGCAATGTCCTTTTCAATCTCCTCAAGAACGGGAGTCTGACCCTTCTGAAGCAGTTCCCGGTACCTGCGGAGAGCGCGGACCTGAACGCTTGCAGTCAGGTAGATCTTCAGCGGCGCATCAGGCAGGACGACGGTTCCGATATCTCTTCCGTCCATCACAACGTTCTGCGAGCGGGCGATTTCCTGCTGCATGGCTACCATTTTCTCACGGTTCGCGGCGTACCGGCTTGTCCTGGAGGCCATCATTCCCGCCTCCTCGGAACGAATCCGTCCGGTAACGTCTTTTCCGTTTAAAAATACATGCTGACTGCCCTCGATGATCTGAAGACTCAGCCTGGCGCCGGGAAGGGACGCGTTGACGGCGTTTTCGTCCTCTGTGTCGATCCCCAGGTCCAGAAAATATAGGCCCATGGCCCGGTACATGGCTCCGGTGTCAACGTAAATAAAGCCAAGCGCTTCGGAAACTCTCCTGGCTATGGTGCTTTTCCCCGCTCCGGCGGGGCCGTCAATTGCAATCTGAAAACTCATTTCTGACCTCGTACCTGCCGGATGTCGGAGACGCATATAATTTACGCGAACAGTGAGCCGCA
>DGTF01000046.1:0-11741 GCA_002394235.1 Eubacterium sp. UBA4343 | reverse complement strand
GCGAAGTATTCGTGTGCGGCGAGCGTCGCGATAGCGAGATAAAACTCGCGCAGCGTGTTTTATCTCGTTGGACAATCCGCAGGCTGAATAAATGTTGTGTCCCGCCCTCGCGGGCGGCTGTTTGCCTAGTTACATTGCCGGCACATGATAAACCGCCCGGCAGAAATAATGTGGCGCTCCGTGGTGGCGGAGCGGCTGTTTACATAGTTACATTGATAGTTACATTGCCGGAATATTATAAGCCATTCGGCGGAAGTTGTGAAGACAGGCAAGTGCTTCCCTCTTTACGAGTGACTGAACTGACGCTGTATCTTCTGTCCGGAGCTGTTCCGGCCTGTCTGGGTTTCATCAGAAAGACCGGTTCCGGTGCGGAAGCGCGTCGGCGCATACCTTTGCCGTAGACCACGCGATCTGCAGATTGAAGCCTCCGGTGACGGCGTCAAGGTCAAGAACCTCTCCGATCGCGTACATGCCGCGCACCAGACGGGATTCCATGGTGGACGGATTGATTTCCTTCACAGAGATCCCGCCTTGGGTGATGATGGCCTCGTTGTAACTGCGAAGACCGGTTATGGTGAAAGGAAAGGCTTTTACCAGTCGGCGGAAGCCGGCTCTTTCCTCTCTGGTGATTTCATTGACCGGTTTGTCTTCGGGAATTGCGCTCAGCTTCATCATGACCGGGCGAAGTTTCGCCGGGAAAAGGGAGGCGGTGGCGTTCTTCAGTTCTTTATTCCGCGCGTTTTCGAATTCTCTGAGGAGCCTTGCGTCAAGCTGTTCGTCGGTGAGAGCGGGCTTCAGGTCAATGTATGCCGCAAGAGGTCCGTCTTCCAGGTACTTTCCAATATACGAGCTCGCGGTCAGAGCAAGTGGACCGCTGACTCCGAAATGGGTAAAGAGCATTTCGCCGAATTCGCGGAACTGTTTTTTCTTTCCGTAGGGGATGGTCAGTGTGACATTCCTCAGGGACAGTCCCTGCAGTTCGGGTATATAGGGCTCGGCGGTCTCGAGAGGAACCAGCGCGGGGCGTTGCTTCTGGAGGGTATGGCCGAGACTTTCCGCGATGATAAGGCCGTCTCCGGTGGAGCCGGTGGAAGGATAGGAAAGCCCTCCGGTCGCAAGGATCACATCATCGCAGGGGATTACGGATCCGTTTTCCAGAAGGATGCCGCTGACTCTCCGGTTCTGCTTCTTTATGGTTTCCTCCGGGGAGAGATCCTCCGTCAGAACTTTCATGACCCTGGTCTTCAGATGAATCTTCACATCCAGCAGCCGGAGACGGCTTTCCAGCGCGCGGATGATGTCAGAGGAGTGATCAGACGATGGGAATGCCCGGTTGCCGCGTTCCACCTTTGTGTGCACGCCTAGGCTCTCAAAGAGACGGATGGTATCCTGACTGCTGAAGCTGTTGAAGGCGCTGTACAAAAAGCGCGGATTGGTCACGACGTGGGGGAAAAGCTCGTCTTTCTCACACGCATTTGTAAAGTTGCAGCGGCCTTTGCCGGTAATAAAGAGCTTTTTGCCCAGTTTTTCGTTTCGCTCAAAAAGGTGAACTTTGAAGCCGCGTTCCGCCGCGAACATGGCACAGGCCATGCCTGCCGCTCCGCCTCCGATCACGCAGATTTTAGACATAGATATTCCCCCGGTCTTTTGAAAAAATCAGTCATCAATTGTATTCCGGTCAGGATCCTTCAGGTTTATCCCACGGTGATCATCCAGAGGATTGATCTCGTCGCGCGAGTATACCTGGTATTCATTCCAGATCCGCTCCAGTGTGGTCATGGTGTTCACGACCTCATTCTGCCGCCGCATGGAAAGCGCCACAATCAGCGCGTTGATCACGGAGAGGGGCGCAGCCAGCGAGTCTACGATGGAAGCCATATCGCTTCTGGCAATCAGATTGCAGGAGGAATACAGGTTCATCGGGGAGTGAATGCTGTCGGTCAGCGTGATGACTTTTGCGTTGCGGTTGTTGGCAAATTCCATCGCCTTAAGCGTGCGCATCGAGTATCTGGGAAAGCTGATCCCGATGATGACATCCTTCTCTCCGATTCGGATCAGCTGCTCAAATACCTCACTTGAGCCTGTGGAATTCACCAGCCGGACATTATCAAAAATTTCATTCAGATAGAAGGCGAGAAAAGCGGCAAGCGGCGCGCAGCTCCGGAGCCCCATGACATAGATGGTTTTCGCGGAGAGAATGGTCTCGATGGCCAGATGGAAGGCTTTTCGGTCCATGTGCTCCTGTGTCAGCTTGATTTTCTCAATGTCGCTTGTCAGAACGGTGTCCAGAATTTTGTCCTGAGGAATTCGTTCGTAGGTGACCTCCATACGCTGGATAGAATTCAGACGGTTGCGGACGAGCTCCTCCAGTGTCTGGTGAAATTCGGGAAATCCGCGGTATCCAAGAAGGGTTGCGAAGCGCACCGTGGTGGATTCGCTGACGCGGGCCTGCTTGCCGAGCTCTGCCGCAGTCATAAAGGCGGCTTTCTCGTAGTGCTCGGTGACATAGTCGGCGAGCCGTTTCTGCCCCTTGCTCATGTTTGGATAGAGCCGGCTGATTCTGGAGGAGAGACTGTCCTCCTGTGCTTTCCGGTGATCTGCAGAGGGACTGCTGATGGAGAATTCCTGAATGTGTTTCTTTTCGCCGGGATCCGGGGATTCGTCCGGTTCCGGACAGGAGCTGCCTTCACAGATGCTTTCATCTGACCTGCCGGACTGGGGCGCCGCGCTGAAAGAAAAGCTTTCGTCTTCCTTACGCATGATCTGCCTCCCATGCACTGAAGGCGTTGAGACAGACGCCGCCGGCCTCTGCGAGGTCGTAGGTCGCGAATGCTTTTTTGAAGTTATCGGAAAAAAGGATCTGAGAGGATGCCGGGAATTCGTCATCGCCTTCCCACAGGATAAAGCGGATGTACAGCTCCGGGAGAAGCTCGACGTCATAGCAGGCGTCGGCATAGTCTACCTTTGTGGCTCCCATACCCTCAAGGACTTTTTGAAAGACGCTTTTCCGGCTGCCGTATTTGTGATTGAAGCGGAAGATGCATCTGCCCTGGAAGGGACCGAAATACAGATCGCCGGAAGGCATGTCGCGGAACGAGATGAAGTGATTGCTGAATGCTTCATATTCCGCAAAAAGCAGATAGCGGAGAATCAGTACTCTTCCGCTGTTGTCTGCGATTTGCGGTGTGATCTCAAAGCCGGGCCAGGAAATGCTGTAATCCCTGCCCAGAAAACGCAGGGTGAAGCGCTGCTTCTCTTCGTTGTAATCTGTGTGAGTCCTGGCCGCAATCTCTGCAGGATCGGCTTCACGAAACTTCTGCGTATAGAATTCGATGGGCTGCTCCTGCAGGCTGTGTCTGTTGTAGTCCGGCTTCCTGTTTTGTGCTGCTGTTTCTGTTTTTTCTTCCATTGATATACCCCCGGTATTATTATGACGGATATTTATTCATATCGGCCCCGATTTTTGAGCCGGTAGCAAAAAAACAGGTACTGCCGACAGTTTTTCCGGGGATTCTGCAAGATTACACGTCATACTTTTTATGCCGATGGTATCACACTTCCGGTTCGGGTGCAACTGACAGGTAAAAGATTTCCAGGTGTCCTTTCCGGCGCTGCAGCGACAGAAATAACTGTGAAAGCAATGCCCGTCAATTGTGCTGTTAACAGCAGCCGTTATTTTCATTTCGCAGACTGGGTTTGATTCCTGCTCCAGTTCCTCATCGGTTCAATCTTCTGAACGCGGGTGCGCTTCAGGAGGAAAGCGGCGACGAGCATGGCGACAGCCTCTGCGATCGGGAAAGCAAACCAGATCAGGAATTCCGCGCTCTCCATGATAGAGAAGAGGTAAGCGAGGGGCAGAACAACAATAACCAGCCGCAGTAGAGAGACATACAGAGAGTATGTGCCCTTTTCAAGCGCCTGAAAGATTCCCTGCGAGGAAATGTTGATTCCGGCGAAGATGAATCCGGGAGCGATAATGCGCATCGCCCGCGCGCAGAGAATTTCCGTGTGTTCGGACAGGCCGAAAATCTGTGCGAGCGGATGCGCGAACACCTCCATGGCGATGATTCCGATGATCATGATAAGACTTGTGTCAAGGATTCCGTACCGGACTCCTTCTTTGACCCGTTTATAGCTTCCCATGCCGTAATTGTATGCGATCAGCGGCGTGATGGCATCACGGAGGCCGAAGCCGGCGAAGAAAATGAACTGCTGGATCTTGTAGAAAATGCCATAAGCGGTGACGGCTGCTGTCGAAACTCCTGCAAAGATGATGTTGACGCCATAGGTCATGACGGACATGAGGGCCTGCATGATGATGGCGGGAATACCGATCTGGTAAATTTCTTTCACCGTCTGCGCGTCGAGCTTCAGATAGCGGATACCTGCCGGAACCTCCTTGTTCATCTTGTAGTGGAAGAACATATCGAGAGCCAGAGATACGAACTGACCGAGGACTGTCGCGTAGGCGGCGCCGGCAACTCCCATGGCGGGACAGCCAAGCAGTCCGTAGATCATGATCGGATCAAATATGATATTGGTGAGAGCACCGGCAATCTGGGCAATGGTGGAGAGCAGAGTTTTTCCTGTGGACTGCAGCAGCTTCTCATAGATTCCGTACATAATGTTTCCGAAGCTGAGGTAGGTGCAGATCGCCAGATAGGTTGTACCCATGGAGAGGATTACGGGATCGCTGGTCTGGGTTTTCAGATATCCGCGGATACCGAAGACGGCAAAGACAAGAAAACACAGGTAGATGATGATTCCGAGCATAATTCCGTTTCCCGCGGCTTTCGCGGCTTTCGTCCGGTTTCCCTGCCCGAGGGTTCTTGACATCAATGCATTCACGCCGACACCGGTTCCGATGCCAAAGGCGACGATCAGCATCTGGATGGGGAACGCCAGCGTCAGCGCGTTCATGGCGTACTCTCCTGTGTGAGCCAGTCCGTTCATATCCGGCATCCGGCTTACAAACATGCTGTCCACAATGTTGTAGCACGCCTGCAGGATCATCGAAACGATGATTGGAATTCCCATCGCCCACAGGATACGGCCCATCGGCTGCGTCCCCATTTTGTTTTCTGTGTGCACGGTATCTGCTGTTTCGTTCATGATATGAATATCCTCCTGTTCTATAGATCAGCCGGTCTGCACAGGGGCCGGCTGCGGCACAAACGAGATAAAACACGCTGCGCGAGTTTTATCTCGCTATCGCGACGCTCGCCGCACACGAATACTTCGCATTCGGCTGCGGCTCACTGTTCGCGTAAAAAAACAGCGTGTGCAATCAACTGGAATTACGCAGTAACTGCAACACGCTGTTTCCCTTAATTTTAGTATATTATGACCAAAAACTCAATGATATTTTTGATGAAAATTGAGAACTGAGGATATGGGTTGAATAGCAGAGGATATCCCGGAGGGTATGCGGAAACAGACGATAGAGGCGCTGAGTGAGCGAATCACAGATGTACTTCCGGGTGAGTTCCAACGGGTATGCGGAATCAGACGAGAGAGGCACCGAGTGAGCGGCATGCCTCGACGGCGTCGTCGTCAGGAGCTTCGTTTGCAATGACGGGGTCGGATGCAAGCGTGATGCCGAGCTCCTTGCATTCCGCTTCCCAGCTGCGCATCCATTCACCGTCTCCCCAGCCGTATGAACCGAATATGCCAACCTTCTTTCCGATCAGGCTGCCCTTCACGGAATCCCACAAGGGCTGAAATTCGGAATCCTCCAGCTGCTCGTCTCCCATGGCCGGGCATCCGAAGGCAAGCCCCTGATACCCGGAGACGCTGGAAGGTGAAAAATCAGATGTCTCCAGAAGATCGACCTCCGCGCCTGCATTCTTTGCGCCGTCGGCTACCGCCTGTGCCATCTGCTCCGTGTTCCCTGATTGTGTCCAGAATACTACTGCTACCTTGCTCATGACATTTTCTCCTTTTTTCTTTGATTTGATTACCGGTTAGAAACCAGAAGCTTCTCCAGGGGAATACCGACCGACAGAAGCTTCTGGTAACACCGGGTGCATTTTCTGTACCGGTCGAAGGAATTTCTAGCCTCATCCTCGTTTGCGTAAACCTTCCAGGTCCCGACAAATTTGAAGTTTTTCGCATGGTTCTGTATGAACCCTTCGACATCTTCCGGCGGATATCCGAGAAAGACGCCGACTTCGTGGGGAAAATCACGGTTCTGCCGCATGCGGCAGACGAGTTCACAGACGCACTCCGAGGCATGTGTCCCTGTGTAGCCCGCTGACGCGAGGATTCGCCGGCTCTTCTCCTGCCCGAGATTCCTGTCCAGATCTTTTCCGCGGTACAGATACAGCAGAGCGCGGCCGTCTCTGTAGCGGACCGGAAGAAGCCGGAGCCCGGCTGTCTGCATGCGTCTGTTGTAACGTCGAATATCTTCTCTCATGGATTGTTCGTCCGGGTAATGAACAGGAAAAAGGGCCCCTGTCTTCAGTCCGGCGAGTGTAGGTGAGGCGTGATCGACAAGTGTCTGGTCTGACATGATTCCTCCGATATCCGGTCTTCATCTATAATGAATGACCTGAATCATAGCCGGCTCTGCGGCTTGAATAACGCGGTTTCTCCGGCATCTGTGCACAGAAGTACGAGTTTGCTTACAAATATTAGATATATCTAACACAGATTCAATATATCATACGAATGTGGCGCTGTCAACGGGAAGTGTGTGAAGAATAGGATAAGGATCGGATAAGAATCAAAGAAGAATCCAAGAAGAACTGAATCCGTATCGCGCCGATGAATCCCCCCGGTTCTTTAAAAAGAAGGTTCATCGGCGTGATTCTGCTGTTGTTAATATGGATTCTTTTTGTTCTTCATGGACATTACAAGGTCGTAGATAAAAGAACCGGTATGTCCGACGGAAGGATATTCGTCATCCCCGATCTCCAGCTCGTATTTCTGGTAGGCGTTGATCAGACGGGCTCCACTCGGGTGGAGAATTTCACGTTCAAAGTGGCAGTTGTTGTAGGATTTGTGAACGTGGCCGTAGAACATGTATTTCGGGTGCCATTTGTTCATCAGCTCATTGAAGCATTCAAATCCCCTGTGCGGGAGATCCTCGAGATCTCCGTAGCCCTTTGCGGGAGCATGGGTGACAAGGACGTCGAAGCCGTTGCGAAGACGGATTTCGCGCGTGATTCTGCGAATACGGTCTTCCATCTCCTTTTCGTTGTACATGTTGTCGGCGTCCGGACGGTAGCGCATGGATCCGCCCAGTCCGAGAAGCCGCAGACCATGGTAGTCATAGACGGTGTCTTCAATGCAGATGCATCCTTCCGGCGGCTGTTCCCTGTAGGTTTTGTCGTGGTTGCCCCGGACGTAGAGGATCGGGCAGCTCGCCATTGTGACAAGAAATTCCAGGTATTTTCTGCTGAGATCTCCACAGGATACGATCAGATTGTAATCCCTGAGCATGCCGGGTCTGTAGAAATCCCAGAGCTGTTTGACTTCCTCGTCGGCCAGTAGCAGTAATTTCATTTTAATCTCTCCGTTCTGTTCCTTATTTCTGCTCTTCAGCAGTGGGGATTCCCTGAACTCCGCTCCGCTCCATCGTGGAATGAATCGTATCTGTGAGCTGCGAGGGATCCGGGAGTGATCCGATGATGTTGTCGTTGAGCCAGTTCATGTGAATGATCTGGTCATTGGTCAGCTGTGATCCTCCGCCTGCATCCTGGATGAGTCCGGTCTGGCTGCGGAGTTCGCCGCAGAATGGATTGATGGTTCCGTTCTCGATGCCCTGCTGGAACAGATATGCCATCTTGCGGGAATAATACGAAATATTCTGGGAGAGAATCACATTGATGGCGCCGCTGGAAAAACCGAACCAGTAGTTGATTGCCTGCTCCTTGCTGATGTTCTCACGGTTGTTCCAGGAGCCGTCGAGGATGGTGTCTACAATTTGAATATAGAACTGTCCCCAGTTCCACAGGGGCGCGGCAATATTGCGGATGGTTCCGTCCGCCAGACGCTTGTACACACCGTATTTCCGGGATGCTTCATCCGGCCGGATAAGGTCCGGACCGGAGATGACCCCGATCGCCTGCTCATTGAACTCCTCCTCCCATCGGCTGTTCTTTATGCCGCTCCATTTCAGGAGGATCCTGACTTCCGGATCAATCATGGCGGCTCCGATCGCGAAAGCGTTGATGTTCGCGATGTTTCCGTTCAGCGGATAGTCTGCGACGTAGCCGATACGGTGGTCTTCTGCGTAGGACGCCGCGAGAGCGCCCATGATGAGCTTTGCCTCGTACATCTTCGGATAATAGGTGCGGACCGCGCTGCTCATAAGGTCGATGGAGCAGTTAAGGATCTTCATGTTCGGATATCGTATAGCGGCGCGTTTGGAAGCGTCCATCATGTCCGGTGAGGTGGTGAAGACCACTTCATCGAGATCCGCCGCAGCGGCATCAAAGGCGGCGTCGAGCTTTTCCTCTGTATTGCAGTCATCGAAACAGATGGCATCCACGACGCCCTCGTAGGTCTGATTCAGCTCATTTCTGCCGAGCTCATGGCCATAAAGCCAGCGCGAGGTCTTCGGTGGACGGGAGTAGAGGAAGGCGACACGGAGAGGCTGCTCTTTTGTGTATACAGGTGTAAACAGATTGGTGAGGATGTTCCCTTTTCGTGAGGTGTCCGGAGTATCAAGCAGGGCCGCATTTCCCTCGTTCTCTGCGCTCAGAAGCTCGTTCCAGATTAAGCCGATTTTCTTCTCGATGGAGGACCGGCTGTCTTCCTGAAGACTCTGCCGGTGGTAGAAACCCAGGTAAATCAGGAAGGCGTCACCTGCGGAAATCCGAAGATTTTCCCCGCCTTTTGCGTCGTATGCGTCGGAGAAACGGTTGAAATCCGAGCGCAGATCCTCGACCGTCTCGATGGGCCAGGGTTCGGTCAGGTCTCTTCCGTACAGCGTGGCCAGTCTCGCATAGCAGCCGGGTTTGGAAAAAACAATGCCGTAGAGCTGAGTGACTTTGTAGTAATCCAGGAATTCATAATAGACGCGGATATCAATATCATCGGACTTTGTCGGAAGAATGCGCGTGATGTCCGCGGCAATCGATCTGGCTCCGCAGTAGCTGAGCACGGACACCCGTTTATTGCCCTCAAGGACATAGAAACGGTTGAGATATTCAAAGCACTTAATCGGGTCGTGGATTCCCTCGGTCTGCTGGGCGTCGTAGAGGGTGGACCACTTCTGCCCGAATTCGGTGTAGTATCTCAGAGTCGGCAGAAAGTTCCAGGTAAAAGCATTCTGCCGGCTTTCTGTTACGGTGCCGGCGATCATGCGGATGGGGATGTCCTTGATTCCTACAGGAACCTTCGCCAGTGTCATATAATTGGGAAGAAAACTGTCCAGAGAGGTCAGATAAGGATATCTTCCCTCGCTGGCCGCTTTCCGGAGTGCCTTGTCAGCCTGTTTTTTTGCTTTTACATAATCTTCTCTCATCTTCTCTTCCTCCTTCCGGACGGTTTTTGGTGAGGATGAACGTTTCTTCCGGTGCTGTGTGCGGAATGCTCTGCCATTTTTCTCGGCGGGATCAGACAACGGGGACCGAATCCGATCAGATCCTCTCGTCCCTCTTTCTGGAGGGCTTCTTTTACCAGATCATAATTTTCCGGCCTGCGGTACTGGATCAGGGCGCGCTGCATCGCCTTTTCATGCGGATTCCTTGCGACATACACCGGCTGCATGGACAGAGGGTCCAGACCGGTATAATACATGGTGGTGGAAACCGTGCCGGGTGTCGGATAGAAATCCTGAACCTGTTCCGGCATGTATCCCATGTCGCGTATATATTCGGCGAGGGCAATTGCGTCTGTAAGACGGCTGCCTGGGTGAGAGGACATCAGGTACGGAACGATGTACTGCTTCAGGCCGAGCTCACGGTTCACCTTTTCGAATTCGTGTACGAAGGCATTATATACCTTCACCGGCGGTTTTCCCATCTCCCGCAGAACATTGTCGGAGATGTGCTCGGGGGCGACCCGGAGCTGTCCGCTCACATGATAACGGCAAAGCTCCCGGAGAAAATTCCTGTCCCGGTCCGCCATGAGATAATCAAAGCGGAAGCCGGACCGGACGAATACCTTTTTCACACCGTCGAGACTTCTCAGCTCTTTCAGAAGCTTCAGGTAGTCGGAGTGGTCAACGCGCAGATTGCTGCAGGGGCGGGGATAGAGACATCGCTTGTGCACGCAGGCACCGTACTTCAGCTGCTTGTCACAGGCGGGAGCGCGAAACTCCGCCGTGGGACCTCCGACATCGTGGATATAGCCTTTGAAGTCCTTTTCCCGTATCATCTGCTGCGCTTCCCGGAGAATGGATTCATGGCTTCTGGCCTGGACGATTCTGCCTTCGTGCATGGTGAGCGCGCAGAAGTTGCATTCGCCGAAACAGCCCCGGTTGCTGGTCAGACTGAAACGGATCTCGGCGAGGGCGGGGATTCCACCCTGCCTGTCGTACATCGGATGCCAGCGGCGCATATAGGGAAGCGCGTAGATGTCGTCCATCTCCATCTGCGTCAGTGGCTTTGAGGGCGGGTTCTGGACGACATAGGTCATCCCGGACCCGTGATCGGAGCCGTCGCTGCCGCGGACACCGTTCCCATAGCCCTCATAGATCCGTTTTGCCTGAAAGGGATCTGTATTGGCGTATTGCACCGCATAGCTTTCGGCGTATTTTCTGCGGCCCCTTTCACTGTCCTCGCTGATCTCGCTGAAATCGGGCAGGCGGACGGCATCGTAGATGCTCTCTTCATCCCTGGTCTTGTAAACGGTTCCGTCGATGTAGGTAATATCCTTTGCGGGGATGCCGGAGGCGAGAGCGTCAGCGATCGCAACAATACTGCGCTCTCCCATCCCGTAGGACAGGAGGTCCGCACCGGACTCCAGAAGAATGGACCTGCGCACCTTGTCAGACCAGTAGTCATAATGGCCGAGTCTTCGAAGACTTGCCTCAATTCCTCCGATGATGACCGGGGTGTGCCGGAAGGTTCGCCGGATCAGGTTGCAGTAGACGATTACAGCCCGGTCGGGGCGGCAGTCGCCCCGGCCGCCGGGGCTGTACAGATCTTCGTGCCGGCGCTTTTTCGCGACAGTATAGTGGAGAACCATGGAATCCATATTCCCTGCGGATACCAGGAAACCGAGCCTCGGCTCACCAAGAACAGCGATGCTTGCCGGATCCCTCCAGTCGGGCTGGCAGATCATACCGACGCTGTAGCCGCGGGAAACAAGGACTCTTCCGATGATCGCGGAACCGAAGCTGGGGTGGTCCACATAGGCGTCGCCGCAGACATAGACAAAATCGAGCTGTGTGATGTTCTGCTTTTTCATGTCTTCTCTGGAAACGGGCAAAAAACTCATGAAACAGTGCCTCCGTTAAGAAAAACCCCGGAACATCCGGTTCGGATGTTTCCGGGGCGTGGAAACTGGTGTATACAGCCCGGGCGTCTCTGCGGCTGCTCCGGATGAGATGCCGGGCAGTTGAACAGCCGGAAGGAAACCGGAGCAGAAATCCATGCGGTTTCCCGCCGGATGAGATACCGGGCGGTGTCAGATCAGAAACGTCCTGCCTTTGCAGCTTCCTCAACCGCAACTGCAACCGCAACGGTCATGCCGACCATGGGGTTGTTGCCTGCGCCGATCAGACCCATCATTTCTACATGAGCCGGAACGGAGGAGGATCCTGCGAACTGAGCGTCGCTGTGCATACG
>DGTF01000056.1 GCA_002394235.1 Eubacterium sp. UBA4343 | reverse complement strand
CTGATGCGCGTGATCCCGGGGATGACCGTCATCGTTCCGTCGGACGACATTGAGGCGCGGGCGGCTGTCGAGGCAGCATATGCGTACAAGGGACCGGTATATCTGCGGTTCGGACGCCTGGCGGTTCCGGTGATCAACGACAGACCGGACTACCGGTTTGAAATCGGAAAAGGCATCACCCTTCGAGAGGGAAAGGATGTGACCATCGTCGCGACAGGACTGGAAGTGCAGTCGGCGCTTGAGGCCGCACAGAAGCTTGCGGCGGATGGCATTGATGCCGAGGTGATCAATATTCACACAATCAAGCCGCTGGATGAAGAGCTTATCCTTGCGTCCGCGAAGAAGACCGGGCGGGTCGTCACCGTGGAGGAACACTCTGTGATCGGAGGACTCGGCGGAGCGGTCTGCGAGGTACTTTCGGCGAAGGCACCGGTTCCGGTGCTCCGGATCGGCGTCAACGATGTATTCGGCGAGTCCGGACCGGCTGTGGAGCTTCTCCACAAGTACCGTCTCGACGGAGAAGGTGTATATGGCCAGATCCGCGCGTGGCTTTGATGCGGAAGATGAGCTGACCGGCGCACGCAGGAAGATTGTCCCGGCAGTACCTGCGCGTAGCTTTGAGAAAAGGAAGACCGGAGATTGTTGGCCGGAGAACGGCTGAAAGGCTGTGAATGAGTGAAGAAGTGAAAAATACAACCGGAGAGGAGAGGGAAACCCCGAAACAACCGGACAGCAATTCTGCGGATGTGGCTTCGAAAGAAAGCCCGCAGAAGACACCAGAAAGCCCGCAGAAGACACCTGATATTTCGGAGAAGAAAACCCCGGAAAGACCGGAAGAGAAAACTCCGGAAGGACCGGCAGGGAAAATCCCGGAGAGGCCGGATGAGAACCCTCGGGAGAGACCGGAGGAGAAATCCACAGACAGGCCGGCGGAGAAATCTGCGGACATTCTGAAAGAGAAAACTCCGGATGAACCGGAAGAAAATTCCACAGACAGATCCGTTGAGAAGAATGCAGACATTCGTGAGAACAGCGCATCGGAACAACCGGGAGAAAATCAGGGGGATCATCCGGAGAACGAGACAGGAAAACCTGCAGCTGATCCGGAGAAGAAAACGTCGGATATTCTGAAGAAGAACGCACGGGGGAAAACCCCGGGCGAAATATCAGAAGGATCTGGCAGAGAAGACAGATCTGCTGATGAGGATGAACCGATTTCAGAAGATATGTCGTTTCCAGAAGATGAGCGGTTTTCAGAAGACGAGTCGCTTTCAGAAGATGAGGCATTCTTTGATGAAGATGAAGAATCCGTAAGCAGGGGATTCCATTTTCATTTCCGCTTCCCGAAAATCCGGATCCGTACCAAAAAGATAGCGGAGCAGGAAAAAGCGCGCAGGCTCTCTGAAGAAGCTGTACTTTCCGGAGAATCGGATGAAACGGAGGAAGCGGGAGGTGCCGGGGATAATACGCGGCAGGAGGAACATGTTATCTGGATTCCTGCCGGACTTGCTGCAGTTATTATCATTGTGGCAGTGGTTGTCGTGTCTGCGCTGGTCGCAATCTTCGGTACTGTTTACTGGAAGTACAGGGGCTATGAGGTGGTGGATTCCAGAAAGCAGGAAGATACCATGTCCGCCTCTTACTGCAGCGCGGGAGACAATATTCTGCGGTACAGTACGGACGGAGCCTCTCTGATCAGCCGGTCCGGGACAGCCCTGTGGGACGTCAGTTATTCAATGAACGATCCGGAAGTGGCTCTGTGCGGCGATATCATGGCCGTGTATGACAGGGACGGGACAAATATTGTGGTCTGTGACGCGTCCGGGGAAATTGGAACGATGTCAACCAGTCTTCCGATTGTCCGTGCCAAGGTGTGTGAAACCGGGGCAGTGGCAGCTCTGATGCAGGACAGCAGCAATGCCTATGTGGAATATTATGATAAAAAAGGTGCAAAAATCGCCACAATCAAAACATCCATGGGTAATCCGGGATTCCCTCTTGACATTGCCCTGTCCGGCGATGGACAGAACATTGCGGTTGCATATCTGAGTTATGACAGCTCCGGGCAGAAGTCCATTGTGCGGTTCTACAATTTCGGAAACGCCGGTCAGAGCCAGATGGATAACCGGATCGCCGACTTCCAGTACAGCAACGTGATCATTCCGCAGCTGGAATACCTGGATTCCCAGACTTGCGTTGCGTTCCGGTCGGATGGTTTTTCCGTTTATGGGGGTGAAAGCTCCATCAAAGAGACGGCGACGGTTTCCACTGATCAGAAGATACAAAGCGTTTTTCACGACAGTTCCAGAATTGGTATGATTGTAAACACGGAAGACTCAGGCAAATTTGACCTGCTCGTTTACAATACCGCAGGCAGGCAGCTGTTAGACAGGAAATTTGATTTCGCTTACCGCTCCGTTGAATTTACTGGAGATGAGATCAGTCTGTACAATGGAGCAAAGATCTGCGTCTTCAATATGTCCGGGGTGGAAAAATTCAACGGAAGCTACAGCGGTACTCCGCAGGAAATTTTTTCCATAGGAAAGCACAGATACGTTGTCGTGAAGGAAAATTCGCTGGATATGATCCGCCTGAAGTAGATTGGCGTCCCCAAAAGGTCCCTGAAAGGAAAGAAAGCGGGTGCCCGGCGGATTTGCAAGCAATTCTTGCGTTTTAAAATTGTTTATGATATACTCACTAAATGGCTGCGTAGCCATGGAAATGCGCTATTATTCAGCCTTTTTGGCATACCGGAAGGTTTGCCGTCGGGGCTGATGCTTTAATAAGCTATGAATGCCGAGAGAATTTTTATTCATATAAGGAGGATTTGACAAGAATGAGCGTCAAAGTAGAAAACCTGGAGAAGAGCATGGCAAAGCTCACCGTCGAAGTATCCGCTGAGGAATTCGAGAAAGCAATGCAGAATGCATATCAGAAACAGAAAAAGAATATCAGCATTCCCGGATTCCGCAAGGGAAAAGTTCCGAGACAGATGATCGAGAAGATGTACGGCCCGGGAGTTTTCTATGAAGACGCGGCAAATTCAATCCTTCCTTCCGCATATGCTGACGCTGCGAAGGAGAGCGGACTTGATATCGTATCACAGCCGAAGATCGACGTTACACAGATCGAGAAGGGCAAGGATTTTATCTTCACCGCTGAGGTAGCGGTAAAGCCTGATGTTGTTCTTGGCGAGTACAAGGGTGTCGAGGTTCCGAAGACTGATACTTCCGTAACAGATGAGGAAGTGGAGAAGGAACTCGAGGCGGATCAGAAGAAGAACGCCCGTGAGGTTACTCTTGAGGATGATCAGGAAGCGGCAAAGGACGATGTCCTTACCCTGGATTACGCGGGAACCGTTGACGGCGTTGCTTTTGATGGCGGCACAGCAAAGGATCAGACGCTGAAGCTTGGCTCCAATACCTTTATTCCGGGATTTGAGGATCAGCTCATTGGTGTAAAGACCGGAGAGACCAGAGTAGTAAAGGTTACCTTCCCGGAGGATTACCACGCAGAAGAGCTGAAGGGCAAGGAAGCAGAGTTCACCTGCACGGTCAAGAAGATCGTACGCACTGAGATGGATGAGCTGAATGATGAATATGCCCAGGATCACTCCGAGTTTGATACTCTGGATGAGTACAAGGCAGATCTCAAAAAGCAGATCACAGAGCGCAAGGAAAAAGAAGCAAAGCAGGCCAGAAAGGACAATGGAGTATCTAAGGCGGCTTCCAATGCCACCATCGAGATCCCGGAGGCAATGCTTGACACCCGTGCCGATGAGATGGTTCAGAATTTTGCGAGAAGACTGCAGGCACAGGGAATGTCTCTGGAGCAGTACATGAAGTATACCGGCGCGGATGTAAACCAGATGCGCGCGCAGGTAAAGCCTCAGGCTGAGATTCAGATCAGAAATGAGCTGGTTCTTGAGAAGATCGCGGAGACCGAGAAGATCGAAGTGACCGATGAGGATGTGAATAAGGAAATTGAGAATATGGCGAAAGCCTACAACATGAAGGTTGAGGATATCTCCAAGCTCATCGATGACGAGCAGAAGGAGAGCATCCGCAAAGAACTCGCCGTTCAGAAGGCTGCAGATCTGATTGCTGACAATGCCGTTGAGGTAGAGAAGAAGGAAGAGGAAGCAGCACCGGCTGAGGAGAAGAAAGAAGAGGAATAATACATGCCGTTAGTTCCATATGTTATTGAGCAGACGGGAAGAGGAGAGAGAAGTTACGACATCTATTCCAGACTGCTGAAGGACAGAATCATTTTTCTTGGGGAAGAGGTTTCCGATGTTTCTGCAAACCTGATTGTTGCGCAGATGCTGTTCCTGGAATCCGAAGATCCGGGAAAGGACATCCATCTGTATATCAACAGCCCGGGTGGCTCCGTAACCGCCGGAATGGCGATTTACGACACCATGCAGTATATTAAATGCGATGTATCGACGATTTGTCTCGGAATGGCCGCTAGCATGGGAGCATTTCTGCTCGCCGGCGGTACAAAGGGCAAGAGACTTGCTCTTCCAAATGCAGAGATCATGATCCATCAGCCGTCAGGTGGTGCTCAGGGCAAGGCAACGGATATTGAGATCGTAGCCGAGCAGATTCTGAAGATAAAGAAACGTATGAATGAGATTCTGTCCCAGAATACGGGACAGCCGCTGGAAAAGGTTCAGCATGACACAGAGCTGGACAACTATATGACAGCCGAGGAAGCAAAGGCATACGGTCTGATTGATAACGTAATTACAAATCGGTAAGTGCATGTGAGGGTGTTCAGAAATGGGTTGATTTTGATCCGATTTCGGGATGCCCTTCATGTGTATATTGGGAAATAAAAGAAAGAGGTAGAAGATTTGGCAAATAAAGGAAATGAACCGAAGATCAGATGCTCCTTCTGCGGAAAGACAGAGGATCAGGTCCGCAAGCTGATTGCCGGTCCGGGCGGGGCATATATCTGTGATGAATGCATCGGTATCTGCTCGGAAATCATTGATGAGCAGTTCCACACTCCTTCGCCGGCAGGCAGCGAGATTAATCTGATGAAGCCGGTGGAGATCAAGGAGTTTCTGGATGATTATGTAATCGGGCAGGACGAGGCCAAAAAGGTACTGTCTGTTGCTGTGTACAACCATTATAAGAGAATCCTTTCGCAGCAGGAAAGCGATGTGGAGCTTCAGAAAAGCAATATCCTGATGCTGGGACCCACAGGTTCCGGCAAGACCCTTCTGGCACAGACACTCGCCAGAATGCTGAATGTTCCCTTTGCAATTGCTGACGCAACCACGCTGACAGAAGCCGGGTATGTGGGTGAGGATGTCGAGAATATTCTCCTGAAGCTCATTCAGGCCGCGGATTACGATATTGAGCGGGCGGAGCACGGTATCATCTACATCGATGAGATCGACAAGATCACCAGAAAATCCGAGAATCCTTCTATTACAAGGGATGTTTCAGGTGAGGGTGTACAGCAGGCGCTTCTGAAAATCGTCGAGGGAACTGTTGCAAATGTCCCGCCGCAGGGCGGAAGAAAGCATCCGCACCAGGAGTTTCTGCAGATCGATACGACAAATATCCTTTTCATCTGTGGAGGAGCCTTCGAGGGACTGGAGAAGATCATCGAGGCCAGAAAGGACACAAAGAGCCTGGGATTCGGCGCGGATCTCGGAGTCCGGCAGAAGGAAGACATGGGTGCGATCCTGCGTGAGGTAATGCCGGAGGATCTGGTGAAGTTTGGTCTGATTCCGGAGCTTGTCGGACGTGTACCCGTTGTGGTGACGCTGAATGGATTGGACGAGGATGCCCTGGTCCACATCCTGAAGGAGCCGAAGAACTCTCTTGTAAAGCAGTATGTCAAGCTGCTCGAGCTGGACGGGGTGGATCTGACCTTTGATGACGACGCGCTTACCGCGATGGCACAGGAGGCTATGCGCCGCAAGACCGGCGCGCGCGGTCTTCGCGCGATCATGGAAAAGACAATGATGGATGTCATGTACGAGACACCGTCGGACAATACCATCCGGTCCTGTGAGATCACCAGGGATGCCGTAGAAGGAAAAGGCAGCCCGATCATCGTTCACGGCGAGCCAAAGCCCGTTCCGAGAAGACAGATGAAAGCAAAAAATGCCCGTTCTTCCAAGCGTATGCGGCCGGCCTGATGCGCTTAAGACGCGCAGTACCGTTATGGAAAGGAATCACACGCGCAGATGAATGATACAGAATATGTGCTCCCGACCGTTGCTCTGAGGGGTGTAACCGTCCTTCCGGGCATGGTAGTGCATTTTGATGTAAATCGTGAAAAAAGCATACATGCCATTGAAGAAGCGATGGCGGAGGATAACCGGCTTTTTCTGGTGACGCAGAGAAAGCTTGAGGTGGCGGAACCGACGCTTGATGATCTTTACCGGATCGGGACGGTTTCCGAGATTAGAAAGATTGCGCGGCTTCCGCGCGACATGATACAAGTCACCGTGGAGGGCATTGACCGGGCGGAGCTGCTCGATTTTGAGTCTACCGATAAGTTTCTCCGCTCGAGGATATCCGTATTTGCGGATGACAGCACACCGGCAATTGATGATGACCGCCGGGAGGCGATGATCCGGAATCTGAAAGAACTTGTCAGCATCTATTCCGCGGGAGGAAGAAACCTTTCGAGGGAGCTGCTGATCAGAATCCTGGATATTGATCAGTTTGAAAAGCTGGTGGATCAGATCAGCATCAATCTGTCGGTCCCGTCGGAGAAGCAGCAGCGACTGCTCAACGCCATCGGGCTGCAGGAACGCTATGATGTACTCTGTGAAATGCTTGCCCGTGAGGCATCGGTTGAAAGGATCCGGTATGAGCTGCAGGAAAAGGTAAAGCAGAGACTGGATAAGAACCAGAGAGAGTATGTACTCCGGGAACAGCTGAAAGAAATCCGGGAAGAACTCGGAGATGACAATACACAGACAGAGATTGCAAAATTCAAGCGTCAGTGCGAGGAGCTAAAGGCACCGAAGGAGGTGAAGGACACTCTCCGCAATGAAATCCGCCGCTTTGAGAATACAGCCGGCAATCCTTCGGAGGGAGGAGTGATCCGGGGATACATCGAGACGCTGCTCGGCCTTCCGTGGAACAAAATGTCCAGGGACAACCGTGACCTGAAGAAGGCAAGACAGATTCTGGAGCAGGATCATTACGGTCTCGAGAAAGTCAAGGAGCGGATACTGGAATATCTGGCGGTCCGTCTTGTGACAAAAAAGGCGGACGCTCCGATCCTTTGTCTGGTCGGACCTCCCGGAACCGGAAAGACATCTATCGCGAAGTCTATTGCAAAGGCGCTGAATAAGGTTTTTGTGCGGATCAGCCTTGGAGGAGTCAGAGATGAGGCGGAGATCCGCGGACATAGAAGAACCTACATCGGAGCAATGCCGGGAAGAATCGCGGAGGGACTCCACCATGCCGGTGTGAAAAATCCTCTGATGCTTCTGGATGAGATCGACAAGACAAGCAGCGACTACAAGGGGGATATCGCTTCCGCACTCCTGGAAGTGCTTGATCCGGAGGAGAACAGCCATTTTTCCGACCATTATGTGGAGGTGCCCATCGATCTTTCGCAGGTTCTTTTCATTGCAACTGCGAACGATGTCCAGACGATTCCGAGGCCGCTTCTCGACCGCATGGAGCTTATCGAGATCAACAGCTATACAGAAAATGAGAAAAAGCATATCGCACGGGAGCATCTCATACCGAAGCAGATTGAAGCCAATGGCCTAAAGAAGGGGCAGCTTGTGATTGAGGATGAGGCGCTGGATGAAATCATATCCAGGTACACAAAGGAGGCGGGAGTGCGTTCCCTGGAACGACAGATCGGTCATATCTGCCGCAAGACGGCACTCCGGATCCAGGAAGATGATGTAAAATCCGTCACGGTTACAAAAGAGAACCTTGAGGGTTTTCTTGGAAGGGGTAAGTTCACCGTAAATATGGCGAATTCCAAACCGGAGATCGGAATCGTCCGCGGTCTTGCGTGGACGAGTGTCGGCGGAGATACGCTCGAGATCGAGGTAAATGTGATGCCCGGGAAAGGGGAATTCCTTCTCACGGGGCAGCTCGGGGATGTCATGAAGGAATCCGCACGGACGGGGATCAGCTACATCCGGTCAGTCTCGTCACAATATCAGATTCCGGATGATTTTTTCACGGGAAATGATATCCATATCCACATACCGGAAGGAGCTGTGCCGAAGGACGGACCGTCCGCCGGGATTACGATGGCGACCGCCATGCTTTCGGCAATTACAAAGAGACCGGTCCGCGCAGATCTGGCGATGACCGGAGAGATCACGCTTCGTGGAAGGGTGCTGCCGATCGGTGGACTGAAGGAAAAGCTGCTAGCGGCAAAAAAAGCCGGCATCCGCACAGTGCTTGTGCCGGCGGAGAACAAGCCGGATGTAATGGAAATGGATGCAGAGATCACGGAAGGCCTGGAGATTATCTATGTCAGCCGGATGGAAGAGGTTCTGGGGCATGCGCTGATCGCGTAGCTTTTGTACAATAGTTTGCGCCACAAAACGCATAAGCTGTATGGCGCCATGCACTGCGTCCTCTTGCGTCACTGCAGGAAAGCTCTTGCCCCGAAAAGGAGCCTGATAAGACGGATAAGCTGCAGATTGCTTCACGTTGTGCAATCCGGCAGATATGGGAGGGAGAAGATATGGTTATAAAGAACGCCGAGCTTGAAACAGTGTGCGGTGTCACAAGTAAGTTTCCCGTGAATACACAGCCGGAAATTGCATTCGCGGGGAAGTCAAATGTCGGAAAATCATCTCTGATCAATGGACTGCTGAACCGGAAGGCATTGGCGAGAACCAGCTCTCAGCCGGGAAAGACACAGACCATCAATTACTATCACGTAAACAACAACTTCTACTTCGTGGATCTCCCGGGATATGGTTATACAACCGCGTCTGTCAATGTCAGACAGTCCTGGGGGCGGATGATCGAGAGATATCTGAAAATGTCCGATCAGCTGAAGGCGGTGTTCCTGCTTATTGATATCCGCCATGATCCGTCGGCAAACGATAAGCAGATGTTTGAGTGGATTCTGTCTCGCGGATACGAGCCCGTGATCATCGCGACCAAGCTGGACAAGCTCAAAAGAAGCCAGGTTCAGAAGCAGATCAAGGCGGTTCGCGATGGACTCGGAATGCGGGAAGATGAAAAACTGTTTGCTTTTTCTGCCGTCACAAAGCAGGGAAGAGAGGAAATTCTTGATTACATCGGGGAATTGACAGGAGTTTCGGAATCATGAGCATCATTAAAGCGGATAATCTGAATTACGACTATCTTGAATACGGAGAGGACGGGGAAAAACCGGAGATCACCCACGCGGTCAGGGATGTGAATCTGAAGATCCGAGAGGGACAGTTCATCGCGATTCTCGGCCATAACGGCAGTGGAAAATCCACGCTGGCAAAGCATATGAACGCACTGCTGGTCCCTACGGGAGGAACGATGTGGGTAGATCAGATGGACACCCACGCAGATGATGAGGTGTGGGACATCCGGCAGAGAGCCGGCATGGTTTTCCAGAACCCGGACAATCAGATCGTTTCCTCTGTCGTCGAGGAGGATGTGGGATTCGGCCCGGAGAATCTGGGTGTTCCGACCGATGAGATCTGGAAACGGGTGGATGATTCGCTTCGAAAAACAGGGATGATTGCCTACCGGAGTCATTCACCGAACAAGCTGTCCGGAGGTCAGAAGCAGAGAGTGGCGATTGCGGGCGTCATGGCGATGAAGCCGAAATGCATCATCATGGACGAACCGACGGCAATGCTGGATCCGAATGGCCGCCATGAGGTTATTCAGGCTGTGCGTGATTTGAATAAGAGTGAGGGAGTCACCGTTATTCTGATCACACATTACATGGAAGAGGTTATCTATGCGGACAATGTATTTGTCATGGACGAGGGAAGGCTTGTAATGCAGGGAACGCCCCGGGAGATTTTTTCACGGGTGGATGAGCTTCACAAGCTGCGTCTAGATGTCCCGCACGTCACACAGCTCGCGCATGCGCTTCGCCTGAGAGGGCTCGATATCCCCGAAGGCATTCTGAGCATCGATGAATTCGTTGATGCCATTATGAAAATCCGTGATGGAGAGACAGCTTCCGACGGGAAACGGCAGGGGGAAAGAACATGTCAATCAGATTAGATCATGTGACTTATACATACAGCCCGGGAACCGCGTATGAGATGCATGCGCTCAAGGACGTTTCGCTCGAGCTCCCGGACGGACATTTTATCGGAATCATCGGACATACCGGAAGCGGAAAATCAACACTGATTCAGCATCTGAACGGGCTGATGCGCCCAACCTCCGGCCATGTATACTTTAATGATGAAGACATCTGGGGCGAGAAGTATGACCGCAGAAATCTCAGGTTTCATGTTGGCCTCGTTTTCCAGTACCCGGAGTATCAGCTGTTCGAAACGGATGTCATTACCGATGTGTGTTTCGGCCCCAAAAATCAGGGCCTTTCCGAAGAGGAACGCATGAAGCGCGCAGAGGAAGCACTGCATCAGGTCGGTGTGGATGAATCACTCTTCCGGAAATCGCCCTTCGAGCTTTCCGGCGGACAGAAGAGAAGAGTGGCAATCGCGGGAGTTCTCGCCATGAACCCGGACGTTCTGGTCCTCGATGAGCCGACCGCAGGTCTGGATCCTATGGGACGTGATGAGATCCTCAATACGGTCGCAGGACTGCAGAAGAAGAGGGGTATCACCGTCGTTCTGGTTTCACACAGCATGGAAGATGTCGCGGAATATGTCGATCAGCTGATTGTCATGAACCACGGGGAGAAGGCATTTGACGCGCCGCCAAGAGAGGTCTTTTCTCATTACAAAGAGCTGGAAAAAATGGGACTCGCTGCGCCGCAGATGACTTATATCATGCATGCGCTCAAAGAAAAGGGACTCGATGTTGATGTTCACGCCACAACAATCGAGGAAGCGGAAGAAAGCATCCTTCATGCGCTTGGGAGAAAATAAATGCTTAAAGATATTACCATAGGCCAGTATTACCCGGCGGATTCGCTGATTCATAAACTGGACCCGAGAGTAAAGTTTGTCGGAACACTTATCTATATCATATCTCTGTTTGTTTTTCACACATGGGGCTACGTTCTCGGAACTGTTTTCCTGTTTGCAGTGATCCATCTGTCAAAGGTACCCTTCAGCTTCATGGTCAGGGGACTGAAGGCAATCTGGGTCCTGCTGATCTTTACGATGGTGCTGAATCTCTTTCTCACGCAGGGGACGGTCATCTGGCAGTTCGGTATCCTCCATATTACAAGGGAGGGTATCAGCACAGCCGCAAAGATGGGCATCCGTCTTGTGTATCTGATTATCGGCTGCTCCATCATGACGCTTACGACAACGCCAAACAAGCTGACCGACGCGATGGAATCGCTGTTTCGTCCGCTGCGGAAGGTGCATGTGCCGGTGCATGAGATTGCGATGATGATGTCGATTGCGCTTCGCTTTATCCCGATTCTGATGGAAGAAACCGATAAAATCAAAAAGGCGCAGATGGCGCGCGGGGCGGATTTCGAGAGTGGAAATGTCATCCAGAGGGTAAAGGCGATGGTCCCGATTCTGGTTCCGCTGTTTGTATCTGCTTTCCGAAGAGCAAATGATCTTGCGCTTGCGATGGAAGCCAGATGCTATCACGGAGGGGACGGGCGGACCCAGATGCGTCCGCTTGTTTACCAGTCCCGGGATTATGCGGCATATGCAGTTCTTTTCGCATATCTTGCGGCAGCAATTGTGCTGCGGGCAGTGCTGCACTGGTGACAGGAGGCTGGATTGGAGATCGCGCTGAAAACGGTCGGCCGCAGGCCGGGATTAGGATCCAGAGATCATAAGCGGGAACGGAGATATCGGTAGAAAACATGAAACGTGTGATGCTGACCGTCGCATATGACGGAACCAATTACTGCGGGTGGCAGGTACAGCCGAATGGGATTGCTGTACAGCAGGTGCTGAACGCTGCTCTCTCGGAGATTACAGGGGAGCAGATACATACCATCGGCGCGAGCCGCACCGATGCGGGGGTGCATGCCAGGGGAAATGTAGCGGTCTTTGATACGTCTGCCCGGATGCCGGGGAATAAGTATTCCTACGCGCTGAATACGAGACTGCCGGATGACATCAAAATCCAGGGTTCCCGGGAAGTATCGCCGGAATTTCACCCCCGCTTCACATCCACAGTAAAGACCTACGAATACAAGATTCTGAATCGCCGTTTTCCGGATCCGACGAGACGGAACGACACCTGCTTCCTATATGTTCCGCTGGATGCGGAGCGCATGGACAGAGCTGCCCGGTATCTCATAGGGGAGCACGACTTCCGGAGCTTCCAGGCGTCCGGCGAGACCAATCCGGACCGGAGCACGGTCCGCACGATTTATTCTGCCAGGGTCATCCGCGAGGATGATCTGATTCGGTTCCAGATCTGCGGAAACGGCTTTCTGTACAATATGGTCCGGATACTGGCGGGAACTCTCGTTGAGATCGGTAAAGGAAGGACTGAGCCGGAGGACATGAAGGGAATTCTTGAAAGCAGGGACCGTAGTGCAGCAGGACCGACGGCGCCAGCCCGGGGACTTACTCTTATGAAAATCAGATATCCGGAGTGGGAGCCTGATTTTTTCAACAGGAAGCAGAAAGCTGCGGCGGAGAAAATCTGACAGCCCATGATGCCCGGGTAAATGTACGGTATAGGGTGAGATAAGAATTGTGCGATAGTGGAGGCAGGGAAAAAAATGAATTCTGACTTGGCACTTCTGCTCAGGACCGCGGTGATCCTTTGCATAACCTTTTTGACGGTATATTTTATCCGCCGTTTCTTCAGGGGGCTGAATAAACGGACACAGAAACAGAGTCTCTATAATAAATTCCTGCAGAGTATTCTCACGGTGGGCATTACCATTGTCGGCGTGTACTCTGCACTGGGTTCTTTTGAAATTGCCAAGGAGATCAGTACGACGGTGCTGCAGAGCAGCGCATTGTTGATTGCGGTTGCGACCTTTGCGGCACAGCAGACGCTTGGTAATGTAATTTCCGGATTTTCTCTTTCATCCTCCAAGCCCTGTGATATCGGACAAAAGATTCAGATCAAGAGTGCAGGGACGGTAATCGCAGAGGGAATTGTCCGCGATATGACCGTGAGGCATGTCGTAATCGAGCAGGCTGACGGACAGATGTGTATCATTCCGAACAGTGTGGTGGACGGTGCCGTCATCGTCAATATGAGCAACCCGGATACGGTCGCAACCTTTGTGGAAGTAGAAGTTGATTACGCGACGGATATCGAGAAGGCAAGAGCTGTTATCATGGAAATCCTGAAAACAGAGCCGCTGGTTGTGGAGGCAGAAAAAACCTCTGTGCTTGTCAGTTCGCTTACGGCAAACGGCATGCTGCTGAAGTTTGCCGTGTACACCAAGGATATTATGGAGAGTTATCTTGCGTGCAGCAATGTGAGGCAGAGGATCGTAAGTGAATTTGAAAAAGCGGAGATTGTGATTCCGTATAATACGGTCACCATAGACACCACACCCACCACAAACCCTGCCATAAACGCTGCTACAAACCCTGCCACAGATCCGCAGAATTAATATAAGAGACAGGCAGAATTAATATAAGAAAGTACTTGACAGAAGTTTTTCGGTATTATAAACTAATTCAGTGTGACGCGGGACGAGTGTGCCTGCCGTGTCTCCCAAACACGTCATGTGACATTTTGAAACGCGACATACAGAGCATCCATTATGATCGAAAGCCTAAGGTCGGATGTTCCGGTGCATGACCATACGGACAGTGGATATTGCATCAAGCTATCATTTAAATAACGAATCTTACAGCCGCGCTGTGCGCTGTAGTTCATTCATGCAGGAGGTTGTTACCATGAAAACATATATGGCTAATCCGGATAAGTTAGAGAAGAAATGGTATGTCGTTGATGCTTCCGGAATGGTTCTCGGACGTCTTGCTTCTGAGGTCGCTTCTGTTCTCAGAGGAAAGAACAAGCCGGAGTTCACTCCGAACGTAGACACCGGAGATTATGTAGTCGTTATTAATGCAGAAAAGATCAAAGTAACCGGCAAAAAGCTGGAGCAGAAGATCTACTACAGACATTCTGATTATGTTGGAAGTCTGAAGGAGACAACTCTGAAGGAGATGCTTGCAAAGCATCCGGAGAGAGTTATTGAGTTCGCTGTTAAGGGAATGCTCCCGAAGGGACCTCTCGGAAGAGAAATGATGACAAAGCTTCACGTATACGCAGGTGCTGAGCATCCTCATGCAGCTCAGAAACCGGAAGTGCTCACATTCTAACTAAGGGAGGTAAAGACAAATGGCTAACGAAAAGTATTATGGAACCGGAAGAAGAAAAAAATCTATTGCCAGAGTTTACCTTGTACCGGGTACCGGCAAGATTACTGTAAATAAAAGAGATATCGATGATTACTTCGGACTTGAGACTCTGAAGACGATTGTTCGTCAGCCGCTTGTTGCTACGGACAACACAGACAAGTTCGACGTACTGGTTAATGTTCATGGCGGTGGTTTTACCGGTCAGGCCGGCGCGATCCGTCATGGTATTTCTCGTGCGTTGCTTCAGGTTGACGCCGAGAACAAGCCGACGCTGAAGGCGGAGGGTTATCTTACTCGTGATCCTCGTATGAAAGAGCGTAAGAAGTACGGTCTCAAGGCAGCTCGTCGTGCACCGCAGTTCAGCAAGCGTTAATCGATTGTTGCAAACACCTGAAAAACCGCGTAAACAAGCCGTTTGCGCGGCTTTTTCATACCCAAAAATACCTCGGATTTTTTGTCCCAGTTTGTCTCATTTATACTGTACCCATAACAGTGG